>CAYJBH010000036.1:0-30608 GCA_964368625.1 uncultured Oscillospiraceae bacterium
CTGCAACACGCTCAGAACCTTTAGTAATAACAATAAACTGAACAAGAACAATAATGAAAAAGATAATTATACCAACAACTGCATTGCCTCGAATAACAAAATCACCAAAAGTTTTTACAACCTCTCCAGCGTAACCATTGTCTAACAGTATCAAAGTTGTTGAACGAACATTTAATCCAAGTCTAAAAAGCGTAGTTACCAGTAAAAGCGAAGGAAATATTGAAAACTCAAGAGAATCCTTTATGCTCATTGTTGTTAATAGAATAACAAAAGCTAGCGCTATATTGATAATAAACAACATATCCAACAGATATGATGGTATTGGAATAATTATTAGCAGTATAATAACAATTATACATAAAGAAACGACGCTTGAACCTTTCACTTTAATTCCTTTTTCTTAATATTGTAAACCACTGCAAGCACTTCTGCCACCGCTACATAAAACGATTCCGGTATCGGATGGTCAATCTCTACACTTTCATAAAGTGAACGTGCTAGAGGCTTGTTTTCAGTTACTACTACATCATTCTCCTCTGCAACCTCAATAATCTTTAAAGCTAGATAGTCGGCACCTTTAGCAACAACAATCGGGGCAGGATTTTCTTTTGCATTATATGATAGTGCAATTGCATAATGGGTAGGGTTTCTTATAATCACGTCTGCACTGGGAACAGCCTGCATCATACGTGTGCGCGACATTTCCATCTGCTTACGTTTTCTTCGAGATTTTATCTTAGGATCACCCTCGGTTTGTTTGTACTCCTCTTTTATGTCGTCCTTGCTCATTCTTATTTTTTTCTCATAGTCGTATCGCTGATAAAAAAAATCTAGAACTGCAATTCCTGCAAATATTATTATTAGTGTTATAAAGAGCGATAAAACCATGTCTCCAAAAAATGCTAAACTTTGCTCAACTGACATATCAATAAGATTTGATATTGTAGGAATCTCATCTATTAGGGTAAAATAAGTAACTACAGCCAGAATCACCATCTTCAGCAAGTTTTTAACTAAAGTAACTACTGAGTTAAGGGAAAACATGTTCTTTAATCCACTAATCGGATTAATCTTAGATAATTTTGGACCGATTGCGCTCCAGTTAACTAACATTTTAGTTTGAGCGGCTGTTGCCACAACCGAGGCTAGCATGCTTAAAAGTAGTAAAGGGAAAACTGCAATTGCTATGGTAATTATAATCTCTATGGTAAGTTCAGTTAATGTTTGTTCAGATATTATATTAATATATGATCCTTTGTCAATAAATGAAGCAACCCCCTTTTTTACAGTATCCAACAGATATGGTGCATAAAGCTGAAGAGAAATAATCATTACCAATAGGCTAAAGACTAAAACAATATCTCTGCTTTGAAAAATATTGCCTTTCTTTCTTTCTTGACCTCGCCTATGTTGCGTCGCTTTTTCGGTTTTTTCTCCTGCCATCTTCTCCTCGTTGAATAATTAAACCGGTAATTCCATCAATCCATAATACATGGTGTCTAACATAGTAATTAAATAATTATCGATAAAGGTTGAAACAGGATAAATTAATGCAAGTAATATGAGTATTCCAACGATTATTTTCATCTGTATATTAATCACCATTAGGTGCATCTGAGGAACTAACTTCATTAAAATACCAAGAACAACCTCTAAAAGCATAGTAGCTACCAAAAATGGCATAATTAAACGCAAGATTAGTTCTAAAACTGAAATAAAAGTACTTAATAAAAACCCTGCTATATCTATATCAAAATTTGCACCCAATGGTATAATACTGAATGATTTAACAAATAACTCAATCATTGTAAGATGCGAGTTTGTAGCAAAAAAGTATAGAACAAAAAATATGTTTAGGTATTGTCCCGATATAGATACCTGAATATTGGTAGCCGGATCAAACGCTTTAGCCATTGCAAGTCCAAACATTAGATCTAAAAAATCTCCGGCAAAAAATATCATATAATAGAAAAAACTAAATATTAATGAAATGCAAATGCCAATTAAAAACTCTTTTGTAATAAATAATACATATAATAGATCTAAATCTGGGTTAATCACTGTGTCATCTATAGTTGGATAAACCAATATGGATATTATTAAGATTAAAGCCAATCTTACCGTTGTTGGTACCTGTTTCCTTGATAGAATAGGGTTAGTAAGAAACATGGCAGACAGTCTTACAAAGACAAGAAGCATCGTGAGCAAATTGGTATAAGCTAAGCTAAACATTTATATTCCCGTCACATTGTTGCCATTATTTCAAAAAGGTTACGAATAAACTCAAGCATAGTATTTAGCATGTACGAGGTACCTAACAATAAAAACAATGCTATAACTATTAGTTTGGGTACAAAGGTTAATGTTTGTTCATGAATCTGAGTAACTGCTTGAAATATAGCAATAACTAAGCCAACAACAAGACTTACAGTTAACATTGGAATAGCAAGACGAAATGCAACCAACATGGATTCACGTAAAATATCAATAATTTCTGACTGATTTAACAACGACTAACCTCACATATTAAAGCTGCTCGCAAGCATTTCCAGTAGTAGACCCCACCCATCTACCAAAACAAAAACCAATAACTTAAAAGGTAGCGAGATCATTGCGGGGGGAAGCATCATCATTCCCATTGACATAAGGGTTGATGCGACAACCAAATCAATAATTAAAAATGGTATAAATAGTAAAAAACCAATTGTAAACGCTCTTTTTAACTCACTTGTTACAAATGAAGGTACTAAAATCTCGAGCCCCAATTCAAGTTTACTCTCATTACTGTTAATATCAAAACCTTCCGGTAACGGAGTATTCGATAACTCTAAAAAAAGATTTAAATCGGAATGATTGGTCTGCATCAACATAAATCTCTTTATTGGTTCCTGTGCTGCTTCCAGCGCCTGCATACTATCAATCTCGTTTTCAACATAAGGTTGATATGCTACCTCTTCTATCTCATTCAAAACCGGTTGCATGATAAAAATGGATAAAAAAAGTGCTAAACCGATTAAGACCATATTGGGTGGAGCTTGCTGAGTACCGAGAGCCGTTCTCATAAATGATAATACAATAACAATTCTGGTAAAGCAACTCATTAGAAGTAGCATCGAAGGTAACAAGGATATTGATAACAACAGCATCAATATTTCAAGATTGCCCAGTGAGTTTTCTCCCTCAGACGCTGTTGTTAGGTCTATGCTTATACCTGATTGAGCATGAGCTGTTGTGCTTGCAAATAAAATAAATAGTAAAAAAGCACTTATAGTTATAAAATATCTTAAACCTGTCTTTACCTTTTGGTGTTTTGCCATACTATTTATCATCGTCACTCCCCTCTTGATTCTTATTGACAAATTTTGAAAGGGTTGTGTTTTTCAAAATAGTTGAAAAATCGATACTTTCGGGTGCTGGTTGCTCTTTCAATGTTGACGCGTCAACTTCACAAATTAAACGAATGTTTTCCTTTGCAATAGAAATTAAGAGAGTTTTATCACCTACAGTAACAAGTACCAAGGATTTATCGTAGGAAAGCATTAGCCTATCACGTAGTTTAATATTATCTCCGGCACCCTTAAGTTGATATGCTTTAGCTATATATTTTGTAGCAAAATATGCTAGTACACAAACACCAATTAGTACTATTAAAATGCCTAATACTTCAAGAACAGCCCCCATCAGATGACAACTAGAACCGAACATGACCGATATGTATTTATATTCACCATGTTATTGTTCCGTCCTTTCTCGTAATTTTAGTTCATGCAAATATTATATATAGCTGTTTGTAAACTTATTAGCCGAATACCTTTGCAATTGTTTGAAGAATTCTGTCAGCTTTAAAGGGTTTAACGATAAAGTCCAGCGCACCGAATCTAATTGCATCTACAACCATTGATTCCTGTCCCATAGCACTACACATAACAATTTTTGCATCAGGAAACTCTTTTTTGATTGCTTGAAGAGCCTCTAGGCCATTAACATTGGGCATAGTAATATCCATAATAACAAGATCAGGTTTTTCTGCACGGTAGGTATCGATAGCTATCTGACCGTCAGCAGCCTCTACGATATCGGTAAAACCATTTTTAGATAATGTGTCCTTAATCATCATTCTCATGAAAGCCGCATCATCTACTACCATAATTTTTTTGTCCATAACTGTTTACTCCTATTGATTCTTTTGAAGATTATTAATTACGTCTTGCACGTTAAGTATCTCGGTAATTCTAACACCAAAGTTATCTTCGATTACCACGACATCTCCTCGTGCCATAAGTTGTCCGTTAACAACTATATCAACCGGTGCACCTGCTTGTTTTTCCAATTCTAAAACGGTTCCATGCGCAAAATCCATAATCTCTTTTATTTTGCGCTGTGTTTTTCCTATCTCAACCGTAATAGTTAAAGGAACGTTCATCAACAGATTTATATTTCCGGAAGGAACTTCAAGTCCTACTCCCGGTTGATCAAAGGTAGGGAACTGAGCCGGATGTATTTCAGAAGGAGGTGGAGCAGTTGCCCTTGGTTGTGCTGGCATCGCTATTTGAGCTGAATTGCCAGCTTGAACCGGCATTGCTGCAGATTGTTGGTGATCTAACGGGTATGCCTGTTGGGTTTGGCCATCCTGCTGCATTGGTGCAGGAGATTCTTGCACAGTAGGCTCATCCGGTAGTGATACCGTATCACCTGCACCCATAAATTGACCAATAATTTCCTTAGCAAGATCAACTGTTAATACGCTCATGAACTCGCTCTGGGTTATACCGACAATTTCAAGGTTAAAGTTTATACTTACCACCGTTTCATCGTCTGAAATTCCGAGTGCACCTTTAAATGTGTTCTCCTCGTCCATAACGGTTGCTGTGGGTGGCGATATATCAATTCTTTTACTTAAAAAATCAGACAACGCACTAGCTGATGAACCCATCATCTGATTCATAACCTCGCAAGCAGCACTAATGCTAAGCTCATCAAATACAAAATCTGAACTTGGAGGTTCATCAATTCCCATTAGTTGGTTAAGTATTAATTGCATGTCTGACTGTTTAAAAGCCATAACATTTGAACCAGAAACGCCCTCTACATAAACGATTTTAACTATCATAGCCGGTTCAAGATCGGTGTAATCAATATCAGCCATCTTCATTATTGTTACGGTAGGCGTAGTGATTACAGTTTGTCTGTCCAGCATAGTAGAAACAGCCGTAGCAGCACTTCCCATACTAATGTTCATTACCTCTCCAATGGCGTCAATCTCCATTGGTGACAACATTTTTTCTTCTGCCATTCTCTCTTTCCCTTACTAATATACTTTATTAATTCTTACTGCTTTGTTGTTCTTGCTAAATCCCAAAGTCCCTTGAAAATAGGGCTTGTTATTTATTAATACATCTACATCGCCAGATAATGGCTTTTTAAGTTGTATAACATCATTGGGTTGCAATCGCAAAACATCGATTAACTCAAGTTCGATTTTATCGAATACAACATGCAAATCAATAGCAGCTGAGTGAAGCGTTTGCTCAATATTATCTTTACGATTTAACTCTTTTTCTGCTACAATCTTAGACTTAGTTCCACCACGTATATACTTAGGAACAAACTCACCCATAAGCTCACCAAGATTAGAGGCCGGTATACATACCGATATAGTTGAAGTTGTAACCCCTACCTTAAGTTCTAAAAGAACTATAACAACAATATCCTCTGGTGAAAAGAGTTGTAATAATCTTGGATTCGTTTCTATTGATGTTAACTTTGCAGATGCCGGTAGAAGAGTACCCCAAGCTTCTTGAATATAAAAAGACATCTTTGAGATAACGTTTCTCATGATATTTAGCTCAATCTCGGTAAAGTCGCGATCAAGACCGCTTCCCTCACCTGTTCCGCCGAGCAATCTATCAATAACCGTAAAGGTAACACCACTAGAGAATTCCATAATAATAGTCATTTCGTCAAGGTTTTCATTTTCAGGTCTTAATTCAATTAACCCTAATAGTGTATTGTCTGAAAGAGCATTATTAAATTCAAAGTATCTTTGTTCTTCTACCTGTAAAACCTTAACTTCGCTAAAAGTACGAAGTATCCCAGAGAAATAGGATGATAACTGCCTACCAAGGTTTTCATGTAAATTATCGATAAGCCTTAGCTGTTCTTTGGTAAACTTTTTAGGAGAACGAAAATCATAATCCTTAACTTTTCGTTTATCAATCGGACTAACCGTAACAACTTCTTCTACAACCTCTTCGGCCGAGCCATCGTTCATACCTTTTAACAGTGCATCAATCTGCTGTTGCGAAAGAACTTCTGCCAATTATTCATCACCTCGCTTTCATAATATAATAACCACACTTATCCTTCTCCAGTCTCACCAAAATCTGTTGGTGTATTATAATCATAATAGAAGGCCGGATCTAATCCTTGAGATGCTATATCTTTAAGTGCATCAGGATCGGTTGGGTCAAAACCAGTTCCAATTATCATTAGCTCAACCCTTCGGTTCTGAGCCCTACCCTCTTCAGTTGAGTTATCTGCAATTGGGTAATTTTTTCCGTATCCTATAGCAATTGTCTTAACAGGAGGAATACCTATTTCATCAAAAATAGCAGCAACCGCATTAGCTCTATCAGAGGAAAGAGTTCTATCATTAACAAATGAAACTCCATCTACCTGTGCTGTATAACCGTTTATCCTAATATTTTGTATTTGATCGTTTACAGAAAGAAGCGCCTCCGAAATAACATCTAAAATTGGAATTGCGGAATCAAGTAATACCGCTTGGTCTGGATGGAAAAAGATATTATCATTAAATCTTACGAAAACAAGATTGTCTTGCTTTTCAATATGTACACTTCCCTCAAGACTGTTTTCACTTACATATTGTTGCAAATACTCATAAAGATCCTCCATAGATTGTGGCAACTGATCTGTTGTTTCAGGATTAAGTTCACCGTCATCGGGTGATGCCGCTCCATCTCCTTGATTAGTTCCCATCTCTGCGCCGTCTCCTTCAGGAGTTAGAACAACCTGCTGTGTTTCGGCATCAGTTCTCTGAAAGGATTTAACAATCATTTCAAACTTTTCTGCATCGACAGAGGAGGAAGCAAACAAAAGCACAAAGAAACACATTAACAATGTAACCATATCTGCGTAGGTTGCAAGCCAATCTCCACCACCGCCTCCGCCATCGCTTTTATTTCTTCTGGCCATTTCATCTCCCCCCTTTCTAAATAATTACTTGTTATTCTGCCGGTGCAGCATCTCCGCCGCCTTTACCCTTTTTACCACCTTTTTTGCCGATACTTGCAGGCAACAACAACATAAGTTTTTCGGCAATAAATTTAGGATTCTCACCAGCTTGAATTGCCTGAACCCCCTCGGCAATTAACATTTTACACAGATATTCTTCTTCATGTCTAACTGCAAGTTTAGTAGCTAATGGAGCAAAAACAATATTTGCAAAAATACTACCGTACAAGGTTGTTAACAACGCAACAGCCATATTAGGACCAATATCATCCGGGTTTCCCATGTTCTGAAGCATGTTAACCAGTCCTACAAGCGTACCAACCATACCAAAAGCGGGTGCATATGCAGCGCCTTTTTCATAAAACGCTCTATCTCTTGCATGACGATCATCAAGATATTGCAGCTCGCTATCTAATAGCTCTTTAACCTTCTCAGGGTCCACACTGTCTACAACCAGCATAAGACTGTTTTTAAGGAAAACGTCCTTCGTTTGATTTAATTTATCTTCAAGCGAGAGCAAACCCTTACTTCTCGCCTCTTTTGCAAAATCAACAATACTATCAATGTAATCTAGTGGGTTATATTTTTGTGGCTTATAAAGAATAAGAATATGCTTTAATATTTTACCAAAACTGCTTGCAGGAAACGAGAGCATTAAGCAAGCGATGGTACCACCAATAGTAATGGCCAAACTCTGTACATCAACAAAGTTACCCATCTTGGTAAAATCTATTCCGTCTGTTGCACTAAATACCATACCGAAAACTATAAGTAACGGTGCAAGCAAAGATCCTACAATTGATACAATATCCATAATATTACCCTTTTATTTATTCCTGAAATAATGAGCCACTAATGCTATCTTTAAATATTTCTTTTCTATATTCTATCACCTTACGAGTAATCTCCTCAGGTGTTTCACGCACTATATAATAGTTTCCCGATAACATTCTGATTGTGGTGTCGGGAGTTGCCGTAACAATTTCAATTTGGTCGGGATTTAAAAGAAAATAATCTTCATTCAATTTTGTGAGAGCTATCATTCTATCCTCTGTTTGTTTAGGTAGGACGGAGGCTGTCCGCCCTACCTAACTAAAAAATATTAACGTTTTAGATTTATAAGTTCATTTAGCATCTCATCGGTAACCGTAATAATCCGGCTATTTGCCTGAAATCCTCTCTGGGTAACAATCATGTCAGCAAATTCTTTAGAAAGATCAACATTAGACATTTCTAGTGAGCCTGCAGCAAGCGATCCCGAACCACCGGTACCGGCTGTATTGTATTGTGCCTCACCACTGTTTGCAGTCTCCTGGAAATATGTATTACCTGTTTGTAGAAGTCCTTCCGGATTTGCAAATGTTGCTAAAGATATTCTTCCTAGTTGAACCAGACCCAAATCAGGATGCATTCCCTCAATAGTTCCATCCGGTCCAATTGCTATTGCAGTAAGATCAGCAACAGTTTGAGGACCACCCTCGGTTCCACCGGTAAGCTGAATAGCTTTCAATGAAAAACCAAGCGAGCTGGAAGGCTCTGAGGCAGTTGCTGTAACTGTTGGGAAGGTAGCATGTGCAAACAAGGCTGCATTCCATGTACTTGCGTCATCAGGATCAAACGGAGTAGTAGCTGGATCAACCATACCGAAGTTACCAAGCTGGGTAAATCCTGGGTGTGAAATTTGAATATACTCATCATCATAACCGGCACCTGTACCTTTAAGTAGTAGTGAACCGGAGTTGGTAGCGTTAGAATCAACAGTTCCCGAGTAAATTTGTCCACCAACATCCATGGTTATTGTAAAAGCTTTTGCTACGTCATCATAACTTATTGTTGGAGCTGAAACGTTACCTGTGCCTGAAAAATTAGAGCTAACAGTTTCTACGTTCATTGTACCTTTTGCAAAAAGCCCATCACTAGGAAAACCAGTAAACTCGCCAAGATTAACACTAAAATCACTGCTTGCAATTTCTTCACCGGTTAGTCCTGCAGCAAACGGATCTGGTACAATGGCATGCGACAATGTAATAGCTCCTGCCGGATGCTCAACACCGCCGTTTGCCTCTGTTATTGCATCGTTGATTTTGGTGTTAAAATCATTAATATCTGTAAATGTCTCGGTAGCATTTAGCGTGATTACTATGCCTGATGTTGTTATTTCAGCAACAGCAGCCTGTCCTGAAGGAAGCTGTGTTGATGAAGAAAAATTAAGTGTAACATTACTATCGGTTGTAGCATTTGTTGCGGTAAAGATAAACTCATTTCCATTAATCAGCTCTTCTGCCGAACCAGCTTCTGGATTAACTGATGGAAGTTGAATTTGAATTTTTTCATTTGTTGCTTCGCGTCCAAGTGGATCGCCTGTAATACCTAAAACAAAGTTACCGTTTGAGTCAACAAGGCTTCCATTTGAGTCGATCTTTAGGTTACCTGCTCGGGTGTAGAAGGTGTTACCATCTGCATCCTGAACCATGAAGAATCCTTCTCCTGCAATTGCAAGATCAAGTGAATTACCGGTAGTGGTAAAGCTTGATTGAGCCATTTTAAGATCAATGCCGCTTACCTGAGTTCCTGAACCTACCGAGCTAGGGTTAACACCACCCTGTGTGGCCGAAGGACCTGCCGCACCTGATGTCATCTGATAATAAACATCACTAAAAGCAACTGTAGATCCTTTAAAACCATATGTATTAACGTTTGCAATGTTATTACCGATAACGTCCATACGTGTTTGGTGTGAGGTTAAACCGGCAACACCGGAATACATACTTTTTACCATATTTCTCCTTAATTGGTACCGCGCAACCCTTCAAGCAGTCGGGGTTACTGTAGCTTCCGTTAAGGACCAGCTAAACTATAACAGTACCATCAATATTTGTAAATGCGTTGTTTTTCATATCGTCACCATTTACGGTGGTAACAACCGCACGATTATTTAGATTTACAATAAATGCTGTACGATCTATCAAAATCAAGGGAGCGTGAAGACCTTTTTCTTCAGCAATTTTAACACCTTCTGAAAGACGCTCTATATTCTCGTCCGACATATCGATATTTCTTTCCTCTACACGATTAGCCGCATGCTTTGAAAGGGTAAGATTGCTATTTTTAAGTACTTTTTCCTTGAGCAATTCACTAAAAGAGCCATCAGATAAATTGTTATTCTTCGAACTACTGTTGGTTCCTTGTTCCATCCCTGACGAAATTGCTCTGATATTATCCATCATATCATTAGCTCCTTCAAGTTAGATTGAATCGGTTGTAATGGTTGACTTTTTATATACCGATTCGTTACCTTGTGTATCCTTTACTAAAACATTAACATAATATGTTGTTGCCGGTGAAAGTCCTATAATAACTTCCTCACTTAGGTTTGTACGATCGGCCTCGCCATAAATTGTTCCGTTGTTTTTAACATCAACCACAGTGTCCATATCTTCATTTGCTGAGTAGTAAACTGTATAAGTTAGTTCATTCTGGGCAGTTACGTCACTTTCCGGTGCTTTCCATTCAAATGAAGCCGTTCCTGATGTTATTGTACCGGTAAATAGTGAAAGCATACTAGCATCTAGTGGTAGTTCGCTATCGGATGTTGAGCCATTGTGTATCTCCATAATCTGATTAAGATTATAAGATGTTCCATTTACATAAACTAAATGCTCATTATCAAAAAGCGTAATCCTTTCTACCGGTCCTGTGTCCCACTGAACATTACCGCCAATGTCGTATTTAGCAACTGTAACATCTTTACCCACCAAACTCATTGTGTAGTTGTATTTTGAATATTCTGCCAATTCCTGCATCTGTTGCATTGTTGCAAAGGTCGCAAGTTGTGAAAGATATTCACTGTCGTCTACCGGATTCATGAAATCCTGGTTAGCTAGCTGCATAACCATTAGATTCAAAAAATCTTCAACATTAACAGTACTGTTAGTTCCATCATCATAAACAGCGTTATAATTTAATCCACTAGATTCCGAAACCCCTGATGTATCCATTGATTTTCTTTTCCTTTCTATAGATTTTGCAAACTCAAAACAATTACTTTTTTCTAAACTCTTGTACTCAGTAAGCTATTAACAACCTGAGATACTATTTCCTGTTCTTCAGACTCTAGAATTTCTTCTCCATCAGAAAAATTTGTTTCAACAATAAATTGTTCCTTTGCTTTGTGCTCCTGTTGTGAAAAGCCGTTAAAAAGGTAATCATTTCCTGTTTCACTCTGTGAAGTCTGTACTACGATAATTGGTTCAGCTTCAGATTGGGTTGTTCGTAAGGTCGATTGAAGTGTTGCCATCTCGGAATTTAGTAATCTTGCTGTTTCTGCTGAAGTAGCAGTTAGTACAAGACTCATCTTTCCGGCTGTTTGTGTTAACGAAACCGTTATGTCTCCAAGACCTTCCGGACTCAGCTTTACAGTAAACTCATTAGTTTGCGTTAAATTTTGCATACCTTGGTTAAGTTGCAATGCTATATCCTGGGCTTTAGCTGCGGTTGACTGTGTCTCACTGTTTGTAGGAATACCAAATACGCTATTGGAATTTGCAGTAGAGTCGTTTCCAACTAATAGGCTTTGCTGAAGCTGTTCTAAATTTATAGTCTCTTCTCCTGCCTCACCGGTCTCTATGGTTGGCTGTATAGCGTTTGTAATCTGCATTCTGGTTAACGTATCGGTAAAACTTTCCAAAGTGCTTGATTGCTGAGTAGAAAATGTTGCTCCACCTAAAAGATTAACTAGCTGTTGAACATTCTCACCTGTTACAGAACTTGTTGTCGGATTTGCATTGGATGTAAGTGGGAAAAGTTGCGATGCCACCGATGTTACCGCCTCTTGAGTGCTATTAGTTGCTGATGTTGTTGTAGGATTATTCATCAAGTTCAAAAACATATTTTTCTGGTCGCTACCAGACATCTGGGATATTACCTGCATTAATGCATAAACACCACTGCTTTCACTTGATTGAGTTAACATCTGCTCTAAAACATTTACACCTTCAGAATTTATCTGAGCAGTCTGTGTAGGCATAATTCCTGCAGAAATCAACATTGCATTTAAATCTAAATCGTTGTCAGTAATGCTTTCAAGGTCCTCTGTTCCACCAAACATCTGCAATAACAATTGACTTACATCGGTATTAACTGTCTCTTCGCCCGAACCAAAAAGATTTAATAAAATTTGCTTTATGTTTTCATCAATTCCGTTAAACATAGTTGAAGTATCTGTGATTTCGGGGTTCATTAACTGTTGAACAATCTTTGAAAAATCGTTAGTTATAGCTGTTGTTCCTGTCGTACCAGTACTTACGATAGACTCGCTAATGTTTGGAGTAAAATTAACCGCATTCATATATTTCTCACCTCCTTTCTTTAAAATTTCAACACCCAATATATATAATCGTCTCTACCTTGACGACGGGCTGCTATCTATCCTTCTAGCAAGATTTGTTACCACAATTTCTTCTATTCTACTATTCTCTTCTTTAAGTGATTCGTAAAGATATTCGCTATGTTTTTTTTCTTTTAGCTTTTCAAGTAAGGTAAAATCCTGATTAGCCTTAACAACAACTGTTCGCTGTTTTTCTACTACATTTTGTTGTTCAGCTAGTTGTAACTTCTGCTGTGTTAGAGTTCTTTTTAATGATTCTATCTGGTTACTTAGCTGTCTTACATTTATAATCGTAGTGCCTTCAGCCATTAAAATCTTAAGTTTTTCCGACTGGTGCAATATATTATTTTTGGTATTTTCAATTGCAGATAATATATTATTTTCCTTGGCTATTTCAATCGAAAGGTTGTTTTTCTCAAGATCTAGAACCTGTTCTCGGTAACTCAACACTTTATCTAAGGAAAAGTTAAAGTTTTTCAATATTACCCCTTTATTTTACTCATTTTACTCCACTCTAACTAATTATTATTATACTATACTTTGATAAAAAAATCTACAATTATTTGCAAAAACATCCATTTTTTAATAATACTACATAAAAAATAACTACAAAATCGAAGATTCAAGCTTTTTTATCATATCAGAAAAGCTAATTTTGTCGTCTACCCCCTGTTTAATAAAATCAGTCATTGCATTAATATGCCTTATAGCATCATCCAATGCAGGATTTGACCCATGTTTATATGCACCAATCATAACAAGATCGCGGTTAGCCATATATGTTGATAAAAGACTTCTAAACTTAGACGCATATTTCTTGTGACTATCCGAAGCTACACTATTCATCAATCTACTAATACTACCCAAGACATCAATAGCCGGGTATTGATTTTGAGCCGCTAGGTCTCTAGAAAGAAGTATATGACCGTCAATAATACCCCTAACAGTATCAGAAATTGGTTCATTTACATCATCACCTTCTACCAGCACTGTATAAATTCCGGTTATACTGCCTCTTTCGAAATTACCACATCTCTCCAGCAGCCTTGGCATTACCGTATACAATGATGGTGTGTAACCTCTAGCAACAGGGGCTTCGCCAATAGAAAGTCCTATTTCTCTTTGTGCCATAGCAAATCTGGTTAAACTATCCATCATAAGCAGAACATCTTTGCCTTGATCTTTAAAAAATTCTGCAATTGCAGTAGCTGTAAGAGCGCACTTTGAGCGCATCATTGCCGGTTGATCTGAGGTTGCAACAACTACTACAGACCTTGCCAAGCCTTCCTCTCCAAGATCTCTTTTAATAAACTCAACCAACTCACGACCACGTTCGCCTACTAGTGCAATAACACTAACATCTGCTACTACATTTCTTGCAATCATACCCATTAGAACGCTTTTTCCAACTCCCGATCCGGCAAATATCCCAATTCTCTGACCTTTACCTACGGTGCAGAAAGCATCAATAGCTTTAACACCTATCTCAATTACCTCAGAAATAGGTGGTCGTTGCATGGGGTTAGAAGGCGCTCCTCCTATTGCTTGATAAACACAATCTCCGATTGGTGGACCATCATCTATGGGATTTCCCACAGCATCAATAATCCGGCCAATCAGCTTATTACTCATGCCTACCTTAAGCTGACCACCGGTATTTTTTACTATACTTCCTTTACCTATACCTTCGATATCACCATAAGGCATAAGTAAAACTTTATTTGATTTAAATCCAACTACTTCAGCAGTTAACGGATGGTTACTATCCGGTAACAATAGTTGACAAACATCACCAATATTACCGGGAGGCCCGTCTGCTTCAACTGTAGTGCCTATTATTCGTTCAATACGGCCTAGCCTTGAATATAAGTCACTGCCTTCAAGCAGCTTCAGAAAGGTGTTTACTTCCAAATTTACCTCCACCTATAAGCACCGAAAGCCTACTAATGAACTTTTTTGCTTAAGTTTTAACTGTTATGCTTTAAAAAGTTTCCTAAATTCTCAAATTGAGTTGAGATAGACACATCAAGTAACTCTTCGTCAATCTCAAGAACACAAAAATCTAATGGCATATCCTTAGCAACTATATCAAACATTGCCGAGTTAGTATCATTAGCATTTATTAGTTCTTTCTTCAAAAATGCCAACAGCGTTATTGCTTCCTGAGAAACAGATATAGAACAATGAGATTTTAACTTTACATCCCTTAACGCTTTTTGTATAATTGGAATCATTATGTAGTCATCATTTTCTAAGCGTTTAGCTAATATTTTTTCAGTAACTTCTAAAACCAGTGTAATTAAATCACTCTTTTGCTCATCCATAAATTCATTAAAATTTGCTTTAATTTCATCTATCTGTGAGCTAATACTCGCTATTGCCTCTTCTATATCTTTGGCCTTCTGCTCAGCACCTTCAAGTAATCCAATATCATATGCTCGTTGCTTTTCTGCACTAATAACATTAGCCTTTTCAAGTTCAAACGCTTCTCGCTTAGCATTAATCTCTTGCTCAGCTTGCTCTAACATCTGCGCTGCTTGAATCTTTGCCGATTCAATGATCTCAATAGGGTTAGGAAGTTGAACCTCCTCAATATCACTGGAATCATGCGAATCAGCTGAATCAACAGAATAAATATCTAAAATATCATCCGGTTCAATTATGTTATTTGATATAGGGTCCGGACAGAAAATCATAACGGGGTTTTTGGATAGATTCATGCCGGCACCTTTATAGATGTTAGACAATCATATCCTCCTTACCACCTTTAGATACAACCAATTCACCAGCTTCTTCAAGTTTTCTAATTGTAGAAACAATACGCTGCTGAGCTTCCTCAACATCCTTCATGCGAATATTCTGAAGATACTCAATGTCGCCCTGAACCGTTTCTTTCATACGGCTAGACATGTTTGCAAAGAAAGCTTCCTGAAGTTCGGGTGTAGCAGTTTTGAGAGCAACCGCAATATCCTTTGTATCAATTTCTCTAATAAACCGTTGAATTGACATGCTATCAATATTGAGAATATCTTCAAACACAAACATCAACTTACGAATTTCGTCAGCCAAAACAGGGTCCTTCTGGGTCAATTCATCAAATATAAACTTCTCTGTCGAACGGTCTACCGTATTCATAATATCGGCAATATAGTTAATACCGCCAACCTCCATTAAATCAACACTCTCGATGCTGTCAAATTTCTTCTCCATCATCTGTTCTACAAGATTAATATATTCCGGAGATGCCCTGTCAAGTCGTGCAATACGCTCAACTACCTCAACTCTTTTTTCCTTTGGTAGCTCGCTGATAATATCAGAGGCCTGTTCAGGTTTTGCGTATGAAAGGATAAGTGCTATGGTTTGAGGGTGCTCGCTTTGAACTATATTGAAAAGCGTTTTACTGTCAGATTTACGAACAAATTCAAAAGCCTTACGCTTTAGCGACTTGGTGATACGCTCAATATAAGAATATGCTTGTTGCGACCCAAATGCTTTTTCCAAAATGTCCTTTGCATATCCAAGGCCGCCCTCTGAAATAACCTTTTGGGTTAAACACAGCCCATAAAAGTCGCTGATTATCTCACTCATATCATCGCTCTTCATCTTTTCAAGCTTTGAAATCTCTAAAGATAATATTTCAATATCCTCCTCGCGAAGATGTTTGTAAATCTCCGAGGCGGTATCTGCTCCAAGAGCAACCATAACGGCTGCTGCCTTAGATTGAGTTGTCATTGTATCCTTTGAGGGCATAGTTTTTATCCTTTGAAAAATATATGTTTACTCTTCCGGAGTTTCCTCTCCATGTAACCAAGTTCGTATAAGTTGAGCGGTAATATCGGGGTTACTCTTTGCAAACTCCTTAACCTCCTCAACAATAACATTTTCCTTCGTATTTTTGCTGGCTTCGGTTGCTTCCTTTAGTTGCTGTTTATAAGCTTCAACCTCATCATGAGAATTGAATTGAACACCATCTACTACCAGCATTTTTGCTTCCTCTGCAGCAATTAATGCTTCTCGCTTCTTTCTTGAAGAAAGCATTAGTATAATTACAACAATAATAATAAGTAGTATTACGCCGGCAGCAATTGCAAGAATTAGAGGATTAGCTAGAACTGCATCCATACCGGTAAGCTCAGGAACTTCTTCTAAAGCCTCAAAGGCCATAATTGATATTTGTTCCCGCGAAACATTGCTAGCGGTAGCGGCAGTTTCAATTATCTGTGCTCTAAGTTGATCGGTTAATTCATTGTCTCTTAAAGCAATAGAAACTGTGGCATCCTCGATGGTAGCCTCATCCTTTTCAACCTGCTGTTTAACATAGCTTACGAGATATTGGTTATGTCTGTTATAATCAACTATAGACATATCCCCATTCTCATCGGTAACATAGATAGGAATATCGGTGTTGTTTTCTTCTCCAACTACTCCACCATCTTCTATTCCACCATCGCCAACAGCGCTATACTGCTCGTCGACTAAAACGCCGGTGTTGTCTTCATTGCCGATATATTCCATTGATTCGGTAATCATTTTATCGTAATCAAGTGTAACTGTTGCAGATATCCTTATATCTTCCGGGGCATATCCAAGAGTTAATACATTCATAATCTTATCTGAAATTTTTTGCTCAACTTCAGATTCAAGACCCATTCTTTTAAGTTCATACTCAATAGAATTAACCGAATCATCATCCGCATATAATTCAATACCGGTTGATGAATCTATTACGCTAACGTTAGCAGGGATTAAGTTAGGAATTGCAGAAGAAACTAAATTCTTAATTCCTGAAACCATTTCAGTTGAAACTGAACCACTACTGTTAAATGTTAATAATACGCTGGCAGAACTGTTATCGCTTTCCTCATCCCAAACATAGTCGGCATTTTCAGGAACATTAAGGGTAACAGTTGCATCAGCTACATTATTAATTTTTTCAAGGGTACCCTGTAGCCTTTCCTGTAGCTGGAAAAGCAAATACTGTTGTCTTTCAAACTCAGTAGTAGTAAAACCACTAATACTGGAAAAAACATCATATGTAAGTGTTGATTTAGGGAACCCCATAACCGCTAATTCTACAAGTAGTTCATCCTTAGAAGTAGAAGGAACCATTACTTCACCATCAGCAGTAACCCTAGTGGGGACATTCTTAATACCAAGCTCATTTAAAAGCTCAGAAGATTCCTCGGCACTCATTCCAGGATACAGTACAACATAGCTACTGGCAAAAGCATTCAAAACAATTGCTAGAACTATCGCTAAAACTATTATACCGGCTCCAATTCCTATAACATATCTTTGTTTGTTTTTAGGAATATTATTCCAATAGGTAACTGAATCTTGATATATTTTTGTTACACGTTCCTGCATCAAAGTCTCCGAGTTCGGTTTTTTATGTATGTGCTATATAATAAAGTTAGTTTAGTAAAACCAATGATCATACTCAATAAGACCGGTTAAATTTGCATTCTGATAATTTCATTGTATGCAGCTAACGCTCTAGAGGTCATCTGAACTGTTAACTCTAGTGCTGCAGCAGAACGCTCTGAATTTATTGTAACGGTATGTAAATCATCTATGTTACCAAATGCAAGGTCTACAGCATCCTGTTGTGATATTGCTTGTGCTTCCTGCTGCTGCGCAATTATACTTTGAAAAACATCGGCAAAAGGAACACTGCTACCACCTTGGTTGGAATCTTGAGACTCTGCAACACCCGTAATAGAGTCAATTGACGGCATTTGGGAAATTGGCACTATAAACATATCAGACATTTTTAACCTCCTTTAGGATATTACTTTCCAATCTCAAGACCAAGCATGGTCATAGTTTTAACAACATTAAGTGCGGATATATTAGCTTCATATGCACGTGTAGCTGCCATAAGGTCAAGCTGCTCCTCTGTCATATTAACGTTTGGCATCAATACATAGCCTGCTTCATCAGCATCAGGGTGATCAGGGTCATATACGGGAACAAAATCATTTTCATTCTCTACTATCTCGGTAACTCTAACACCACCTGAGTTTGACGTTGTTATTCCACTGGTTTTCATACCTAAGACCTCTTCAAAGGACATACCAACAGATTCAAACACCACCTGTTGACGTTGATAAGGTCCACCATCCTCTGTTCTGGTAACATTAGCATTTGAAATATTCTGAGTAATAATGTCCATGCGAAGCCGTTCAGCAGTAAGAGCGGAACCGGCAATATTTAATGATGATAAAAATGACATAATAACTCCTATCTACCTAGTTGATTAATAACATATCTCATGTTAGTAAAATCACCGGTAATTTTTCTTGTTAAATAACTATATTGAGCGTAGGTTTTCCAGAGTTCAAGCTGCTCCTGCTCCATATCAACATTATTACCATCGACTCTAATAGTATCATTATCACGTTCGCTGATATTAACCGTTGCTGTAATAACATTATCATTATCCGAACTACCTGAAATACTCTCTAGCGTTTGTTCGAAATCTAAAGTTTTTGCTTTATATCCCGGTGTTTCATAGTTAGCAATGTTATCAGATATTACCTGCTGCTTGGTCCACATGGCATCCAAAGCTGCAGCAGTAACTTTATGGCTTGCACTGTTAAATAAAACTGCCATCCTGAGTTGTCCTTTCTCAAAAATAACCTAGCGTAAACGTTAAGAAAAACATCTATAAGAAAATTATATCAAAATATATACTAAAAATCAAGTAATAATTTATCATTAAATGACAAAATACATATTATTTAACATAAAATTTACATAATATTCTGTGTAAAATAACATAAAACACCATAGCATGTAAATAGTTACAGCAATTGGTGTTTTTAAAGTTACACAATGTATGCATATTATAACTCCTACTTCTTTGTATTATTATAATATAAATATTGTGAAATTTCTACATAAAATAAAATGTTTTATGTAGAAATTTTAATTAAAATATTAGAAATATATGACTAATTGTCTAACTTATCAGATATTCTTCAAGAGAAAGACCACTCTCCATAATTTCATGAGAGTGATTTGTTCCTACAAATCGATAGTGCCAAGGTTCATAACTATAACCGGTTACAGCAACCTTATCCTTAGAATATCTCAATATAAAACCAAATGTTGCACAGTTTTCAACAAGCCAATCAAACTCTTCTGTATCTTCAAAGCTTTGGGATAAACTATTAAAATCAACAGCAAGGCCTAGGGAATGTTCACTGTTAGTAGGTGGCGCAATAAACATCTCTGTTAACTCTTTCGCCTCCTCTTCAGTTTTTCCTTCAGACATATATTGATCAACCCTGTTGTTATAATTTCTGGTTTGATGCTCTACTGTACGATATGCAGAAACTATATAAATGTTAATACCCTCAGCTGCTGCTGCATTAATCATATCTCGAAGTGCTTGAGCGCCATCTGTTCTAAAGCTATAATCATAAACTGTTTCAAGTTCAGGTTCATAATCTTCCGGAATAGGATTTTGTTTATTTACCAGCATAGGAACCCCATCTCCCGGATAGGTCATGTCTACCTCATCAATTTCACTATTAACAGAAGCCGAAGTTTCCTCTATAGATGATGATGTAATGTTACTATCGTCTATATCTGAGCCGTCAATATCACTTTCATCCGGTTGACTGTTATCAATAGAAGCGGATGATGAATTCAGAGTGCTGTCAATATCTACCTCAGCTAATGTTGGTTGGGCAAATGCCAATTCCAATAACCTTACTACTCCAAAAATTATAAGTAAAAATATTGTTGTAGCAACAAAAATAAATATGAATCTATTTTTAATTATCTGTTGTTTGGTATATTTTGTTCTTTTATAACGCTTTTTAGCCATATGCTAATCACCTATAATATTTTATTAGATATATAATATTATAGCATAGCAAATAAAAATATGCAAACATAAACAAACACCCACTAAAATTTAGTAGGTGTTTAAAAATGTTAACTAAACTAATTCTAATATTACCATCTCGGCTGCATCACCTTTACGGGGACCAATCTTAATGATTCTGGTATATCCACCGTTACGGTCAGCATACTGAGGAGCGATGATATCAAACAGCTTTTTGCTTACATCTTCCTTAGTGATAAAGCTCATAACCTGGCGTTTTGAGTGCAGGTCACCGGCCTTACCTAAGGTTATCATCTTTTCAGCATCACGACGAACTTCTTTTGCTTTTGACACGGTAGTCTCAATACGGCCTTTTTCTAATAGAAAGGTTACCATCGAGCGCATCATTGCACGTTTATGTTCACTTGTTCTGCCTAATTTTCTTGTTCCCGGCATGATTAATCTCTCCTTATTTTACTCGTCGTCCTTGGTCAGGGTAAATCCTAACGACTCTAACTTTGCAATAACCTCTTCAAGGCTCTTTCTACCTAGATTACGAACCTTCATCATCTCATCTTCTGATTTATTGATTAGATCCTCAACGGTATTGATACCGGCTCTTTTTAGGCAGTTAAAGCTACGAACCGAAAGATCAAGCTCTTCGATGGTCATCTCAAGGATTTTTTCCTTACCGCCATCTTCCTTCTCAACCATAATTTCTACATTCATTGCTTCTTCAGATAGAGCAACAAATTGATTTAACAGCTCGCACATTGTTTTCGCTGCTAAGCTAACAGCCATAGTAGCATCAATAGTACCATCTGTTTCAAGCTCAAAGGTTAACTTATCGTAGTCGGTAATATGTTCTACACGTGTATTTTCAACATTGTAGTTAACACGTAATACCGGTGTATAGATACTGTCAACAGGAATTGCTGTAAGCCCAGCTTGCTCAGCAGATTTTTTATTTCTCTCTGCTGGTACATATCCTCTGCCTCTACCAAAGGTAAGTTGCATTTCTAGAACACCACCTTCAGCTATACTAGCAATATGATAGTCGGGATTTAGTATCTCAATCTCCGGATCGGCTGGACGATCATTATTTTCTAGGTCTAGCCCTAACATACCGGCTTTTAGCTCCATAGGACCAACAGCCTTAACATGAACAGTTTTTGGGCACTCGCATTCAGGCATTAGTTTTGCTGCAATTCCCTTAAGGTTTAGAACTAACTCTGTAACATCTTCCTTAACTCCCTCAACAGTAGAGAATTCATGAAGTACACCATCAATTCTAACAGCGGTAACTGCAACGCCTGGAAGAGAGGATAGTAACACCCTTCTCATGCTATTTCCAAGGGTGTTGCCAAATCCACGCTCAAGCGGCTCAACAACAAATTTACCAATTCGGCCATCCGGTGACATCTCAATTAACTCAATTACCGGCTGAATCATATTAATATTATATTGGCTATTTTCCATTTCTTCCTTTAGCTTGGGTCTTTCCATTTCCATCTTCAAACCCTCCTTATTAAAATAATATACATTCTATAACATTGAAAATATTCTTACTTAGAATATAACTCAACAATGAGGTGTTCTTCAACGGGGAAGTCTATATCATCACGAACTGGTAACGTTGTGACAGTTCCCTGTAAAGCATTCTTGTCTTTATCAAGCCATTTCGGAACAGAAACAACCACTGCACCTTCTCCTGTTAGTCTTTTAAACTTTTCTGAAGAACGGCTCTTGTCGCACACGGCTACAACATCTCCGGCCTTAACAATATAAGACGGTATATCTACCTTATGTCCGTTTACTGTTATATGACCATGTGATGTTACCTGACGTGCCTCGCGACGTGTCATAGCAAATCCTAAACGGTATACAACATTATCAAGACGACGCTCAACAAGGCTTAGTAGGTTTTCACCCGGTTTGCCCTGCATACGTGTAGCCTTCTCGTAATACATACGGAATTGTTTCTCAAGTACACCGTATACAAATTTAACCTTCTGCTTTTCGGTTAACTGTAGTGCATACTCTGATTTCTTTCTACGCATCTGATTGCCACCGGGATTACGATTGGTGGTTTTTTTACTGTATCCCATAACCGCCGGGGAGATACCCAGCGCTTTGCAACGCTTTGCGACGGGCTGCATATTTCTTGCCATCTATCAATTCTCCTTCTATTATATTCTGCGGCGTTTGGGTGGGCGGCATCCATTATGTGGAACCGGTGTTACATCTTTGAATGCATTAACATCAAGACCGGCTGTGTTCAAAGCCCTGATTGCTGCATCACGTCCGCTACCCGGACCTTTAACATAAACTTCTACGCTACGCATACCATGCTCCATTGCTGCTTTTGCAGCAGTTTCTGCAGCCATCTGTGCTGCATAAGGAGTACTTTTACGTGAGCCCTTAAATCCTAATCCTCCGGTAGAAGACCAGGAGATTGTGTTACCCTGTACATCTGTTATAGTTACAATAGTGTTATTAAAGGTGCATTGAATATGTGCTACACCACGCTCAATATTCTTGCGTTCACGACGCTTTCTTGTCGCACCTGCTTTTTTGGCGCCTTTGGTTGCCATATAAAACCTCCCTTACTTCTTTTTGTTAGCTACTGTACGTTTTGGTCCCTTGCGGGTTCTCGCATTAGTTTTGCTACGCTGACCACGTACCGGAAGTCCTTTACGATGACGTATTCCTCTGTAGCTACCAATCTCAACAAGACGTTTAATATTAAGTGCAACCTCACGACGAAGATCACCCTCAACAGTTGCTGAAGTATCAATAGCATCACGAAGCTTTGCAACTTCATCATCGGTTAAATCCTTAACTCTTGTATCGGGATTAACACCGGTCGTTTTTAAAATCTGACGTGCCTTACTGTTACCTATACCAAAAATGTAGGTAAGTCCGGCTTCCACTCGCTTTTCCTTGGGCAGGTCTACACCAGCGATACGTGCCATATCTAAATCCTTTCTTACTTATCCTTGTCTTTGTTTGTGCTTTTTGTTCTGACAGATTACCATAACTCTGCCTTTACGCTTAATTATTTTGCATTTTTCACATATGGGTTTTACAGACGGTTTAACTCTCATTAGTGTCCTCCTTATTTAGAGCGCCAGGTTATGCGCCCCTTTGTTAAATCGTAGGGCGACATCTCAACGGTAACCTTATCACCCGGAAGAATACGTATAAAATTCATGCGTAGTTTACCGCTGATATGTGCGAGTAGTCGATGCTTGTTTTCAAGCTCAACTAAAAACATTGCATTTGGCATAGCTTCTATTACTATACCTTCAACTTCTATAACATCTTCTTTGGACAAGATTCATCCCCCTGTTCTTTGTATTGTGCTTTGCATATTTCTTTATACAGCAGATTATTTGATCTTAGTAATGATTCACTAATCACACATGCTGTTTTATGAATATGCTTCGCCTTTTTCTTTTTTGGTGTTTCGGTTTTACGGTTTCTTCCATCGGCAAGAAATACATACTCACCTTCAGTTTTAACTACCGCAAATAATATTGTTTTATCTCTACCCGCAAGTGATGTTACAAGTTGTCCTACTACCGGTGCCGCGTGGTTGTTTGGAATGTTTCTAATCATCTTCCAACCTCCCAACCGGATGTTAGTATTTTTGCACCATCATTTGTGATAGCAACCGTGTGTTCAAAATGGGCCGATAATGAATTATCTATTGTTTTTACGGTCCATTCATCAGATAATACCTTTGTTAATCTTGTTCCAATGTTAATCATCGGTTCAATTGCTAATGTCATCCCTGGTATTAATCTAATCCCTCGTCCCGGCTCTCCAAAGCATGGAATTTGTGGATCCTCATGAAGGTCTTTTCCTATTCCGTGACCAACCCAATCCTTAACCGGTGAAAAACCGAAGGCTTCAACGTGAGTTTGTATTGCATGGCTTATATCGCCTATTCGATTACCGGGTTTTGCTGCTAAAATCGCTTTATGCAATGATTGGTAAGTTACATCAACAAGTTTCTGGGCTTCATCAGTAACCTCACCCACCGTAAACGTTGCAGCATTATCTCCGTGATAACCATTATAGTAGGCTCCAATATCAATACTGACAATATCGCCTGATTTTAGCTTTTCATTCGTTGGAATTCCATGAATTACCGTATCGTTAACCGAAACGCATATTTTTCCGGGAAATCCACCATACTTATAAAAGCTTGGAACTGCTCCTGCCTGCTTAATTACCTTAACAGCAATTAATTCAAGCTCTTTTGCAGTTATTCCAATAGTAACGGCAGCACCTGCAGCCTTTAAAGCGGCAGCTGATATGTCGCAAGCTATGGATAACTTCTCTATATCCATATGATTCTTAACAATAATCAATCTAAAGCTCCAATGCCTTTGTAATTATCGAAAGTATTTCATCAATACTCTTAGAAGCATCAATGTGGATAAGCTTTCCTGTCTTGGTATAATACTCGGTTAGCGGTTTGGTTAATTCATCATAAACTCTCAAACGTTCCTTAATTGTACTAGGTTCGTCATCCTTTCTAATTATAAGATGTCCGCTACATCTGTCGCATATGCCATCCTTTTCAGGTGGTTTGCTTTCGATATGGAAAGTGTCTCCACAATCTACACAAACACGACGTCCCGTTAAACGATCAACAACTATTTGAGGTTCAATATCAAACTGAATAACTCTATCAATTATAACCCCAAGTTCATCGAGCATTGCTGCTTGTTCTAAGGTTCTTGGAACTCCGTCTAATATAAACCCACCTTTGCAATCCTCAGCCTTAATGCGTTCTTTTACGATATTAATAATAACATCGTCTGGAACTAACTCACCGGCTTCGATAATGGATTTTGCCTTCAATCCAAGTTCGGTTTCATTCTTTATTGCTTCCCTAAGTATCGCTCCGGTACTTATTGATGCAAAGGAATATTTTGTAGCAATACCCTCTGCAGCAGTACCTTTACCGGCTCCGGGAGCACCTAAAAAGATAAGATTCATTATGGTCTCCGATTATTCTAAAAAGCCTTTATGATGTCTCATCGTCAGATAGCTCTCTATCTGGCGTACTGTATCTAGTGCAACACCGACAACGATTAGAAGCGATGTACCACCTAGCTGTAGTGGAATTCCAGTTATGTTACCAAGAACAATTGGTCCAACAGCTACAGTACAAAGGAATATAGCACCGATAAATGTTACTTTAGAAAGTACTTTAATTATAAAATCTGAAGTTGGTTTGCCGGGTCTTATGCCCGGAACGGTGCCGTTGTTCTTACGTAGGTTATTTGCTATCTCTATCGGATTATACTGCATAGATACATAGAAATAGTTAAAGCCTATAATTAGCAACAGATAAATAATAGCATAAGCTGCTCCTGTATAGTTAAATGTTGACAATAACTGCCCCCAAAAACTATCTGCTGCTGGATTTGCAAACGCCGCTATTGTACCTGGAACAGAAACTATTGCGGATGCAAATATAATTGGCATTACGCCGCTCATATTTAATTTAATTGGAATAAATGTTGACTGTCCGCCAAACATTTTACGGCCTACAACTCTTTTTGCATACTGAACAGGAATACGACGTTCTGCAGCAGCCAGAATAACTACCAATATAACTGCAGCTAGCATTAATATAGCAATTATCGGCAAAAAGATGTATTTTTCCGGTTGGCCGTTCGCTGCAAGTTCCAGCTCACTGCCAATTATAGATACTACACCGGGTAATCCCGAGACAATACCGGCAAATATTAATACCGAAAGACCATTACCTATTCCCTTACGATCAATTTGCTCACCCATCCACATGATCAGTACCGCACCTGCAGTAAATGCAAGTATGATTACTATAGCGGAGAATATTTCGGCAAAGCCATCTCCTGTTGAATAGATTAAAGCTCCCTGAGAACGAAGTAGGAAATAATACATTATAGCGAGGACAAGTGCAAGACCCGCACCGGCCATCCTAGTTATTCGTTGTATTTTCTTACGGCCCGATTCGCCTTCCTTTGAAAGCCGTTCCAGTGCCGGAATGGCAACTGTTAATAGGTTAACAATAATGGAAGCGGTAATATAAGGTTGTACCGACAAAGCGAATAAAGTCGCCTGAGAAAATGCACCACCGGTTAAGGTGTCAATCCAGCTAAACATACTACCAGACTGTGAGACTAACGAGGATAAAGCATCCGGACTCATAAATGGTACCGGTATTGCTACACCAATTCTGAATATCAATAGCATTAGCAAAGTATACAGAATTTTTTTGCGAAGGTCTTCTATTTTCCAAGCTTGCTTAAGTGTAGATAGCACCTAAACCTCCTCTGTCTTTCCTCCGGCCTTTTCAATTTTTTCTTTAGCCGAAGCGGTGTATGCATCAAGCTTAACTGTAAGATTCTTAGTTAACTCACCATTACCAAGTACCTTAACTGCTGTACGATCATTTTTAATAAATCCAGCCATAACCAGAGTTTTACGGTCTACAACTGTTCCCGCTTCTAAGCTATCTAGCTGTGCAATATTAACTGTGTTGTACTCTTTTCTGAAAATGTTGTTAAATCCGATTTTTGGAAGTCTGCGTTGCAATGGAAGCTGACCACCCTCAAATCCTGCTCTTTTTGATCCGCTACGAGCTTTCTGACCCTTATGTCCGTAACCGGCAGTTTTACCGTTACCGGAAGCATTGCCTCTTCCTTTGCGCTTTGCGGGTTTAACCGCACCGCAGGCTGGTTTTAATTCATGCAGTTGCATAGGTTTCCCCTCCTATTAATTTTCTAAAACCGCAACAAGGTGAGAAATCTTAGTAATTTTACCCTTTGTTGCTGCATTATCAGGCTGAACAGTTTCCATGCCAATTCTTTTTAGTCCGAGTGCATGGGCTGTTGCAATTTGGCCTTCTTTGCATCCAACTAGTGAACGCACTAGCTTAATACGGATGCCAGTTGTTTGTTTTTTATTTGCCATCATGTCCTCCACTAACCGATGATTTCTGCGGTTGTTTTGCCACGATTTTCAGCAACCTGCTTTAAATCACGTAGGCTCTTAAGTCCGTTAATTGTAGCTGCAACAACATTGCATGGGTTGTTAGAGCGTATACACTTAGTACGAATATCTTTAATACCCGAAACTTCAAGTACAGCACGAACAGGTCCGCCGGCAATAACGCCGGTACCAGCTGCTGCCGGACGTAACATAACACGACCAGCACCGAACTTACCTACAGTTTCATGCGGAATAGTTGTTCCTCTTAGAGATATTTTAAACATATTCTTCTTAGCATCTTCCATTCCTTTACGGATTGCTTCTGGAACTTCTGATGCTTTTCCTAGGCCGTATCCTATTGAACCGTTACCGTCACCTACAACAACAAGTGCGGAGAACTTAAATATACGACCACCCTTAACCGTTTTAGAAACACGGTTTATGGCAACAACCTTTTCCTTGATATCAAGAGTAGCTGCGTTGATTTTATCCACTTTCTTACTCCTTTACAGTGTCAATCCGGCTTCACGTGCGCCTTCTGCTACGGCCTTAATACGGCCATGATACAGGTAACCTGCACGATCAAACACGACTTCCTTAATGCCTTTTTCAATAGCGGCTTTTGCAACTGCTTCGCCAACTAATTTAGCACCCTCTACGTTACCGCCATTGCCTTTAAATCCTTTAGAAAGACTTGAAGCTTGAGCAAGAGTTACACCGGCAACATCGTCAATAAGCTGTGCGTAAATATGGGATGCCGAACGAAAGACATTTAAGCGCGGACGATCGGCTGTGCCGCTGACCTTACCGCGTACACGGGTTTGACGCTTGGCACGGGCTGCAGCTCTATCAAATTTCTTTATCATAAATTTTTCCTCACCTACTTAGCCTTACCAGCCTTACCCTCTTTCTTAGCAATAAACTCACCAAGATAGCGGATTCCCTTACCTTTGTATGGTTCGGGTGGTCTGATTTCCCTTATTTCGGCCGCAAACTGGCCGACCTTCTGTTTATCTACTCCGGATATTACTATACGGTTCGGAGCAGGTACCTCGATTTTAATTTCATCAGTTTCGGTTCGCTCAACCGGATGAGAAAAACCGAGAGTTAATACAAGTTTATTACCCTGCATAGCGGCACGATATCCAACACCTTGAATATCAAGAGTTTTGCTGAATCCTGCCGATACGCCCTCAACCATATTCGCTACAAGTGAGCGAGTTAGGCCGTGCAGGCTACGGGCTTGTTTTTCGTCATTAGGCCTTTTCACATTGATTATTCCGTCTTCAATATCCAAAGATATAATCGGATGTATCGTGGAATCAAGCTTACCTTTGGGGCCCTTAACCGAAATGTTAGTGCCATCTAGTTTGACATCAACTCCGGCAGGGATGACAATGGGTTTTCTTCCAATTCTCGACATAGTCTTTCCCCTTTCAGATTACCATATAAAGGCTAAAACCTCGCCACCCACATTTTCTTTGCGAGCTGCTTTATCGGTCATAACGCCTTTAGATGTTGAAACGATTGCAGTACCGAGGCCCTTCATAACTTTGGGCATTTCTTCGGCACCTGAGTAGATGCGCAGTCCGGGCTTTGAAACCCTACGTAGGCCGGAAAGTACTGGCTCTCCACCTTCGCGATATTTGAGGGTTAAACGGATAACTCCCTGTTTATTATCCTCGATAATTTCCATTGTTTTAACGTATCCCTCGTCAACCAAAATTTTGCTTATATTCTTCTTTAGGTTTGACGCGGGAATTTCAACGGTCTCATGTTTCGCACTGCTTGCATTGCGAACACGGGTTAGCAAATCTGCTACCGGATCGGTAATGTTCATACCAATTCCCCTTTCTCGATCTTATAGTCTGTTTGTTGCTGTTTTCTACCAGCTTGCCTTGCGAACTCCGGGTATCTGTCCCTTATACGCAAGTTCACGGAAGCAGATTCTGCAGATTCCGTACTTACGCAGATAGCCATGGGGACGACCGCAAAGTTTACAACGGTTATATGCCCTTGTGGAAAATTTTGCCGGACGTTTCTGGCTGATTTTCATTGAGGTTTTTGCCATTGTTATCTTCCTTTCAACTTAACTGCATTCAAATTAGTTTGCAAACGGTGCGCCCATCGAGGTGAGCAGCTCTTTTCCCTCTTCGTCTGTCTTTGCAGTAGTTACAAACGAAATATCCATTCCCCTGATTGCGTCAATCTTATCGTAATCGATTTCCGGGAATATCAGCTGTTCCTTGATGCCGAACGAATAATTTCCACGACCGTCAAAGCTGTTTCCGTTAATACCTCTAAAGTCACGAACGCGAGGAAGTGCGATAGAGAACAATCTGTCAACAAACTCATACATGTTGTCGCCACGAAGTGTTAACTTAACACCAATAGGCATTCCTTCACGAAGTTTAAAGTTTGCAACCGATTTCTTTGCCTTACAGACTATTGGAGTCTGTCCGCAGATAATCTTAATATCAGAAACGATAGCATCGATAACCTTTGTGTTATCTTTAGCTTCACCGCAACCTACATTAATAACAACTTTTTCAAGTTTTGGTATCTGCATTACACTTTTATAACCAAACTTGGTCATTAGTGCAGGGGCAATCTCGGCTGAATATTTATCTTTTAATCTTGGCATTTGATTTCCCCCTTTCTTATAATTGTGCGCCGCACTTTTTACAGGTGCGAACCTTTTTATCATCTACAATGCTATGTGCAACCCTGGTTGCTTTATTACACTTAGAGCAAACAGGAAGTGCTTTACAAGCATACATAGCGGCCTCTGCCTTTATCTTGCCGCCCTGCTGACCCTGACGACGGGGCTTGAGGTGTTTTGTAATCATATTACAACCCTCAACAATTATTTTGCCCTCCTTAGGGCTTGTAGCTAAAACCTTACCGGTTTTACCTTTACTGTTACCGCTAAGTACCATTACGGTATCACCAGTTTTTACATGAAGTTTACTCATTATTCTCCCCCTTATAATGATTCAGGAGCAAGGCTCAGAATCTTCAGGTATCCATTTTCACGCAATTCACGAGCAACGGGCCCAAAAATACGTGTACCTCTCGGGTTTTTATCCTCCCTGATTATAACGGCAGCATTATCATCAAAACGGATATATGAAC
>CAYJBH010000037.1:0-30511 GCA_964368625.1 uncultured Oscillospiraceae bacterium
TTGGGCACCTGTTTCAAATCTTTGATTTGAGTAACGGGTAAGATTATTTATAAAATATCAAGGAGGAAGATGGCTAATAACCGATTTCATACGGTAATTAAAGCAGAAAAAAGTAGTTTCGATTTCAAAGAGGTATGGCGATATAGAGACTTGATCGCTCTTTTTGTTGAACGCAACTTTAAGCTTGTATATAAGCAGACAATTTTAGGACCACTTTGGCTTATACTCAACCCTTTATTAACAAGCATTATATTTACATTTATTTTCGGAGGATTTGCAGGTCTTTCAACCGATGGTGTTCCTCAATTTTTATTTTACCTTGCCGGAAATACTATCTGGGGATTGTTTAATACCTCGGTAGTTAATACTGCTAATACATTTTTAGTTAATGCTAATATTTTTGGAAAGATATATTTCCCGAGAATAACTGTTCCCATATCTCAGATATTAAGTGCTTTTATTAATTTTTTAATTCAGTTTGCTATGTTAATATTAATATGGGTTTTCTTTTATCTCTCAGGTGAGAGTTTAACTGTTTCTCCATATTTACTATTGTTACCTTTATTATTGTTGCAGGCAATTATGCTTGCGCTTGGGGTTGGGATAATAATTTCAAGTCTTACAACCAAATACCGAGACCTAGCAATTGCTGTAGGATTTGGAATGCAGCTATGGATGTATGCATCTCCTGTTGTTTACCCAATATCTCAGACCGGTGGAATAATGCGGCAGCTGTTATTATTAAATCCTATGACACCTATAATCCATAACTTTAAGTTTATTCTTTTTTCAACCGATGAATTAATGGTTGGTTACTGGATTCTTTCTATTATCGTAACATTAATTTTATTGATAATCGGAGTAAAGTTGTTTAATAGAGTAGAAAAAACATTTATCGACACCGTTTAGGAGAGAACTTGGAAACACCAATTATAGAAATTAAAAACATAAAGAAGAGATATCGAGTAGGTCAAATAGGCGGAGGAACTCTTACTGCTGATATACAATCTTTATGGGCAAAAATAAGAAAAAAAGAAGATCCAAATCTACCGCTCTTTCAGGAGGAGCGCTTAGTTGGTAATACCTTTATGGCCTTAAACGGTGTTAGCTTTAATGTACAACCGGGCGAGGCTGTTGGAATTATTGGCGGTAATGGTGCCGGTAAAAGCACGTTGCTGAAGATATTATCAAGGGTTACTGCTCCAACAGATGGTGAAATTATTCTACGTGGTAGGGTGGCTAGCATGTTAGAGGTCGGTACCGGCTTCAATGGTGAGATGACCGGGCGTGAAAATATATACATGAACGGCGCCATTCTCGGTATGTCTCGTTCTGAAATTGACTCAAAAATAGATGGAATTATTGAATTTAGTGAATGTGGGGATTTTATCGACACCCCTGTTAAAAGATACTCAAGTGGTATGTATGTTAAGCTTGCATTTGCCGTTGCCTCTCACCTAGATAGTGAGATCATGATTATGGATGAAGTTTTAGCAGTTGGTGATGTTAATTTTCAAAAAAAATGTTTGTCCAGAATGAGTGATTCTGCCTCAGAAGAAGGTAAAACAGTGCTATATGTAAGTCATAATATGGCAACGGTAAGACAGCTTTGTAAGCGAGTAGTAGTTTTGAGCAAGGGGCTCGTGGTTTTTGATGGTGATGTTGAAAAAGGAATAGAAATTTATTCACAGCAATCTATTAATATCAATACAAAACGGGTTTTTGAAGTAAATGCAAAACAGCGTTATGATGCATATGTTACCGAAACCAATCTATTAAATTCCGAAAACGGTTGCTACAGTGCTAATCAAAAAATTAGGGTGTTGGTTAAATGGTTTGTTAAAAGAAAACTTAAAGGAATTAGATTTAATCTTCAGATAAAATCCTGCAATCAGTGTATTGCAACAATGTTGTCAACACCAATGAATGCAGAAACTGTGGATATTGTAAACGAGAGTTATCTTGAGATAGATGTTTCACAGCTTAGTGTTGGTAACTATGAATGTGATATTTATTTAGGAATGTATAACCTTTCATCATATCATGACCATGGCGCACAACTTTCGGCAATTTCATTCCAGATTGTTAATAATACAAATCAGGATGATGTTATTTGGCCCGGTAGCTGGAGCAGCATGGTAATTCCACTTTGTAGGGAGGAAAACAATGAATCATGATGTATTTTACTTTCCACAGCAGGAACTAAAAAAATCCTTAGGTGATCAGCTCTACAATAAGCATATAAAAATTATCCCATTATTACTTCTAATACAATATAGGTTAAACTCTCTTTTTGGCAATTATAATGATAAAAGACTTAGAATATTTGAATACGATAATTTTATTTTCGACCTTCCTTCTTTGTTGTATAATAAAACCTTAACCCTAGCGGGTTATGATAATCATGATGCTGATAAGCGTTATATTTTATTATCGCGTACAATTGTTAATAACTCAAGATATTCGAACGCTTATTCGTGGCTTAGCGATAACTATGATATTGCAATCTGCGACCGCCGAATTGCAACCAAAAAGAACTTAATGAATAAATCAGACAAGAAAAATTCAGGTAATTATGTTTTTATGCGAGAGTCTATCATAGGCGAAGGGCTTGCTAATGCAATATTAAACTATCAGGATTATACTTCATGTGGCTTTCAAGAGGATAAATCCAGCCTTACCGAGCTTCTTGCTGCTCTTGAAACACAGTATATGCTACGCAAAAAACGAATAAAGTTTTTACTTGAGAAAAGCAATATTGAATGTTTTGTTACTATTAATCAATATAATGCCCCTGATTTTATTCTTTGTGATGCCTGTAATGAGCTTGGAATTATAACAAAGCAGGTTGAACATCATACCTATAAATATTCTGATCATGACAGTTCAATTAATAAACCTGTAAGGCTTACCTTCGTTAACAAACATCTTGTTTGGGATGAAAATGATTTAGTTATTAACAAGCATAACTATACACTTCTTCCTGCTTTTAATCAAAATGTTGAGTTTGTTGTAGCTGGTAGTATAGAACTTATTCGTGGAGCTATTACTAAAAGCAGTAATAAAGCAGAATATATAACGCTCATGTTATCCGATATCCCAACTCATGATCATGAACTAGAGAACCAGATAATACGTTGGCGTAATGTACTTTTTAAACAAATTAAGATGTTGTCTGATAAGTTAAATATACCTGTTATGATTAGATATAAACCGGGAAGCACCCTTTACCGTGAATATGATGACATTATTTTTAATGAATTTGGATTTACTGTTAGCGAAAGTACCCCTGAGAGCCTCTATCCAGACATTCTTTCCAGTAAACTAGTTATTTCAACACCTTCTTCTATTGTTGAGCTTTGTGGCTATCTTGGTATTAAGGTTTGTACCATAGATTATCCTCTTTTACCTGCTGATAGCCCTGATGGAGTTCTAATGGTTCCGAATATTCCTTTGAAAGAAGTAGCTAACATTAAGCTTGAAGAAATAGATTGCCGAAAAGAGGCTGCATATTTTAACTTTGATATTTTAACCGAGGTATAATGAAAAAATTTGACTTTATTTTTGTATATGAAGGGAAGGCCAGAGAGCTGGATAACATATGCCTAATAGCTGTTAAACTCGAGGAGATGGGTTATACGGTTAAATTTATAAACAGCTGGTATTGCGTTGCAAATGAGGAAGAGAAAAAACGTTACAAATGCAACGTTTTAATTATAAGTGCCGGCTACGATACAGCCTCAATTAAATATTTTTTGAGCCATGTTTCCGACTGTAATTTCATTGTTAACTTACAGTGGGAGCAGGTTGCAACAAGAGAAACCTTAGCAAATACAGATTTTCGTTGGTTTTTCAAGGGTGCTGCAAAACATATTGCCCATGTTGCTTGGGGAGATTGGAATTACAATAATCTTAAAGAGATTATTAATATTGAGCCTATGAATATAGCTTTATCCGGACACACTTCACTTGACCTATTTCGTGCTCAGTTTAATAATTTTTTTATATCAAAAGATGAACTTTTTAAGAAATTTAAACTAAATAAATATAATAAAGTATCATTGTTTATCTCTTCATTTACGCTTGTAAACCAACGAAAAACATTCTTAGAGTATGCAGCGCAAACACAGGGTATTGAAGATATGGTTGAAATATCTGAAAAAACTCAAGAGAGTTTATTTTCCTGGTTTCTAAGATATTTAACAGATAATCCTGATGAGGCTATTGTTTATCGACCTCACCCCGAAGAAATTGATAGTGAGATGTTAAAGCAACTGGCATCAAAGGTTAGCAATCTTCATGTGATTTCAGATTTATCAATTAAACCATGGATAAAGCATTGCGATGTTATCTACACCTGGATATCAACTTCTATTGCTGAGATTTGGGCATCTGGGCAAAGCTGTTATATATTAAGGCCGGTTAAGCTTCCTTACGAAAAAGATATGGTTGTTTATCAGGATGTTGATTTTATTACAGATTACAATTCATTTATAGAAACTACTACTAACTCAGAATATAGCTTTCCTATTAAAAACGAAATAATGCAACATTTTTATCTTTTTGAAGATGAGGCAAATTACATTAAGGTTTCTAACTATCTTGTTAACTGTTTAAAGAATAATCGAAGGCTTAATAAAGATGTTAGAAAAGAACTTTTTGCTGATATAAGATATGAAAAGCTTGAAGGTAGCCTTTACGGAACAATTATGGATTTTATTGCCATGAACACTCCACTCCCTTTCACAAATTTTGAGCAGCGAAGAAAAACTTACGCACAAAGATCAGAACAAAAAAACAAACCAGTTCAACCGCCAGATGAGCATACATTAAAGAAGATTAAACAGAATTACGCAACACAAGATGAGATTGAGGAAATCAAACAACGTCTTAAAGATCTTATTTAAGCAAAAGGGGGGTAACATGTCTATCAATTACTGTAAAGGAACTAAGCTTGACAAGTCAAGCATTGTTGATTTTGCAAATCTTGTATTTAGTGTAGCCCATAAACCACATGATTTTAAGGAATTGCTTCCAAAACTATATTCAGATAGATATGATTTTAGTAATAATCATTTTCTTTGCAAAAAGGATGGATTAATTAAGTCACTTGTTCTGCTTGATAAGGTTAATTTAAAGGTTGGTAGGCATGTTATTAAGGTCGGCTGTGTAGGCACTGTTTCGGTTCATCCATATGAGCGCGGAAATGGATATATGAAAAAACTGATGACTGAAGTGCTTAGTGAAATTCATTCCGACTGCGATTTAGGAGAGCTTGATGGCCAACGCCAACGATATGAGTATTTTGGGTTTACACCATCCGGATCAGAATATCTTTTTAAGATAACTTCTACTAATGTTCGCCACGCCCTACATTCAATTTCACTTGAGGGGGTTACGATTAAAAAGGTGTTTAGGAGCAATGTTGACGATTTAAAGGCAATTAGGGAAATTGTTAATAGTTCATCACTTCTATGCGAAAGAGAAGGAGATGAGAATAGGCTGTTTGATATAATGTCGTCATGGACAGGTGATCTATTTGCTCTTTATAAGGATGAAGTTTTTAATGGTTACATATATAAAATAGGTTCATTAGTTGCCGAGCTTTATGTTGTTAACAAAGAGCTAATGTCTGCTTTCATTAAGGAATTCATGTTAATTGTAGGTCTTAAAGAAATACAGGTGAAGTTGAACCCGATGCAGGCTGAATATATTAAGATATTATCAGAACTTTCAGAGGAATTTAGTCCTCAACTAAACCATAATTATCTTCCTGTAAACATAGTAAAGCTTATAACGGCATTTTTAGAACTTAAGGCTAGCTATTCCAATCTTGAAAATGGAAGCGTAACTATAGGTATTAATAATGAAGTATTTGATATAATATTAGATAACGGTTTTGTTACTGTTATTAATTCTCAAGCGAAGCCGCTTGTTGCTTTGCTGGGAAATGAAGTAATGCAGGAGTTATTTTCTGTTAACTCAAATATCAGTTTAAAGCTTGATTCGTTGCCAAGCTTTGCTAAAAATTGGTTTCCACTGCCTCTTTATATGTCAGCGGTGGATGTATGTTAGCGGTAAAAGAGATACTGTCTAAATATTTTGGATATAATGAGTTTCGTGTAGGACAGCAAGAGATTATTGCCGACATTCTAAACAACAATGATTTAGTAGGAGTAATGCCCACCGGGGCCGGTAAATCTATCTGTTATCAAGTACCGGCGCTTATTAAGAGCGGAATAACCATTGTTGTATCACCACTTATTTCATTGATGAAGGATCAGGTTCAAAGCCTTATTTCAGTTGGTATTCCTGCTGCTTATATTAACTCTTCTTTAACTCCCGGCCAGATAGAAAAGGCCATGTATAATGCTAAAATTGGTAAATACAAAATTATTTATGTTGCTCCTGAAAGGCTATTAACGGGATATTTTTTGGCTTTTGCTAAGAGTTGTAATATTTCAATGTTAACTGTTGATGAGGCTCATTGTATTTCACAGTGGGGTCAGGATTTTAGGCCCAGCTATAGAGAGATACCGGAATTTGTTAACGCTCTGGAAAATCGTCCCCCCGTTAGCGCCTTTACTGCAACAGCCACTGCTAAGGTAAGGCAGGATATTATAGAGCTACTACAGTTAAAAGATCCTAAGGTTTATGTTACAGGGTTTAACCGTGAAAATTTATACTTTGAGGTTCAATCTCCTCGTGATAAATTTGCCTCAGTTAAGAGATTTTTAACTGATAATCCGTCAGTTAGTGGAATAATATATTGCTCTACAAGGAAGGGTGTTGAAGAGCTATGTGATAAACTGAATAGTACAGATTTTTCTGCTACTAGATATCACGCCGGGCTTTCAGATGAAGAAAGGCATAATAACCAAAACGATTTTTTATATGACAGAGTTTCATATATGGTTGCTACCAATGCATTCGGTATGGGTATAGATAAATCTAACGTTAGCTTTGTTATTCATTATAATATGCCAAAAGACCTAGAGAGTTACTATCAAGAAGCCGGGCGAGCCGGACGTGATGGTAGTAATGCTAAATGTCTTTTGCTTTATAGTGGACAGGATTACAAGACAAACGAATGGATGATTAGGAATGATAAAGACAAGGTGTTTCCCGATCCTGAAACCGAAGAAAATGTAAAGCAGTTAGCGCTTAATAGACTAAGGGAGATGACTTACTATTCGACAACTACTGACTGCTTAAGAGGTTATATTTTAAGATATTTTGGAGAATCTCCGGCAAACTATTGTGGTTCATGCGGAAGTTGTAATGCTAATTTTCAGGATGAAGATATCACAACAGATGCAAAGCAGATACTCACCTGTGTATCAAAAACGGGGGAGAGGTTTGGTATTGCAACAATTATTGAGGTTTTAAAAGGTTCAAAAAATTCTAGAATTGAACGATTCGGGCTAACAAAGATATCGTGTTATGGAACTAATAAACGGTCGACAGCTACTTTACATATAATTGTAAGATGGTTGATTAGAGAAGGGTATTTAAATCAAACTACTGATGAATATCCTGTTCTTAAATTATCTGAGGGTTCAAACGAAGTTCTTTATGATGAAAAAGAGCTTACTATGAAGCTGTCGAAAGAGCGTATAACAAGACCTAAAGGAACCAAGAGTATAGCAACAAACTTACCTGCAGATAGGGAGGGATTATTAATAAAGTTAAAGGCGTTACGGTATAAGTTAGCTAGTGCACAAAGTGTTCCAGCCTTTGTTGTTTTTACCGACAACACCTTAATAGATATGTGTTCTAAACTACCTCAAACCGATAGTGAATTTTTAGATATATCCGGCGTTGGTGAAGAAAAACTGAAAAGATATTCAGCAGCATTTATCGAAGAAATTGCTGATTACTTAAATGATTCTAACAAGAAACAATAAGAGGTGATTTATTATTAAAATATTATATGTTTCCGATCTAGATGGCACGTTACTTAACCCTGATCAGCATCTTTCAAAATATAGCTATAATACAATAAATGCGCTTATCAAAAAAGGCTTGGTATTTTCCTATGCAACTGCAAGATCGGGCAAAACTGCCATTAAGGTTACCTCAGAGATAATTGGTGATTTTCCAACCGTTATATATAACGGTTGTTTTATTGTTAAGCGACTTACAGGTGAGATATTATACGAGAACTATTTTAATGAAGAGGGGTTTAACGAAATATACAATCTTCTTTCATCTTATAAAGTTGCTCCAATTATATACTCATTTATAAATAATAAAGAACGATTTTCTTATCAACCTAACAAAATCTGTAAAAAAACAAAGTTGTTTCTTAACACTCGAAAAGGGGATGAACGAGAGAACCCTACTGATAGTATAACATATAAGATTATGCAAAAGCCTTTTTACTTTAGCTGTATAACAGATAAGGAGAAGTTGTTACCAATATATGATTTATTAATGAAAAAGTACTCTTGCATTTATCACAAGGACATTTACAGTGGCGACTACTGGTTAGAAATAATGCCTAAAAACGTTAGTAAGGCTAATGGTGTAATTAAGTTAAAGGAGATTCTTAACTGCGAGCGTCTTGTTACTTTTGGTGATGCTGTTAACGACATTTCAATGTTTGAAGTCTCTGATGAATGTTATGCAGTTGAAAATGCACATGAAAGCCTAAAGGCAATTGCAAACGAAATAATCGGCCACAACATTAATGATAGTGTGGCCGATTGGCTTAAATATAATTGTATTTTTTAGTGAGAAATTCTTGTTTTTTTACCATGCCTTTTGTGTGGTCTGCCACCCTTTTTTCTTCCTCTATCTGCAAGGGTTACTGTAACCGGTTTTTTTGCAATTTTGCGACCATACATAGCTGTTACAATATCCATTGCCATATCTGAGGGAACGTTAACGATAGTAAGATGTGGTGTTACATCTATTTTCCCAATAACCTTTGAAGATATACCGGTTATCTCGGTAATAGCTCCAACTATGTGGTTAGGGGTAACATGGTCAGCTTTACCTACATTTATAACAATTTCAGCAAATACAGGATCGTTACGATATCGTGTAGCACGATCAGCACGATCAACGCGCTCAGCACGTTCACCTCTTGACCTGCCGGATTTTGAACCGGGCTTAACGTCCACAAGGGTTGCAGTGCTAATCTTGTAACTTTTAGACAACAGTACAGAAGCTAACAAATTTATATTATGGCCATCCTGCTCAAGTTTTTCAATAATCTCGTTAAATGAATTATCACAACCTTCTTTAATCATATTAACGGCCTCATCAAGACACCTTTTTCGATTGTGTAAGCCAATTTCCTCGATGGTTGGTATCGCCATCTCCTCAAGACTGGACTTTGTTGCCTTGGCTAGCTCACGAAGGCTTTGAACCTGTCTACCCTCACAGCAAAGAGTAATGGCAGTTCCTGTTCTACCTGCTCTACCTGTTCTACCAATTCGGTGAACATAATAGTCTGATGTTTTTGGTATATCGAAGTTAATTACATAGTCAACATCATTAACATCAATACCTCTAGCAGCCACATCGGTAGCAACCAACACCATGATTTTACCTTGTTTAAAGCTGTTCATTACCAGGGTGCGCTGTCCCTGACGCATGTCTCCATGAAGTCCTGCAGTAGTAAATCCAAGTTCGTTTAACTTTTCGGTAAGCTCATCTACCATAGTTTTGGTATTTGCAAACATGATAACGCGTTGTGGATTGTAACGATGGAAAAGCAGGTTAAGAACATCAAGCTTTCGATTTCTGGGAAGGTTAACAAAGCACTGTTTTATATTACTTAGTACAACATGTTTTGCATTAATCTCAATATTAACAGGCTCGTTTTGAAATTCTTTACTTATTTTTAATATATCCGGTGGGATTGTTGCTGAAAACATTACTATCTGTCGCTGTTGTGGTGCATCAATTAATATAGTTTCAACGTCTTCTTTAAAGCCCATATTTAGCATTTCATCGGCCTCATCAAGAACAACCATTTTTATATTAGAAAGGTTTAATGTTCTGCGGCGCATATGATCCATAACACGGCCAGGTGTTCCAACTACAATGTTTGCTACCTTTAGTTCACGGAACTGTCCTCTAAAATCTGCTCCACCATAAATCTCGGCAACATTTATATATGGTAGATGCAACGACAGTTTTCTTATCTCCTCTGCACATTGTTGAGCAAGCTCTCTGGTAGGGGAGAGTATTAGCACCTGAACATGTCTACTATCCGGCTCAACTGTCTCTACTGCCGGAACCCCAAAGGCAATTGTTTTTCCTGTTCCCGTTTGAGATCGAGCAAAAATATCGCTTCCGGTGCGCACGATAGGTATTGTTTTCGACTGTACCTCGGTTGCATCTGTTATTCCCATCTCGTTGATTGCCTTTAGCATTTCAGGTTTAAGTTGTAATTCATCAAAACTTATTGTGGTCATAAAAATCCTTTATATTAAAACAAAACAAAGAGCACTAAAGCCAATAAACGACTTTTCGTGCCCCATTAAACACAATTATAAAAATAGCCCGCTTCCATCATATTGTTGTTAAATTATTATAACACAAAAATACATAATTGTAAAGCTTATAAGAAATAAATTTAATTACTGAGATAAATCAAATTAATAATACCATTTTAAACGGTTAATTCTATGATATGTATTTCTGATTTTTCGTTTAGCTGTCGGTTAATCTCATTTATCAATAAATTGGGAAGATTTTCACTTTCAGATTTAGCGTATTCAGGTTTTCTTTTGCCGTTATAATATTCTTCATCGGTTGGTAGGTCTTCATATCTCTTTGAAGCAACGAAGGTGGTGTGTTCCGACATAACCCCCATAAAACGTCTGGAAATCTGCTCTGTTTTTTCAAAATCACCCTTTGCTGCACTAAGTTCAGTGGTAAACTGATTAAGCTTAAGACCATTTATTCTTGAAACATCATCCTTTGTTTTTGCAGCTTCAAGGGACTTTCTATATGCACGACGTTCCTCAATAACCTCAACTGCCTTCGTGTATAGTTGATAGTTATTTTCTTTTAAATAATTTAATTCCTGTGCAGTTGGAGCTCCGCCAGCCTTAAGCTTTGAATCTATAGAAGCTATCTTACTATTTTTACGAATATCTTCTGCCTGACGTTCAAGATCTTGTATTAATTGTTGTCTCTCTGTCATCTCCTCAATGCTCTTATTAAGGGTTTGTTCCTGTTTTTTTTGCTCAAATCTTTGAGTAAGTTCTACCTGTTTAATATGATTATGTAATGAACCGCCAATAAAATTAAGATGTACCATAACAGCACCTACATTTTTTATATCTTAATAATATAATCGACACACTTATAAATATATTTATATACTAAATCAATTTTAGTTAAATTATTGATATAGCCCTGTATACTTCAAAATCTTCATTTAAGCCCTTTAGGTCGTAATTATTTCCAAGATATTCAAACTTAATCCGTCCGTCGAGCGCATCTACCACCGATCGGCTTACCAAAACCTCTCCAATTGCAGCAATTCCTTCAAGCCTCGATGCCACATTTACCGTATTACTAATAACAGTATAATCCATTCTTGTAGGTGAGCCAATATTTCCAACAACAGCTGAGCCACAATTTACACCAATTCCACAACCCAATCTATATCCAAACTCCTCTTCAAGTTCAATGGTAATTTTACTTAATCTTTCACTTATCTCTAGTGCTGCTTTAACCGCCTTAAAGATATAATCATCCTGTGGCAAAGGAGCCCCCCAAAATGCCATAGTACAATCACCAATGTATTTATCAAGAGTACCTTGATTTTGCAAAATACTATCACCAGAAACTGTTAAAATTCTATTAATAATCTCTACAACCTTTGTTGCATTTAGTTTAGAAGAAAGATTTGTAAATCCCCTTATATCTGCAAAGAGTATTGCAATCTCAACATCTTTGCCCCCAAGCTCTAAATTTTTGCCATCATTTTTCATTAACTCTCTAACTATCTCAGGAGCTACATATCTTGAAAAAGTTTGTGATAGCTGTTTTTTTTCATCATACTCTCTTAAATAGTTGCTAATTATAGAACTAAGATATACAACTGTTACCGAAACCGACACATAGAACAGATACAGAACTACTCCTAGAGCAAATGCAACTAAACAGGAAATTATCCAACCAACAGTTAACCCTAACCATATAATAAAAACAAGAATAAATTGCAATGCTACCGGCTCATATTTAGTATCTTTGGATAATAATGCTGCAATAGCATTAGCTTGATATTCAACACCAAACATGTTTTCGGCAGGGGAGATAGGGGTTTTATATTCATCCTGTAAACCAGAAGCATATGGCCCAATAAGAACTATTTTATCTTTAAAAAATTGTGACGAAACTGTTCCATTAATTAGATCTAGAACCGAAATTTGATCACTATATGAATTTGGTAACGATTGTTGAACTACATACCAATTGCTACGTGCATCGGTAGGTGGGGCCTCGATAGGCTCCAAACCGAAGATACGGCTGTATTCCTCTGCAATAACTCGATAAAACGCAGGTATTATACGCCCATCCTGCAATTCTATCTCCCAAATAGCATGACGCAATATCCCATCTTTATCAAGCATAGCATTAACATGACCCTGTAGAGAACCATCCTTTAGCTCTTCATAAGGTTCTATAAAGTTTATAACGGCATGATCGTCTATATAATAGTCACCACCACCATTTATAGTTACTAACTCACTTCCAAACACAGCAAGATTGCCTACTACAACATTTGAGTGTGCTGCTGCCGCTTCTGCCAATTTTTGATCATTAACGGTATCTGTTTTACCATCAAAAACGGCATCTACACCTATTATCGCCGGCATAGCATCAGTATCTTTATTCAAATATGCTATTGCCTCGGCAATAATATCCCTATCCCAAGGCCAGGGGCCAAGCTCGGCTATTGCTCTATCATCAATACCAATAATAACTATTCTTTCGTCCGGCACCTTGGGATTTTGATATATTGCATCATTAATACTGTTAGATATAGAAAAAAATATGCCCGACGAACAAACCACAGTGATTAATGCGGCAAATAGAACGGATAGAATAACTCTTGTTAATAACTGCTTCAAAAACACCTGTGTATTATATTTAAACGAAAACAAATAATTCATTTAAGAAGAAAAAGATTATCTAATCATCATCATCTTCTTCTTCTTCCTCTTCACTGTAACTAGGTGCCGGTGTTTCAACGGCAGGAGGCAACTGTGTAGGAGCAGTGGGTGGTGAAGCGGTTTGATTATTATTGGTAGTAATGTTAACACTACCTCTTACATCTTCATTATCGTTATCATCATAGTCTACGCCATCAACTTCAATTTCATCATACATATCGTCGTTATTATCTTTATTGTTATCTATTTCGTTTTCATCGGTGTCATCGTCACCATCATCACCATCAACATTATCGTCATTGCTGTTATTATTATCGTTTTCATTGTCGTCGTCATTAGCATTGTTGTTAGCATCTACATCATTGTTTTTATCGCTTTCGTCGTCCTTCTCAGCTCCACCAGTATTATCCGGGGAGTCATCATCATCGCTATCATCATCGAAATCTTCTGTACTGCTATCGAAACTATTTTCACTTTCAGAAGCAGAAATATTAGATTCCTCCCTTTTCTTATGCTCATTAATAATTTCCTGTGTAAAGCTAGAATTTGCTTCTGTAATTTCTTGCCTTAACTCCTCATCTTCATCTACCGCATCTAAAACATAGCTCGGCATTTCTTCCGTCTTAATTTTTTCTATCAAGTAATTATCTTCTCCGGGAGAAGGATTAGAATTAATCGTTATTTTTTCACCGGCTACCAATCTAACAACTTTGCTAATATTGTTAGTTTTATTTAAAATGGTAATCGCAATCTCTCCTGATAGTAGTGCAAAGGTGGAGTTATCTTCATCAATAGCCTCAACATAACCCGATGTTCCTCTAATGCTGGATACCATTGTGGATGTTTTTATCTCCAGAAGCTCTCCTTCTTTCAACTTTTCTGTAACATTAAAGATTAGCTTACCTTCAATTAGATCAAGCTCAATATAATTACCTTCCTTAACAAAGGTGCATAATGATAGCTCATCTAACTTAACAAACTTAGTATCATCAAGACTGATATAGGCATAACTTTCATTTTTTGTTGCTAGTGAATTCCCACTACTAAACCTCATTCCTTCAAGCAACTCAAGATCAGTTCCGGTGCTATCTGTTAAATTGATTTCACCTATATATTTTTCAAGCCTCATAACCGCAGCAGTTGAACTTCCCGAGGTAAGAAACAATAGCGTAACAGCCGCAATAACAACAGTAGCAATTACGCCTCCTATAACTATATATAACTTTTTGCCAGAGAACCTCTCGGTTAATTTACTTAGCATAGTTAGTCGTTTCCTTCCCAAGATTTGCTTTGTTTAAATAGATTAAACAGATATCCATCTAATTTGCCTTCATCAACCATGTATCCCATGATTTCAAAGGCTCTTTCGGTAGTGATCTTTGATCTATACGGTCTGTCTTTAGCAGATATACCATCAAAAACATCTAGAATTGTTAAAATTCTTGTTTCTTTACAAAGCTCATCACCTTTTATCTTTTTAGGATACCCTGTACCATTAACAAATTCGTGATGTTCTGAGGCCCATTTTGCTACCTGACTATATTTACTTCCAAAACTAACCTGTTGTAATATTTTTTCAGTCATAACAACATGTTGTTGCATAATTTCTCTTTCTGCAAAGGTTAGCGTACCTGTAATAACACTAAGAGATGTTACTTCATCATCTGTAAGCCAATTAACTATAGTACCCTCATTATTAATATACGTCAGCTTTGCAATGTTCTTTATACCTTCAAGTAAATTTTTATTAACATAGTCAATCGTATTCGCCTCTAAAATTAATCTGCGCGCAATAGTAAGCTGTTCCTTAACAGGCTCAAATGGTACATTTTTTTCATATACATTTAGTCTAGCCGTTAATTCTATTATCTCAAACCTATTTAGAACACGTTCTAGATGCTTACCTAAACGCGTGTCCTTATTCATAACTTCTAGCGGCACAATTAGCTTACCTACATCATGTAACCAGACACTCATAATAAACTGTTTTTTATCATCCTCGGTAAATGCTACCTCAGGTTTATTTCTATCTAGCCAGTCCAAAAATCTTTCGGCATATACAACCATGTTTTGAGTATGGGTTACATTATATGGTGTTCTTTGATAAATAGCTGTTGAAAGTGCCCTTACTAGCGAATCAAGCAAGCCATTAATTTCTTTTGCCTGCGCCATCTTAACAAGGCTTGTAGTGGCAAGTGATGCTAGTGCCGAAACATAAAATTCATGATCGTATGAAAATGGCACTATGTTATTGTTTTTATCGAGTGAGTTTATAAGCTGTAAAACTCCAATTTGGTTATTATCCTTGTCGGTCATGGGCACAACTAGGGTAGAGACGGTTTGATAACCTGTTAATGAATCATATTTTTTATGTCCTACAAGTTTGTCGTTATTATATTCATTAACATTAGGTATGTTAATAATCTTTTGTAATAGAAGTGATTTAGCACACAACTTATCATGAGAAATATCTACCGGTGGTAGATTAAGATTTTCAAGTCTTCCACCCATCGATTTGGTAATCATAACGCTAAAAACAAGATGATCACCCTCCTTAATGTATAATGTTCCGGCATCACAGGAGGTAATATCCATTGCAACAGTTAAAATAAGTTCAAGTAATTTTTCATCATTCTTCTCGTTACTTAATGCTAAACTTACATTTAAAATTTTCTTTGATATGGATTCCATCAGAAGACCCTCTCTTCATTAATCTTTGCAAAAAAACTACCAGGAAATCTCTTTTCTAGCTCCAGCTGCATCTCATTAAGTTCCTCATCGGTTCTGAGTGGAGCATGATGTATAATTCCTAGCTTTTCAACAGCACAGTTAAGTGCTACCTCCACACTATCTTCCCAAGCTGAGTGACCATAACCACGTCTCGTTTCAAGTTCGCGTCTAGTATACTGTCCATCACACAGCAGTAGTGAAGAATTTTTTGCAAAGGTTGCTAGTCGATTTCTACTAAACTTGTTAATCTCAAAATCTGTTGCGTAAACAAGACTTTTTCCATTATATTCGAGACGAAATAGGGTAGCCCCTCCCGGGTGCCAACCATCCTCACACAAAATTTTAACACCGCCAATATTAAAACTGTAATCACATTCTATATAGCTAATATCTGCCAAAAAATAATCAGGGTTAACCGGCCAAATAGGGTTAGACATAAGTGCACTAATCTGCTCTTTGGTGCTACGTCCGTCAATATTTCTTGCGTATATGTTTATCTTCATATCTCGATTGTAAAACAAAGGGCATACTACAATTCCCATAAGATGATCAATATGTGGATGAGATAACAATATATTTATCTCTTTACATTCGCCCAGTAATCTGGGAATCGACATAAACCCTGTCCCGCCATCTAAAACTATTATTTTATCACAAGCTTCTACAAGCACACAGGAGGTTGCACCTCCATATTCTTTATAGCTCTCACCCTCAATTGCTACCGATCCTCGTGTTCCGAGTATCTTTATTCGGAAATCCTCCAACAAACACTCTCCTATAATATTTACTGTATTTAATTATAGCATTACAGAATTATAATGTAAATATTTTACTAATAATTTACTGTAATTTCAGACTGTAAATTAACATACATATACAAACTATATTTAAGTTTTACCAAGTTATACTGTAATTTAGTTGCATTTGCCGTCTAATATTTAGCTCGAATCAGTGTTTATGATTATTTTGTTAAGTATAATTAATTGTAACGGTGTTTGTGATCATAATACATTTTTTGTTATTATGAACTCTGATGCTATAATACGTATCTTTTTTCAAACTTTTATAACTTTTTACTTAGATGGTCAATTTTAATAATAACAAGCAACTTATACCGAATTTTTTTTAATATTGAGTATTTTTTAATTCTATTGCATATTTTCCTAAAAAGATATATAATTATCAATGGATATATGCACAGCCTAGCAGATGAACTTTAGAAAGATGGAATTTATGGAACAAAACTATAAGATGAATGAGTTTTTAGCAAAAAATATAAATTTAGGACTTGATTTTGCTTTAACTATTTTAGATAACCTTCAAGGAAGTGTTGTTTTCTTTGATGATAATTTTGAAGTAATAATGTGTAACGGCTGTGCTTTAAACGTTTTTTCATGTAAGAATGAATCTGAACTTTCAAATAACTTCTTTTCATTTTTCCCTGAATTTCAAAATGATGGCACTGTTTCAAGAGACAGGTTTAAAAAAGCTCTACTTAAAACACTTAGCGATGGAACATCTGTTTCTGAGTGGCTTCTTCAAGATTCCAATTCAAATAAATTTACCGCATCAGCTTCCTTTACCAGTTTAAATCTAGTAACAGATGAGAATAGTAATTGCATTATGGTAATATTTCAGGATATTAGCCCATATTTAGCACTGTTAGAAAAGGATAATGAGGTTATATTAAATCTAAAGAAGTTGATGGATGTAAGCCCACTAGCCCTAACGTTGATAAACAAAAACTGTCAAAGTATTTTATGCAATAAACAGGCAGTATTATTATTTAATCTCGACAATGAAGAGCAATATTTGAAGGACTTTTTAAGCTTTTCACCAAAACTACAACCGAACGGAAAATTAAGTGCTACACTGGTAAAAGAACATGTTGAAAAGGCCTTTAAGAGTGGTTTCCATAAATTCAATTGGTTACATTGTAAACTAAGCGGCGAAGAAATACCTTGCGAAATAGTATTAACTAAAGTTATTTTAAATAAAGATGAAGAGTTAATAGCCGGTTTCACCCGTGACTTAAGATCTGAATTCATAGATGCAGATAATGATAACCAATATGATAATTACTTTTATAATAGAATTTCTGATAGATCTTTGTTAAGTAATCTAGCTGAACTTTCCGATGAATGGTTTTTTGCTCTCGACACCAGAACTTCAATTATTCAGTATTATGGCAAGGTGGTTGGCGAATTTGGTCATGTTGGAAGTGTTGCTGTTAAGCTTGGAGTTGCTCTTGAAAAAGGCATGGTTCATGATGGTGACCGTGAACTTTATCTTGAGTTAATAAGCAACATGATAAAGGGTGTTTATAAACCATATGATATTAGATATAAACAAAAAAATGGTGAGTTTAGATATTTTAGACTTGCCTATAAAGCTATATACGATAACAATAACTATCCTGTTTTTGTTATTGGTAAGGGAATTGACATACATGAACAAAAACTTTTGGAAGAGAAATCGAGAATAGATCTTCTAACCGGATGTTATAATAAAATTAGTGCTGAACAGATTATATCAAATAAGCTGTTAACCGGTAAAGATAAAGATCACGCATTGTTTATTATAGATATTGATAATTTTAAGGCTGTTAATGATAACCTTGGTCACTTTTTTGGTGATGAGGTTCTAAAAGAGGTTTCCGGCAACCTTAAATCCTCCTTTAGAAATCATGATGTTATTGCTAGAATTGGTGGTGATGAATTTGTTGTATTTATAGAAAATATAACAAATTCTAAATTGATAAAGGAAAAAGCTACCAGAATTGTAGAAGCGTTCAACAGAACTTATTCTGGAGAATATAAGGATTATTCAATTTCAGGAAGTGTTGGAATTGCATTTTATCCTAATTCAGGCTCTTCTTATGATGACCTTTATAAAGCAGCAGACAAGGCTCTTTACCAAGCAAAGCTTGCAGGAAAAAATCGTTATGTAATTTACGATAAGTCGCTTGTTGAAGGAACTATGAGCGATCTAACCAAGTTAGAGAACGCAGATAAAATAGCAAGCTCGTATTTCGATTATGATCTTATCTCTGCCGTGTTTAATATTCTTTATGAAAGAAGCGGTGATAATGTTTCAATTAACTTTGCGCTTCAATATATCTGTCAAAAATACAATTCCGATAGATGTTACATATTTGAAACATTTGATAGGGGAGAAACCTATGATAATACATTCGAATGGTGTAACGAAGGCATTAGTTCAGAGATAGCAAATCTTCAGAAAACGCCACGATATTTATATGATGATTTTTTTGATACTGCAAGAAATGGAATTCTATACTCAAACGACCTTCGTAGCCTTTTTAAGTCTAATGATGCTTATAAATTAATGGCTGACCAGGGAATAAAATCTTTTGTTCATTCACAGATTAAAAAGGATGGTTATGTTACCTTTTTTATGGGTCTTGATGATTGTACCAAGGCAAGAGTTTGGAGTGAAAAGGAGATTAACAGCCTTCAATATATTTCAAAAATTATATCGATTATGCTTCAAGGCTCACACTTAAAGGATGAGTTAGAACATTTAAATGATTATAATAGGATTTCGGCATTAATATCTGACAGTTCGGATGACATTGTCTATGTATCTGATATAGACAATTATGAACTTTCATATCTTAATAAAGCTGCACTAGTTGGATTCAACTTAACGCGCGAAGAAGATTGGAAGGGAAGAAAATGTTATGAGATACTTCAGCAAAAGGATGCTCCTTGCGAATTCTGTACCAACCACATAATAAATGAGGATGATTTTTATGAATGGACATATTATAACCCTGTAATTAATAAAACTTACCTTTTAAAGGATAAATTGGTTTTAATAGGCAACAAGCTTTCTAGGCTTGAAATTGCAACTGATATTAGTGCAGTTACGAGCCTGGAAGCCGAACTAAAGGAAAAGCTTAACGATGAAAGACTGCTTTCTAGATGTATTAATACGTTGCATTCTGGGGTAGATCCTAATACATCCATTAATAATCTACTTCAAATTTTAGCTGAATTTCATAATGCCGACAGAAGTTATATATTTGAGCTTTCTAACGATGGCTTAAGCGTTGATAACACCTATGAGTGGTGTGCTGATGGAGTGCTTCCACAGCAAGATATTTTACAAAATCTTCCATGTTCCGACCTGGCAATGTGGTTTACAAAGTTTGAAGAGGTAGGCGAATTTTATATTAACTCGGTATGTGAAGATATTAGCCCTCAATCACCAGAATATGACCTTTTAAGAGTTCAAGGTATAAGCTCACTTGTTACGGCGCCCATAAAAGACTCAGAAAATAGACTAACAGGTTTTATAGGGGTTGATAACCCGACATCTAATATTAAAAAAACCGATCTTTTGAGAGCAGTTGCAAGATTTATTGCTAACTTTTTAGATGAAACAGAGTTATGGACAGAGCTAAATAGGCTTAGCTATTACGATACATTAACTGAAGTTAAAAACCGTCACAGCTATAGAAGTGCACTTATGGCAATTGAAAATGTCGATATCTACTCACTCGGTGTAGCATACATTGATATTAAAGGGCTTAGCAGCATAAATGACTTATACGGAACCGATTTTGGGGATTACGTTATAAAAAAAGTTGCCTCGCATCTTTTAAATGAATTTTCTGATGATGTTTATAGGGTTGGTGGAGATGAGTTTGTTATTATAAAAGTTAATGTTGAAGAAAATCCATTTTTAAGCAGCATGAATAGGCTAAAAAAAGTTTTTCAGGATGAAAAAGATTTTAATGTTTCTTTAGGCTATACATTTAACAAGAACCTTTCTATAAAAGATTACTCAAACGAAGTTGTTAGAGGTAAGAAGTATAGTGCTATTCTTTCCAGAAGTCTTGAGAAGGAGATCGAGAGCGGTAAATATGTTGTTTACCTTCAGCCACAGATAGATATTAAAACAGGATTATTTACCTCTGCAGAGGCGCTCATAAGAAGAAAAAATTTCGATGGAACAGTTCAACCTCCTTTAGCTTTTCTTCCATTTTTTGAGAAGGAGGGTATAGTTTCTAAGATTGATATCTTTGTATTTGAAACTGTTTGCAAACTTCTTAAAAGCTGGAATGATAAAAAACTGGTTGAGGACTATAAAATATCGGTAAACTGTTCAAGAATTACAGTATCTGAAAAGAATATTGTTACAAAGTTCAGTAATATATGTAAAAAACACTCAGTTGATACTTCACAGATTGTTATTGAAATAACAGAAACAATTAGCGGTACCTGCGATGAAGTTTTAACAGAAATATTGCAGCAATTTAAAGATGCTGGCTTTAGCATATCACTAGATGACTTCGGATGTGGCTTTTCTAATCTTTCAACCTTAAAACTATCAAACTTTGATGAAATAAAAATTGATATGGGTATTACTCAAGGGTTACACTTTGATAATAAATCTCGATCTCTTACAAAGGTTGCCTTAAATCTTTGTAACGAGTTAGAGGGATTAATATCGATAGCCGAAGGTATTGAATTTGAAGAACAGCTTCAAATTTTAAATGATTTGAATTGTGATAAGGGGCAAGGATATTTCTTTGACAAACCCTTAGATATCGACACCTTCTATAAAAAATATATTAACAAAGAGGAATCAAATTAATGGCAGGTTTTTTTAAAAAACAAAATATTGAGTTTAGTTTTGACAGAATCGTAGTGAAGGCACTATCTGGAATGGCTCAAGGGCTATTTGCTTCATTATTAATCGGAACTATTTTAGGAACTATAGGCAACCTTACCGATATTCAAATATTTAACGATATTTCTGTGTTTGCAAGAGAGGTGCAGGGAGCAGCAATGGGTGTAGCAATTGCTTACGCAGTTGGCGCCCCGGGTTATGTTCTATTTTCATCTGCTCTAGTGGGACATGCAGCTAACTCCCTTGGTGGAGCAGGTGGACCACTAGCTGTTTATTTCGTTGTTATTATTGCAGTTTTTTTCGGCAAATTGGTTTCAAAAAGAACTCCAATTGACCTAATAATTACACCGGCTGTCACTATAATTTCAGGAGTTTGGTTAGCTCAAGCAATAGCACCAATATTAGGTAATGGTGCAAGCTACATAGGAAATGCAATCATCTGGGCTACTAATCAGCATCCTTTTATTATGGGAATGGTAATCTCTGTGCTAATGGGCATAATTTTAACTTTACCAATAAGTAGTGCTGCAATCTGTGCTGCATTAGGACTTGTTGGACTTGCCGGTGGTGCTGCCTTTGCCGGTTGCTGTGCTCATATGGTTGGTTTTGCGGTGGCTTCCTACCGTGAAAACAGATTAGGTGGATTAATGAGCCAGGGACTTGGAACCTCAATGCTGCAAATTTCCAACCTCTTTAAAAAGCCAATATTATGGATTCCTCCTGTAGTAGCCTCATTGATTAATGGACCAGTTGCAACGGTTATCTTTGGGTTAAGAATGAACGGTTCTCCTATTGCTTCTGGCATGGGAACCTGTGGATTGGTTGGGCCTATCGGGGTTATTTCGGGTTGGATTAACCCATCCGAAGAAGCAATAGCCGTAGGTGAGGTTGCAATTAATGCTACTGCATTTGAATATATTGGTCTTGTTACCATAACGCTAATTATTCCGATTTTTGTGTCATTTTCAGTTAGCGAGTATATGAGAAAGGCAGGATCAATTAATAAGGGCGACTACAGCATATCAACATAAACCACACAAAATAATAACGGCTAACAAATTTACGAATATCGTAATAAATCGTTAGCCGTTATTTTATGTTTTAATTATGCGTCTTTATATGCTAATTCCATTAGATTAGATAGTCGAACAGCTGCATCCATGCCTGAACGTATAACACAGTCGTCACCATTTACTGCGTTAACCCATTGAATAAGTGGGTGTGGTAACGCTTTTGGTAGTTCAGGAGACACAAACTCATCAGAACCGGCAGTTTTTACTATAAGTTTATCATGTCCTGCTCCCCAAATAAGTGTACCTTTCGTTCCAGAAACCTCAAGAGTGATGGGAGAGCTGGATGTTACGAAGCTTGTTTCAGATATTGCAATAACATTGTTAAATTTTAAAAGTGAAACTGCATTATCCTCTACTCCCTTATTATAGCCATCGGTAAATATAGATTTTACACAATCAACCTCACCAAATAAATCAGATAATATGTACATTGGATGGGCACCTAAATCCATCATGGCGCCTCCGCCACAGTCATCTTTAATAAAAAATGATTCCGGTAGCCAGCCGGTAGAAACACCATCATGTGCTTTACGAAAACGTGCAAATGTTATATCACCAAGTTCATTATTATCAATTATCTGTTTTGCACAAATATACTCAGCTTCACAGAGGTGAGGAAAGCAGATGGCAAATTTCACACCGGCTTTTTTTACCGCATCGGCCACTTCAACAGCTTCTTTGCGTGTAAAGCATAACACCTTCTCAGTGAAAATGTGCTTATTATTGTTTGCAGCAGCTATAATCATGTCATGGTGCAGAGAAGTTTCGGTACAAAACATCATACCATCCACATCAGTACGAGCTAATACATCCTCGTATTTTGATACAAAATCACAGTTATAACTTTGAGCATATTCCTTTCCTCGGTGCTCATCGTTATCCCAAATACAGGTTATATTACAGTCTTTATTTTCCTGTAACATATCTGCATACTCCTTAAAATGAACGTGCCAGGCCCCTATTAAAGCAACATTAATCATAATTATTTCCTTTCAGAAAAATGTATTTGTAAGTTATTAATTTCACTTTTTAACGCTGATAGTCAGCAGATGATTTTGGGTTAAATGTCTTATGGACTGAGCTATCATAAATTGTATAGGTGTTTTTTCCACGATGCTTTGAGTCATACATAGCTATATCTGCATTTTTCACCATTTCAATATAAGAATTTGCATCAATAGGTGCTCTACATACGCCTATGCTACTACTTAACCTTATATCTACACCGTTATCAGCATGATAAACCTTTTCAACGGTTTCGCATATTAGCTGTGCTTTATTAACAATAATATCCATTTCAACTAGAGAGGGGAGGAATATGTTAAATTCATCTCCACCGATACGAGCTACTAAATCATGGGATCTGAAAAGTTTCAACACATTCTCATAAACTTCAACCAAAACCTTATCTCCGGCTGCATGTCCCATATTATCGTTAATACCCTTAAAGTTATCAAGATCGAACATAAATAATGTTCCGCCTTCGCCGTTGGCGAGGTGCTTATTAATACGTGCACTAATGCCTACTCGATTAAATGCTCCGGTTAAGGGGTCTCTTTCGGCTTTTTTACGAAGTTCAATTTCAGCATTTTTCTGTTCCGTTATATCATCTATTGTAAATATTGAAATTACATTATCATTAATTTTGTTACTTTGAGTTTTTACAATTAATTTAAACCAGTGAAACTCATTTGGCCTATATAATGTAACATCATTATTTTCAGATAAATATGGCTTCAGTGCTCTAAACTCACAGCTTAATTGGGTGTTGCCATCATTAAAACTTGAAATTAACTTTTCTACCGAAAACATCTGCATTAAAACCTTGTCTTCAGGATGAATTATATTTCTAATCCTATTTCCCAAGAATTCAGAAAATGACTCAATTTCATCTAACGGTAGCTCTATCTTATCAATAAGATACCTCGTTACCTTATCCTCGGTGCAGTTTACTTCTATAACTATGTCCGAAGCGGAAAAAAATGCATGTCGAATTATATCATCTTTATTAATCATTTCTTCAAGTTCGATACTTTTCTTTTTATAGCCATGTAGCTGAATAAACCGTAAGGTCATAAATAGTGTTACATAAAATGAAGCTACTAGAAAGATTGGAAGTATAATCTGTTGAGTATTTATCTCTGATACAAAAGTATCAATACTAAAAATCGAGCTATTAAACATTAGGTATAGCTGTACTAAAATTGCAACAGGAAACACAAAGGAAAGAAGCTCAACATTATCAACAATAATCTTTAGATCTTTTGGTTTAAAGGCAAACATAAATAATAAAAACGCCAATATATGAACAAATACAGCTATAGCGAAGGTGAGTAAGAATAGCTCGTAGGAAATAACTACCTGCTTTTGAGAAATATTCAGTATGTTAGAGGTAACTGAAACTGCTATAGCTCTAAATGCAAAAAGATGAAGTAAAATTGTAAAAGCTATCGTTAAAAGAGCCATAAGTGGGCCTCTAAACAATATAACTATTTCTACTACAAATAATATTGTAATTAAGGGATAGCTAACAACGTTAAAGACTAACACAAAATAAGTCAGTGCTGTTGCATTAAACAAACTGATAATGGTTAAAATTATATTATAATGCTTTATCTTACCTAAAATTCTTGCTACTAAGGTTATTCCAACAAAGGAATAAACCAGTGTCAAGACCCAAAGCAAAGCAATAGTAGTTAAATCAAAAATATCAGCCTCCACTAATCTTTATATGTATAATTATAACATTAATTTACCCTCATGTAAATCTATTATTTAAATAAAATGTAATTTTTGCAAAGCAGGAGAATTTGCATTTCACTATAATAGATTATCTTGCTTTTAAAATTCATTTATGTGAAGTATATGAACTTATGCTTGATTTAGTTCACTAATTATGATATACTAAATTCATAAAACTATTTTAGGTGAATGATGGATATATTATCAAAACTAGAAATTTTATCTGATGCTGCAAAGTATGATGCTGCATGTACTTCCAGCGGGGTTGATAAGAATTCTAATCACGGTGGTATAGGAAATGCAGTATCAGGAGGTATATGTCATTCATTTTCTGCTGATGGCCGATGTATTTCATTGTTAAAGGTGCTGCAAAGTAATGTGTGTATCTACGATTGCGAGTATTGTGTAAACAGACGTAGCAATGACAATCCTAAAGCAAGCTTTACTCCCAGCGAGCTTGCAAATTTAACCATCGAATTTTATCGTAGAAACTATATAGAAGGATTATTCTTAAGTTCAGGTGTAACAAAAAACCCTGACTATACATCTGAGCAGATGATTTTAACACTAGAATTGTTAAGACAGGAGTATAGATTTAATGGCTACATACATGTTAAGGCAATCCCCAATGCCGATGAACAGCTTACGAAAAGATTGGCACTTCTCGCCGATCGAATTAGTATAAATATTGAACTTCCATCGGAAAATAGTCTTACCAGATTAGCACCTGAAAAAAAGCGAGAAAGTATATTAAAGCCAATGGGACTTATAGCCGGAGGGATAGCACAAAATTCTAGTGAGCTAGTAAGCTATAAATCTACTCCAAAATTTGCACCAGCCGGACAGAGCACACAGATGATAGTTGGAGCCACCAACGAAACTGATTACAATATATTAAAGCTTACAGCAGCCTTATATAAAAAATACAGTTTAAAGAGGGTGTTTTATTCTGCATACCTACCGGTTAACGAGGGTCGAAATCTGCCATCGTTAGATACTAAACCACCACTTCTGCGTGAACACAGATTATACCAGGCTGATTGGTTACTACGTTTTTACGGATTTGATGCCAGCGAGATTTTAAACGAGAATAATCAAAGCTTTAATCCTCTAATCGACCCTAAATGTAACTGGGCTTTAAACAACCTTCACCTTTTCCCAATAGATGTAAATAAAGGTGATTACAATATGTTACTTCGTGTTCCCGGAATTGGAGTTATAGGGGCAAAGAGAATAGTAAAGGCAAGAAGATATGGTAACTTAAACTTTGATAGCTTAAAGAAGCTAGGGGTAGTTTTAAAGAGGGCACAGTATTTTATTACCTGTTCCGGCAAAGGGTTGCAGGGGCTGAGGCTAATGGAATCTACCTCTCTTGTAAGATATTTGTCTGACGGTGTAAACCCTTTAGATGATTATGAGCAACTTTCTTTGTTTAACAATATAACGCAGGAGGATAGAATTAAATGTTTGAGCGGTCAGCTGTGAATTATATTTATGATGGGTCTCTATATGGCTTTATGTGTTGTGTGTTTTTAAGCTTTAAGAGGCGTGAAATACCAAGCGGCATTTTTACATTAGACGATGAGCCCATATGCTTTTTAGAGAATATTTGGGTTGAAAATAGAGAAGATATTGCCCAAAGGGTTGCTAAAGGAATATCAGAGAAGTTAACTAACGGTGCTTTAAACCTTATTAAATATTGCTTCCTGTCTGATTTGCCGGATAAAGAAGTTTGTTTGCTGGAATTTTTGCATTATTGCTTTAAAAACGGAAAATCGTCTCCTAATCATATAGGAGACGAAAGAGTAGTTATAGTTCACAAGGCAGCCGAACGGCTAAAACGAGAAGCTCATAATTTTAAAGGATTTATTCGTTTTACTCAACGAGGCGGCGTTTTAGTTTCCGAAATTAACCCTTGTTGCAGAGTTCTTCCCCTTATCTCAAAACACTTTAGAGAGAGGTTTGCTAATGAAAAGTTAATGATTATTGATAATACCCACAAGGACGTATTGCTTCAGTCTAACAACAGAAGCGCCATATATCCATTTGATAGCATTGTTAAGGAGGATGAAGACGAATTAGAAGGTGAGTATGCAGATTTATGGAGATGTTTCTTTAAAACCATTGCAATAGAACAACGAAAAAATTATCGTTGCCAACTATCACACCTACCAAAACGATTTCGCAAAGATATGACTGAGTTTAATTAAATTGCTAAGCTGCAACATTAAGAGTGTATAATTGGAAATACTTATGAGATGTGTAGGAGCTATCCTTTGCAATAGCCAGAAACAGCTGATTTTTTTAGCGAATATACAAGGTTTGCCCCTACGCCACTGTTTAACTTAACCTTAATGTTAGAACTTATATATAAATTTGTTAACCTAACTTTATTATAAACTCAAGTTCTAGCTTATCATCATTAATGCGATATTTATCTAATAGCTGTGGCCCGCAACTTCCCGAACCAACTCCGGACATGTGGCTATCGATACACAAAACTGTGTGTCCCGACTCTGTTAACTCAAAGTTGTGGGGAGTACTCATTAATGATTCCTGGGTGTATTTAGATGCATTAAACGAGAAATCTTTACCATATATCGTTATTGCTGTTTTATCTCCCTCGAGAGAGAGGTAGTTACACCCACAATGGCTTCCATTTTCCTGAGGTTTAATATAATCCTCGTGAAGATTATCTATAGTAGAAGAAAATCTTCCGTAATAGCAGCTGTTAATTTTATCAATATAACTTTCGGTTGGCCCATAACCAGTATATGAAACATTTTCAAAATGCTTTGGCATAAATAGCCTTAACCCAAACCTTGGAAGGAAGGGGAACACGGTGTTGAAATCAGCATCTATATTTACCTGTATCGTTCCATCATTGTATATTTTGTATACCGTAGTTAGGGCAAGGAAGTTTTGAACATGTATTGCGCCAAGCCCAACCTTGAAGGTTAGTGTAATACCATCGGGCGATTCAACAATTGTTGAATTATAAACCTTGGTCGTCATTCTATCATAGCCAGCCTTTTCCCACTCTTCCTTTATTACCCTATCGTTATCTATATAAGCCCGAAGAATGTTATATTCCATAGGACAATCTAGATAAGAGCGGTTTTCATAATTCAGTTCGGTTGGATTTGCTGTAAACTTATCAAAGATGTATCTAAACTTATTGCTTGAAATCGAATAATATCTGCCATCATCTTCAGCTAATAGTTTATTGCCATCAACAATTTCCGGTAGAAATTCGGCCTTATTGAGAATTATCTGATCAAAACCAAGGCAGTCTCCTACAGCAATTAATGAATAATCCTCCTTTGCAGTATAGGCTATCATTAAACTACAGTCGGATTTAGAATCAATCTCGCTGTTAAAAGGTGGATCGATGGTTAATGTGGAGTGCGGTGGTAACGAAATGTTATCTATAGTGCCACTCTCAACACAGTTATTATTGATGATAAGCTCCCAATTAATATCAAACCTATCCTCGGCATTCACAAAATCAAGTGTGTTTAATAAGGTAATTTTGCCATCGCTATAGCTACACTTTATAGGGCGAGTAACATTCTTAAGCTCGAGTAGACCGGTATGCGGGGTGCGGTCTGGGTACACTAAACCGTCCATACAAAAGTTACCATCGTGCGGATATTCGCCAAAATCTCCACCGTAGTAGTACATATCCTTGCCTTCAACCGTCTGGCCCATATATATAGCGTGGTCACACCACTCCCAAACAAAGCCACCTATAAAGCTATCATAGTTATAGATTAGCTTATAATAATCCTCTATATCGCCGGGGCCATTACCCATAGCATGAACAAATTCACACTGCATCAAAGGTTTGTTCGGATTGCTTTCAAGGTATTGTTTACAAAACTCGGTACTCCAGTACATTCTACTGTATACATCAATGTTTGTAAGATCGTTTTCGTGATCCTCCATCTGCCATATACTGCTCTCATAATGTACTATATAATCGCTGTCCTGCTCCTTTATCCATGCAGCTGCCTTTTCCATATTAACACCGAAGCCGGACTCGTTACCCAGTGACCACATCAAAACACAGGTATTGTTTTTGTCTCGTTCAACACAGCGCTGTACTCTGTCAAGAATTGTAGCCTCATAGGTAGGATCTGAGCACAGCGCTCCGAAAAACCTATCATATATAACGGTTGAATACTCGTTATGTAGGGGTATGTTTTCACCATAGATATGTTGAGTGTTATGTGTTTCTATGTCCGCCTCATCAACAACATAAAATCCAAACTCGGAGTAAAGCTCATATGCCCAGGGAGCATTTGGATAATGAGATGTTCTTATTGCATTAACGTTGTGTTGTTTCATGATGCTAAGGTCATGAAGCAACTGTTGTTGCGAAATAGTATAACCGCTGAACGGATCACTATCGTGCCTGTTAACGCCTTTTAATTTTATCTTTTTATCGTTAAAATAAAGAACACTATCCTTTATGCAGGCTGATTTAAATCCAACACGCTGCAGTATAGTCTCACCGTTGCACATTATTTCAAGTGTGTAAAGATACGGTGTTTCGGCGTTCCATAACAGGGCATTTTTAACTTCAATGTTAGCTGAATCACCGTCGCAACTTTTAGTTACGATAGCTTCGCCGTCAGGTGAATATAGGTTTATCTGAATATCCCCAGGATTACCTTGCTTTTTAAAGTTAATATTAATATTTGAGGTAGGGGAGATGGTTGTTTTAACAACAAAATCGCGAATATGATCTGCAGGGCGGTTTAATATATAAACATCACGAAAAATCCCTGTCATACGGAGTTTATCCTGATCTTCAAAATATGTTCCGTCGCACCATTTTAAAACAAGAACAGATAAAAAGTTTTCACCCTCATTAATAAACTCGGTAACATCAAACTCAGAGGTAGAGTGAGAAACCTGACTATACCCAACAAAGCTTCCATTTAACCAGAGATAAAAACAGGAGTCAACTCCTTCAAAATTTAGATAATAATTATCTGTTATCTCTTCAATAAAAAATGTTTTTTGATATGCGGCACAGGGATTTTGGGTAGGAACATATGGTGGATCGTATGGAATTGGCATTAAAACATTAGCATACTGATGTTTATCATAACCTAAAATATTAAGACATGATGGAACGGTAATCGTATCATA
>CAYJBH010000038.1:0-29260 GCA_964368625.1 uncultured Oscillospiraceae bacterium
ATTATAAATTAGTCCACATATGATTAAAAAAAAGTGCACTCTTTTTAAAAAAAGTGTATGTATAATAAGAACATGAAATAAAAAAAGGGGGTTGTACAGTGAACAAGGTTAGAGACAAGATAGTCGGTAGTAGCCTTAGCGTTATTACAATGATAATAGTTGTAGGCTCGTTGTTTCCACTATACTGGCTAATATCTACATCAATGAAAACAAAGTCAGAGGCATTTGCATTGCCGCCCAGTTGGTTTTTTGCTCCTGATTTTGAGAGCTACACCTCGGTGCTCTCAAGCGATGGTTTCTTGCAAAGCTACATGAACAGCTTTATCGTTGCAATAATTACTACAATTATAGCGATAGTGTTTGGAGTTACCTCAGGGTATGCGCTTGCAAGGGACAGAACAAAAAGAGGCAGGGCAATGGGATTATGGATTATTCTTTCAAGGATGATCCCGCCAATGGGAATTATACTTCCGTTCTATGTAGTTTATAGATATCTTAATCTGCTAGATAACCATTTATCGCTAAGCCTTATCTATCTAACAAGTATACTGCCTTTTGTAACATGGTTGATTATGGGTTTTGTAAAAGGAGTGCCTGCAGAGATAGAGGAAGCGGCAATGATAGACGGATGTTCCAAGACACAATCCTTATTAAGGGTGGTGGTGCCGATAATCATGCCCGGCATAGCAACATGTAGCATGTTTGCCTTTATGCTATCCTGGAACGAATATTTTTACGCAGTTATAATGACCGGTAAAAACACAAAAACCGTTTCGGTAGCGATTCAAAGCTTTATTAGTTCTTCGGGAACAAACTGGGGCGAACTATGTGCGGCATCGGTATTGGTTGTTCTTCCGATACTAATATTTACAGCAGTTAGCCAGAAAAGCCTGGTAAGAGGATTGACAAGCGGAGCAGTTAAAGGATAAATCGTTATATTTTCGATAATAATATCGAACTTATATAAACCAATCAAACTTTAATTAAAAGCGGTAACAACATTATTTATGAGGAGGAAATCATGAAAAAAAGAGTTTTTAGTCTACTACTGGCAATTGTACTAATACTTACAGTTTTTGCATCATGTACGCAGGATCCCGGAACAGAAGGAACGTCAACAGCAACAGGAAATAGCGACGAAGCAGAAACCACAGAAGACTCAGGCGAAGCAGCTACAGTTAACCTTGCAATTTCTTCAGGACCACAGTCAGACGATCTAATTAATTACCTTGAAACATTTGAAACAGAAAACAATATCGATGTTAATGTTGAGAGCATTGCCGAGGCAAGCTATCTTCAAAAAATACTATTAAGTTTATCTGGTAATGAGGCTACATATGATGTGTTCATGTCCTCCAACAGTATGTGGGGACAGATGTTAGATCCGGGTTGGGTAGAGCCTCTTGATAGCTATATAGACAACCCCGAACTAACTGATCCTGCATGGAAAGATGGTTTTTCAGAGTCCATGCTAGACATTGTAGTAAAAGATGATCAGCGCTATGCAGTTGTTTACCAGATGGGAACAAACATTCTTTACTACAACAAGTCGATGCTTGAAGCAGCAGGCCTTGATCCGGAAAACCCACCTAGCACCTTAGCAGAGGTTCTAGAAGCAGCTGAGCAGATTAATGATCCTGCTAACGAGCAATACGGTATAGTTTTCCGTGCAAGCAGAGAGCAAAACACAAATACATTCCTATGGGTAATGCTTTGGTTCTCACTTGGTGGTGATTGGTTTGATATTCCAGACAGCCCGGATATCGCAGTTTTAGACAGACCGGAAGCAATTGAAGCAACTCAGTATTTCGCAGATTTCCATAAGTACGCACCGGAAGGTATTGCAAACTATGGATTTGAAGATGCAATGCTAGCATTCCAACAGGGTAAGGCTGCAATGTGGATCGACACTATTATTCTTGCCGGTAACGTTTTAGATCCGGAAGTTTCACTGGTAACAGAGGATGTTGGATTCCTAACGCTAGACGAAGGTAAATCAATCGGTTCTCCATGGACATTTATGATGGCAAAAAACAGTCAAGTTAAGGAGCCTTCATGGCAGCTAATGCAATACCTAACAGGTTATGATGTAACTTGGGGTCAAACTGCCAGCGGAATTCAGACTGCACCGGTAAGAAAAGATGTTCTTGAAAACCCAGACATAGAAGAATTCATGAACCCAGAACTTGCACTTGCACTTTCAAAAGGCCTTGAAAACGCAGCTCCAATATACTTCCCAATTATGTCTCAAACAGCCGAAATCCGTGCTTCATTGGCAGTAGCAATCTCGGATGTAGCAGCAGGAACCATTTCAGCAGAAGATGCTATGATAGCAACTAACGATGAAGTTATATCAATTCTCGAACGCGATGGTTTAATGTAAAATAAGATTTATCGATTTAACTGTTATGGGCACAAACTTTGTGCCCATAACCACAATCAATTTAATCCAAAAGAGGTAACATCATGGTAAGAACTTTAGACGATCCCATATTAAAGTCACAGCCTTTGCAAAGCGTTAATAAAAAAAATAAATTCAGGTTTGATAAGGTAGAGAGCTTTATACTAATTGCACCATCGTTTTTGCTACTATTTATTTTAACGATCGTTCCTTTGGTATTTTCGGTAGGAATCTCTTTATTCGACTACTCATTGCTATCTGCATCATCGGCAACATTTGTTGGGTTAGACAACTTTGTAAGAGCTTTTAACGACAGTAAGTTCTGGGACTCTGTAGTGGTTACCATTATACAGGTTGTTGCCACGGTTGTTGGGCAGATGGTTTGCGGAATGCTCGTAGCACTATTACTTTCAAGAGAATTTAAAGGTGTTAAGATTGCAAGAGCCCTTTATATGATACCAATGATGATTACTCCAGTTGTATCCGGTATTATGTGGAGAATGCTGTTTAATACCGATCTTGGAATGGTGAATTATCTCCTTTCCTTAATAGGTATAGATAAAATAGACTGGCTAGGCAACGCAAGCACCGCATTAATTACAATAATTATAACCGATATATGGATGTCAACACCATTTGTATCGATTATACTTCTAGCTGGAATACAGGCGATAAGTAAAGATTATTATGAGGCATCACGTATCGATGGTGCTAATATCTTACAGCAGTTTGCTGCTATAACATTACCGCTTGTAAAACCTATGTTGCTGCTCGCATTATTGTTTAGAATTATGGATGCTATTCGTAGATTTGACTCGATAATGGCTATGACAGCCGGTGGACCCGGAAACGCAACCGAAACACTAAACCTGTTTGCATACTTCCAAGGCTTTACATTCTGGCACATAGGATACAGCTCGGCATTATCCTTCATAATGCTCGTAATAATATTTACCGTTTCGGTAATTATGCTTAACAGAATTAATAATATTGATTACTAAATAATACCTGCTAAAGAGTTAAGGAAAGGACTACTTAATGAAAAAAATATCTGCTTTTATCAACGGCGAATTTATTACATCTAAAACAGATAAATATCAAGATGCCTACGATCCAAGTACCGGTGAAGTTATAGCTAAGGTACCATGCTGCACAAACGAAGAGATTGATTTGGCAATTAAATCAGCAGAAGCTGCATATCCTGCATGGGCAGCAACACCGGTGATTAAACGTGTGCAAATCCTTTATAAAGTTAGAGATTTAATCATGGAGAACCTGGAAGAACTTACACTCTTAGTAGCGACCGAGCATGGTAAGGTTCTTGACGAGGCCCGCGGTGATGTTCTTAAAGCAAAGGAAGGAACCGAGCATGCCATTGCAGCCCCATCGCTAATGATGGGAGAAAGCCTTGCAGATGCTTCCAGCGGATTTGATACGGTGCTATATCGCGAGCCACTAGGTGTTTTTGCCGGAATAGTTCCCTATAATTTCCCAGCAATGATTCCAATGGGGTGGATGACACCGGTTTGTATTGCCTGTGGCAACTGCATTATTCTAAAGGTAGCATCCTTTACCCCTCAAACAGCTCTTCGTATTGCAGAGCTATATAAACAAGCAGGGTTGCCTGATGGTGTTCTTAACATTGTTACCTGTAGCAGAAATGAAGCAGAAAGATTTTTAACCGATCCTGCCATTAAGGGTGTAAGTTTTGTTGGATCAACCGCAGTTGGTTTACATGTATACAAAACTGCAGCGGCACACGGCAAAAGAGTTCAAGCACTATGCGAAGCAAAAAATCATGCTCTTGTTTTAAACGATGCTCCTGTTGTTAGGGCGGTTGCCGGTATCATGAATTCGGCATTTGGCTGTGCCGGGGAAAGATGTATGGCACTTCCGGTTGTTGTTGCACAAAATGAAATAGCAGATGCACTTGTTGCTGAGTTTAAAAAGAGTACAGAGAAAATGAAGGTTGGCCCGGCATATAAAGAGGACAGTACAATGGGGCCGTTGGTAAACGAGGCTCACAAAAAATATGTACTGGACTGGATAGAAAAAGGTATCGCTGAGGGAGCAACGCTTGTAGTAGATGGAAGAGACTGCATTGTTCCGGGCTATGAGGGCGGTTTTTATGTAGGGCCCACCATCTTCGACAATGTTACCGAGGATATGAGCATCGGTAAAGAAGAGATATTCGGACCGGTTCTTTGCATAAAAAGAGTTAAAACATTCGATGAGGGTGTTGAGATAATGAACAACAATCCGTTTGCTAACGGATCTGTTATATACACACAAAGTGGTTATTATGCAAGAGAGTTTGCAAGAAAAACCGATGGTGGCATGGTAGGTGTTAATGTGGGTATACCGGTACCTGTAGGTATGTTCCCATTTAGCGGACATAAAAATTCGTTCTTTGGCGATCTGCATTGCCTAGGTAAGGATGCATACAGGTTCTTTACCGAGACAAAGGTTGTAACCCAGAAGTGGTTTACCGAAGAAGAGATGGTGGTAAACAAGGTTAATACTTGGGATGGAACAATATAATCTAACATAAATTAATAGTATTAAAGGAGAAAAAATTATGAGTTGGTTAAAGGAAACTATCGGTAAAGATAAAGTTGTAATCGCAATGTGCCATATGCAGGCTATGCCGGGCGATCCATTTTATAATGAAGATAAAGGCATGGAATATGTGTATGAAATGGCAAGAAAAGATTTGTTAGCATTGCAGGAAGGTGGAGTAGATGCTGTAATGTTTTCAAACGAATTTAGCCTACCGTATCTAACCGATGTAAGAGTTGAAACAGTGGCTGCTATGGCAATGGTTATCGGTCAGCTAAGATCTGAAATAACAATCCCTTACGGTGTAAACGTTTTATGGGATGCAAAAAAATCGTTAGACCTTGCAAAGGCAACCGGAGCAAAGTTTGTTAGAGAAATATTTACCGGCGTGTATGCATCAGATTTCGGAACATGGGACACAAACTGTGGCGATACAATACGACACAAAAATGCGATTGGCGCTCAGGATGTAAAATGCTTGTTTAATATCGTTCCTGAAGCAGCAAAATATCTTGCCGACAGAGACCTAGAGCAGGTGGCAAAAACAACCGTGTTTAACTGCAAACCAGATGCTCTGTGCGTTTCCGGCATAACAGCCGGTGCAAGCACTGACTCACAGCTACTTCGCAAGGTTAAAGATGTTGTACCGCAAACCGTAGTTTTTGCCAACACAGGCGTAAGGCTTGAAAACGTTGAGGAACAACTTTCGATTGCCGACGGTGCAGTAGTTGGAACAACATTCAAAATTGACGGAGTGTTTGAAAACGGTGTTGATGCCGAAAGAGTAAAGCGCTTTATGGATAAGGTGAATTCAATAAGATAGATGTTTTAAGTCGCCTTGCAAAGAGTTATGTCTTTGCAAGGCGAAGAAATGGAGAAATATTATGAAACCGATTGTTCAGATTGCTATTGATGTTGTAGAAAATAAGCGTGCTGCTGAGATTGCAGGTTATGCAGTTGAAGCTGGTGCTGATTGGTTAGAGATAGGTAATCCTTTAAACAAATTTGAAGGTGTTCATGCTATTAACTATGTTACCGAGAGATTTCCATCGGAATACGTCTTGGTAGACTTTATGATAATGGCCGGAGCAAAAAGATATGTAACTGTGGCCAAGGAAAGAGGCGCAAAGAACGTTACAGTTACCGGCCTTTGTCCAGACATAACGGTTAGAGAAACAATTGAAGAGGGCAAAAAACAGGGCATTGCCGTTACGGTAGACCTCTTTAATGTTCCCGATATTGTAAATGCAGCTAAGAAGTATGAAGCCATGGGTGCAGATTATATTATGGTTCATTTTGGGGTAGATCAGAAGCGTGAAAATCCTAATGCATCTCCGCTTGAAGCGCTAAAACAGATTGCAGAGGTAACAAAAGCCCCACTATCATTTGCTGTATACGATATCGAAGAAGCAAAAAAAGCAGTAGCGTTAGGCGCAGAGGTTATTGTTGTTGGCGAACCGCTAATATCTTCCGAAACACCTGTTGAGGATATGAGAGCGTTTATAAATGAATTAAAAACATTAGAGGTTGAAAAGAGGTAGCTATGAGTACGATGAATGCAGCTGTCGTTCGCAATAACCCCAGAAGAATAAGTCTTGAACAGATGGAGATACCGACTCCCGGCAACGGTGAGGTTTTGGTTAAGGTTAAAGCCAACGGACTTTGTGGGTCAGATGTCCACGGCTTTAGTGATGAAAATTCTAAAGGCAGAGTTGATGGGCTTATTATGGGTCACGAGGCCGCCGGAATTGTAGAGGCGGTTGGTGAAGGCGTAACAGGAAGAAAAAAGGGAGATAGGGTTGTAGTTAACCCTCAGTTTCGTTGTAATTCTTGCTATGCCTGTAATAACGGATGGTATAATGTTTGCGAGCATAGTAAAATAATCGGTTCTGCACTGCGGGGGTTTGTGCAGGGAGCTATGGCAGACTATGTAATTGTACCTGCATCGCACCTCTACACGCTGCCGGATAACCTCTCATTCGAGCTAGGTTCGCTGGTCGAACCGGTTGCCAATGCAATACATGTTGTTAATCGAACAGGAGTTTTGTTGGGAGATAGCGTTGTTGTTATGGGTGCCGGTACAATCGGCCTTTGCATGATAAAAATGGCAAAACTTTCCGGAGCATCAAAGGTGATAGCTGTAGATGTTAGCAAAAATCATCTTGATTTAGCTGTGAAATTCGGTGCAGACTTTGTTGTAAACTCTACCGAATGTGACCCGGTTGAAACGGTTCGGAACATCTGTGATGGCATAGGTTCCGACGTTACTCTAGAGGCAGCCGGACTTGGAATAACATATTCTCAGGCAGCATTAATGACAAAAAAACGGGGTCGTTTTGCATTCTTTGGCGCTGCAAAACCTACCGCTACACTAGAATTATACCCATTCCTACACCGCGAGCTTAACATGTTTGGCTGTACCGGATTTGATGTTGAGTGTGATATGGCTATAGACATGATGGCGTCGGGAAGGTTTGATGCTTCGTTACTTATATCGCATACCTTTAAGATGGAAGAAAGTGCGCTTGCTATAGAAACATTCTTAAATCCGGATGAACATGTAATTAAAGCTGTCTTAATAAATGAGGATTAATCATGAAAGATATATTAAGGTCGTTGTGCCTGCAGATAGGCATGTCAGGACATGAAGAACCGGTAGGAAAATTTATTCGCTCAGAGTTCGAAAAGTGTACCGATAATATCCTTTGCGATAATCTTGGTAATTTAACTGCAGTTTTTAAAAGCCAAAATCCCACCGCAAAAAATGTTATGATTTTTGCACATATGGATCAACTTGGCTTAATAGTTAAGAATATAGACAACGACGGTTTCTTGAAAATAGAGCGCGTTGGTGGCATTCCGGAAAAAATCCTGCCCGGCCTTGAGGTGGTAATAGGTACCCAGGATGGCAACTATATTGAAGGTGTTATAGGAAATCGTTCACATCATATTACACCTGTTGAAGAAAAATATCATGTATCTAAACTTGCAGAGTTATACGTTGACTGCGGATTTTATGGAGCTGAAGAGGCAGAGAAAGCCGGCGTAAAGGTTGGCAGCCCGATAATCTATAAACCAAGGTTTACAAACCTAAGAGGGGATGTTTGCTATGGTACGGCCATGGACAACCGTGGCGGCTGTGCTATCCTTGTTGATATTGCTCGTAGGCTAAAAGGTAGGGAACTAGATACGAATATATTCTTAACCGCAACGGTGCTGGAGGAATATAACTTAAGGGGCGCAAAGGTTGCTGCATCCTATATCAAACCAGATTGTGCCATAGCACTAGATGTTGCCATAACAGGTGACACTCCCGATACAAAGCGGGTTTTCCCGGTTAAGCTTGGAGGTGGGCCGGTATTAAGCCTTTACAACTTCCACGGAAGGGGAACACTTAACGGAACGATGCCGCATCCAATGATGGTAAATATGGTTGAACAGATCTGCCAAGATGACGATATTCCATTGCAACGTATTGCAACCTCAGGCCTTTTAACGGACGCTTCATATGTTCAACTTTGCGATAAAGGCGTGCCGATTATTGATCTCGGTTTTCCGTGCAGATATACCCATACCGCAGTTGAGATGTGTGATGTTAGTGATCTGATGTTATTGTCGAATTTAACCGAAAAGCTAGCGCTTAGCATAACAAAGGACGTTAATTTTATCAAGAGCTATAAATAAAATAGCATATGAGGTTAAGATGAAGAACTATTTTATGGGTATCGACGTTGGGACAGGACAATCTAAGGGGATAATATGCGACGAGCTTGGTAACATTGTTGCAAAGGCAACAAGAGACCATAATACAGTAGAGATCAAAAAAGGATATTTCGAGCATGATGCAGACGAAATATGGTATGGTGAGCTTTGTAGCATTTCAAAGGAGCTTATAGAGCAGTCGGGTTTAAATCCTAAAGACATTAAGGGCGTCGGTTGCAGTGCAATCGGCCCCTGCGTTCTGCCGGTTGATGCTAATAATAAACCGCTGAGAAAGGGTATACTTTACGGAATAGATAGCCGAAGCATTCGGGAGATAGAACAGCTAAACGAAAAGTTTACCGAAAATTATATCTATAATAAAAGCGGAAATATACTTACTACCCAGTCGGCCGGAGCTAAAATACTATGGATAAAAAATAACGAGCCGGAGATTTTTGCAAGTACCGATTGTTTTATGACCTCAACGAGCTATATGGTGTGTAAGTTAACCGGTGAAAGAGTTATAGATCATTATACTGCCGGAGCTGGTTATACTCCATTATATAACCGGGATGGATTATGTTGGGATGAAGAGTTTTGCAACTATATAGTTGAGGACAAAAAGTTGCCACGAATTCTTTGGACAAACGAGATAGCGGGTTATGTTACGCAGCAAGCGTCCGAGCAAACGGGGCTAGCAGTAGGTACGCCGGTAACAACCGGTACAGCAGATGCAGCATCCGAAGCGGTTTGCGGCGGAGTTGTAAAGCCGAATCAAACCATGCTGATGTTTGGGTCAACAATTTTTTTAATTGCCGTAACACAAACATCGGTAAAAAATCCAACCATGTGGTCGGCCCCATATCTTTTTAAGGATAGCTATGTAGTTTCCGGCGGAATGAGTGCTGCCGGATCAATTACAACTTGGTTTAAGGATCAGTTCTGTAGCGACCTTAAGGAGCAATCAAAGCTTAGCGGCGAAAATGTTTATGATTTAATGGCACAGGAGACAGAGGGGATTGCTATTGGCAGCGATGGAATAATATGTCTGCCATACTTTAATGGAGAAAGAACTCCGATAAATGATCCCGATGCAAAGGCTATGTTCTTTGGACTTAGCTTAAGGCATACAAGAGGTCATATATATAGAAGTGTTTTTGAAGGTGTAGGCTTTGGGATTAGACACATTTTTGAAAGCTGCTCGCTCTCAAAAGATGCTACCGTAAGCTGTGTTGGTGGAGGAGTGAAAAGTACCGAATGGATGAAAATTATCGGAAACATTACCGGCAAAACACTTAACGTTAATAAGGTTACTGTAGGTGCTTCATTTGGAAATGCTTTTTTAGCTGCTATGGCAACCGGTGTAGTTAAAGATAAATCTCTGATAGATAGCTGGATAACGTTAAATTATAGCATTAAGCCGGAAAAGGATTCGCATAAATACGAAAGGCTTTACGAGATTTATAAAGAGCTTTACACTGCAACCAAACATCTGGCACATCGTTTATAAACGGTTTGTTAGCAAAGTATCTAACATACCTTTCAACTATAGAATAATTTAGTATCTCTACATGTTTTTGATGCACGTATTCTGTTGGTTTATGATAGATTTTTACATGCCTTTTGCATTGCAATAATTATCATTACTAAGCAAACATGCACACGAAAAGAACAGCAAAACCTTTAGTCTGGTGGACTTGTAGGTTTGCTGTTCTTTGTCTTTGGTGGGTAGGCGAAAGAACAGTTAATAAATTCAAGGTTTAATATTTAATCTAGCCCCGGTGTTATAAGCTTATGAGCGAAATAGATAACTGACCGATCTGCACAACTAAAAAGTAACACCAAAAAGTGTTTAATGCAAGTTACTCATTAAATTTCAGAATAAACCATATAAAAATATAATATTATTTGTTATAACACAATATTTAAAGTGGGGGTGATCTTATCTGCTCGATATGCGGAACGGTTGATTTTACCGGTAGGAATAAAAGTATTTCAACAATAACAGAAATGAATAAAACTATGGCTCATCGCGGTCCCGACCAAAACGATATCTTTAATTTTGATGGCGTTTTTTTGGGACATAACAGGCTCGCAATACTCGACCTAGAAAACGGTGTGCAGCCTATGACAAGGATATATAATAATAAAATATACACTATAGTTTATAACGGCGAAATATATAACATGCCGGAACTTCTTATTGAATTGAAAAATAGAGGTGTTGTACCACAGAGTAGCTGTGACACAGAAATTGTTCTTTACAGCTACATTCTTTGGGGTGAGCGATGTGCAGAGCTGCTAAACGGTATCTTTGCATTTGCTGTATTTGATGAGGATGCTAATCGGGTGTTTTTTGCTCGCGATAGGTTTGGGGTTAAGCCGTTATTTTATTCGATAATGAAAAATGAAATAATATTTGCATCCGAAATAAAATCACTTTTAAAACACCCAAAAATAAAACCTACAATAGATAAAATCGGATTATGGCAGTTGCTATTCCTCTCGCCTATGAAACTTTCGGGTAGTGGGGTATTTAAGGATATTAATGAGATTTTACCCGCACATTATGCCTGGTTTGATGAAAACGGGTTTGTAGAAAAACCTTATTGGGAGCTTAAAGCACAGGAGTTTAAGGGTGATGCTTTTGAGGCGATAGAGTATACCGGCGGGTTACTTGAAGATGCAATACGTCGACAGCTTGTTTCGGATGTTCCGCTTTGTACATTTTTATCTGGTGGTCTTGACAGCTCGATAATCACCGCAGTTGCATCAAGGGAGTATGCTGAAAAGGGTGATAGGCTTTCAACCTATTCTTTTGAATATCCCGACAACAAAATCAACTTTAAAAGTTCGATTTTTCAGCCGCATCCGGATGATGACTATGCCAAATTTCTTGCAGACTATCTAGACACCGACCATACAATTTTAGATGCAAGCACCAATACACTGATCGACAATCTGTATAATGCCACAAAAGCACGCGATCTCCCGGGAATGGCAGACATAGATAGCTCGCTTTTATATTATTGTAGCGAGGTTAAGAAAAGGCATACTGTTGCGCTTTCCGGAGAATGTGCAGACGAAATATTTGGCGGATATCCATGGTTTTATCGCCCCGAAATGTTAAAAAATGAGTTTTATCCATGGATACACAATCCGTTTGCAAGGGTGAATCTGTTTCGTGATGATAAAATTTTGCCCAATGAGGGATACAGATATCTGTGCGATCTTTATCAAAAAGATATAGAGAGTTATAGTAAGCTTGAAAGCGACAGTGTTATAATGAACGACAGTAGAAAAGCTACATACCTATCTACAAAATATTTTATGTCATCCCTGCTTGAACGTAAGGATAGGATGAGCATGGCATCTGGCGTGGAAGTTCGTGTTCCGTTTGCCGACCATAGAATTATTGAATATATCTACAATGTTCCATGGGAGATTAAATTTGAAGGAGGGGTTGAAAAAGCTCTGCTGCGTAATGCAATGAAATCATGGCTGCCAGATAAAATCTTAAACCGCAAAAAGAGTCCCTACCCTAAAACGCATGATCCAATGTATGAAAAGGGGGTGATAAAGCTATTAACCGATCGACTTAATAATAAAAGCAGTCCCATTAAAGAAATTCTCGATAAACAAAAATTTTTAGATAGCTTAAGCAATGGTAACGAAACTTTTTATGGCCAACTTATGTCTCGCCCTCAACTTTTGGCGTGGATATTACAGCTTGAATACTGGTTGAGAGAATATAATATTGAGCTTAGCTTATGAAAATCACCTTATAGCATCTACCATGCTTTTCGCATAGGCATAAACATGATCACAGCTGCTGCTGCCATGCTGTGCAATAAGCTTAACAATTGCTGAACCCACGATAACACCGTCGGCTTTTTGTGCCATTTTTTTCGCCTGTTCCGGCGTTTGAATGCCAAAGCCAATTGCGACCGGTATGTCTGACACCTCACGTACAAGCGATACCATGGTGTCAATGTCGGCGGTAATATTTTGGCGCACCCCTGTCACACCTAGTGAAGAAACACAGTACACAAACCCTTTTGCTTGTTTTGCTATCATCTTTATACGATCCTGCGAGGTTGGGGCGATGAGCGATATAAAATCGAGTCCTTGTTTTTCAAAAATATCGAAAAACTCTTCTTTTTCTTCAAAAGGAATGTCCGGTAGGATAATTCCGCTAATACCAACCTCTTTGCATCTTTTGGCAAAATTTTCTATGCCATAGGTAAAGACAATGTTTGCATATGTCATAAAAACAAGCGGAATTTTAACATCAATCGTAGCCACCATATCAAAAATATCGTCGGTAGTTATGCCGTTATTTAAGGCACGCATATTTGCACCCTGTATCACATCCCCCTCTGCTGTTGGATCGGAAAAAGGGATTCCAAGCTCTATGATGCTTGCACCTGCCGCCTCAAGCTTATAAACAAGTGCTTTTGTAGTATCAAGATCAGGGTCGCCACAGGTTATAAACGGTATAAACGCCTTGCCGTTGTTAAATGCATTTTTAATTCTCATTCCTCTATCTCCTCGCCGTTATATCTTGCCACCGAAACACAGTCTTTATCGCCTCTTCCGGAGAGGTTAACTATGATAATTTTATCACTACCCATTGATGGCGCTATATTAATTGCATGCGCCAAGGCATGAGAGCTCTCTATTGCCGGAATTATTCCCTCTGTTCTTGAGAGATATTCAAATGCTTTTACCGCCTCATCATCGGTTATCGCCACATATTTTGCACGTCCCATATCGTGTAGATTTGCGTGCTCCGGTCCTATACCGGGGTAATCAAGTCCTGCCGAAATGGAATATACAGGCGCAATCTGCCCGTATTTATCCTGGCAAAAATAGCTTTTCATGCCGTGAAAAATTCCAAGGCTACCAACCGAGATTGTTGCCGCAGTTTCAAGGGTATCAATCCCTCGCCCTGCTGCCTCACAGCCTACTAGCTCAACTTCTTTGTCGTTTATAAAGTTGTAAAAAGCACCAATGGCGTTAGAACCACCGCCTACGCATGCCATAACTATGTCCGGAAGCCGCCCCTCTATTTCAAGGCACTGCTGTTTTATCTCTTTAGATATCACCGCTTGAAAGTCTCGAACTATGGTGGGGAAGGGGTGTGGCCCCATTACCGAGCCGAGAACATAATGGGTGTCGTCGATACGTGAAGTCCACTCCCTCATAGTTTCAGATACTGCATCTTTTAGCGTCGCCGTACCGGAGGTTACCGAATTTACCTTTGCTCCGAGCAATTTCATCTTGTATACATTCAGTGCTTGGCGTTCGATGTCTTCTTTGCCCATGAAAATCTCACATTCCATGCCGAAAAGGGCTGCGGCAGTTGCGGTAGCGACACCATGTTGCCCTGCACCTGTTTCAGCAATCACCCGTTTTTTACCCATTTTATGCGCCAAAAGCACCTGACCCAAAACATTGTTCACCTTATGAGAGCCGGTGTGGTTTAGATCTTCTCGCTTTAAATATATTTTTGCTCCACCAAGATCTTTTGTCATTTTTTTTGCATAGTAAAGCCTTGAAGGCCGCCCTGCATACTCGTTTAGAAGTGTGCTAAGCTCGTTGTTAAACTCCTTATCGTTTTTGTATTTTTCATATTCTCTTTCCAGCTCGATTACAGCATTCATAAGCGTTTCAGGAATATACTGTCCACCGTGTTTTCCAAAATTACCTTTTTTCATTGTTGCACCTTCCCTATAAGTGTTTGTTTTCGATGGGTAGCCGAATTTTTATATCCTGCATTAGGTCGGCAAACCCATCTAAATCTATCGACTGCGCCCCATCACAGAGCGCCTTTGCCGGGTTGTTGTGAACCTCTATCATTACACCGTCGGCACCTACGGCAATTGCTGCTTTTGTTAGAGGTTTAACAAAAGAGCGCTTGCCTGCGGCATGGCTTGGATCCACAAAAACAGGCAGGTAGGTTTTTTGTTTTAGTGCCACTACCGCAGAAAGATCAAGTGTATTCCTTGTTTCGGTTTCAAAGGTTCTAATACCGCGCTCACAAAGAATTACCTTGTCGTTTCCGGTGGATAGGATATATTCGGCGCTGAGCAACAACTCCTCTATCGTGCTGGAAAGTCCTCGCTTTAACAAAACCGGCTTTCCGAGCGCTCCAACCTCTTTAAGAAGATCAAAGTTTTGCATGTTTCTTGCACCTATCTGTATGATATCAACATCTTTAAAAAGCGGTATCTGAGTTTGATTCATTATCTCGGTTATAATCGGTAAATCGTATTTCTTTTTAGCTTTAAGCAAAAGCTTTAAACCTTCCTCCCCGTGCCCTTGAAAGGAGTGCGGTGAGGAACGTGGCTTAAATGCGCCTCCTCTTAAAATTTGTGCGCCGGATGACTTAATCATTTCGGATATGCTGTCCATCTGCATTTCACCTTCGATAGCGCACGGTCCGGCAATTACCGTGAAATTATCTCCACCTACTTTACATCCGAGTATATCAATAATCAATCTATCACTGCGCACGCTTTTATTTACCATTTTATAGGGTTCGGTAATTCTTTTTCCGTAGCTAACGATGGGAGTATTTTCTACAATGCTGTCTATTTCTATGTCCTTGGTGTTGCCTATTAAACACACCGCTGTGTGCTCGGTACCCTCCTTAACAAATGGTGATATTTTACTTTTATCAAACGAATTTACAAACTGTTCTATCTGCATTTTTGTGGCGGATTTATTTAAAATAAAAACCATTTTTTATCGCCCCTTTCTCATAATATTAACCAAACAATTTATTTTATCTTCGTTCTTTAACTTGTTGCTTTCAACTCCGCTGCTAATATCCACACAATAGGGTGAAAACATATTAACTGCCTCTTCAATGTTATTAATGTTTAGTCCGCCGGCAAGAACAAACTCTCGGTTAAGTTCTTTAATCAACGACCAGTCAAATCGCTCTCCGGTTCCATAACCGTTATCAAGCAAAACCATGTCGGCTGCTGAGTTTTTAGCCGCTAAAAGGTCAGCTTTGCTACTAATTTTAAAAGCTTTCCAAACTTTTTTATCCGGCAATTTGAGCTTCAATTCTTTTATATAATTATTATCCTCGTTACCATGAAGCTGAATTATATCACACATACTATTAAATTCTGCTATAAAATCAATATCTGCGTTCACAAATACGCAAACCGACTTTATATTTTTATCAAGCTTTAATAAAAGCTGTGATAGCACATCCCCGGATATGCTTCGATGACTTTTTGGAAAGTCTATTATAAAGCCACAGTAGTCCGGCAATGCCTTGTTAACATAATCTATATCACAATCACGAAAAAGACCGCAAATTTTTATTTTAGCCATTGCCGTAACCCTTTATTGAGTCTATAAAACTCCGCCTGCTCGAAGATTTCATCAAAGCCTCACCGATTAAAAGTGCATCGGCACCGTTTTGCAACAGTTTAATACCGTCTGTCGGAGTTGTTATGCCGCTCTCGGCAACATATATAACATCGTTTGGTATATGTTGTTTTAGTTCTGTTGCATTATCTAAATTTACCGAAAAGTTTTTTAAATTACGATTGTTTACCCCGATTATCCTTGCGCCGATTTTTAATGCTGTTTCTATCTCGCATCGGTCGTGTGTTTCAACAAGGGCGGATATTCCAAGTTCATCGCAGATATTAAGATATTGTTTCAACTCATCTTCACATAAAAGTGCACAGATAAGCAAAATACAATCAGCACCCATAACCTTCGCTTGATATATTTGGTATTCATCTATAGTAAAATCTTTTCGTAACATTGGGATGTTCACATTTTTTCGTATATCGGAAAATATATAATCGCACCCCAAAAACCATTTTGGCTCTGTTAGTACCGAGATACATGTTGCACCGATTTTTTCATACTCCCTTGCTATATCTATGTAAGGGAAGTCTTCTGAAATGATGCCTTTTGACGGCGAGGCTTTTTTTACCTCGCAAATAATACCCGAAGAACTATTTTTTAAAGCTTCTTCAAATGCAAATTCCCCTTTTGCCAGCTTAAGCGCACTGTATTTCATATCAATTGCGGAAACTTTGTTTTTATCATTTGCAACACGACTTTTTGCATGGTTTGCTATCTTGTTTAATATTGTCATAACTTACCTGTTTGAAATTTCAATAAATTCGTTTAACTTTTCAATGGGCTTTTTGCTGTCTATAATGCATTCAACCTCTTTTATCGCATCGGACAAGGTGAGGTTATCACGGGTGATATAGAGTGCCGCCGCCGAATTTAATACTACAGCATCACGTTTTGCTCCTTTTGCACCATTAAGAATATCTAAGGTGATTTTGGCATTTTCTTCTGCGCTGCCACCAAGCAGCTCCGATTTATCGCGTAAAACAAATCCAAAGTCAACAGGGTTGATTTCGTAGCTCTTAAACCATCCATTACGGATTTCACACACCTTTGTTGGAGCAGACACCGAAATCTCATCCAATCCATCGGTGCCGTAAACCACCATTCCTCGTTTTACCCCAAGTCTTGTAAGCGCCTCGGCAAGAGGCTCTACAAGAGATTCGTCGTACACTCCCATAAGTTGCATAGCTGCACCCATTGGGTTGGAGAGAGGCCCTAAAATGTTGAAAATTGTTCTTGTGCCAAGCTCTCGCCTAACCGGTGCAACATGCTTCATAGCGCTGTGATAGAGTGGGGCGAATAAAAAGCATATTTCTATATCGTTTAGCATGGCAAGGCTTTTTTCAGGAGATACGTCTATTTTTACACCGAGAGCCTCTAAAACATCGGCAGAGCCGCATTTGCTTGAGGCGGCACGGTTTCCATGCTTTGCAACTGGTATACCGAGACTTGCAAGTACGATCGCCGAGGTGGTGGATATATTAAACGAGTTTGATTTATCACCGCCTGTTCCAACAATTTCAAGCACATCAAGGTCGTTTAGAAGTTTGGTTGCATGTTTTCTCATGCTCTTTGCCGAGGCAACTATTTCGTCGATGGTTTCGCCTTTCATTGCAAGAGCAGTTAGATATGCACTTGTCTGCACCTGTGATACATTGCCGGACATAATTTCATCCATAATTTTTTCTGCAAGCTCACCGGGCAAATCTTTGTGTGAGGTGAGTGCGATTATTGCATCCTTAATCATGCTTTAACTCCTTTCAAAAAGTTGTTTATTATAGTCTTGCCATCTCTTGTAAGGATGGATTCCGGATGGAATTGCACCCCGTACACCGGATAGGTTATATGTTCTATTGCCATTATTTCACCATCGTTGGTTACCGCTGTTATTTTAAGATCTGATGGTATAGTATCTCCCTTTGCAGCAAGAGAATGATAACGCGCAACCGTAATATTTTTTTCTAATCCATCGAACAAAACACTTTTATCAGTACTGATAGTGGACTGTTTGCCGTGCATTATCTCCTTTGCATATGTTATTGTTGCCCCAAAAGCATGGCAGATAGATTGATGGCCGAGGCATACACCGAGTATAGGGTATCTGGTATGTAGTTTTTGAGCCACCTCTATACAAACTCCGGCCTCAAGCGGAGTGCAGGGCCCCGGCGAGAGAATTATGTGCGATGGTGAAAGTTCATCGATTTGTTCTACCGTGAGCTCATCGTTTTTAATTACCCTAATATCCTGAATGAATTCTCCCACTGCCTGATATAAGTTGTAAGAAAAGCTATCATAATTATCAATTATTAATACCATTTTACACCTCCTCCAAAACCGACACAACCGACCTTGCCTTGTTTATGCACTCGGTATATTCATTTTTCGGTACCGAATCCATAACAATTCCGGCGCCGGAGCGCACAAAAATTTTATTATTCTTTTTAAAGGCTAGGCGGATAGCAATACAGGTATCGATATTTCCACTAAAATCGATATAACCTATCGCACCCCCATAAAGCCCGCGTTTTTCGTTTTCCAACTCGTTGATAATTTCAAGTGCACGGATTTTCGGTGCGCCGGAGAGTGTTCCGGCGGGCAGAATGGAATCGACAGCATCAAGAGCATCTTTGTCCTCAGCCAGCTCCCCCGTAACGGTTGAGCCAATATGCATAACGGTTGAAAATTTTAAAACCTTCATATAATCTTCTACCTTAACGGTGCCGAATTTACTGATTTTTCCTATATCGTTACGGCCAAGGTCAACAAGCATATTATGCTCTGCACGCTCTTTTTCATCAAAAAGCAGTTTTTTTTCAAGTGCGATATCCTCTTCTTTTGTTTTGCCTCGTGGTTTTGTGCCGGCGAGTGGATAGGTCATAACCTTTTTGTTTACCGCTTTAACTAGGGTTTCGGGCGACGCTCCTGCAATTTCTATGTCATTACTGGAAAAGTAGAACAGATATGGCGAAGGATTTTTAACACGTAGCTTTTCATAAACGCCGATAAGGCTACCCTCAAAGTCTGCCGATAGGCGATTTGATAGCACAACCTGAAAAATATCGCCCTCAAAAATATATTTTTTTGCCTTTTCAACCATGTCGCAAAATTGTTCTTTACTAAAAGTTGCTTTGAATTCTGAAAGCAGCTTGCCGGGCTTTTCTTTAATATCGTCGCCGCTAAGCACAAGGTTTTTCATACCCTCAAGCTCTAAAACTGCTTTTTGATAATTAGCAGCTAGGTTGTCTGTTTTGATGTTAATAATCAGTGTTAGCTTATTTTCGAGATTGTCGATGGCAATCACCTTGTTAAAAAGCATAAGATCAACATCGTTGAAGTTTTCATCGTCGTTAGCGTCAAGCTTTAGTTTGGGCACACTGTATTTTATAAAGTCGTAAGAAAAATATCCAACCAGTCCGCCGGTGAAAGGCGGTAATCCTTCCATTTTGGGGCTTTTGTTTTCATCGAGAATTTGTCTTATAAACTTATGTGGTTTTTCATTTGGAACATCGATGTTTATTCCTGAGTTAATCTTTATATGATTATCCTTAGCCACAATTTCAGCAGAGGGGTCATAACCCAAAAAGCTGTATCTACCGAAATTTTTAGCATCCTCACAAGATTCTAAAATGAAAACATTGTTACTAACGTTTTTAAGTTTTTTATATATCTCGAGGGTGTTTGCCGTTATATTCAGCGATGCTGCTATCGGTATTGATCTATAATCCGAGCTCTTAACAATTTGCTGTGCCTGATCTAACGTAACATTGTAGTTCATCTTTTCTCCTTTTTAACAATAAAAAAATCCTCGACAGAAAAAATCTGTCAAGGACGAGAGTTAAAAAAATACCCGCGATACCACCTTGATTCACAGGGGAAACCCTGTGCACTCTGCGAAATACTAACATATTTCCGACTACTAACGTAAGCCAACACGTCATGGAATACTCGAAGCAATGCTTCTTTGACCATGCCCTCAGCGGTCCATTTAATAGGCAGTCACCATCGGGATCTCAGCTGCCCCGACTCTCTGTAAGCTCTTATCCTATTTTTATCTCCGCATCAACGGTTTAAAAATATTATGTAGGTGATTTTACCACAATTTTTAGCAGTTGTCAATCTTAATGCTAAAGTTTTTCTTAATATATCTTTTCTTACAGCATGAATTTAAGGCTCACAAATCTAAAAAGTATTTATAATTATACAGAAAATAGAATTTTAAGAAAGCTAACCGGCAATGTAGGTGTTAACAACAAATTCTGTTATTCAAATGCCTTTCGATTGTTTAGCTGATAGTCGTCATCCTATGGGATGGAGCCGGTGGATTTTCCGGTGTGCTCTATCAAGCCATCTTTATTTTGCACACACAAAAGCCGTCCGGCAACTTCTGTAAAAACATATGGCATACATTTGTTAATTATAAAGACAATTCATTTCTTGGCTAAATTATAACATAATCGGCCTCTATAAGCTCAAATATTTTTGAAAACAATTCAGCATTGTTCCCTACACTCATAGCAAAGTGATGTGTGGGAGCCTCTTTGAACCAACTGTCCATGTATGAGTCCGGGTCAAGCGAAAATTTGACGGGAGTCTGTGTGTTTCCGATGGTCATTATCTCGCCACCGGTGGCCGTGCCCTGCGAGATGATAAACTTCAGTTTGCCGTCACGCATCTGGGTGCATCCGAGATTGGTTATATCCCCGCTTTTCACCTTTGCCTCTACCGAAACGCCGGATCCCTTTTTTCCGTGATATACGCCAAGTCCACGCAATATCGGTTTACCCTGAGCTATTTTTAGATGAAACGGTCCGTCATGACCTAGCAGGATGGTGTCGTCCTCATAGTCTACAACTACAATTTCACAAAAACTCCCACCGATGCCAATTATGTCACATATTTTCATGGCGATACAGGTCTTTAAATCCCCCTCGCCGGCACAGGGGACACCGTTTGAGGTTAACAACGAATGTCCGACAATAAAGGCGCTTTGTATCTTTTCATAAAGGTTGTTGTCGCTGCCGTGATAGTAGTAGGTGAGCCCGTTCAGCTGAAATTCGTCAACCAGTTTTTCCTGTGCCGCCGCTACTTTTGCAGAAAAGCGCAACTCATTAATATCAGGTTTTTTTGCCATGGGATCGGCAGAGTTATCGTCCGAGATGTTGAAAAACGACTCTATTTCAGCGAGCTTTTGCTCGATCTCTTTCTCGGTAACCTCGTCAAGATGACGGTTGAGATCGCACATTTCCAGTTGTTGAACGTGGACACCTAGCTGTCCCTGTATCATGGTGAAATCACTGTACAAATCCAACATACCGCTGTAGGTGTTGCCCAAAAACCCTATTCGAGAATTGGCAAGGTTGCGCTTCACCTTTGCGCTTATCACCCATTGCTTTATCTGTTCCCATGCTCGCATGGCCTGTTTTGTTCGCTTAGTATCTTCATTTGTGAGTGATATTTCAGGGGTATAGTCCATGCCGAGAAGCCCGTTCACCACATTGAATTTTATGTTTGCGCGTTCAAATGCGTTTGATATCTCCGGTACCGGACAGGCGCCACAGTGTGCCAGCCACTCACCGGTGGTCGATGCTTTATAGTTAATCTTTTTAGCGGGTTGTAAATTCAATACAACACTATAAGCCTTGCACCTTTGATGAACCGGAAGTATCGAGGCACTTGTAACATATGTTGCCGCATGTGCAAAGATTATATCCACATGGTTTTGTGCAAAAAAATCGCCGGCTTTCGCTCCCTGAACCTCGGAATCTACCAGTCCGTAAAAATAGACGTCTGCACCGAGGCGCTCTAGCTCTGAAGCGATAAAGTTACCGTACTCAAGCAGTCGCTCCTGAAGTCCATCAAATTGATCCCAATAGTGATACAGACCCATAGAGTAAAGACCTACTCTGGGCTTTAAATATTTTTCCATATTGCTCCTTCGTTAAGGCATAATTTCGATGATGCTCACAGAATGTATAGGAAGGTCAACAGACCCACCAAAACTCATCCAATCGGTGGCGAGCGGCTCTATTGCTGTAACGTTTATATCGTTATAGGCATGTGTATCCGGTGCGCCCAATGTGTGCACCCTAATTTTCCTATACTCTTTCTTAAGCTCAATGATAATTTTTTGTGGGCTATCTTCATTCTTGTTGACCACCGCTAAAACAATACAGCCATCGCTGCGAAGTGTCGCCACAACATCAACAAGCTCGACCGACTCACACTCGCCATCCTTGGCGACATATTCTCGTGTAATATTTTCATCGCACCAACTGTCCAAAATAGTGGCACCAAGAAGGTTAACATACATTTCAAATACATGGTAGGTGCTGCGAAGAACAATGCCGTTATTGTGTGTATAGATACACCCTCTTGTGTTTACTATCGGTGCAAAGTTCGCCATACCTACGATATCACAATTTTTTAAACATGCGTTGAGAAAGCAGGCTGAGAATATTGCATCGGCGATGGTATAATCCTCGTTGCGATCATTCTTATCGCGCGGATAGAGGTAGTCCTCTTTTGTTACACCTTGTAAGGCGGTGTGCGCTTTGGGGTGGTGCCAACTTCTGAGGTTCCACTCATCAAATGCGATCTTGATCCGATTTTCAAGACCGAGAGCGCACAGTAGCCCACGTACCTTATTTATTGATGTTTCGACCCTTTGGGTGAGTGCCACAACCTGTCCGTAGTCGGAAAAGGTGTTGTCATCATGCAGTTGATCCCAATACTCATGAATAGAGATCCAGTCCAGTTGATCTTTTGCAGCCTTGAGCAGCTCCATGTTCCAATCAATATCGGTCAATGCCGCTGCGGAAAGCTCAATTTCTGGGTCGATGCGCTTCATCATTTTGGAGGATTCCAGCACCAATCGCCCCCACTCTTTTGCATCTTTTGCGCCAACCTCCCACGAACCGTAGTTTTCGTTTCCGACGCTCCAATACTTTACATTATGTGGTTTTTCATAACCGTTTTCAATGCGCTGTTTGGCATATTCGCCATCGCTTTCAAGGTTGCAATACTCGACCCAGTCGCTCATTTCTTCGGCGGTTCCGGTTCCGGCATTTGTACAGATATAAGGTTCGCACCCGATTTTTTCGCACATTTTCACAAACTCGTCTGTACCAAACTCGTTCGGTTCCTGCACACGCCACGCCTTGTCAAAATATGCCGTCCTGTTTGAACCGACCGCCTTTTTCCAGTTATATGCCGAGACAAAACACCCGCCCGGCCAGCGCAGTATAGGCACCTTTATCTTTTTCATCGCCTCAATCACGTCACGGCGAAATCCATCCTCATCCGAGAGTGGATTGCCGGGGTCGTAAACCCCACCATAGATTTGACGATGAAAGTGTTCGATAAAGTGTCCGAAAATCATGGGGTTTCGCTCGCCCAGTTTTCGGTTTTCGTTTATAATACAGTTCATATATCTCCTTTTATCCTTTAACTGCGCCTGCCGTCATACCGTCGAGAAAGTACCTTTGGAATGCCAAAAACAGTGCGAATATCGGTATCACCGAGAAAAACGCGCCGGTTATAAGCAGATCATAATTGTTTCCATAAGGCGATAGCAGTGATCCAAGACCGATGGGAAGCGTAAAGTTCTCGGCAGAGCGTAGCACCAGAAGAGGCCATAAAAAGTTGTTCCAGCTGTTCATGCCGTTAAGGATAGCCATCGCTGCAAAAGCCGGTTTCATTACCGGAAAAATTATTTTAAAAAATATCCCGTACTCGGTAGCACCATCTACGCGAGCTGCAGCGATTATCTCTTTTGGTATCGAGGTGAGATATTGCCGAAAAAAGAAGATGGTGGATGCATGCGCAACACCGGGAAGGATAATGCCGGTCCAGCTGTCGGTTAGGCTAAGCGCTATTATTTCTTGATACAGCGGTAGCATGAGTATTTCAAACGGGACCATCATTGTTAAAAGTACACATAAAAACAAAACGTTTTTACCTTTGAAATTATAGCACGCAAATCCGTATGCCACAAACGAGCTGACCGCAAGCACACAGAGCACCTGAACTATCGTAAGTCCCATGCTGTTCCAAAACCAGCTGAAATAGGCGCTGTCGCCACTAAAAAGATAAACGTAGTTATCGAGCGACATCATCTCCGGCTGGATGGAGAGGTTGAGACCATTACGTATAATCTCTTTTCCAGGTTTAAAACTGGCAATAAAGTTACCATAAAAAGGGATTATAACTATTATGCTAAGTGCTAAAAAGAACGCACCGGCGCATATTGAAAACAGCGTTATAGGTTTTTTTGCTACCTTTTCACTTTTCATGCGTCAATCCTCCTTTTTAAATGTGCCGTTCCAACGAAGTTGAACTAAATTTAGTGTCATTGCAATAATCAAAAGTACAAGTCCTACGGTGGAGGCGTATCCAAGGTCATATCGCTCTATGCCTTGACGATAGAGATATCCCACGATGGTGAGACCGATGTTATTCGGAGAACCTGTACCACTCCAGAGCATAAAACTCTCGGTGAACATAGCAAGTCCGCCATAGATTGATATTGTTAAAACATAGATGGATGTCGGCTTTAACAGCGGGGCTGTTATGTGAAAAAACTTTTGCACCGCATTTGCACCGTCGATATCGGCGGATTCGTACAATTCTTCCGGAATACTTTTCAGACCGGATAAAAAATACATCATGTTGACACCCGTCCAGCGCCAACAGGTCAGCAGCACCATGATTGCCATCGCCCAAAACTCACTTCTCAACCAGTTTATTGGCTCAAATCCAAGCAGTCCGACAATCTGATTCATAAGTGCGTCGGGACTGTCGCTGAACCCAAGGCGAAAAAGTGTTCCCGCAACAACCACCGAGGTAAGCGCCGGGAGGAACATTAGTGCTTTATAAAGTCCGCTGAAACGCATGTTTTTCGAGTTTATAATACAGGCAAAAAGCATGGGGAATGGTATTAAAAAAAGCAGTATCAGAATCATGTATGTAAAGCTGTTTTTCATCGCGGTGAAAAAAACTTTATCGCCAAAAAGTTTTGTAAAGTTTTTAAATCCGATAAATGTACTTTCACCCGGAACAATATCCTGAAAGCTCATTATCACAGTACTTATCATAGGATAGATAAAGAATCCGCAAAATACAACTATAAAAGGAAATATAAATACATACGGAGCTGTTTTTTGGTTATATAAAAATTTTTGTATCGTTGACATATGCCCCCCATCTGGTTAAGAAGTAACGAAACTCCCTCACCCTATTGTGGTGGGGAGTATTCGTCTAGATAATAAAATTACGAGAGTTCATTTTCAATCTGCTCTTGAGCTGAATTGAGAGCCTCGGTAGGATCGACACCGTTTTCGATTACTTCGTTAAGTGTGATGGTGTTGATTGTGTTGTGAATAGCAGGGATAGCAGAGGTGGATTTCGCCTCCATTATCTCATCTTTAACCTCGTTGAGGACATCAAAGGGATTGTTTGAGAAGTATTTAACAAAAGCGTTTTCTGGATTGTGGGTAAGTTCTTCGTTTGTCCAGAGTGCTGTGTTGACCGGGTCAAAGCCCAATACATTCCAAACCTGCTCGTTTCCAACTTCTGTTAGTTTTGCCCATGCCAACCACTCTGCGGCGAGTTCGGGATTAACGCTGTCATTTAGAACCACCGTGCCGGTACCACCGATACCAACCGATCTCGGCATACCCTCTTCAAACACCGGTATCGGAGCTATTGCAATTTTACCGGAAAGGTCAGGCATATAGTTGAGAAGTCTTGACATGAACCAAAGCGGCTTGATGATGGAAGCGTACTCACCACCGTTTATAAGCCCCCAAGCCTCCTCAGCATCGGAATGGCCGCCTGCAATGGTGTTGGTCACACCTGCCTCGTGCAGATCTTGAATCATGGTTAATGCTCGGATAGCCTCCGGTGAGTTAACCTGTGGATTACCATCAGCGTCAACAAAGTCGCTGCCCTGTTGTGCTAACATAGCACTCATCGGTATATATATGGAAGTTTCTGAGATGCCCATGTTATATCCGGCTTCCTTAACTTTTAATCCGGCTTCCATATAGTCGTCCCATGTTACAATGGTGGTGTAATCAACACCTGCACTCTCTAATATTTCGGTATTATAGAACATGACGGTTGCACCGACATGGGTAGGAACGCCATAGTTCACGCCGTCCTTGCTGTATACCGATACGCGTGAGGGTACAATGTCTTCACGATAAGGATCAATGTAGCTGGTCATGTCAAAAAACGGAACTTCACCCTGCAGGTAGTTCGGGAACTTGCTTATCTCAACATCCACCATGTCTGGGGCGCCGTCGCCGGACTGTATCGCAATTGTTAGCTTGTTGTGCATGTCATCATACGGGTATGTGACCATATTGATGTTAAGCTGTTTGTCGGGGAATTCTGCATTCCAGCGGCTGAGCATGTCGCTGTAGTACTCACCATGTAGTTCTACAAAAACCCACATCTCCATATCGGTTGCTCCCTCCGATACGTTTTCGTCTAGAACTTCGCCGTTTTCTGCCGGCGCCTCGTTTGTTGCCGAACTTGCTTCGCTTGTGGAATCAGGGGCGCTACAACCGATAAACAGTGTTGTCAAAAGCGACAATACCAACATTATTGCAGTTGTTTTTTTGAGTGTCCTTTTCATTTTATCCTCCTTAATAATGGCTATATTTCTTAAACAGATCACTTTTTGATTATAATCTATTTTAGGAACAACGCAAGGTAAAATTTAACATTTATTGATTTTTAACAAAATGTTGTTGTCGACCCTCGTGAGAAAACAAGAAAAACATGTTTGCATAAAGCATGCTTTATGATATAATATACACTATGAAACATTGTGTTGTTATGTTATATTGGTTATTATAACTTATTTTGGAAAATGTTCAATGCTTTATATTGTGTATTAATAACACTATCTTGTGAAGGAGGTTTATGAGTAACAATTATCTTCAATATGACTTGGATGTGACAAATGAATCGGTGTGGATACTTAAAACCCCGAACAAGACCATAAAAGACGGGCTTCTTTATGCACAAGAGGTGGGGGAGTTCGTGGCGATGAAAGATTATTATACAAGACGGGAAGGTCTTAATTCTTTTTTAATAAACTATGTAGTAGAGGGAAACGGCATTTTAGAATACGACAATCAGGCCTATGATATTCATGCTAATCAACTGTTTTTGATCGATTGTGAACAATATCAGTACTATCGAACCGGCAATCAACAACACTGGTCGATGATGTGGATTCATTTTTATGGTCCGACAGCGAAAACATACTATGAACTGTTTCGCATGCTGGGTAAAGAAATGCCGATAGTATCGATTCCCCCACAAAATAACGTTATACATATTATACAATCAATTATTACACTATGCAAAGATAGCGACAGCACCCTAATATCGGATATAAAAATATCAGGATATCTAACCCAGTTACTAGTAGATATTCTTGACTATGTCGGTAAGGATGGGCTAGTTCCGCATGTACCTATATATGTCCGAGAGGTATATAATTATATAGAAAGCCATTATTCAGATAAAATAACACTTCTAGAACTTGAAAAGAAGTTTGCTGTTAGCAAGTATCATCTACAAAAACAGTTTAAGGCGCATATTGGATGTTCACCGAACGATTTTTTGTTGCGAATAAGACTAAACTGGGCAAAAGAATTTTTACGAACAACAAATGAATCTGTAGCTAAAATAGCAAACGATGTCGGCTTTGAAAACATAAGTTATTTTATTAACCAGTTCAAAAGGCAAGAGGGAACTACTCCGGCAAAATATCGGAGTATCTGGATGTAGAAGGGATACCGTTCCTTATATATTATAATACAATTCTATATCTTAGATAAAATGTTAAACTTTACCCTTGGTAAAAACTATGTGAGGATAGTGTTTACCAAAAAATCTCGGACGAGAGGTTTATGCAGCTACCCAAAAAATATGACATGGAGCAGGCACGCTAAAGCAGGATATATCGGATATTCAAAGGCAGCTCGATGAGTTTTCAAAAAACGAGGTTAAAAAGATAGACTTTTGTCAGCAATACGGCTACGATTACTCAAAATGAGACAAACAACCATAGAGGGGCGAAAAAAACGACGAGGTTATGCAATTTTCAGCAGATAAGCAATACTTGTAACAGGAAAAACAGAAGAATTCGCTTACTTGTAAGCTACAATGTAATATACTATAACCCCAAAGCGTTTCTTCGATAATTTAAAATATGAAATTATTATCTTGCGTTTAGCTATGCAAGCATATTTATATATTGACATAATGTCTTTAAAACTGTTATAATGTTCTTTATGCGAAATTATAATAAAAGAGGAAATTAATGTTAAAAAATCTCAAAGAAGAGTGGCTAGGGAATGCACGAGCCGATTTATTGGCAGGAATTGTCGTATGCATGGCGCTAATTCCTGAGGCAATTGGATTTTCAATTGTTGCTGGAGTTGATCCTATGGTTGGGGTCTTTGCATCGTTTATGATAGCTGTAATAACAGCAATTTTCGGAGGTAGAACCGGTCTGATTTCTGCTGCCGCCGGTGCTACGGCGCTTGTTCTAGCAAGCCTTGTGAAAAACCATGGCATAGAATATCTATTTGCTGCAACAGTTTTAACGGGAGTAATTCAAATCGTTTTAGGTGTTATTAAAATTGGAAATCTCATGAAGTTTATTCCAAAACCGGTTATGATTGGTTTTGTAAATGCACTGGGAATTTTGATGTTTCAGTCTCAAATACAACATTTCCAAGGCTCATATATATTGATAGTTTTAGGGCTTATCGGAATTGCTATAATTTATGGACTGCCGAAGCTAACCAAGGCTGTGCCTTCTCCTATTTTCGCTATAATAATTCTCTCTTTAATTGTTTGGATTTTTAAAATCGACATCAAAACATTAGGTGATATGGGCGAAATTTCGGGTTCCTTCGTTGCTTTTCATTTTCCACAAGTTCCGTTTAACTCTGAAACTTTAAGTATAATTTTTCCTTACGCTCTTTCAGTTGCACTTGTTGGTATAGTTGAATCACTTTTAACAGCACAATTGGTTGACGAAATGACAGACACACCAAGCAATAAAAATCGTGAGTGTGTTGGTCAAGGTCTTGCAAATATTGGTGCTGGATTTTTTGGTGGTATCGCGGGGTGTGGCATGATTGGTCAGACAATCACCAACCAAACTTATGGTGG
>CAYJBH010000039.1:0-26558 GCA_964368625.1 uncultured Oscillospiraceae bacterium
ACAGAATAGTATACGACATAACAAGCAAACCCCCGGCTACGATAGAGTGGGAGTAAGGGTATACGGCTTACAAGTTGTATAATTACTCAACATAACTGTATAAAAAGGCTATTTTAGCTATAAATATTGTATATTTTAGTGATTTTGCTAATATTTATACATTGTTGAAATGAGAATTTACTCTCGTGGCAACAAAATGGCAACAAAAATTATAAAAAGATAAACAGGTAACTGATTTTAAGTCAAAATGACTTTATCAGTTACCTGTTTTTTTGCGTTTATTTATAAACTGTAATTGTGAAAGACCTTAGTAGATTAGGAAGAATCCTATTTAACAAAAATTTTTCTTAGCTCATCTAAACTGACATAAACACCATTAACTTTTCTGTGTGCCATTGCATGGCAATTAGGGCAAACAGGAATTAAATCTGTTTCAGGATTAACCGTGTATTCCTCATTAATTTCACTTATAGCAACTATGTGATGCACATGAATAAAATCTTTTCCTATTTCACCATAAATATCTTCAAAGTTCATACCACAGATATGACAATAACAACCATGAATATCAATACACTTTTGCCTTGCTAATGGATTACGTTCATATTTATTTATAGTAATGGTTGTGGTAGCACCTTCAACAAAACATTCAACAGCATCAGCTTCAGGGTATATACATAAAGAAATTTTTTCATTATTTCTAAAATCAATATAGCGATTTAAACGAGCACTATAGTCTTGTGTAGTATTTAGGTACGTTTGGTAAATATCCTTATCTCTATATTTTTGTATAGGCACAGAATGTCTTGGAGGAATTTTAGCTTCACTATCTTTTTTAGAATAAGTGAAGAGCTCAGATAGTTCAGCACATTTATCTTTATCATACATTTCATCTATATCACCATGGAATTTTTCAATAGTAGAAATTTTGCTAATATAATCATTCGGATGCTGGATTTTTCTACTGATTAATAACCAGTTTCTAAATTCATCTTTTTTCATACCCTAATCCTCCTCGCTAAAATCAAAATCCATCGGCATACTCACAACTTTAGTCGGAGCATTTTTATCACCAACAAGTGGTTTAGGGTAGTTATATCGCCAAAGGTCGTATTCTTCCTTTGTCATTTCGCCACAAACATATTTTTTATGAGCTTCATTCCATACAAGATAAATATCAACATAGAAAGGTAGGTGTTTGCCCATCTAAAGTGTTAATAATAAAGCTGTTATTTTTTTACTTTTTTATAGCGATTCCCTACAAATACTTTAACATTACTTTTTTATCTAAACAATGTCAAATCCAAACTTCTTTTGTCCACAAATTGGGCATACGAAATCGTTTGGTAGATCTTCAAATGGGGTGCTTCCTACGTATTCGTAGGAACATAGATTACAGATGTATCGTGCATCTTCCGGAGCGGCTTCTGTTTTTATCTTTTCTTCCGGGAGATAGGTTGGGGCGTTTTTAGGGGCGCTACCTTTTATAACGGTGTGGTAATAGCTGTAGGTCATAGGAACACCCTCGGTTGGTATATCGCAGGAAACCACCTCTACAATAAAAATTGTATGTGTGCCACAATCGGTGCTGTTAATTAATTTGCCTGTAATATACCCGCAACTATCGGCTAAAACAGGCACGCTATCTATAAGCTTGTAGTTTGTGTTTTTAAACTTGTCGATATCTGCTGAACATGAAAAACCAAAGGTGCCAATTATAGAGGTGTCGATGTTTTCGGGAAGTATATTAACCGAAATCATACCACTTTTTTTTATGCAGTCATGCGTGTAGTTGTTTTTGTTAAGGCTAACGCATAGGGTTGCCGGATCTGACGTTACCTGGATAATGCTGTTGGCAATGCAACCTATAGGGCGAGTATCATCTAATGAAGCCACAACATATAGTCCGTAGGAAATGTTTCTAAAAGCATTGGTGTTTAACATAAAAAGTCCTTTACTAAAAATGATTAAAATGATATATAGTTATTATACTATAGTAGCATATACTATTCAATACGTAAATCCTACAATAAATTAGCTCCATTATCTCCGCCGAACGCGGAGACAATTCATGTTTACCCGAACCTAACAGTCTGAGAAATACATCGTTTTTACACAAAGTGCAAAATGCCGAGGAATCGAGGCAAGTTGTATTTCCAATAGCAACAAGGCATGTTGACAAACATAAGAAACTATGTTAACTTAGCTATATAAATACAATAACAATAGGGGTGTGATATGACGATTTTATTTCAGGGTGATTCTATAACCGATTGTGCTAGAAACAGAGAAAGCCTTTCTGATTTAGGTCAGGGCTATGCGCTAAAAGTGGCTAAGATTTATGGTGAGCTACATCCTGATAAAGATATAACCTTTATTAATCGTGGAATTTCGGGCAATAGGGTGGTGGATCTGTTTTCAAGATACGAGGAGGATTTTCTTGCCTTAAAACCCGATGTTATATCGATATTAATAGGTATTAACGACACCTGGCGCAGATACGATAATAACGAGCCCACCTGTGCTGATGATTTTTATGATGTTTATGATAAACTGCTGTGCAGGATAAAAAAAGATATGCCAAACACAAAAATAATTATTATAGAGCCTTTCCTACTTAATACAATTGAAGAATATGCAGTATGGAGAGAGGATTTAGATCCAAAAATACAGATGGTTAGAAAATTAGCACGCAAATACGCGAATGCATATCTACCGCTAGACGGGATACTGCAATCATACGTAGTTAAAGGCAACAGCGATGCCTCCATTGCGGAGGATAGTGTGCACCCAACACAGCTGGGACATGCAATAATTGCAAGGGAGTATATTAGGGTGTTAGAGGGATTGTAAAATTTATATATACAACACGTTTTGCCGCCCCGATAACATGGGCTACACCGGTTACTACGGATTATTAACAATCTTCATGGTGATAAAATGGAATTAATAAAACGAAAAAACACAAGATAAAAAATTATAACTTTTTGCAGAACGGCGCGTATTTTGTAACGATATGTACCCATTAACCGCAAATGTATATTTGGCGATGTAGGAGCGGATTCAATATCTGCCCGTTTGATAGACGAGACATTTATAAAAACAATAGATATTATTCCCAAAAATTCCTGCTATTTCTCACCAGTGCCGCATCTGAGAAATTTACCTTGCCGTCGCTGTTTACGTCCAGCCGCTGGCTAAAGCCGAGACCAACGTCAACCACCTTGTTATAGTTCTTGTTATCAAATACTAGCAGCAGGTCGGCTTGGTCTACCACACCGTCGGCATTAACATCGGCGAAGGGGATTGCCATGTCCGGCATATACGGGTAGCCGGTTGTGCAAACCCAGTTCTCTGCGTTAATAATGCTACCTCTGCTACTTTGCCCAAGTTACCCTGTTGAAACATTGCCGTTTAAGCCTGCAATTCCACCAATATACGTTAATATGCTCGAATCACCGGAGGCAGATTTTACACTGCCGCTAACCGATAGATTTTTAACCGTGCCTCCTGTGCCAACAATGCAGACAGGCCGGAATAGCTGCCGCCGTTTTCGATGCTAAGCCCTGATGTGCTGTAATTTCCACCATCGAATGTGCCAAGAAAATGTTTCGACGAGCTTCCTATCGGTGTCCATGAATGGCCACTAAGGTCAATATCGGTATCTAAAGCATAGCTCACCGCATTATATCATTCGTGGTTGTTTACAGCATCAATTGCCCAGGCAAGCTCTGCCCCATTCGATAGGTAATAAACCCCACCAACAGGCGCAGTATAACTCTGCGATGAACCGTCCCAAACCTCAGAGGCGGCCTCGGCAGGAACTGTGGTTGCAGGCAGCAACGTTGGTGCTAAACAAAGGATAAGCAAGCACGAAAATAATTTTTTAACTAACGCTCTCATAAAAATTTCTCCAAAATTTCTATCTAGGGATATGTAAATAAATTAAACAAAAGATAAAAAACCTCTCTGCCAATATGGTGTAATGATTTCCTTGAAAAACAAAATACACGCATAGAAGATAGGTTTTTACATTAAATACTATAAAATCACAATAACTGGAAAAATGCAACAAAAAAAGATAACCTGTTAAAAGTTAAAACAATTTAATAGGTTATTTTTTTTGTAAATGTTTATCGATGATTCTGCTTTGTTATTTGTGAGTTGCGGTAAAGCGTTGGTGTGGTGTTGGTATATTTTTTGAAAAATGTGCTGAAATAGTTGCTGGAAGAGAATCCAAGCTCGAAAGCAATTGTGGTAATATCTATGTTATCCTTTGCAAGTAAAGCCTTGGCGTGCTCAATGCGTAGATCGTTTAGATATTCTATCGGAGAAACACCATAGATATTCTTGAAATGAGTTTGAAAATATGATTGAGAGTATCCGCAATGAGCCGCCATTTCTTTAATGGTAAGAGTTTCTTTAAAATTTTCATCAATAAAGAGTCGAGCTTTTGCAATGTTTTCGTTGATGTTCTCGTCACTCATGGTGGTAACATCAGGTAAAAGCGGAATTTTAAACAGTATACTAGCAAGGCTAACCAGCGAAGAATAATGATCGTTGTTAGTGCTTGAGAGGAGGTTTTCGATGGAATGCTTAACATTAAGCATATCCTCCTTAGTTAAAACACACATTCTGTTTTTGCAATTAGTTAACAGATCGTAAAGATGGTTGCTGTACTCCTTGCCTAACCCCATTATATTATCTCGGTTTTGCAGGTCTAGTTGAAAAGAATAAAATTCTACCGGGCGTTCAAATGTTCCAACGCTGCTGTGAACTTCATTTGAATATACAATAAAAACGCGGTTGCCGGGGGTTAAAAAATTTTCATCACCAACCTTTATTTCCCTCATGCCTTTAAATATAAAATGAAATTCAATAAGGTTGCTATGGTAGTGCGATGTAACCGGTGCATGTGCGTGCGTTACCTTTTGGTAGGTTATATTAAGCAAACCGGGATAGTTATGATCATTTCCCGGTAGCAGTTTTTTGTTTTGCTCCCAGCAGAGCGTATCAAATCTTTCTTCCATATTAATTAAGCGTCTTTCACAAAAAATTAACAATTTTTTGTACATTTGATTTATAAAATTCTTTTTGATATAAAAACGAATGCACAGTTAAATTTTATAATATAATATTAGTTAAGTCAACATAAAATATACATTTTGTGCGATAAAAATTGAAAAGTAGTTTTTGAGCGGTGTTTTAATGTCGTTTCGGTTGTGTAGGCTGAAATATTAACATAAGATAGCAAAAAAGCTAGGGTGTTTTAGGAGTGGATTTATAGTTATGAATAAGATTGCAATTAACGATGGTGTATGGCCGGTAATGCTAACGCCATTTACAGCCGATAATAAGATTGATTATAATGGTGTAATGCAGATTATAGAATATTATGTCAATGCTAAGGTTGATGGAATTTTGGCTGTTTGCCAGTCGAGTGAAATGTTTTTTCTTGATATAGAAGAGCGTGTTGAGCTTGCTAGATTTGTTGTTGAAAATACTCCGAAGCATATCAACGTTGTTGCATCAGGACATACTGGCGAAACAATTGAACAGCAGATAGATGATGCAAAGCGAATTATAGATACCGGTATTAAATCATATGTTTTTATCTCTAACCAGTTTGCGAAACAGGATGAAAGCGAGGATGTAGCCAAAAAAACAATAGAAACATTACTGGAAAACATACAAGGCGACGCATTTGGAATATATGAATGTCCGGCACCCTATAAGCGTCTTATATCGCCGGAACTATTAAAGTGGTTGGCAGAAACGGGCAAATTTTCATACCTAAAGGATACCTGCTGTGATACCGAAGAGATAAAGAAAAAGCTAAAGGCTGTTGAAGGCACAGATCTTAAAATATATAATGCAAACGGAGCAACTCTTTTAGACACACTAAAAGCCGGAGCGGCAGGATACAGTGGAATTATGGCAAACTTTCATCCCGATCTCTATGTATGGCTGTGTAAAAACTTTAAAAAATATCCAGAGGAAGCTAGCTTGTTGCAGGATGTTTTAGGAGCTGCATCAACCATAGAGTGTCAGATGTATCCGGTGAATGCCAAGTATCATATGACGCTGGAAGGTTTAGATATAACCACCATAACTCGCGTGAACAATAACCAGCAGCTACCAGGTAGTAGAAAACTTGAAATTGAACAGTATTATAGAGCTATAAATATGTTCAAGAAAAGTTTTTTAGATAGATTTAACTAGGAGGATTATTATGAAAAAAACAATTAGTATCTTGCTTGCACTCATGTTGATGTTGTCAGCATTTGCCGGTTGTTCAAGCACGCCTGCAGAGTCAACATCTACAGACACACAAGCACCAGCATCAGAAGCAACCACAGAGGAACCACAAGAGGATACAGAGGAACCAGCAGAGGTAGTAGAGTTAACATACACATCAACCTCTGTACCAACCGATGAGCATACCGAGGCAATGTATGTTTTTGCTGATAAGGTTGCAGAGCTAACAAACGGATCGCTTGTTATAAACGTTTACGACAGCGGATCGCTTTTTGCTGCCGACACTGAGTATGATGCCCTTATAAACGGTGATACCGATATGGCATACATCTCTTTCCCAACGGTTGCAACTCAGCTTCCTAAGTACAGCATGTTCGGTTCAGGCTACTTCTTCAGCTCTTACGAGCATATGACTACAGTATTAAACGGTGAAATCGGTACTGAAGTTATCTACCCAGAAATCGAGAGCGAGCTTAACCTTAAGCCACTAGGCGCTCTTTACCTTGGTAGCCGTGTAATTAACACAAGAAACAAAGAGATTAACTCCTACGCTGACATGGAAGGTGTATTGCTTAGAATGCCTAACTCAGAAACATGGTTATTCCTTGCCGAGGCTTTAGGTGCTAACCCAACACCACTATCCTTTAGCGAGGTTTACACCAGCCTTCAGTCCGGTGCTATCGATGCTCAGGATAACCCACTTCCAACCGTTGAGAGCGCTAAGTTCTATGAAGTTACTGAATATCTTGCTATAACAAACCACGTTGTTGACTCACTTATGCCAACAATAAATGTTGATAGCTGGAACGCATTAAGCCCAGAGCATCAGGCTGCAATAGAAGAAGCAATGGTAGAGGCAATTAGCTACAACGATGAATCCAGAATTGCAAGAGAAGAAGAGCTTATTGCATTCTTTGAAAGCGAAGGTTTAACAGTAACATATCCTGATATTGAAGATTTCAAAACCAATGTTCAGGCAAAATACCAGGAGAACACCGAGATGGTAAGTAGCTGGGATATGGAACTTTACGACCAGGTTCAAGCACTAGCAGAGTAGTGATAATTTGTAAAGCTACTACTCAAAATTAATCGATGAGAGTAAAGAAATAGGGTGTTTTACCCTATTTCTTTGCCCATCATAAGGAGAAGTCATGGTACTTTTTAAAAAAATATTGGGTAAACTATCTTGGTTTTTCTCAGAGCTAATACCAAGTTGCGGATTTGTCTTGCTGTTTATAACATTCATGATAACAATAGTTTCGCGTTATGTTTTTAACACTCCGGTTCCCTGGACCTACGAGGTTAGTGTTTTAGCATATATGTGGATAATGTTCTTTGCCGTGGGGTTGGCATTTAAGAATAAAGATCATGTTGTTTTCAGTCTGCTTTATGACACGCTCAGTGATAGAGGGAAATTCCTTACACAGATTTTGTCGGATGCACTAATTGCATTATTACTGATATTATCTTTTGTACCCTGCTTTGATTCATGGATTAGCAAGGAGATGATAACCGGTGTGCTTAAAATTCCATACCCCATAGCGTTCGCTCCATTTATGTGGATGTATGCAGAGTTAATAGTACGCTCTATTATAAGCATAGTCAGCAACATAAAGGTATATAAAACTACAGGAAAGGTAAGCTGATGCCGATTGAAATTATAGTATTGTTTATAACCCTGGCATTCTGTTTTTTAATACGTATGCCGGTATCGATATCCATGTTAATTGCTTCTTTAGTATATTTTCTCTTTAGTGGCACCGATATGGGACAGGCGTTTACCGTTATTACAGGTAATATGTTCTCAAACTACACAATGTTGGCGGCACCGCTCTTTATCTTTATGGCAAATGTTATGAACGAGGGAGAGATTACCGACAAACTATTTAAGTTCTGTAACGGACTTTTAGGGCGCTTTCGTGGCGGTACGGCTCAGGTAAACGTGTTTGCTTCCCTTGTTTTTTCCGGCATGACCGGATCGGCGATTGCTGATGCCTCCGGCATAGGTTTAATGGAAATAGACCAGATGAAGAAGGAGGGATATGACCCCGAATTTAGCTGTGCTATAACCGCGGCCTCTGCTACAATTGGCCCTATCTTTCCGCCAAGTATTCCGATGGTTATCTATGCCATGCTATCAGGTGCCTCTATTGGTAAACTGTTTATGGGTGGTATGGTTCCGGGAATAATGCTTGCTTTATTCCTAATGATATACGTTGCATTTATATCCAACAAACGTAAATATCCACGTGGCGTTAAGATGCCGTTTCGTGAGTTTTTAAGCGTATCATTAAAGGCTGTTCCTGCTCTATTTACCGTTGTTGTTTTGCTTGGAGGAATCTATTCAGGCGTTATTACACCAACCGAGGCAGGTGCACTTGCAGCAACATATGCTATCATCGTTTCTATAGTTATCTACAGAAATTTTAGCGGAGCTAAACTTTGGAAGATAATTAAGAAAACTGCTGCAAACACAGGAACACTTGCACTTCTTGCAGGCACATCATTGCTTTTTTCCTACATCGTGGCAAGAGAGCAGGTGCCGAAAATTATTACCGAGTTTGTTGTAGGCCTTACCGATAATAAATTCTTGTTCCTACTAATCGTGAATGTAGTATTCCTGCTTTTAGGCTGTGTTCTCGATGTAAGCACAATTCAACTGGTGTTTGTTCCTATGGTTATTCCGCTGGTAACTGCATTTGATATCGACCTTGTTCACTTTGGTGTAGTTATCTGTCTTAACATGATGATAGGCCTTTCAACCCCTCCTTTCGGTATGTTGTTGTTCATATGTGCCGGGCTGGGTAAAACAAAGATAAAAGGGGTAATACGGGAGATATTCCCGATGGTTATTGTTATGATAGCGGTTCTCTTCTTAATAACATATATCCCGGATATTGTGCTATGGATTCCAAACAACTTCTCTTAGCAACAACCACGAAATGATAAGTGTTGAGCTTGTTACAAAGAAGTTAGCTATAATACAAGCAGCATAATAAAAACAGGGTAAGCACCCTAACAATAAAGAAAACAATCTGACAATTATTTTTGAAACGTCAGATTGTTTTTTTGTATAATCATTATGTGGTGTAAAACTAATCCTGCCTGCAAAGCAAATCGTTGCTATAGATAAACAACAATAAAATTCGCTTCATGATTTTTAGTTTCAAAAATCTTGCTTGGAAATATCCTCTATGCCAAACATTTTTATTAAATGGTGGGAATAATTGTTTTTTACGCAACGAATATATTCATTATTAAAGGCATCCCTGCAATATCCACAATATCTTATCACTGCGCCAGTATATAGCGTTAAGGCAAGGAAAGGTAAATAAGTAATACCATTCATCAAACAACATCGGTTGAAGAGGCGAATAAAGATTTGTTATATACAGCCCACGTAATAAGTGTTTCTTTTTTGTGGTAACTTTTGGCGTGTAAATGATTGAATAATAAATGCGTTATTTGGTAAATTGATTTTACTTTTATTGCTGCGATTTATGTTTTTATAAATAATATAACTTTTATGTTATTGAAAAATACGGTGGTAGCCAGAGTTGAGAAATTATTGCTAGGTGACCTAGTACAAAGAGTTTATAAGATAAATTGTAAAAGCACTTGACATATTTAATGTTATATGAAATAATAACAATTGTAAACCAAGTTTACTAATTGCGATTTGGTTATATAAACACAATTTAATGATTAGAGGTGGGTTAATGATTACATTTGTTCCTGAAGAGTTCAACTTTGAAACAATTAAAACTTTTGATGCAAGAGATAGGGTCAATCTTGTTCGGGTTGACAACATAGCAAACCTTAACGATGAGATTAATATTTACGAGAGCGAGGAGCTGTTTGCTCTTAGTAGGCAGATAAGAAAAGCACGTGAAAACAACCGTCCTGTTATAGTGTTTTTTGGTGCCCATGTTATCAAGTGCGGGCTTTCTAGGTATATTATAGATTTGATAAGAAAAGGATATATCACCCACACAGCATCAAACGGTGCCGGCAGCATTCATGATTTTGAGCTGGCATATCTTGGCGGAACATCGGAACATGTACCTACAGCAATAGAGGATGGTTCGTTTGGAATGTGGGAACAGACCGGCGCATGGATGAATGAAGCCATTGCAATAGGTGCTCAAAAAAATTACGGCTATGGCGAATCGCTGGCGCATTACATGGAAGAAAACTCGGATAAATTTCCTTTTAAAGATGATTGTATATTATATAACGCCTATAAAAACGGGATACCGGCCACCTATCATATAACTATAGGTGCTGATATTATTCATGAACACCCCAGCGTAAACTTTGCAAATCTAGGTGGTACCAGCGGACGCGATTTTAAAATTTTTGCAAACTCACTTAAGGATCTTGAAGGCGGTGTATTTATTAATATTGGTAGCGCAATAACCGGACCGGAAGTGTTTTTAAAGGCACTATCTATAGTTCGTAACAATAACTATAAAACTATAAATATTACCACCGGCAATTTTGATATAATTCCTTTAGGAGATTATAAAAGTGATATAGGAAGCGATAGCTATGAGTATTACTATCGGCCGAGAAAAAACATCATAAACAGGCCGGTAAGCCTTGGTGGAAACGGCTATTATGTTTATGGTAATCACATGGTTACCGTTCCTACACTATATAAATTGGTTACAGAAGGAAGATAAAAAGGTTGGAGGTTTAATTCTATATGAATACAAGCAGAGAAACGTTAGAGAAGATATTAAAAGACATACCTAAGCTTAATATAGGCCTTATAGGTGATGGATGCCTAGATATTTATTGGAAGGTAAACATGATGCTAAGCGAGCTATCGAGAGAGGTTCCGCAGCATAATATGCCGGTTGTTGAGGAGCGAATGTCGCTAGGGGCGGCGGCGAATGTTTTAACAAACCTTTCAGCCTTAGGTGCAAAAAACATTAAATACTTAACCTGCATCGGTACCGATTGGCGGGGCTCGTTATTTAAAAACTTGTTAAATAACGAGAGCGTATGTAAGGACTATATAATTGAGAGTGATGATTTTATAACCTCGGCCTACTGTAAACCAATAAGAAGTGGTATTTCGCCGGTGCTTTACGAATCGCCGCGGCTGGATTTTACCAACACTAAACCACTGCCGAACGAGCTTGAGGAAAAAATGCTCGAAAACATTAAAAAGATATCTACAGAGGTAGACATACTAATTGTATGCGATCAGTTTAAATATAGCTGTATAACAAAAAACATAATCGAATATCTGTGTGAACTTGGGAAAACACTTCCGATAATCGTTGATAGTAGGGATAATGTTCATCTATATAAGAATGTTATGGTTAAACCAAACGAATTTGAACTAGGCCAGCTTTTGGGAATAGAGCTTAACCCAGATAAGGACATGCAGGTTATTAAAGACGCAGCAAAAAGGTTGGAGCAAACAACCAACAGGCCGGCGCTTGTAACAATTGGTGATAAAGGGGTGGTTTGGTGCTGTGATGGTAAAAGCACCCACGTTAAGGCCATACCGATAGAACCACCGGTAGACTTTGTTGGTGCCGGCGATTCATTTCTGGCAGGTTTTTCGTTAGCATATCTATTGAACCACTCGATAGAAACAACGCTGGAATTTGCCAATATGGTTTCTGCAATCACCATTAAAAAAATAGGTAGAACCGGAGTAGCTACCCCACAGGAAATGAGGGAACTACTGGATAGAGTAAGTTAATAACAGCTGTAATCATCAAAAAAGGATGATTTAACAAGGGAGAGTTTAATTATGAAGTTCACTAAAGAAACAATTATTGAGAGAAAGATGGAAAATCTGCTATCAATAATGTATGATGAATGTGTTGATATTCCACAGTGGCAGGCATCATCGGCTATTTTTGTTGATGAAAAGTGTTATAAAAACCACAAAGAAGTTGGCATAATGTCGGTGGGGGATAGCTGGACATGTTACGATACCTATACGATGTGGTTTAAAGCGCAGGTAACAGTTCCGGATAGTTTTCATGGTAAACCATTGGCGTTAGAGCTAGAGTTTGGCGGCGAGGCAATTGTAAGGATTAACGATGAAATTGTTTCTGCCCTTACCTCCTTTTTAACCCCATGTGATGTAACAAGAACAAGGGTGTTTGTTACAAACAATGCGGTTGCAGCAACGGTGTATAACATTGAGATAGAGGCACATCTAAACTACATGGAGTTTAGCGATTTTCGTCGTGCCGGCGACACCGAGATAAAATACACGATAAGAACCGCCTCGATGGTTAGCATTAACAGCACGGTGGAGGATTACTATCTTGATCTTGCCACAGCGTTAGATGCCATGAACACCTTAAAAAATCCTATCGACAAGGTTACAAAAGCTAATACTGCGCTGCCAAAAGAGATGCTTGAATTTATTGAATCTTTTAACAAGGATTCCTTCTATTTTGATAAAATTGCAGATGCTGTTGTTAGCTCAATATCCTGTGTAGATTTTGATTTTGATAGAGAGGAAATAATAGGTAGTATACCGCGCGCTTGCAAAGTGTTTAAGGAGAAAATGGCGAAAATTCCAAACGCTTCGCATGGCAATATTAAGTTTGTTGGGCAGGGGCATATAGATTTAGCATGGCTTTGGCCGGAGCATGAATCGGTGAGAAAAACGGCAAAAACCATGTCGAATGTGTGCGCCTTAATGGATAGGTATCCGGGATTTACATTTGCCTTTAGCCAGCCAAGGCTGTTTGAGATGGTAAAGGATAATTATCCTGATTTATACAAGCGAGTAAAAGAAAAGGTTGCAAACGGACAGCTCGAAATAGTTGGCAATACATGGGTAGAGATGGATAGCAATATACCATCAGGTGAATCATTGGTAAGACAGATATTATACGGACGCCAGTTTTATCTAAACGAGTTTGGCAAATGTTCTGATGTGTTTTGGATGCCTGATGTTTTTGGGTATAGCTGGGCATTGCCACAGATAATTAAAAAAGCAGGCATGAAGTATTTTTATACATCAAAGCTGATTAATAATGATGATAACAGGTTTCCACACTCGCTATTTAACTGGAAGGGTATTGACGGAACTACCATAACAGCATATCTGCAACGTTTAAATTATAATGGCGATATCTGCGCAAAAACAATAAATACTCTTTATCAAAGATACGATCAAAAATCTATTCATGATGAAGCCTTTATGACGTTTGGATATGGCGATGGCGGTGGCGGCCCATCCTACCAGATGCTTGAAAGAGAAAAACGCCTTAGAAACTGCCCGGGTTTACCCGGTATAGAGATGGCCACCTCGCAGGAGTATTTTGAAGGCACCGATAAGGTTGTTGATGAAATTCCGGTATGGAACGATGAGATGTATTACGAGTTTCATAGGGGCACCTATACCTCTCAGGCTAATACTAAAAAGAACAATCGCAAGAATGAACTATTATATCGCAATGCGGAAATGTCGGCGGTTGTTGCAAAGGTGTATTCAGCACAGGAGTATCCCTATGATGCATTTTTAAAGGGTTATAAAAAGCTACTGTCGAACCAGTTTCATGATATAATACCCGGGTCGTCGATTAATTCGGTTTATAAGGATGCAGATGCCTCGTATGCCATGATAAAAGCAACCGGCGAAGAAATTTTTAACAATGCCGTTTCGTCTATCCTATCAAAGATTGAGGTGGAAAAAGATGATATCGTTGTTTTCAATTTTCTATCATGGAGCAGAAAAGGCAATGTTTGTCTGGATATAAGCTCAATTATAAACGATAATCAGAATGAATTTACGGTTTACGATAAAAACAACAACACGATACCATCGATGGTATACGAAAAGAACGGAACTCATTTTATCGAGTTTGTTGCCGATGCTCCACCTTTAGGGTATAGTATATACTCGGTAAAGCCGATGAAGCCGGAACAAAGGAGCGAGGTTTTTGTTTCTAACGATAGGATGGAAAACAAATACTATGTGATAGAGCTTAACTCTAAATGTAATATAGTTAGCATCTACGATAAGGTGAACCGGAGGGAATGCCTAGCCGGTGAATCAAATATTCTAAAAATATTTGAAGATAAGCCGGGTGGCGAAACCGCATGGAATATTGATCTTGAATATCAAAATAAAGAGTGGTCGTTAGATTCGGTTTCAGCCGCTGAGGTGTTACATAGCGAGACAGTTAAAGGCGTATTACGGATTAAGAGAGCCTTCAATAAATCTACCTTTACACAGGATATAGTTATCTATTCCGATACAGATAGAATCGACTTTATTAACTATGTTGATTGGCAGGAAACAGAAAAGATGCTAAAGGCAGAGTTTAACACAGATATTCTATCCTCGAAAGCTGCATACGAAATTCAGTTTGGAACGATTGAAAGGCCGACACACGGTAATACCTCGTTTGATAAAACTAAATTTGAAGTAGCGGCACATAAGTGGGCAGATCTTTCGGAGGGCAACTATGGCATAAGCTTGATGAACGACTGTAAATATGGATACGATATCAGCGATTCAAGAATGAGGATCACGCTGCTTCGCTCTGCAATAGATCCCGATCCGGTAGCCGATAAAGGTTATCACGAGTTCACCTATTCGCTGCGCCCTCATTTTGGAAACTGGGCATCATCCGAAACGGTTAATGCGGGGTATGAGCTTAATGTTCCGCTTCATGCAGTGCTAAGCGAAAAACAATCATCTGCTAACAGCCTCCCTACTACATTCTCCTTTGTTGAATGTAATAGTAAAAACATTGTGGTAGACACCATTAAATGTGCAGAGGATAAAGATGGGGTGATTATAAGGGTTTATGAATCGTCGGGAACCAAAACCAGAGGAGCAATAAGTTATAATATGCCCCTTAACTCGGTGCAGGAATGCAACCTGATTGAAGAAAACATGTCGTTAATCGAGGTTGTTGATAATAGCTTTAATTTTGTGATAAGCCCATTTGAAATAAAAACCTTTAGAATAAAATAAATCTAAAGTTGCAAAGGCGTTTTATAAAAAACAGCAGCCAAAATAGAGAGTTATATTCAAGGGAGGTGTTATTATCTGCAATAACGGTAACGTATTAAAGCCAAACATAAAGCTTGTTAATCGAGCTTCGGTTTTACAATCGGTTTTAAGTAAAAACATATTGTCGAGAGCTAATATTGCAAGGGAGTTGCGGCTAACTAAAACTACACTTACAAATATCGTAAACGAGTTAATTCTTGATGACATACTGATAGAATCTGATTGTGTAGTAGAAAATGAGCAGTCGAAAATGGGGCGGAAATCTGTTGGGCTGGATCTATCTGAAAAGGCGCCGTTGATCTGTGGATTTTTAATAAGGCGCGAGAGGTTTCAGGTTGTTTTTGCCAACCTGAAAGGGGAGATTGTTGCCGAGGAACGTTATAGCTATACCGGGCTTATCCACCCAGAGGATTTTAAATATCAGCTAACCGAACTCTTTAATAAAACCTTGAAGAAGGTAGATAAACCTTATTTTGCAACCGGAATATCAAGCCTTGGTCCGTTAAATGTTATTGAAGGTAAATTGTTAAATCCACACATCTTTTTTTCTCAGCCCTGCGAATTTGAAATCGTTGAGTTTGTGTCTTCATTAACCGGTGTTCCTACGTTTTTTTGCAACGATGCCTCCTCGGGTGCCGTTGCCGAAAAACTGTTTGGTAGCGGTAAAGATGAAAGTAATTTTGTTTATATAACCACATTTAACGGAATCGGAGCGGGCCTGTACTTTAACGATAGCTTATATAACGGCGAGTTTGGGCAAAACGGCGAGATGGGCCATATGTCGATAAAGTTCGATGGAGAAAAATGTGTTTGCGGAAATAACGGCTGCCTTGAAATCTATGCTGATGTAGCTAATATTTTAAAGGAATACTCTCACATGAAGAGCATATTTCCCGATCGCCCGTTATTTAATGAAGAATACAAATCGATACAAGATATACTGCCCTTTGTAGATGCAGGTGATACGCTGGCGATGGTTGTAGTTTCGGAGTACTGCCAATACCTCTCCTTTGCGTTATCAAATTTAATTACACAGCTAGATATAAACCTTGTTATCGTTGCCGGTTCAGAGAAGATAAACAGTAATTTTTTTGAAGAGACATTAGAAAAGAAGATAAACCAAAAAAGCTTTCTTGCAAAATACAAGCAAATTTCTGTTGTGCGGTCGAGGTTTGGCCCTAACGCTCCGCTTTATGGAAGCATTGCTATTGTATTAGATAAGGTTTTTAATGGGGAGATATACCCCGTTAAAAATAGGTGAAGTCTTAATAGAGAGGAATTAAATTATATGCAAAGCGGAATATTTATAAGTGAACTATCATTTGAAAACGGTGAAGTTAAGTCGGCAATCTTTGATTTCGATGGAACTATTTCCACACTTAGATGTGGTTGGGAAAATGTTATGGAAAAAATGATGTATAAACATCTTAAGGAAAGCAAACTGCCCGAAAGCGAGCTGCTTTTACTGATTCGAGGCTATATAGACGACTCGATGGGTATACAAACAATATATCAGATGGATTGGCTTGCACAAAAGGTGCAGGAGCTCTGCAACACAACCCCGTTAGATTCATGGGCATATAAGGATGAATATAATGAAGAGCTGCTCTTAATGGTAAATCGCAGAAAAGATGAACTAACATCAAACAATGTTGATGCTAATGAGTTTTTAATAAGCGGTAGCATAAACTTTTTAAAGATGCTGTATGATAAGAATATTGAAATTCATATTGCAAGCGGAACAGATGATGCCGACCTTAAAAAAGAGGTTGAATTATTAGGGGTTATGCCATATGTAAAGAGCGTAAACGGTGCCCCTTACAGACAGAAAAATTGTTCAAAGGAGGCTGTAATAAAAAAACTGCTGAATGAAGGTAAAATGGATCCAGGAAGTATTATGGTTGTGGGCGACGGAAAGGTTGAAATCGGCCTTGGTAAAGAAGCGGGAGCAATAACCATCGGTATCGCCAGCGATGAGAGAAATAGGGATCATCGCTTCGATAAAAAGAAGTATGCAAAGCTAAAAAGTGCAGGAGCAGATTACATTGTAGCCGATTTTGATTTATTATTAAATTAGTCGATAATATAGCCGCGCGGCTGTTAGCTGGCATTAATATATAAAGAAAAAAGTATAATAACCACCCGATTTACGGATGGTTCAGCTTGTTGAAAAAGTTAGAGAGCCACTATAGTCTACCTCAGAGCATTAAAAAATCTAATGTCTTTAAACAGCATCTTCGCCTACTGTGCGTGAAATTTGTGGGGTGGATGCAGCGCTGAGGTAACTTTTTTCAGCTTGCCGGCTTTTATAAATTTCTTTAACACAAGCAAAAGGCTGTGTTAAGGCAATTCTTTGAAGTGGAAATTGCAGTGTAAATATAGCTAACATTAGTATGTTTGTACTGTTTTGCCGCTGTAGCAATATTAGGATCTTTATCGCACCCGGCGCTAGCAGTACCGGGTGTTTTATACCCATGCTATAAATTGGGGTGAAAACAACAGTGATTGTAACAATTAACAAAAAAGATGTATTTTTTTTGGCAGAAGTGTATATTGACTTATGCTTGAAGGCTGTGGTAATATTTATTTGTAAATTCAATTAACATATATAAACGATTAACTAATGCGTATAAATCACCCAAAAGGATTTTTAATGAAAAAAACAAAAGGCGCCAATCACGATGACCTTCAGCAGATGAACAGAGCCCTCGTTCTTTCGCTTATGAGAAAAACCAAGGTAACAACAAGGGCGGATATTGCTAAGGCAACAGGATTAAAAAGGGCAACCATAACAAATATAGTTTCAGATTTTTTAGAGGCAAATATAGTTAAAGAAACCGGTATAACCGAAGGGGATAAGGGCCGGCGCTCCATAGGAATATCTCTTAACGGGTTTGATTACAAGGTTATCGCAATAAGATTGGCAAGAAGACATTTTTCGATTGGCCTATATGATATAACCGGACAGCTTTATGAAATGAAACGTGTTTCCATTAATTTTGTTGATGGCTCTCGTTTTGCAATGAAGCTGATAAAAAACAACATAAAAGAAATGCTTAAAAGCTCAACGGGGGTATCTGCAATTGGCGTTGCCCTTCCCGGTCCGTTCATAAAATCTGAAAATAAGATTGTTCAGATTAGTGATTTTCCCGGTTGGGAGGATGTTAACATAGTGGATGAGCTTTCTAACGAGTTCAATATTCCAACCTTTGCAGAGCATGATGGAAAGGCAAGCGCACTAGCTGAGTGGTGGTACTCGAGGCAACATACAGGCGATGATATTTTGCTTAACATAGCTGCCGGTCAGGGTACCGGTGCCGGAATTGTAAATCATGGCAGTATATATCATGGAGGACATGGCTTATCCGGAGAGTTGGGACATACGTCGATATCTTTCGATGGACACCAGTGCGAGTGCGGTAACAGAGGATGCTTAGATAAATACTGCTCAAGCATTATACTTATGAACAACATAAAAGAAAAATTGCAGCATTACCCGGATAGTAGACTGGCAGATAAATATGATACATTAACGCTAGATGATATTGCGGATGCAGTTAAACATGGGGATGAGCTTGCGGTAACCGAGATAAAAAATCAGGCAAAATTTCTTTCATACGGCATAGTTAATGCTGTAAACATATATGACCCAACGGTGGTTGTAATAACAGATGAAATGGCATTTGTAGGCGGTAAAGTGTTGTTGGAAGAGGTGAAAAAAGGTCTTATTTCCAGATTGCCGAAGCAGATTTACGATAACATAAGGGTAGAGCTTACCGAAATTGATAATCCAATGCTAACAGGCGCTATGGCTGTTGCGGTTGATAAGCTGTTAGAAAGCCTCAATTTCATGAAAAAGTAGTATTATACCGGTTGGAGGATAATCGGTTTTAATAAAGAAAGGAAATATGCAATGTTAAAATTAAAGAGGATCTTGGCGTCTGTCCTTGTCGTAATGTTGGCCTTTACAACATTTGTTGGCTGTGGCGCAGACACAACAACTACAGATGATGCGGCTGGTTCTACAGCTACAGAGGATTCAGCAACAGCTGAAGATACTGGAGATGATAGCGAAAAATCTGTTGTTAAAATCGCACTTACTTCATGGACAACCTCATACATGTTGCCACTAATTGAGGAGTTTGAAGCTTCACAGGACATGTATACAGTTGAGACAATCGAGGTTGCCTCGGGTAGCGACATGTACTCTAAAATGACAATGATGATATCAGCACCCGAAACCAGCCCAGATGTTATGCTGGAAGATGGCTTTATGATCAATGCTGATGCAGCAGCCGGCAGATTAATGCCTTTAGATGACGTTTTAGCAGACTGGCCTGACCTTGAACAGTATTATCCTGCAGTATTAGATGGTGCCAGAGGCGTTGATGGTGTTCTTTACGGTATACCAAAATCTACCGATACCCAGGGTATTTATTACGACATGAATCTATTTGCATCAGCAGGTATTGAGGTTCCGTGGCAACCAACAACATGGCAGGATGTTATTGATGCAGCATTAGCTCTTAAAGCGGCAAATGCCGACGTAGAAGACTTTACTCCGCTGTTTATGTTTGCAACCAAAACCTATACAGAAGAAACTTCTATGAGAACATTCCAGCTATTACTTTCCGGAACAGATGATGGCTTCCCACAACAGCTTTACAATACAGAAACAGAAAAATGGGTTGTTGATACTGAAAATGTAATGAAGGTATTTAACTTTATAAATGATGTTTATAACGTTAACGAAGTTGGCCCTGCTCCCAGCCTTGCAGCTACAGCAAATGTAGACGATATTCTTCTTGAAGATTTAATGCAGAACGGCAAGGTAGGAATGTACGCTACAGGTAGCTGGACTATGGGTTCATGGGGCGCTGAAGGCAAGTTCCCATGGGCAGAAGCAGAGAGCACCTGGGGTTATGCTAACTGGCCAACAGTAGATGGTAGCGGCGCAGGCTTCACAACTATCTCCGGTGGTTGGACATGGGCTATTCCTGAAAACGCAAACAATAAAGATGGCGGCCTAGAGCTATTAAAGTTTATTAACAGCTACGACGGTGTTATGGATCATCTTAATGCAACAGGAAATGTTACACCGCGTATGGACGCAGCAGAAGATCCGGCATACCTTGAGCAGGATCCTTCGGTTGTAATTGAAGCAACTGCTCAGCTTGATTTCACACATTTCCGTCCCTCGGTTGATGGATACTCATCGCTCTCAACAATGTTTGCAACGGTTGTAGAAAGTATCGCAATTGGCACAGCTACACCTGAGGAAGCTATGGCAACATACGAATCAGAAATGAAGAGAATTGTTGGCGAAGAAAATGTTGAGGTTAAATAACTAGGTTATTATCAAAATATTAGCTGATAGAAGGCTGTCACATTCTGGTTTGACAACTTAAACAGGATGTGATAGCCCCTCTGTTCTTAAGGGAGTGGCAGATGCAAAACAGATTAATTGCACAAAGGCAGAATAACAAAATTGTTAAATCGATGGGATTATTTGCTCCGGCAATTGCACTTATCGGTGGATTATATGCCTATCCGATGTTTTTAACAATTTATTTTTCAATGACAAATAAATCTCTAACCGGTAGTGCTGCACTTAGCACCGAGTTTGTAGGTTTTGAAAACTTTATCTATTTTTATAACGATCCTGGATTCCACACTATAATAATAAATACAATAGTATTTTTAACATTTTCAGGAATTATTGGTCAGCAGGTGTTTGGCTTTATTCTAGCATATATGATGAAACGCAGAAATGCCACCGTAAGAAGGATTGTTGGCTTTCTTGTAGTGGTTGGGTGGGTTACACCTGAAATTGTTGCGGCATATATGTTTACTGCATTTTTTAATGATAACGGTACGCTGAATTTGTTCCTAGAGCTGCTGGGAATTGAGGGTGTATCGTGGCTGTTTGAGTTTCCGATGTTAAGCGTAATTATCGCCAACATATGGAAGGGAACAGCATACTCTATGATGATGTTTCAAGCGGCGCTCGACTCGGTATCAGATGATACCGTAGAGGCGGCAAAAATTGATGGGGCTAATTTTTGGCAGGTGTTAAAAAATGTTATACTGCCAACTATACGCGGCACTATCGGAACAACATTTGTGTTGGTTACACTTGGTACATTGGGCGCATTCGGACTAATCTTTGCTATTACAGCCGGTGGACCCGGAATACAAACAACAACCCTATCTATCTATATGTATCAGCAAGCATTTTCAGCATACCAGATAGGATATGGAATGGCTGTTGCACTTGTAATGCTAGTATTTGGTGCTGCATTGAGTCTTTTATATATGAAATTCGTCAAGGCTAACGATTAGAGGCTAAATAATGACTATTAAAACAAAAAATAAAATGAAAAACATAACGGTTTACGCAGTTCTTATCCTGGTGGGATTTTTATTTGCAGTGCCGTTGCTATGGTTGGTTCTGGCTTCCTTTGATGCAGAGGCCACCGTGGCGTTGGATGTTCCCGAAAGCTGGACAATTGATAACTTTAGGCAGGTTCTTTTAGATCAAGTTAACATATCCGGTTTCCTAAATAGCACACTAATCTCGCTAACACAGATGGTTATTGTATTGGTTTGTGCTATAATGGCGGCCTATCCGCTATCTCGATATGCTCTTAAGGTGGGGCAACGTATTTCTATAGGGCTTTTATTCTTTACTGCAATCCCGGCTACTGCTATTATGGTTCCGGTTTATCAGATGTTTATATCTTTAGGCTTGATAGATTCAACAATTGGTGTTATACTATTTCTGTCAACAACAGCACTGCCATATGCAATCTGGATGACAAAGAACTTTATGGATAGCGTGCCGGTTGACCTAGAGGAGGCGGCTTGGATAGATGGCGCCTCTGCATTTCAAACAACAATTAATGTAATACTTCCGTTGATGTTGCCGGGGTTATTTACGGTAGCGACATACGCATTTATTGGTAGCTGGGGTAACTTTTTTGTGCCGTTTATACTGCTGCAATCCACCGATCTGCTTCCGGCTTCGGTAAATATCTATCGTTTTTTTGGTGAGAGAGGAACGGTTATCTACGGTCAGCTGGCGGCATATTCAATAATGTATATTATGCCGGTTTTTGTATTACACTTTTTCTCACAAAAATATATGTCTCAAGGTTTTACTATGGGTGGAGCCGCAAAGGGATAATAAAAACAGAATATCTAGAACATAGCGCAGTGTGGAGAATTTAATGAAAAAATTACATATGATAGGCAATGCCCATCTTGATCCTGTTTGGTTGTGGGATTGGCGTGAAGGATTTCAGGAAAACAAGGCTACCTTTAAATCTGCTCTCGATAGGATGGAAGAGTATGATGAGTTTGTATTTACCTCCAGCTCGGCACAATTTTACAGCTGGATAGAGGAGAATGCACCCGATATGTTTCAAAGAATTAAGAAGCGTATTGAGGAGGGTCGCTGGATAATATGCGGCGGCTGGTGGGTTCAGCCAGACTGTAATATTCCCTCCGGAGAAAGCTTTGCCCGCCATGCCCTGTTGGCGCAAAACTATTTCTATGAAAAATTTGGTGTTATTGCAAACACAGGATACAATGTAGATAGCTTTGGCCATGCCGGAACCCTGCCACAGATTCTTAAAAAGTCTCGGCTAAACAACTATGTTTTCATGCGGCCGGGCCCTCACGAGATGGAAATGCCGGCACGTGCCTTTTTATGGGAATCGCAGGATGGCAGTACAGTTAAGGCTTTTCGTATACCTATCTGTTACAATGTTTGGAAAGATATGGAAGAGCATGTAGACCTGCATATTAAGGAATACAGCGAGGGCGTTGACCACATGATGCTGTTCTACGGTGTAGGTAATCATGGCGGCGGTCCTACAATAGAAAACATAAAATCAATTAAGGAGTTACAGGAAAAGCGTAAAGATATTGAGATTGTGTTTAGCGATGTTGAAAGCTATTTTAAGGATATCGAGGGGTGCGACCTACCCACGGTTAAGGGTGAACTCCAACACCATGCGCCGGGATGCTACTCGGTGGAGTCCATGATAAAGATGATGAACCGTAGGGCAGAAAACGCCTTAACCGGTGCCGAGATTTTTTCTGTAATGGCGGATAAAGCCGGCAAAAAGAAGGATACGGCAAATCTTAATGAAGCATGGCAAACCTTATTGTTTAATCAATTTCACGATATTCTTGCAGGTTCAAGCGTTAGCACGGCTTATTATGACGCACGCAACCAGCTCGGTGGTTGTATAGCCACGGCAGATGCTATTGAAAACAGTGCAAGACAGGCTATATCCTTTGATATTAATATTCCATATGCCGATCAATCGCTTCCGATAGTGGTTTTTAATCCGCACGGATTTGAGGTAACCTCACCGGTAGAGTTTGAAACACGTATGTTCCGCGACGACTTTTTGCCAAACGGAATTAAAATTCTAAATAGCGAGGGCGATAGGGTTGAGGTTCAGGGTATTAATGCAAGCAACAAAACAATGTTCTCAAGGCGTTACACTTTTATGGCAACAGTGCCGGCGCTGGGCTATGCTCTTTATACCGTTGTTGAGGGTGAGCCGGAAGCTAAGAATGATAACCATGACTTGGTTTTAGAGAACGATATTTTAAAGGTTCTGTTTGATGAGACCACAGGTGCGGTATGCAAAATCACCGATAAACGAAGCGGGAATGTTGTTCTCAACAAGGCGGCTACTGCGGCAGTTATTGATGACGATACCGATACCTGGGGACATACCCTTACATCGCTTAACAACGTTGCAGGCGAGTTTAAAATGAGCAGTTACAAGGTGATGGATAAAGGTAGGGTACGAAGCTGCGTGAATGTTACCTCGGCCTTTAACGATTCAACATTGAACCAGCGATATCGACTTTATGATGGTGATGATAAGCTGTATGTGGATTGCACGGTTAACTGGCAGGAAAACTGTAGGGCGTTAAAGCTTTATATTCCGGTAAATCTACCGAGCGAAGGAACAGCTATTGCGCAAGCACCATTTGGAAAGGTAACCAAAAAACAGGATGGGCTAGAGGAGCCAATGCAGAGCTTTGCCGATATCTCGGGTGATGAGTTTGGGTTGGCGGTTCTAAACGATGGCCGATACGGCGTAGATTTTAAGGATAATACCATAGGGATTACGGTTTTGCGTAGTTCGGTATATGCCCATCACGATCCTTACGAGTTAAAGGAAGGCGAGTTTTATGAATATATCGATAAAGGTATATCCGAGTTTAGCTATATAATTAAACCTCACAATGCAGGCAGAAGCCACTGTGATGTTGTTAAGGATTCCATGGTGCTAAACCAACCTTTAAGAACTATGTTTGAAACCTTCCATGATGGAGACATGCCGAAACGTTGCGGCAACATGAGTATAGATAAAAACAACATTATTATGACAGCTCTAAAAAAATCATATGACTCAGAAAAAACAATTCTTCGTGTTTATGAGTGTTTAGGAGAAGAAACTACAGCAACAATTAATCTTTTTAATACCGAGATTAAAAGAAGGTATAAACCTTATGAAATTGTTACATTTGCTGTAGATAGCAACAGTAATGTTACCGAGGTTGATTTGTTGGAGTGGGTTATATAACATGAAATATTATTTGGGCATAGATATTGGCGGAACAAAGTGTGCAGTTCTCCTGGCAGCATATAAAGGAGATGATTTTGAGATAATCTCTAAGGAGAAATTTTTAACCGAAGCAAAGCTTGGGCCAACCCCTACAATTAACAGGTTGTATGAGGCGGTAGATAAGTTGCTACTAACATTTAGCTTAACCGCCGCTGACATAGAGGCAATAGGCATAAGCTGTGGCGGCCCTCTCAACAGCCGTACCGGAAGAATATTATCCCCGCCAAACCTTTATGGCTGGGATGATATTCCTATTGTAGAGATGTTTGAAACAAGATATAAAATCAGCACATTTCTTCAAAATGACGCAAATGCCGGTGCACTGGCCGAGTGGAAGTTTGGCGCTGCAAAGGGGCACGAAAACGTTATATTTCTTACCTGCGGAACAGGCATGGGCGCCGGACTTATATTGAATGGCAAGCTGTATGACGGAACAAACGGGTTTGCAGGAGAGGTTGGCCATATTCGCCTTGCGAAAAATGGGCCGGTAGGATTTGGAAAAAGCGGATCGTTTGAAGGGTTTTGTTCGGGAGGCGGAATAGCTCAAATTGCTAAAACAATGGTTTTAGAGCAACTTCAGCAGGGCATTCGCCCTGAAATCTGCCCTGATATATCTATGCTGGATAATCTTACCGCAAAAACGGTTGGCGATGCAGCCGAAGCAGGTGATAAGCTTGCAATACGTATATATAATTTATCGGCAGAGTACCTGGGTATGGCATTATCGCTGCTTATTGACATTCTTAATCCGGAAGTAGTGGTAATAGGAAGTATATATTCACGAAGCAAAGAATTGTATCAAGAGAAGATGACCGAAGTTATTAATCGCGAGGCTATACCGGCGGCTGCAAAATGTTGCAAAATTTTACCAGCCTCTCTAAAAGAGGCGATAGGTGATTACGCCTGTTTATCGGTAGCTGTTTATTGTAAAACGGAGATAAAATGAATCATATTGAAAACCTAATAAAAAGATTTCCCGAGTTAACAGAGGAAAAAAACAATATCACCGAGATATGCAACATAATTGAGCAGATGGCGCTAAAGGATAAAAAGGTTCTTATCTGTGGAAACGGTGGTTCTGCCGCAGATGCTGATCATATCGTAGGCGAGCTAATGAAGGAGTTTTATATTAAACGTCCTATATCTGATGAATCTAAAAATAAAATTATGGCGGTAGACGATAATCCCGATGAGCTTATCGGTGAGCTGGCCGAGGCGGTTCAGGCCATAGCACTAACCGCACATGGAGCACTATCTACGGCGCTACTAAACGATTGCAATCCTAACATGGTTTTTGCCCAACAGGTGTATGGTTACGGTAGAGAGGGTGATGTTCTTATAGGGCTTTCTACCTCGGGGAATTCTAAAAATGTTGTAAATGCAGTGCGCGTTGCTAAGGCGATGGGGCTAACCACTATATTTATCGGTGGTGAATCCGGCGGACAGCTTAGTGAAATTGCGGATGTATCTATATGCCTACCTCAAAAGGAAACATACCTTGTTCAGGAGCTAACGCTTCCTCTTTATCACACGATCTGTTTAGAGGTAGAACAGCGCCTGTTTGGGCAGTAGCAGCAGTGTGGATGTTAAATAAAAATTAAAACCTTTTAAGGTAAAACCTTTTAAGGTAAAAC
>CAYJBH010000040.1:0-24601 GCA_964368625.1 uncultured Oscillospiraceae bacterium
CAAAGATTACAGGCAAAAAGGTTGTTGCAGGCCCGGTTGAGGCAACGGCAATAGGAAATATAGCAACCCAGATGATAGGGCTAAAAGAAATAAAGGATCTTACATCGGCAAGAGATATAATTAAAAACTCCTTCCCGGTAAAGGTTTATAACTAAAAGATACCAAAAACGGCAGTGACTTTTAAAATGGTCACTGCCGTTTTTTTTAATAAAGTTTATAGCTTCAGTAGTCTGTCTAGTTGGTGTTCAACATATTCAAAAACAACAATATCAGGCTCGAACTCATCAACAAAAACCGGATCATAAGGTCCATTGAAAGCGGTGAACCTACCAAAGGTCTCGCCCATTAAATCACGTATAAACGCAGTATAAGAATCACAGATAAATAACACGCTCTCATCATTAAGCGAACTGCTTTCATACTCGTGAATTGTAGGGAAATTAGGAGCGTTTGTGAAAAGTAGTTCTGATTGCGAATTTAAAGAAAAGTTTGCCGTATAACGCACATCATAATTAGGAATATCCATGTTGAGAAGGTCTATTAAATCTTTATGAGGGTCGGAGCTTTCAGAAAAGGTCATTTCTTCAAAAGGAGGTATGTTTTGTATTTCTAACATATTGCAGATAGCTTCAAAAGCAATGTAGCCGCCTTTGTGATTCCAGTGTGTATCATTTTGGTAATATAACTGATTGTTTTCCTTGTGTTCTAACAAATCGTCGTAAAGATAAATAAACTCTATCTCGGTGTGTTTCTCTAGATGCTCCATAAGGGCCTCTAGTCTAGACATGCCGTCTTCCGGGATATAACCAAGCGGAAGATATTCGTTGTAAACAGTGGCTTTAGAGGGAGCAAACACCATGTACATCTCGATACCTCTGCTAATATAATCTTCATGTATTTTGTTTAATGAATCTGAAATTTGCATCAACTCTTGCTCGTTGAAGCGGTTTGGTTTAAGATAGTTATTAGTTACATCTTCATTAAACAGCCAACCATCGTTACCAACAATTAAGTTGCTACCGGTTGCCTTTTGAAACAAGTTGTAGTTTAAAAAACTGTTAACAGCTACCAATTCATCCTTAAAGGGAATGTGATCGTTATAATACTCCTCGTAAAGATCAGGATAATCAACAATACCATCGGCAATTATGCCGGGCTTGTCTGCTAGTGTTGCATTTTCGAGCTCTGCACTCGCTTCGATGCCAAACAATCGATATATATAAGTTGGCATAATTAGCATTATAGCAACAATAAATATAAAAAGATTATTGGCGCTTACTTTTTTAAATGAAAAAACTATTGCGGTTAAAATAAAAGAAATCAATAGATAGGTTAAGGCTTTAACAGCGAAATACACAAGTTTTACAGAAGTCCCGAGATGAATAATAAAGTGAGGGTCGCTTTCTACTAACATTAATTCAACTATGCCGTTTTCAACAGTTGGGGCAAGGCTGTTTAAAGGTAGCAGGCTGATGTTGTCGGCACTAAACTTCTTTATCGGTATATCATTGTAGCTTACTGTTATGCCGCTAATAAACAACTGGGTTAAGTTTTCTTCAAAATCCAGCCTAAAAATATCGGTGGTGTCTTCTATGTGCCAAGAGGCTACCCCTTCTTTGTTTTGATTGTTTATGTTAAATGATTCGGTCGTCTCGGTACTAAAATCCTCGCCATTCTTTGCCGTGTAAGCTACAAGACTTCCTAATTGCGTGCTGCTATATTCAATATCTATACGAATATTATATATGAAAATTAAATCTATCAGTCCAAACGTTAAGAGGAAAATCATAAACAAAACTATTTTTTTTAGATGTTGCTTAATTACCATATAGCTCCTCATTTAAAACTGAAAATATATAAAGGGATTGTATTCGCCACTAACCAAGTTGAGCGTGCACAGTGCAAGGATAATGGCTAGAGCAATGCACTCGGTAATGCTAACGCTCGCTTTAAATAACGATGTTTTAAGTTTTGCTATCAGTTGAATAATCCCGCATAATAATATTGCAAAAAACAAAACCACCATTATTTCGCTATCAAGATACATAAATACAGATATGGCATTGTTAAAGTCGAAGGAAAACATTTTTTTAATAAAGATAGTAGCATCACTAAGCGTTTGAGCTCTAAAAAATACCCAACCGATAATAACAACAAGCAGAGTGTAAATATGGTTTAAAAAAGCAAGCTTGTTATTATTTAAAACCTTAGTAAAAAACAAACGTTCTATTAGTATGAAAATACCATGCCATAATCCCCACACTATAAAATTCCAGCTAGCACCATGCCAAAGTCCGGTAATAAAAAAGACTATAATAAGATTTCGATATGTTTTTATTAATCCATGTCTATTACCGCCCAGCGGTATATAGAGATATTCTCTAAACCAGGATGATAAAGAAATATGCCATCGACGCCAAAAATCCTGAATTGTTGAAGCTATATAGGGGTGGTTGAAGTTTTCAAGAAACTTAAATCCAAAAATTCTCCCAAGCCCAATCGCCATGTCGGAATATCCTGAGAAGTCATAATATATTTGAAAGGTGTAACAGATTATTCCAACCCATGCAATAGGGGTGTTAAGCTGTGTTTCGTTAAGCGAGAATATTTTATCTGCCGTGCCTGCTAGGGTGTTTGATATTAAAACTTTCTTTCCAAGGCCGTAGATAAAACGCTTTAACCCAAAAGCAATATCATCCGAACTATGAGTTCTTCTTTTAAGTTGTTCCTGTATAGTGTTATATTGAACTATAGGCCCTGCTATTAGCTGCGGAAAAAAAGAAATATAAAGCGCAAGATTAAATAGGTTTCGTTGTGGGGTGATGCCTTTTGAATAGTTAGTTTTTTTGCCTCGGTATACATCTATGATGTACGACATTGCTTGAAAGGTGTAAAATGATATTCCGATAGGCAATGCTATTTGCGGTATAGTAAGATTAACACCTATAGCAAGATTTATGTTGTTTACAATGAACCCTACATACTTGAAAATAATAAGTAAAATTAGGTTGAACGTTATGCCTGCAATAATGAAAAATCTTTGCTGGTTAATTGACCTTGAGCTTCCAATTGATAAACCTATCAAATAGTTTATAAATATTGAGAAAATCATTAATAGAACATATATAGGTTCACCCCAAGCATAGAAAAATAAGCTCGCAACCAAGAGTAAAAAGTTTCTATACCTGTCCTTGCAAAAAAAGTAAGCTATACCAACTATTGGTAAAAAAGTCCATAAAAAGATTATTGAACTAAAAAGCATTATGATTACAACTCCGTCTGTAACGCGATATTATTGTTTGAAAATTTGTGTTAAAAACTAATATAAAAAAATGAAAAAATTATTATTTCACCTCACAATAAAGCTGTGAGTAGCTCTCGATATCTGCACCGCTAAAAAACTTGGTTATCTCCTTTGGTCCGGTACTGCCCGGCTTATAGCTATACATCGGTAGATTGCTTTCGTGATAAGCTTGCTTAATTTTTTCGATGTACTGCCAGCTTATATATATCTGATCCCAACCTGAAAACCATCGTCTATCGGCTATAATTGCCGAGTGCAATAACCTCTCGTATGCCTCGGGGGTGTTCATGCGGTAGGCAAGGTTGCAGTTTTGGCAAAAATCCATCTCCTCGGTCGTTACACCGTGGCTGTCACCCGGGGTTTTTATGTTAAAGGTTAATGTTACGCCCTCATATGGCTGTATCTTAAAGATTAGCACGTTAGGGTGAGACTGCCCATCTAACTTTTTAAAGGTAACTATAACATTCATCTCACGGGTGCTTAGCTTTTTTCCGGTAATTATGTAAAAAGGAACATCCTGCCAACGCTCGTTATCAACATAAATTTTGCAGGCGGCAAAGGTTTCGGTAGTAGAATCGGGTGATACGTCCGGCTCACATAGATACCCATCATACCTAGCGAGAAGCAGACTATCCTCAATATTGATAAGCTCGGGCGGACGAAGATGGCTGTAAACCTCTGATTGTTTTTGTTTTAAATCTGCATCATCCTCGGGTGGTTCCATGGCAATAAAGCTGAGCAACTGCATAAGATGGTTTTGAACCATATCCTTTAGTGCGCCGGCATTATCATAGTATTTTGCCCTTGTTTCTACCCCAACCTCTTCGCTTGCTATAATGCGTATGTTATCGATATTGTTGCGGTTCCAGCTGTTTTCAAACAGTAGATTTTTAAATCTTATAGTTAATATATTCTGAATCATCTCCTTGCCGAGATAATGGTCGATTCTATAGATGTTATCTTCTCCAAAATGCGAAAGAAGGCGCTCGTTTAACTGCAGTGCATGCAAAGGGGTTTCACCGAAAGGTTTTTCTATAATAAGCTTGCTGTTACCGGTGCACCGAAGCGATATTAGCCCCTCGGTTATAACACCAAAAAACTGAGGAGCAACAGCAAAGTAGAAAAGATTATCCTTGATGTTAAGGTTGCAGAAATAATCCGATAACCTTTCGTACTCATTGCTTACTGTAAAATCCATCTTGAAATAGGTTATCTTTTCAATGAATAACGCAAACATATCATCATTAAAGTTAACCCTACTATATTTTTTTACCCAATCTCTTACTATGTTAATATACGCATCATTGTCGTAGTCTCTTCGTCCTATTGCTAGTATACGAGCATCTTCGGCAAGCTTGCCGATAGCAAACAGGTTGTAAAGAGCCGGCATAAGTTTTCGATAGCAAAGGTCGCCGGTGCCGCCAAAAATAGTTATATTTTGTGTTATCTCGTTATTCATTTATGCCTTCCTTTGTTAGTAAAGATACTCCCTGTGGAACACTGATCCTTGAACACTGTTTTATTATTTTGTTGTTGTTTAGCTCAAGACACACAATCTCATCGCTAAATCTGTTAGCAACAAGCAGATATCTATCAGCTGCAACGTTCAAGATATCCCTTGGGTGATCACCCGTAAGTGCAAAATGCTGTGTTGGTTTTGGAAATTCCCCTTCTATGTTTAGCATTGTTATTATATTCTTAAATCTGGTAGATACCATTAACTGCCTACCATTGTTGCTCATTCGTATAGCGGCACTGCCCTCACAACGCTCCACTCCGTTTGGTAGTAGCGAAACGCGAGAAATCTCTCTTGGTGTATCACCATCTATCCTTAAAGTGTATAGCTCGTTACTAAGCTCGGCAACAAGATAAAGTTTGCTGTTATCTCTGCTAATCACCCCGTGCCTTGGGCCGCTGTTTTTTGGTAAATTAGTTTCGCCTATAATGTTTAAATCTTCATCCAGTGTTAAAAGCTTATCTAGCAGTAAACAGGGGAGGAATATTTTGTTATTATATCTTATTATCTGGTGGCAACCTGCCTGCTCCTTAATTAATACCTTTTTAATTAGGTTTAACTTATTTTTATTAAAGGAGAGCTTGGCAAGTGTTCCTGCCGAATAGTTTGCTGTGTAGATAAACTCATCTACCGTTATATAGCAGGGGGCTGAATCGTCAAAGGCAAGCCGATCGATAATTTTACCGTCGTAATCACAAACAGCAACACCGTGGCTATTGTCGTCACCAAAAACACCGTATTCACCGTATACGGAGTAAATAAAGCCGTCTTTTCCATCGGCAATGTACTTAGAGTTTTTAATGCCACAAAAAAGTAGAGGGTTACTAAGTATGCCTGTTTTATCGTCTAAGTTAAAGCTGTAAATACCCTCGCCGCCGTCTGCATAGCTGCCAATATATCCGGTAAGCATATAACCTCCGATGGGTAATGTTTTAAATTTATTATAACAATAAAGCCGACTAATTACAAGAAAAAGCCTTAAATCAATTTTTTTTGATTTAAGTATTGACATATAAAAAAACTTAATGTATAATAACATTAACGGAGAAACAAAGAAGAGGAAGAACAATGGCAACAGCCGAACAGGTGGCAAAGGTTTTTAAAGCCTTATGCGATCCCACAAGGGTTGAGATAATAAGATGCCTTGGAGATGGTGAAAAATGTGCCTGCAAGTTAACCGATTGTTTAAATATAGCGCAATCAAAACTTTCTTATCATATGAAGATACTCTGTGAAAGTGGAATTATTGAATGTTGGTATCAGGGTAAATGGACACATTATAGGATAAGCAAGCAGGGAAGTGAAGCGGCTATGAAGCTGTTACATGAGCTGACCGATGTGGGTGAAGATATTAGCGAAAGGCTAAGCTCGGGATTTTAAATATTAACAACACTGCCATTGCACAAGCGATGGCAAAAGTTAAGACAAATACATCAAAAAAATTTGATTTAAGAAAGGTGTAAACAAAATGGATGCTATCAGAGCAGGTTGGGACTTTTTTCAAAACCAGATACTTGGAATGAAATGGCTAAACGATCTTGTTGGAAAAATGCTCTCCTTTTTTGGGATGGATATCGAGGGGCAGATTGGTGCGAGCGTACAATTTTTTATCTATGATGTTATAAAAATAACGGTTCTTTTATGCTCATTAATATTTATAATATCTTACATTCAAAGCTACTTTCCCCCCGAGCGCAGTAAAAAAATCCTTAGTAGATTTAACGGAATATGGGCAAATATAGTGTCTGCACTGCTTGGAACTATTACTCCATTTTGTTCCTGTTCCTCGATACCGCTATTCATGGGCTTTACCAGTGCCGGTCTGCCGGTGGGCGTTACCTTTTCGTTCTTAATATCCTCCCCGATGGTAGACCTCGGAAGTCTGGTGCTTTTAATGAGCATATTCGGTGGAAACGTTGCGATTATATATGTGGTTTTAGGCCTTGTGATTGCGGTTATCGGTGGATCATTGCTAGATAAGCTCGGAATGCAAAAGCATGTTGAGGATTTTATTTTAAATGCCGGTAGCGTTGATATAGAATCTCCCGATCTTACAAAGGGTGAGAGAGTTGTGTTTGCAAAGGAGCAGGTAGCCAATACCTTTAAAAAGGTGTTTCCCTATATCTTAGTCGGCGTAGGCATCGGTGCTTTTATTCATAACTGGATACCGCAGGATATAATCGAAACGGTTCTCGGCTCTAACAATCCGTTTGGTGTTTTCTTAGCAACTATTGCAGGCATTCCAATGTATGCCGATATCTTCGGAACAATTCCGATTGCCGAGGCTCTTTTAGCAAAGGGGGCACAGCTTGGAACGATACTTGCCTTTATGATGGCGGTAACTACGTTAAGTCTGCCATCCATGATTATGCTTAAAAAGGCAGTAAAACCAAAACTTCTTGCAGCGTTTATTACCATCTGTTTTGCAGGCATAGTTATAGTAGGATATATTTTTAACGCATTACAACCATTTATTATTTAATATTAGAAGGAGAAATTATTATGGGATTATTCGGATTTGGTAAGAAAAAAGAAGAGAAGGTTGCCTGCGATTGCGGCGGAATGTGCACCCCCTCTGAAATAGCGGCAAAGAAAGCACAGCAGAACGAGTGTTGTGAGGGTGTTGCCGCAGAAAAAAAAGGAAAGCAGGATAGCTGCTGCGGTGATGTATCGGCAGAAAGTATAGCTGCGGCTAAGGCGGCGAATGCAGAGGGAGCATCGGTTAAGGTGCTTGGTTCCGGCTGTGCAAAATGTAATCAGCTGGAGGAGGCAACAAAAGAGGCACTCAGCGCCCTTGGAATGGATACCGAGATAGATCACGTTACCGATTTTTCACAGATAGCAAGCTATGGCGTAATGTCAACCCCTGCACTGGTTGTTGACGGCAAGGTGGTTTCCTACGGAAAGGTGTTAAAGCCGGACGAGGTTACAGCAATTTTGAAAAAAGCGAGAGCATAACAGAGGGTTAAAAGATGGAAAAATGGATAAAAATTGAAGATTACGACTATGATAACAACGAGTTTAATCTGAAAACCGATGGCAAGCCTAAGGTTGCATTTGTCTGCAATCACAACTCCTGTAGAAGTCAGATAGCTGAGGCACTCGGCAAGCATCTTGCTGCAGATGTTTTTGAAAGCTACTCTGCTGGAACGATAATTAAGGATCAAATTAATCAGGATGCGGTTCGCATGATGAAAAAGATCTATGATATAGATATGGAAGAGACACAGTTTAACAAAAAGATAACCGAGATACCACAGCCGGACGTTGTGATATTTATGGGCTGTAACGTTGCCTGCCCGGCGGTACGCTGCCAATACTCAGAAAATTGGGGCCTAGATGATCCAAGCGGACAGCCGGACGAGTTTTTTGAGCAGACGATAAAAACAATACATGAGAAAATGCTGGAGCTTAAAGAAAAGTTGAATTAATAATGATAAAAACAGTCGATCATAAATTCGACTGTTTTTTATTATTGTTGACATAAAATACAATAAATTTATTATTCGACTTGACATTATACCGGTTTGGTGGTACGCTAATTTTAGAATGTAATTATAGTTTTTTTCGGGGGAAATTATGAAAAAAATAAGCGCTGCTCTTATCCTTATGGTGTTGTTAGCAAGCATAATGTTTTCATCCTGCACAGCCGAGCCGGAAATTCCGGAAGAGATGCTTACCGTGAATGTGTCGGCTAAGGTTATTGATGTTTTTAATAACAAGAAGATGCTTTTGGTTTCCGGCCTTGATGAGGATAGTCCGCTCGGTACCCAGTGCTATGTAACAGGGTATGAAGAGGGCTTTACCGTGAGAAAACTTACCGAAAACGAGTATACAAACACCTCTTTCGGAAATATTGTTGAGGGCGATGTGGTAACCTTAACCCTGGTAGGCGATGTTAAGGATGGGTTTCCGTCTCAGGCCGAGGCGTTTGAATTTTTGATTAATCCGGTAAGAACTAATCCAGTTATGAGCCCGATGGCGCTATGGCATTATTACACCGAAAAGTTAGACGAATCATTAGATCTTGCGAGCCTGCTTGATATCCTAGCCTATCCCGAGGCAGCACCGATAAAGGATATAAGCATAACCCCCGGCGATAACTCTTCTATAACCGTAATTTTTGATGCAGATGCAAGCTACCTTGACCTTGCAGACCTTAACCCTTACGATCAAAATGCAGTAACCCTTTTTGGTCTTATAAAGGATCTAGATGAACTTGTATATGTTTTTGGTGAACAGGATATACCGTATAGCCGAACCTGGGTAGAGAGCGTTGTATCATCTTCTCTTATTAACAGAATTGAAAATGCCGAGGATGTTGGAGCGCTTCTAACAATTGTTTACGATACCAGCTCTGCCTATGAGGATTACTATACGGCGGTTGTTTACGATGTTATGGCGGGAGCTTCAACCGGTGTGGAGCTGTATAGCAGTACCGAGCGTGACCCGATTAACGACCTGCGAGATTTGCTTGTATATGAGGGAGAGCCGATTGCAGAGAGTAAAAATGATGCACCTGTTGATGTTTCGCAGTATATGTTCATAAATATTGCAATTCTCGATCTATCCACCACCATTATAGAGCAATACTATGTTTATGAAAAAGACGGCTTGATGTTGATGGAGATACCAAACGAGGGTATCTGGGAGATGGATGAAAACGCATACAACACCTTAACATCGTTAAAATAAACTATAATCAGACAAAAAACGTGCAACTATTGACTATTAAACAGTAGTATGGTATACTGTTTATAACACAGTAGTTGCACGAGGTATTATTATGACTAAAAAGGACTTTTTAAGTCGACTTCGCAGTGGTCTTTGGTTTTCGTTACCTAAAAAACGGGTTAACGAGATTGTAGCAGAATATGAGCAGTATTTTAAGCAAAACATTGAAGAAGACGAGACCGAGCTGGTAGAGCGATGTGGAGACGTTAAGCTGATTGTTAGAGAGCATATCGGCGGTGCATCTGCAAGCTTTATATCGATTAGGGTTTTGCTACTTCTTGCCGTTTCGTTATTTCTCTATCAATACACATTTATGATACCGCTAGGTTATTACATAAGCAGTGATGGTATAACCCTGTTGTTTAACGTTTTATTATCAGCGGTTGTAGGGGTGCTATATGCGGCTGTAATGATAGGTCCAATATTTACCCTGCCCAAAATTAGTAGACGGATTATAACTCTTTATTCGGTTAACACGGCTATAGCTATTATTCTGGGAATTATGAGCACCGTGTTTACCTTTGTCTCAATTTCGGATGTATACATATTTTTGCCCGATTCTATAGCACCGAGTGAGGTGGGGTTAGTTTTTTTCAATATCTTAACAGTAGTGTGCTGCCTGTTTATCTTGTTAACAATTATATCGGCGTTATATTCTCAGAGAATAGGGTTTTGGGCTGTGCCGCTTATATTTATTAACGTTACTGCCATAACCTTTTATAGCTCTATTGCAGATATGCTAACCTCGCTTAACAGCCCCGAAGAGCTAACGGCAAATTTGTGGGATAATATAACACAACTAACCGCCGAGATATTAATAAAGGCGATGGTATTTACTGCAATAAGTCTAACTGCCTATCGTCTTATAAGGAGGCGCAATGAAGGTGCAGCTTAAAAAAGGGGTGCTGGAGTTCTGTGTTTTAACGGTGGTATCTCAGGGTGAGTTTTACGGATACGAGATAATGCGAAAAATAATTTGCGCATTTGAGGATACCAGCGAACAAACGGTATACACCATCCTGCGCAGACTTCTTGCCGATGGATATACCGAATGCTACTCAAAAGAGATTTCAGCAGGCCCTCCGAGAAAATATTATCGCTTAACACAAAAAGGTGATAAATACCTTTTGAAATGCAAGGAGGACTGGGCTTTTGTTAATAAAGCAGTAAACGAAATTATAAACGAGCAATAATGTTTTTAATAAAACGCCCACTATACATAATTATAACAGTAAACGTTATTTCCAATAGCTCCGGCGCAGGCGTAAATTTCCCGAACCTAGCAGTGTGAGAAATACATCGTTTTTGCACCAAAGGAGCAAAATGCCGAGGAATCGAGGCAAGAGGTATTTTACACTTCTCGGCGATACCGAGAAGTTGTAGCCTCCGCCGTAGGCGGAGATTATATTTCCTTTTTTCGGTATATGCAAAGTGATATTATAAACGAAGATAGGTATATAAGTGCACACAATGCTAGATAACTACCTCTGAGTATCAGGTTGATGTTAGGGATGTTACCCAATAGCTGATATATCAAGGTGGCATAGCCAAAAAACAGCCCTATACTTAAGATTATGGCGATAAACAGCAATGTTTCGTTTTTATCAGAACCAAAGATTAATACCATCGGGGTTAAAATTGCGGGAATACAAAGTGCAAAACCAAGCCCGAAGGTATATCCAATCCCGACACGCTCTAGGTTAATGCCACCCGAGGTTAGGTAAACCATTAAGATGCTTGTTAAGGAAAAAACCACTCCTATTGCTACATATAAAAGGTAGGATATAAATTTTGCCTTAATAACATCGGTTCTGCACAAAGGCATGGTTAGCTCAAAGCGATTCCATCTTGAAACCGAATCTTTTTGAATAGCGGTTCCGGCTAAACCACCAAATCCGCCGAGCTGCATTCCTATAATTCCTGAGATTATTATTGAGTTGCTCGTGAATATTCCGGAGACTGCACTTATTATAACGCCGACTAAACAGGTTATAAGAACGCTTTTTAGGCTACCGCCCAGCATATAAAAGTTATTTCGTATAAGACCTTTCATGTTAAAGTTTTTCCTTTCTAATAAACAGTTAACTCATATCACCGTGTAAATAGATTTCCTCCTTTGTAATTAAAGGTAAAATTTCGTCGATACCGGTGTTATCAACAACTATGTTTGGGTAACATTTTATAAACTCTTTTTTATTTTTAACAAGAACCTCATGCTGTAAACCCCTTTGCCTGCAGGAGATGTATTCACTACTGCGCAACTTCTCAAAATCTGCCTGCTTCATGCGGGCAATGCCGTATTCATAAATTAAGGTATCCTTCTTTTCGGTTAATATTATTCTACCGTTATCTATAAAGGTTATATAATCAGAAATTTTTTCAAGGTCAGAGGATATATGGGAGGATAGAAGTATAGCATTGTTCTCGTCCTCAACAAACTCTAAAAAAACATCAAGTATCTCCTCTCTAACAACAGGGTCGAGCCCGGCTGTTGCCTCATCTAAAACTAAAAATTTCGATGCATGCGAAAGTGCAACGCTGATAGAAAGCTTCATGGTCATACCACGAGATAGGGTTTTTATTCGTTTGTTATCCGGGATATTAAACCTTTTAAGATATGAAAAATATAACTCTTTATCCCAGTTTTCATAAATATCGGCCAAGACCTTTTCTAACTTTTTTGCCGTTAGCTCGCTTGAAAAATGAACCGAATCAAACACAACCCCAATATCGTTTCGGATTGCCTTGGTAGCATCGGTCATGGTCTCGCCAAAAAGGGTGATTTCTCCCGAATCCTTTTGGATAAGGTTTAAGATAGCGTTTATGGTGGTACTTTTTCCTGCACCGTTTTTTCCCACAAAACCCATGATAGATCCCCTAGGTATTGCAAAAGAAACATCCTGCAACTTAAAATCTGCTCCTTTATAGGTTTTACACAGATTTTTGACCTGTAAAACATAATCCATTTTTATTTGTCCTCCCAAAAATTACTTAAATCATCAAGCATTGACCTATCAAAAACCTCAACATCGCCGTCTACCGTATCAGCAGTTATATGTATTATATTGTTATAACTACTCGATAGCTCAACATATTCATCAATGTTTCCACCTGCATATCTGTAATCCAGATTATATCCGGCTAATTCATCGGAATAAATATTGCAATCACCGCTAACACTTTTAATGTTAATTTTATCTGTTGTTGCATCTGCAGATAGGGAAACATCGCTACTTACGGTGTCGATTGCAATTGTCTTCATCGCTTCGTAAATATTTATATCACCACTAACGGTGTCTGCCGTAAGGTTTTCGCACACTGTATAAATGTTAAGCTCGCCTATCGCCATATCAAGCTTAGCATTATTGGCAGTGGCAACCTCAAATAAAACATCTCCACTACCGTTTTTTATGTTATAATCAAGTCTTAAATCTGCGGGTATTTCAACTATCACTGAACCGGTTGATTTAGGCTCAATTCCAAAAATAATTCCCTGATTATAGTAAAGTGTATTATTATATGCCCATACCTTAGGTTGGGTAGCGAACCCTATACCGTTGTTTTGCACGGTGCTTGTGATGGTTACCTCGTCAACATTACCATCAATGATAGAGATAGGGATATCCTTTACGTTTAGATTAACCGCCTCTATATTGGTAAACGATAAGGTGGCATCATCCTTAAACGAATTTGTATCAGAAACTAACCCGGTTAATAATCTTGATGATTGAGATTCTATAATAAATACGGCTATTAAAAGAATGGCTACGAATGCCAAAACTCCACAAGCGGCTATCAAACTCTTTTTCTTCATTCTTAACCTCCTTCACCCATATAGAATATGGTGATTAGCTCGGTTAATTTTTCTAGCTTAATCCCGCTTGTTTTTGCAACATCAACAGCATTATAAAGGTGTTCTTCTATAATTTTTTGCTGTTCTTCCTGAATAAAGTCCTTGTTTTGTGCCGCAACAAAGCTTCCCCTTCCCACCGTGGTTTCTATAAAACCATCTCGTGTTAAATCTTCGTACGCCTTTTGAACCGTTATAACGCTAACATGAATCGTTTTAGCTAGGCTTCTCATAGAAGGAATGGGGTCACCCGTTTTAAGTTCGCCACTCATTATCATAGCCTTCATCTGCGAAGTGATCTGCTCGTATATCGGTTTACTGTTATTACTGCTAATAATTATTTCCACATAATACCTCAACTTTTAACTGCGAACATTAATGTACTTATTGAACAAGTACATTATATACTATTAGTACAGCTGTGTCAATAGTTGTTTAAAAAAAGTTAATTTAAAAAATAAAAAAAGCTGTTTTGGGGCTGTTTTAATGAAGGGTGATAGCAACCGAAAAAGGTAGAATAATACGCATAGTGTAAGAGTTTTGCTTAATGGCTATATCCACTTTTTTGTTGATGGGTGTATCATTGCTCAAAGTATTGCATATGCAAATGCTATGCATGTTACATTTGGATATGTATAAACTTTTTCTTGCAGGCACATTTTTGATAGTGTATAATAAAGATAACTTCAATAATCAAAGAAAAGGAATTTATGAAAATAGAGCTAAAAAAAGTTGAAGTAAATGAAAAAGAAATATTAAGAAATTTACTCGAAAAATATAATTATGAGTTTTCTCAATGGAATAATCGTGATGTCAACAAGTTGGGATTATACGGATACGATTATCTTGATTGTTATTGGACAGAAAACAATAGATTTCCGTTTTTTATTTTGGTTGATGATAATTTAGCAGGTTTTGTAATGGTTAATGATTATTCTGAAACTGAGGAAAAAACAGACTATACTTTGGCTGAGTTTTTTGTAATGTTAAAATACCGAAGAAACGGTGTTGGAAAAATCGCAGCAAATAAAATTTTTGATATGTTTCACGGCAAGTGGACGTTAAAAAGACATCCACATAATATTAATTCTGTTATTTTTTGGGATAATGTTGTGTCTAAATATACAGGTGGTGATTATCGTATAGTAAAATCTTACCCTAATACAGAATACGAAGATGGTACGTGTGGAGATATTCTGTTTTTTGAAAATTAGCTTATATTATGAGCTTAACAAGTACACCTTGCTATAAGAATAAGCCGACAATTTATTCGGGAAGAATAAATTGCCGGCCTGTTTTATTGTGAGTATTCGAATGCACCTGTTAGGTTTTTGATACTAATTTATCCTGTTTGACTGTTATATTACAGTTTTTCTGCCCTTAAAACCTCGGCAGAAAGTGGGGAAATGTAGGATGGGGCTATGTCTAAAACAGTTTTTGCTCCGGTTGCTCCCTCGTTGTTTAGGCGATATGCCGCTCTTGCGTAGGCTATAAGTACCTTAGAGGTGAACTCGGGGTTAGAATCGAGTGTTAGCGAATACTCGATGGTGTTAACGTTGCCGTTAGAGGTTTCGCTGTTAATAACAAAACCACCATGAGGCATCTTGTTGTGGTTTTTAGCCATATCTTCGGCGGTGATAAAGGTAACGGTTGTGTCGTAATCCGAGAAGTAGTTTGGCATGGTTTTAATCTCGTTTTCGATTTTTGCCTTGTCGGCACCTTCCTTAACAACAACATAGCAATCTCTAAGATGCTTTTCTCTAGTTGAAAGTTCGGGGTTGGAACCGCTTCTAACGGCATCAAGGGCAGACTTAATCGGCAGTGTATACTGTTTTGCATCGGCAACACCGTCTATTCTGCGAATAGCATCTGAGTGGCCCTGGCTAACGCCTTTACCCCAGAAGGTATAGCAGTCGGTTGTGGGGAGGATAGATTCTGCATAAACACGGTTTACCGAGAACATTCCGGGATCCCAACCTACCGAGATTATAGCAAGCTTACCGGCAGATTTTGCCGCCTTTTCCATGGCATCATAAAACGCGGGGATTTTAGCGTGGGTATCGAAGCTATCGATGGTGTTAAACGTCGCCGCAAACTGTGGTCCCTGCTCCGGTAGATCGGTAGCACTTCCGCCGCAAAGAACCATAACATCAATCTTATCCTTCATGTTAAAGGCATCATCGATGGTGTATGCACTAACACCGGGTGTTAAAACATTAACTTCGGTTGGAGGTCTTCTTGTAAAAACTCCAACTAACTCCATATCAGCTGCTGCATTAACAGCAAGTTCGGCACCTTTACCGAGGTTACCATAACCAACAATACCTACTCTAATCTTACTCATAACAACTCTCCTATGATTTCTACTATCCGAACTATTTTACCATAAAAAAATAAAACATACAACCCTAATAGTTGTATGTTTTAATATAAAGTCCAAAAAGGAGTTGTTATAAGTGATTAAATGTATTTTTCGATTACAGGTTTCATTACTGCAGCATCATCAACCGGCTCAAATCTTGCTAAAACCTCGCCGTCTTTACCAACTAAAAATTTTGTAAAGTTCCATTTAATATCATCACTTTGCTCGTAATTCGGATCGCTTTCAGAAAACATTTCTTTAAGTTTTTCGTTTAATGGATGCTTATCGTTGTTAAAGCCGTTAAAGCCTTTCTGCTCTTTAAGATACCGAAAAAGCTCACTCTGGTTTTCACCGTTAACCTCTACCTTTGCATACATTTCATATGGAGTTTTAAAGTTAAGCTGGCAAAACTCGGCGATCTCCTCGTTTGTTCCCTTTGCCTGCTCTCCAAACTGATTGCAGGGGAAATCGAGAATAACGAGGCCCTTTTCAGCATAGCTTTCGTGTAGCTCTCTTAGCTCGTTATACTGCGGAGTAAATCCACAGTGGGTTGCGGAGTTAACAATTAATAATAGCTTTTTAGAAAAATCGCTTAGGGGTTGCATTGTTGAGTCGCTCTTTTTTACGTTGATATCATAGATGCTCATAGTATTTACTCCCAATAAAAATGTTGTTTCAATAAAGCGTTGTTTACTATTTCTTTTCTGCTGTAGGACAGCTGGGATTATGACATATAAGCTGAGGGTTTTTGCCTAACTTTTTAAAAAGTGTTTTATTACAGGAAGGGCACTTATCCTCGGTAGGAGTCTCGTTTGCAAGAAAGGTGCATTCAGGATAGCCGGTGCAACCAAAGAAGGTTCTGCCCATCTTGTTCTTACGCTTAGCAAGGGGTTTGCCACAGACAGGACATTCTCCATCGGAAGGTTGCGCTATAGGTTTTATGTTTTTGCATTCGGGATACCCAGGGCAACCTAAAAACTTGCCGTATCTTCCGGTTCGAATAACCATCATTCTGCCACAAAGCTCACAGGGGATATCAGTTGGCTCATCCGGAATTTTATAGCTTTTACCTTCAAGGTTTTTTTCGGCCTTTTCTAAGGTGTCCTGTAGATACACATATATATCCTTAACCGGCTCTTTCCAGCTTGCCTGTCCCTGCTCTATATCGTCTAATAGGCGTTCCATGTCGGCAGAAAACTTAACGTCAACAATGGTAGACCACTGGTCGCTCATAAGATCGTTTACGGTAAACCCTAGCTCGGTTGGGTGTAGTCTGCGCTGTTCACGCTGAACATAACCTCTGCTAACTATGGTGTTAATGGTGGGTGCATATGTTGAAGGTCGGCCAATACCGTTTTCTTCAAGTGCTTTAATGATACTTGCATCGTTATACCTAGCCGGTGGCTCGGTAAACTTTTGCTGAGCATTAAGTTTTTTAAGCGGCATTTTTTCGGATACCGACATCTTTGGCAGTGCGGTAGCCTTTTGTTCCTTCTCGTCGGTACTCTCAACGTAAAGTGTCATAAAACCATCAAAGGTAACGGTATAACCCGATGCCTTATAGGTGTGCCCCTCTCCGGCGGTTATGGTTAGCGATTGGGTTGCAAACTTAGCATCCGCCATCTGGCTGGCTACAAATCTGTTAAAGATAAGCCTGTAGAGCTTAGCAAGCTCGCCGGAAACCGAAGCCTCAACAATTTCAGGGGTTATGCTAACATCAGAAGGCCTTATAGCCTCATGTGCATCCTGAACCGAACCCCCCTTATTTTTATATATTCTGCGCTTTGGAGGAAGGTATTTATCACCATGTTTTTCGGTAATGAATTCGGCTGTTGCTGTTGCCGCCTCATCTGATATTCGCAAACTATCGGTTCTCATATAGGTTATAAGACCAACTGCGCCTATACCGTCAATGTCAACACCCTCATAGAGAGTCTGTGCAAGCTGCATGGTACGTGAGGGTGAAAAACCCAACTTTCTGGAAGCATCCTGTTGAAGCGTTGAGGTTATAAACGGCGGTGCAGGCGAGCGGTGACGAACCCCGTCCTTAATGTCGGAAACGGTAAACTCTTTACCCGACTGTGAAACAATCAGGTCTGCTTCTTCTTTGTTATGAATTCCCTGAGATTTCTTCCCATCCTTACCATAATAGGCGGCAGTAACCTCTGCGCCTGATTCGGTTGAAAGTAGTGCTGATATATCCCAGTATTCTTTAGGCACAAAGGAGGTGATTTCTCGTTCACGATCAACAATAAGCTTTAAAGCTACCGATTGCACCCTTCCTGCGGAAAGCCCACGACGAACCTTTTTCCATAAAAATGGCGAAATGGTATACCCCACCAGTCTATCTAAAATTCTCCTCGCCTGCTGTGAGTAGAAGAGATTCATATCAATACTTCGTGGGTTTTCCATTCCGGTGGTAACGCCCTTTTTTGTTATCTCACCAAACGTAACACGATTTGTTAGTCCGGTATCAAGACCCAAAAGTTCGGCAAGATGCCATGAAATAGCCTCTCCCTCACGGTCGGGGTCGGTTGCAAGGAAAACAGCATCGCTACCATGAGCTGCCTTCTTAAGTTGCTTTATCAGCTGAGATTTATTTCTAACATTTATATATCTCGGTTCAAAGTCGTTATCAACATCTATACCAAGGCGGGTTGTTGGAAGATCCCTTATATGACCATTACTCGCCATTACCTTAAAATCTTTTCCAAGGTATTTAGCGATGGTTTTTGCCTTTGCAGGCGATTCAACAATTACTAATTTAGACATAAGCTCCTTAACTTAAAGGTTACAATCGCTATTATATCCATATTTACATGTAGTTGTCAAGCCTAAAGTTAAAAGATTGGCGAAATCAATAATCAGAATACAAAACGGCTTCCGTTTCATATGTGTTATTATATATATCTGTAAGAACAAAGTATATCATTGCATCCATATCGCCTACATGCTCGTAGCTAACGGTAGGCTCTGTGCTTGGCACGGTATAGGGGTCGTTAAATACGTAATAGTCGTTATAATTACCCTCGTAATCGTAGTAATCAATTACCCACTCAACAACATCACCGGGCTGGAGATCAAACAAACCTTTACCAACAGGCTCACCGGTTTCACTGTGTTTACGATAACCGGCAACATATCCGGTTGGCTTCTCGTCATCCCAGTATAACATGATTTCAATATATTCATCGTTTAAAAATGCCGGAACCATACCGTAGGTATACCAGTCGTTTTCGCTAATATAAACCTCTTCCTCTGCGTAAAACGGAACTATATTACCGTCTATGGCAACCCAGGTGTAGTCGAATTCTATCAGCAGGTCACCGTCGTCGTCAAATTCATAAACATTGTCGCTTCCAAGGTCGATGTACCCTTCACCGTCGTCTAGCAATACCTGTAACTCAATGCCGATAATTTCTTCCCACTGCTCGTCGCTAAGGCTAAGTACATAGTCGTCACCTTTTTCGTCTATAACTAAATCTACAAGAACGTCGGTGTCATAAGATTCCTCGTAGGCAGTAGCGGTATCGGCATTATACCACTCCTCAGAGGAATAGTCCTGCTCTGGTTCAACTCCACTGCTTCGGCTGTATTGTGCCTGACCGCCGCTCATAGCACTGATGAAAATGTTGAAGAACTCGGTATACTCGGCAGAATATCCAACATTGTGCAGTATATCCTGAACATAGGAGTAGTGGCTGATATACTCAAACGGGAAATACATTGCCATTCCGTAGGAATCGCTAACATCATAGCTGTTATAGTAATACTTAACGGCACTGTTTACTGCAGCAATAACAGCATCTCCACCCTCTACACCGCTTTTCATAACATAGTCAACAAGGTCTATCTGATCGTTTCCACCGTCACCAAAATCCTTGGCATTGCTTCTTGCCTGAGAAATCTTTCGGTATTCGTTATTCACTATGTCTATTGTAGAGTTAGCAAAAAAGTCGGTCATAACCTGATAGGTATACGGCATCTGGCGTAGCTCAATAACCGATAGAGTAGCCGCAGGATTAAACATGTCATTTTCACAGGTAACAACAAAATCATCGATGATGTTAACAGCAATATCAACTGTGCTCATAGATGGGTTTTGATTTAGGGTAGACAACCAGCCGGTGTACGACCAACCGATTCCGGGTTCCAGCTCCTGTGATGCAATTAGGTAGTCGGCATAAGGCTCTAACATAAAGGCCGTTTCTGCGGTTGCCATAAGGCAGGCATCAAAACCAACAAAATCAAACTTAACGTTGCTCATAGAAAAAGCTTCTTCCATGTTTGCAAGGGTTAAGGTGCTATCCGGGAAGTTTTCATCGTGTCCAAATCCGCTTATTGTTCCGCCACCGTGATCCCAGAGAATTAGGCTGTAACGGTCGGCAGGAAATGCGGCTGCCGTATCGTTTATAAAGCCGGTAAGTGTACCGGGGTCGGTCATATTAAGCTGGCCGAGATTTTGTTCAATGGGTATAAGCTCGTTATTCTTTATCTGCCAGTATTGGCAGGTATCGCTACTAACCTCTCCCATCTCCCAGCTGAGAGAACCGCCGGTCATTATAATAAGGTTAAGATTATCACCGATATCGGCATCTAACATTTCATAGAGGTCGATGGTTGCAAAGCCGCCATCACTCTCAAGGTCAGACCCTATAAGGTAAACCATAACGGTGTTAACATCAGATCCATCGCCGATGGGTGTTGTATAAAAATCCCTAAGATCGGTAAGACCAAGATCAACACCATAGCTCCCCATTCCGGTAGTTGTTGTTCCCGCGTCGCTTTGATTATCTGTAGTGGTGGGAGCATCCTGGTGCTGCGAGCTTGTAGTCTCATCTGTGTCGGTTGGGAATAATAAAAAGGCTAAAAATAAAACGGCAATAACAACTAGCACCGCAATTAAACAACCGCACCCCTTTTTCTTTTTCTTTGGTGCCGGTGGCTGTTGTTGTGGGTTTGGTACGTAGTTGTAGCCAACGTTTTGCGGAGGAGGTGTGGGTGCTTGTCGGTATGTAGGCTGTGGTGGCATAGGGTTTGCCTGTGGTGGGGGCGGTGCATTTGTATACATAGGTTGTGATGGTGCTTGCGTTGCCGTTTTTGTGGGAGCGGCGGCACCACAGTTAGAACAAAACTTAGAATTACCAATAATTTCGCTTGCGCAGTTAGAACAATACATACTAAATCCTATAATTAATATCTTGTATAAAATTATACCATAAATTGAAAATATAGTCTATATTTAAAAACTGGTTTAACAAAAAGGCGTAATTAATTGCTTGCATTTTTTTAGATAGATATATATAATTAAGAGGAAAAAAGATGAAAAAGGGTAGCAGATGGATGACTATATAACCTTAAACGAACGGGCACAGATCGAGATTGACGTAAAACATTCTCGCTTTATTGCCGTAGCCGCACCGGTTACCACCGAAGAGCAGGCGGTGGCGCTGATTGCCGAGCAACGCTCGTTACATCCCACGGCAAACCATCATGTATATGCCTACCGGCTTCGTGAGGGTAACCGCGTTAGATATTCCGACGATGGAGAGCCGGCAAAAACCGCAGGGCTTCCAACCCTTGCCATGCTTGAGGGCAGAAAGGTTGTGGATGCCGTTGTGGTGGTTATTAGATATTTTGGAGGAACGCTTCTCGGAACGGGTGGGCTTGTTCGTGCCTATGGCGATGGCGCAAGGCTTGCCATAGAAAAGGCAGGCCTTAAGGAGCGCATTATAACCACCAAGCTTGAGCTTACGGTGGAATACAGCATGTATGAAAAAATCTGTCACCTTTTAAATGCACAGGGAGCTACTGTTGTAAACTGTGTTTATGACGATAAAACTACACTAACAATCACCATTGCGAGCATTAATCTAGATGAGCTGTTAAACGAGATTACCAGGGTGGGAAATGGAAGGTTAACACCTAAGGTTATAGAAACCTTGTACTGCTAGCTACTTTTAGATTTAGTTCTTTAAACTTAATACACATATAAAAAAACCACGAAACGGCTAATCTAACCGTATCGTGGTTTTTGCATTGAGTAATTTGTATATAAAAGTATTATTTCTTTGCAATCTTAACGGCAATCTCGTTGTCGTTATCATCAGAAATTGTTATCGTGGTGGTAGGTTTTGCAATGCTTGTCATATCGGCAAGGGTTTCTTTTGCGATATACTCTAACCACTCGCTTGCAATATCGGCGCAGATTTCGACGTTAATCCTGTCGGTTATATTACAGCCTATCTGCTTTCTTGCATCCTGAATATTACGAACGATATCCCTTGCAAGTCCCTCCTGTTTTAGCTCTTCGGTTAGGGTGATGTCAAGAGAAACAACAATTCCACGGTCGGAGGCAACATGCTGTCCCTCCTTTGCGTTGTAGGATACGAGGATAATCTCCGGCGCAAAATCAGTTTCAACACCGTCTATTACAACCACAGCCTTATCGGATTCTAACCTAAAGTCACCCTTTTTAACCGATGCGATAATCTTTGGAACCATATCCTTGTAACGGTTACGAATTTCGTTAAAGTTAGGATCATATTTTATCGTTGCGATAGAGGCAACATCGTTAAGTAACATAACATTCTTAACATTTAGCTCCTCGGCAACAACCTCGCAAAAATCGTTAACAAACTCGTTGTGAGCACTGTTTGCAAGTGCAATGCGTAGCTCACTTAAAGGTTGACGGTTTTTAATTCTGTTTTTGTTACGGATGTTGCGGGCAAGAGAAATAATGTCCTGCACCACGCTAACCTGGTATATAAGCTCATCGTCGCGGTATTTTACCGGTACATTTGGCCATTCATCCAGATGAACCGAGTAGCCGTCAGTAAGCGTTTTGTACACCTGCTCCGAGATAATCGGTGCTACCGGTGCAAGTAGCTTTGTAATGTTAACCAATACATAGTAAAGGGTGGTATAAACCTCTGTCTTCTCTGCCGACATACCGTTGCTCCAGAACTTACGGCGTGAACGGCGGATAAACCAGTTGGTAAGGCCGTCAACAAGGTCGAGCAGATAAACCACATAGCGGTTAACCTGATAGGCATCCATGTTTTCTGAAATTAACTTCTCAGTTTCGTATAGCTTTGCAAGTATCCATCTGTTAAGCTGGTCGGTTACAACCGGCTCTTCTAAAGTTTCGGGTTTAAAACCATCAATGTTAGCATAGGCAATATAGAAGTTACAGGCGTTCCAGTAGGGAAGTACTATCTTCTGGTATGCCTCCTGAATGCCGGCATCGTCGAACATAAGGTCACCGATAAGCATTGCGTTCGTCTGGTAGAGGTATAGGCGGTAGGCGTCTGTGCCGTACTGCTGCATAAGCTCCATAGGGTCGGTGTAGTTCTTTGAGGATTTAGATAGCTTTTTACCGTCCTTTGCTAGTATTGTTCCGTGAACAACACAGTTGCTGAACGCCGTCTTGTCGAAAAGCGCTACCGATAAAACATGCAGGTAGTAGAACCAACAACGAATTTGGCCGGTGTACTCCACAATAAAGTCGCTCGGTAGGTGGGATTCAAACCAATCCTTATTCTCAAAAGGATAGTGCTTTTGCGCAAACGGAACCGAACCGCTCTCAAACCAACAGTCTAAAACCTCCGGAACACGTTTCATGGTCTTGCTGCAACACTCACATTTGAAGGTAATATCATCAAGGAACTGACGGTGCAGATTGTCCGGCTTAATGCCGCTAAGCTTCTCAATCTCCTCAATGCTTCCGGCAACCACACGATGGTTACAGTCTGCATCTTCACACTCCCAGATAGGTATCGGGGTGCTCCAATATCTGTTTCTCGAGATATTCCAGTCACGTGCGTTTTCAAGCCATTTACCAAAACGTCCATGCTTTACCGTTTCGGGTACCCAGTTAATCTGCTCGTTAAGCTCAATCAACCTATCTTTTATAGAGGTTACATCGAAATACCAAGCATCCATTGCACGGTAGATAAGCGGATCTTTGCATCTCCAACAATGGGGGTAGTTATGCTCTATAGTACCGTCGGCAACGCATTTGTTGTTATCATACAAAAAGCGTGTTATGGTGCTGTTTAGCTCGATAACATTCTTCTCGCCCTTCTCATCGTAAAAGTCGGTTACCTCTCTAGTAAAACAACCCTTTTCATCAACAGGGTTAACAAGCGGTATACCGTGTTCTTTACAAACCCAGTAGTCGTCCTCACCAAAGGCAGGGGCAGTATGAACAACACCCACACCCTCATCAGAGCCAACATGCTCGCCGGAAATAACCTTGAAAGCTCCCTGCTCATTTAGCTCGGCAAAGTATGGGAAAAGCGGCTCGTAGCTAATGCCGACAAGTTCGGTACCGTTACAATTCTTAACAACCACCGGCTCTGCACCAAACACCTTGGGATAGTTTTTAAGGGTGTTGGTACAGGCAACATAAATCTCACCCTCTACCTCAACAAATGAGTAATCCAGTGACTCACCCACAACCAGTGCAAGGTTGGATGGTAGTGTCCATGGGGTTGTTGTCCAGGCAAGGATATAGGTGGGTTTACCGTCTACATTAAGATCGGTTTTAAACTTAGCTATCAGCCATCTATCCTGTCTTAGTCTCGTTGAATCTGACTCTCTTGTATCTGATATGGAAAGGGATGTTTCACAGCGCATACAGTATGGAGTTACACGGTAATCACGGTAGATAAGGCCCTTGTCGTAACAGGTCTTAAATGCCCACATAACGCTTTCCATAAAGCTTGTGTCCATCGTTTTATAAGCGCCATCATAGTCAACCCATCGTGCCATCTGCTCAACATATGTTTTCCAGCTATCGTTATTAGATGATACTATCTCAAAACATTTTTC
>CAYJBH010000041.1:0-8574 GCA_964368625.1 uncultured Oscillospiraceae bacterium
ATATTCTTTGCAAGAGGTATTTCCAATAGCTCTGCCGCAGGCAGAGATAATTTATTTATCCTCGCACACCAGTGCAATAGCTAAATCCTTTAGCTGTTTTTGGTCAACTATATCCGGGCAACCCGTCATCAACTCTCCTGAGTTTTGCATCTTAGGGAAGGCGATAACCTCTCTGATGCTCTCCTCGCCGGATAGAAGCATACAGATTCTATCAAGGCCGAATGCAAGTCCACCGTGCGGTGGTGCTCCGTATTTATAGGCATCTATCAAGAAGCCGAAACTCTCGGTCATCCTCTCCTCGGTAAAGCCTAAAAGCTTAAACATACGCTGTTGTAGAGCGGGATCGTTAATTCTTATCGAGCCACCGCCCAGCTCGTAGCCGTTAACAACAAGGTCGTAGGCACGAGAGCGTGCCTCGCCTTTTAGCTGTTCTAAATTTTCGATATCGTCCTGATGAGGGGCTGTAAATGGGTGGTGTTTTGCTACCAGGCGATCCTCCTCCTCGTCGTATTCAAACAGCGGAAAATCGGTGACCCATAAAAATGAAAAATCATCCTCTTTATATAACTCAAACTTCTTTGCAAGATGGCAACGAAGTGCACCTAGTGCTGCATAAACAACATCGTTACTGCCATCGGCAACTATAAGTAGAACGTCTCCCGGCTCGGCATTTGCAGCTTTATGAATTGCCGCTATCTCCCCTTCGGTTAAAAACTTTTCAAACGATGAGCTGGTGTTCTCGGCAAATCTCGTAAACGCTAAACCTTTTGCGCCGTAGGTTTTAACAACATCGGTTAGCTTATCTATCTCCTTGCGGCTTAAACGCTCGGCTACTCCCTTGGCGTTAATAAGCCTAACCGAACCGCCTGCCTTTATTGCATTGGCAAAAACGGCAAACTCGGTTTCTTGTAGATGCTCGGTAACATCGCAAAGCTCCATGCCAAAACGCATATCCGGTTTATCGCTTCCAAACCTATCCATCGCTTCGCTGTATGGCAGACGCAAAAACTCGCCGCTAAAGTTCACCCCTCTTATTTTAGAGAACAGCTCCTTTACGTATCCCTCGCAGATAGACATAATATCCGTCTCGTCGCAAAATGCCATCTCAAGGTCGACCTGGGTAAACTCCGGCTGACGCTCGGCCCTTAAATCCTCGTCTCTAAAGCAACGAACAATCTGCATGTAGCGGTCAAATCCCGAGAGCATTAACAGCTGTTTATATAGCTGTGGGCTCTGTGGTAGGGCAAAAAATCTTCCCTGCTGAACACGGCTGGGTATTAGATAATCCCTTGCGCCCTCCGGTGTGCTTTTAACCATCGAGGGTGTTTCTATCTCAATAAAACGGTTTGAATCGAAATAATCCCTCGTTATCTTGGTGGCGCGGTGGCGCAGTATCATCGCCTTGTGTGCCTTTTCTCGCCTTAGATCGAGGTATCTATATTTAAAACGCAGTTCATCCTTAATCGAGAGGTTGTCGTTTATCTCAAAAGGCGGTGTTTCCGCCTCGCTTAAAATGGTTAAGGTGGTAACAAAAAGCTCAACATCGCCGGTAGGTAGGGTTGGGTTTTTGCTCTCGCGCTCCCTTAAAACGCCCTTTGCAATTATGCAGTATTCCCCACGAAGTTTTTTTGCCTTTTCTAAAAGCGATGGCTCGCTATTTCCATCAAAGCTTATCTGAATAATCCCTACGGTATCTCGAACATCGGCAAATAAAACCGCACCAAGATCCCTAACCTTTGCAATATATCCCGCAACGGTTATCTCTTTGCCTATTTGCTCGGTGGTTATCTCGTCGCTATAATGCGTCCTACGAAGATTATTAAGTGTTTCCAATGCTATACTCCCTATATGTTTTTCGATAAAAATTCGGCAATTTCGTTAATCGAAACGCTCACCTCGGGCGAATCTTTATCGTTCATGTTTCTTAAGGTAACCTCACCCTTTAAAACCTCGGTCTCTCCAATAACGGTGCAGTAGCCGCAACCCAGCCTGCCTGCCTCTTTAAGCTGAGCCTTAACGCCCTTGCCCGAGATGTTATATATAACCCTAAACCCTTTGGTTCTAAGCTCGTTTGCAAGGGTAAACGCCTTTGCCTCGCCCTCTTTATCGGCGGCGGCAAGGTAGAGCTGTGGATTATTTTGGGTTATGCTATCTAAAATCCCTTCGGCTGCAAGGGTTAACATAAGCCGTTCAACGCCAAGCGCAAAACCAATTCCCGAAATGTCCGGCCCGCCAAGCTGTTTCGAAAGCCCGTCGTATCTACCGCCTCCGGTTAGGGTTTTTGCCGCACCAGCCCTATCGTGTTTAAGCTCAAAAACCGTTCTGGAATAGTAGTCCAGCCCACGAACAAGCTTTCTATCAAGCTTATATTTAACGTCGGTCATGCCAAGAAGTCTTTGAAGCTCTTCGAAATGGTCACTGCATCCCTCACAGAGAAAATCCAGCATAGAGGGTGCATCCTCAACAAGTTCGCTACAGCTCTCGTTTTTGCAGTCTAAAACCCTTAACGGATTTGTTGTAAACCTGCGGTTACAGTCGCCACAAAGGCGATCGCTACTCTTTTCGATAAATGCTATAAGCTCTGCCTTAAACTTCGCCCTGCAATCGGCACAGCCAAGCGAGGAGAGGTGCAAAACGGTATCCTTAATACCAAACTCTTCAAAAAGGCGAACCAGCAGAATAATAATCTCGGCATCCGCCATGGGGGTGGTTGCACCGTACTGCTCAACGCCAATCTGGTGGAACTCCCGTTGTCGTCCGTCCTGCGGTTGCTCATACCTAAAAAAACTACCTATATAGTAGCTTTTAACCGGGAGAGGCCCGTTAAGGGTGCCGGACTCTATTAAGGCTCTGCAAACGCCGGCGGTACCCTCCGGACGAAGCGTCATGCTTCTGCCTTTTTTGTCGTTAAAGGTGTACATCTCCTTGCCAACAACATCGGTGTCCTCACCAATGCCGCGCATAAAAACTTCGCTCTGTTCAAAAATCGGGGTTCTTATCTCGCCGAAACCGTAGGCCTCAAAAACCCTTCTTGCCGTGCTCTCGGCATACTGCCATGCGGCTACCGAAGACGACAAGATATCCTTTGTCCCTTTCGGGGCAGAGTATCGTTGCATCTATTATGTTCTCCTTAATCTATAACGAAGGATTAACTATGTTTCTCCAGTCGAAATCGCCTCTTTCTAATCCTAATACCAGCACCTCGGCTGTAGCAATATTTGTTGCAACCGGGATGTTATGCATATCGCAAAGCCTAAACATATTCCACTCGGCAATGGTGGGTAGCGATTGAGACAAAGGATCTCTAAAAAATAATAGTAAATCTATTTCATTACAGGAAATACGTGCTGCGAGTTGCTGATCGCCTCCGGTTTTTCCGGACAGAACTCTTTTAATGTCAAGACCTGTTTCCCCTGAAACAACCTTTCCTGTTGTGCCGGTAGCGAGTAATGAATGTTTCGCAAGTATACCGCGATACGCTATACAAAAGTCAATCATTAGTTCTTTTTTTGAATCGGATGCTACAATGGCAATATTCATGGTTAAGTTCTTCCTTTCTTGGATTTGCTTTATGTAACTGAAGGTAAAACTACTTTACCTTGTTTCGAAGATGAGTGGTGAGTATACTCCATCCAACCTTCCTGCAATTCTATGAAAAATTTCAAATTCAACGGTGTCGGTTAGAAGCGGCATTCCTTCGCAGGAACAAAAATATATCTCGGGTGAGTTTGGAACTACTCCAATTAGCTGAGCACCTATCTCGTCTATACAGTAGTCTAGGTCGTTTATCGGGTTTTTACCCTGCCTTGGCAACAAAACCTTGTTGATAAGTAGCCTTGTAGATTCTAAACCCAGCTTTAAAAGCTCTTCAACAACTATCCTACCGTCTCTTACCGATATGGGGTCGGGGGTTACAACAACCAGTGCAAGATTGCTTACCGAGGCGGCAGCGATAAAGGGGGCTCCAAGGCCGGCCGCTGTATCTATAATTATATAGTCGTAACAATCGATAACCTTGTCTAGTAACTGTCCTAGGCCGTTGATAGATATAACTCCGTCGCTATATGGTGCGCTTATTATGTCGAGTCCCTTTCGGTCGGTGCTTTTAACTATTGCATTTTCTATGGGACAAGTGCCGGTTAAAACATCATTTAAATCATAAACCGTTTCAGAGGAAACACCTGAGATAATGTCTATGCTTCTAAGACCTGCATCCAGTTCGATTAGAAGAACGCTTTTTTTGTGGTAACAAAGTGCGGTTCCTATGAGTACCGACATAGTACTCTTACCGGTGCCTCCCTTTCCGGAGGCCAACATTATCACCTTTGACATGTTTTAAACTATCCTATCTACATTATAATAGCTGCGAGCATAAGAATCGGCCGTAAATCCGTATTCGTTAGCCTCCTCGATAGCCATTTCCTCAAATGCCTCGTAGTAGATTTCATCGGTTAGGGTGCTACGCTTTGCCTCTATCTCGGAGATATCAACATAATCCTCGTTAACACGGTAGATGATTAATGCATTCTCCTGTTCTAGAATTCCAACCGTTCCGGCTTGTTGCGATGATATCTGCTCTATCTCCTCGGCAGAATAAACGGTGTTATTCTCGCTAACCTCATCACTGTAGTAGTATGATTCGGGTGAATCCTCGGTGTAGCTGCCACCTGTGTTTGTAAGAACCTCAGGCATAAACTCTTCAATAGCCGCATCAAAGTCGTTGTTTTCCTCTAGATGGGCAACCATTTCATCGGCAAGTTCTTTCTGGGCCAAGATGGTGGCTTCGTCTAGCGCAGTATAGTCGGTAGAAACGGTGGAAACCGATGCTCGTGTTATGGGTGTGTAGGTCTCGCCATAATACTCGGCAAGTTCTTCAACCTTTGGTGCAAGTTCGCCCTCACCATAGTATTGCTCTTCATAAAGCGCTCTAAACTTATAAAGGGCAAGATAATAGCTGCGGAATGAATCCTCTCCAACTCCGTTATCGGCGTAGAATTCTTGCTGGCTTTGGTAAATATACTCAAAATTTTGCTCAAAAACAAGAAGCTGATCTTCGGTTAGAGTTTTGCCGGCATCATCAAAGTTAATCTCGGCATAAGCAATCTGTTTTAAGGTGTTATCGGTGAGTTCGGATATCTTGGCTGCTGCTGTGGTTCCATCCTCATAGCTTTCGGTGAGAAACTCAGAGTTATATGAAAAATCGGCATATACCTCATAGTATGCATCAAGTTGAGCTGCAAGATACTCGCCGGGCATAAAGCTTCTGTCACCTATAGTTACAACCGGGTCGGTGTCTTTACATCCGGTTAACAGCATTGTTGCTACTAATAAAACTACACCTACTTTGTAGCTGATTTTACGCATTATTTAATCCATCCTTTTCTTTATACTTTATACTAATATCCAACTATTGTATCATATTTATAGCCGTTTTGTCGATAGTATTTTAAAAATGTTAAATCCATCCATATTTATAGAAGCATTAACAACTTGTATTGTATCATATTAACCGACGCTTTGTCGATACTTTTGTTACATTATTTACATTTTAACCAATGAAAACGTCGAAATATTAACCTTTATATACAAATACAGCTATTAAAGGTTGCGTTTTCCGCTAATTATAACCATAATTGTTTTGCCCTCGTTTTCCGGCTTTAAGGCAAGTTCCTTTGCGGCGGTAAGAACTGCGCCTGAACCTATTGATAGAGGCAACCCGTCGGTATATAGTGCCTCAACGGCGGTTGTTTTGGCGGCAGAGGTTGCAACCGAGATAACCTCATCAACAATATAGGGGTTATAGTTTCCCGGAACAATGGGCATACCAATGCCATCAAGGCCATGTCGGCCGGCAATACCACCGGTTAAAAGTTGGCTCTCCATTGGCTGAACCCCAACAATCGAGATGCCGTTTGTCCAGGCCTTAATATATTCGCCGGTACCGCTAACAGTACCCCCGCTTCCAACACCGGTAACAAGATGAGAAAACTCACCACCGGTTGCCTTTAAAATCTGTGGGCCGGTTATTCTTCTGTGAACCTCTGGGTTATCATCGTTGTTTAAAAAATCAACAAAATATCCCTTAAGCTCTACAGCTAATGCCGATGCCTGATGTAGCATAGAGGTTGCGCTGCTACCCTCCTTTGCAAAATGAAGTTTTGCACCAAGAGTGGTTAACAGATTAATTCTCTCCTGCGGAAGGGAAGAGGGCACAATAAGATGAGCCGGATGCCCCATGCCAAGCGCCGCTATGGTTAGCGCCATTCCAAAACTTCCACCGGAATATTCTATAACCGGGCTTCTGGAATTAAGCTTGCCGGATTCCCTTGCGTATTTAATCATATTGCTTGCAACATAATCCTTAGAGGTTCCGGTAGGCCCAAAAAAATTAACAACAGCAACAATCTCGGCTAAAAGATTGTGTCGTTTTGCGTATCCTTTGAGTGAGATATACTTAAACTTTTCGCACATCTCATGGTAGTTGTTATACTTAACCACTTATCCTCCATCTGCTGTTTAATAAAAAATAGTATTTCATAAATAATTATAGCAAATAATATAAAAAGTACAATACCTTTAAGAATTATTGTTGTAAAAATGTTTTGTGTTTTTCTATAATTCGCCGGTTAGCTCCCTTGCTTTTTTTCGCGCCTCGGCTAAAACCATTTCTCCCTTTTCTGTTATTGAATAGTACTTTCTCACCTTGCCACCTACCGTTTTACCCTCAACCGTTAATAGTTCAGCCTTTTCTAGGCTGTGAAAGATTGGGTAAAGCGTGCCCGGACTTATATCATACCCATGCGACTTTAATTCAGTTATCATAAACGAGCCGAAAATAGGCTCCTGCTTTGCATGATGTAGGATATGTATCTGAATGAATCCTAAAAATAATTTTCTTAAAATTGGGTCTTGCATTTTTCTCCTCCCTATGATATCATGTTAATAACGAAATTCGATATTGAAATTCGATATTGATATTATACACCCAAAGCTAGCAAAAATCAAGGAGAATTTATGTTTAAAACAAAAGAACTAAGTTTTAACAATTTTATCTTTTATGATGACATGGTAATAAACAGGGGAGAGATAAACTTTATAACCGGTGCTAGCGGTAGCGGAAAAAGCACGCTGTTAAAGCTTTTTAATCGAACCGAGAATTATAGCGGTGGGGAGATTTTTTATAAGGATAAGCCGATAACCGAGTATGATAGCATCCTTCTTAGAAAGGAGGTTAAGCTTATCTCTCAAACAACCTTTTTATTTAGTGGCACCATAGAGGAAAACTTTAATCTTTTTCACGAATACTGTGAGCATGAGAAGATAACGCAGGAGAGAATGAATTACTTTCTTAAATTAACAAAGGCGAAGTTTTCATTAGATACCGGTTGTGATACCTTATCGGGAGGGGAGCGGCAGAGGGTTTATATTGCAATCTGTCTTTCTATGAACAGCGAGGTGATTATGCTAGATGAGCCAACATCGGCGCTGGATTATAAATTAGCGGTACAGGTGTTAGAAAATATAAGCTATTATATTAAGGAACAGAGCAAAACCTTAATAGTTGTAAGTCATGATGCTAAGCTGGTTCAACAGTTTGCACAGAATAGAATTGTTTTAAGCGAAGGGGGAAGAAATGACTGACGCTGCATCTATCGGCATTGTAAATTTTGCCTTGATATATCTGCTTTTGATAATTGTTGGAATAATAATGAAGGTAAGTAGGATATCGCAAACTAAGCTGTTACTTATAGCCAGTTTAAGGATGACGGTGCAGCTAACGCTTGCAGGATATATATTGCTATATATATTTGAAAATCCATCTCCAATACTTGTATGTCTATATGTTGGCTCCATGATACTGTTTGCTGTTCACAGAATATTATCGGTAAACAAAGGGTTAAACAACAAATTTAAGATAATAATTGCAGCATCGATATTATTTTCAGGATTAATTATTATTTCTTTTTTTATAACAATTGTTATAGGCGAGAGCATATTTAACCCGCAATACACGATACCGATAAGCGGAATGATAATAGGAAACGCCATGACCGGAATTACCCTTGGAGTTAAAACCTTTATGGCGAAGATCAAGGATTCTAAGCTTCAAATCGAGGTTTTGCTAAACCAGAGCGCAAAGCCAAAAAATATACTAAAACCCTTTGTAAATACTGCTCTGGAAACTGCATTGCTGCCCACGATTAACTCCATGCTGGGAATGGGAATAGTAGCGCTTCCCGGAATGATGACGGGGCAGATACTATCGGGAGAATCACCAACAACTGCAATTTTATATCAAATCTCGATAAACATCTGCCTAGCGGCGGTGGTCTCGCTTGCAGTTTTTTTAGCCTTAAATCTTGGGTATAAAACGCTTTATAACAAGGCAGATCAATTTATTGTTTAATATATAATCTCTGCCTTTGGCAGAGCTATTGGAAATATTATTTGCCTCGCTTCCTCGGCATTTTGCACCTTTGGTGCAAAAACATAATATTTCTCGGGATGTTAGGTTTGTGGTAGTACCTATAATCTCTGCCTTTGGCAGAGCTATTGGAAATATTACTTGCCTCG
>CAYJBH010000041.1:8674-24440 GCA_964368625.1 uncultured Oscillospiraceae bacterium
GTAGTACCTATAATCTCTGCCTTTGGCAGAGCTATTGGAAATATTACTTGCCTCGGTTCCTCGGCATTTTGCACCTTTGGTGCAAAAACATAATATTTCTCGGGATGTTAGGTTTGTGGTAGTACCTATAATCTCTGCCTTTGGCAGAGCTATTGGAAATATTACTTGCCTCGCTTCCTCGGCATTTTGCACCTTTGGTGCAAAAACATAATATTTCTCGGGATGTTAGGTTTGTGGTAGTACCTATAATCTCTGCCTTTGGCAGAGCTATTGGAAATATTACTTGCCTCGCTTCCTCGGCATTTTGCACCTTTGGTGCAAAAACGTAATATTTCTCGGGATGTTAGGTTGGGGGGAGTTACAGAATTTTGACGTTACGCAAATTTTTTGAAAAAACTTAAACTTCGGCATAACGCGTGTTGCTTGGGTTTAATTACTGGCAAGAAGTAATCGGGCTTTTTTTTTACCTAGGTTGAATGCGCCTTGGTGTAATTTTGAAACTCAACTATTTTTGTGCATTAGTTACCTCGGTTTCTCTAAGCGAAACCAATGTAACTCATTGACTGTTTATGTTATTGCTACTATAATTTAAACCATGATGAAAAAAACAAGGAGATAAAGATGAAAAAATTAGTTGTAATAACCGGCGCAAGCTCGGGTTTTGGTAAAGAACTTGCTAGGATGTTTAGCGAAGATGGGTATCCACTGCTTCTTTTAGCAAGGAGGGTTGAGCTGCTAGAGGAAATGAAGCTACCTAATACAATATGCAAAAAGGTTGATGTTGTTAATAAGGATGAATTTGAAGCAGCAGTTAGATTTGCAGAGGAGAAATACGGTAAAGCAGACTTAATGATAAATAACGCAGGTATTATGCTTCTTGGTAACCTAGAACAGCAGGATGCAGCTGAATGGCAAAAAATGCTTGATGTTAATGTTATGGGCGTTATGAACGGTATGCAGATAGTTATGAACGATATGAAGGAAAGAAACGGCGGTACAATTATAAATATTTCGTCTATAGCGGGAGTTAAACCCTTTGGCAATCATGCGGCATACTGTGCAACAAAATATGGCGTTGTAGGTCTTTCAGAGGTAGCGAGAATGGAGCTGTCATCCCATAATGTTAGGGTTATGAGAATCTGTCCGGGAGCGGTAGCAACAGAGCTGTTAAGCCACACAACCAGCGATGCTATAAAGGAAGGCTATAACGAGTGGAAGGCGAGCGTAGGAGCAACAAGCATAACTGTAGAAGACGTAGCAAAAACTATTAAGTTTGCCTACGAACTTCCGCAGGGCGTAAATCTTAGAGAAATTCAAATAGCCGACACTAAACAGGACGCATAAGCTATCGAAAAAAACCGATAGCCGGCCACACAAATGTAACAGCCCCATCGAATGTTACTATATACGGTTTTTGATACACTAAGGCGCCGAGCTTGCTCGGTGCCTTTTTTGTGTTTATGGTAGTTGGTGCTAAATATTTATCCATGATTTTTTAATTTTGTATCCTTGTTAAAACCCTATAAAGATCCGGCAAGGTAGTTTCGTTGATATAAAAATAAGAAAAAAGCCATCATAAAGATGACTTTTTTCGTGTTGCAAAGGCGCATAATATAAAAATACTGTGCTGTCTTTGCAGTTAATTTGATTTATTGAGCTAGAAATACAGGTGCAGGAAGCGGAGTATCCGGGCTTTCTACCATGAAATTCTGCTGGTTTTCGGTTAAGAAGCTGGAAATGTTGTTTGCTAGATCTTCAACACTCTGCTGACCTAATAGGTAGCTCTGGATCTGTGAATCATAGTAGCTCTCTAAGAACTCACCATTTTCTGGGAAGTATCCGTAGAAGGAGTTACGTACAAAGTTAGGATCGTTGATGGAATCAACAAAGCCTTTCATTGCGCCTTCGTTGAAGTAAGGATCGTTCTCAGCACCGACCATTACAGGGATGTAAAGGTTAACTTTGCAGTACTCAAGGTTAACTTCCGGTGTAAGCATGTAGCTCATGAAATCGAATGCTTGATCCTGATACTCTGTGTTTGAACCCATGGAAAGTAGGAATGAGTCGGCTTTAGAGTAGATGTTACCATCGGAAGAACGAGGGAAGGGGATAACTGTCCAGGTGCCATCTTCCATCGAGTCGTTACAGGTTGCTACAACCTCGGTTGTTTGGTTTAGTATACCTGAAAGGCCGGAAGTAAAGCCCTGTACCATCTCGGCATATGCCCAGTTGATGGAATCTTCAGGGGTCATGTTGTTCATGAAGATGTCGGTGTAACGTTCGATTGCAGCAATACCCTCTTCGGTGTTGAATAGGCAGTTACCTTCTTCGTCGTATACGTAGCCACCAAGCTCGCTCATTACATACATACCCATCTGGTCACCGCCGCCACGGCCACCGCGGTAAGCAAAAGCATATTTATCGTTTGAAGGATCGTTGATAGCTTCGGCTACCTCGAATAGGTCATCCCAGGTGTCGATATCTTCAACTGTATAGCCTGCTTCTTCAATCCAGTCGGTGCGTACGAACATACCATGTGTGGTTAAACCATCAGGTAAGCCGTAGATACCGCCCCATGTTTCACGCTGGTCATATTCGATAAGAACATCAGAAACGTAGGGGATAAAGCTATCTTTGTACTCAAATGAATTGTCGTAATAGTCGGCTAGATCGACTACCCAACCTGCCTGAACAAACTCAGACATCCAGGAGTTATGCTTAATGAATACGTCAGGTAAATCGCCGGTGCTGCCCTGTGTAACAAGCTTCTCATGAGCTGTATCCCAAGGTGTGGATTCAAATGTTACGGTAGCAACATCGCTCTGAGCGTTGTAAGCCTCAACCATTGCCTGGAATTGTGCGCCTCTAGCTTCGTTAGGAATGATATCCATAAAGCGTAGGTCAACCTTCTCGGCGGGCTCATCAGTTTGCTCTGCTGTGTCGGTGCTTTCTTCGGTAGCGGTGGCATCACTTGCTGGAGCTTCCTCAGCCGGAGCGCATCCGGCAAAAAGAGACATCATAAGCGATAACACGATTAACAACGCTGCCAATGAAATAAACTTGCTCTTTTTCATGTTTCCTCCTTAAATAAATAAATATTTATTCCTTTCGCAACCTCTTGTAGGTAACGAATGAGACAATATACTAAAGGGATTATCCTTTTACCGCACCTGCGGTTAATCCCTCAACGATGTAGCGCTGTGCAAATGCGAAAAGCAGTGCTGTAGGAATAAGTGCTAGCATACCGCCGGCAGTCATCTCACCCCAGTTAACAGCAAACTGTCCTACATATGCATTCAAACCAACCGGAATAGTTTTAAGTAGTTCGGTGTTAATAAACATAACACCGCCCAACAGTTCGTTCCATGCCCCGATAAAGGCAAATATAAAGGTAGAAACGATAGCGGGCAACATGATGGGGATAACTATTCGTATCATCATGCTCGTTTTAGTACATCCATCAATCTGTGCGGCCTCTTCGATGGATACCGGAATGTTCTTGAAAAATCCTTGCATTATTACAACGCAGAACGGAACATTTAATATAACATACAAAAGTATAAGGCCTACAAGTGTATCGGTAAGCTCGATTGCACCAAACATGATATAAAGCGGTATAAGCAAAAGCGTAAAAGGTATAATCTGGGATACAAGAAATGAACCGATAACAAACCTTTGCGCTTTAAACTTATAACGAGATAAACCATAGCCACCTAAAATTGCTATAATCATAACAATAATGCCGGTAATAGTTGATACTATTATACTGTTACGTAGGTAAACCGGAAATGGTGTGTTCGCCCAAACCTGAATGTAGTTATCAAAGGTAGGAGTGTTAGGCCAATACTGAATGTCTAGTGTCGAGATATCCTCCGGAATTTTAATAGAGGTTACAAAAAGCCAGTAAATTGGCAGGACAACCAGTAGTAGGAAAAACAGAAGTATAAAGAAACGTCCTGTACCGTTTGTAATATTCCTTAGCTTTTTCTTGTTTTTATCGGTCATAATGCATAGTTCCTTTCTGCACGCACGGTGCCGCGTATGGCGTAAACTATCGTTGTTTTTACTCCATTCCTCCATCTCGGAATCTAGTTACGAGTAGGAATAATCCGCTAAAGGTTAATAATACAATCATAAATATTACGCCAATTGCACTCGCCTCGCCAAAATCTAAGGTGCTATATGCTCTTGTAAACATATATGAGGCCAGCGTTTGTGAGGTGTTTGCCGGTCCTCCGCCTGTCATAACATAAATTAGATCGGCATTGTTAAATACCCAGATGAACCTTAATAAAACTGTTGTAATTACTGTGGGCTTAATTGCAGGCAAGGTGATATAGAAAAAGCTGCGTATACCGGTACATCCCTCCAACATGCCTACCTCATAATAGTCGGCAGGGATGGACTGTAATGACGCTAAAAGCATAATGCCAAAGAAAGGAATTCCAGACCAGGTAAGCGCTATAATAACGGTAACAAGGGCAAGTTCGGCAGAACCCAGAAATACGATTCGCTCATCGATTAATCCCATTTTAAGTAAAATATCATTTATTGGGCCATATTCCGCATTAAATAACCAACGGAAATTCAAACCTACTATGAAGCTTGAAAACGCCCAGGGCAGAAATACGATTCCCTGATAAATTTTGCGAAACGGAAACGGCTTCTTTAAAGCAAGGGCAAGAATTAATCCTAAAAGAAACTGAAGCGAAACCGTTGCCAAAACAAATATTGCGGTGTTGCGGAACACCATTCCTATTAAAGGATCGGAAAAAACGTTTATAAAGTTTTCAAACCCTATAAAATCTCGCTGATCGGGTCGAGCAAGACGGTATTCCATGAATGCCATACGCAAAACGTTGAAAAGCGGCAACAGAATAAACAAAACAATAAGAAGATAGCTAGGGCTCATAAACACATGGGGTTCCATTTTCCTTCTAAGGGCGTAGTTGTTTTTTTTCATGCGCAATGTCCTTTCCCACTTTTATTCTCTGTGATATACAAATGTACATCTATTTATGCTAACAAATGCTGTTTAGTCGAGACATAACCTTATCCATTACAAAATCGTTTGCGGCAAGAGCACCGTCAAGGTCTCTTTTTACTATCGAGAATACCATCTTCTCATGGTATGGAATGGTGTCGGTATAGGTAACATCAAATCCGGTGTAGGATGGATATAATTCATAAAAAGCGCTCAACACCGAGTGAATTAACTTTCTAAGCAGGCTGTTGTGGCAGGTGTTATTGAACTCCTGATGAAATAATCTGTCCTCGAGAGCGGTGTCGATACCATGGTTGTAACAAAACATTAGCCGGTCTACCCGATTTTGCAACTTCAACAAATCACCGCTATCGGCATTTTCATATATATTGATAATTATCTGGCGTTCAAGCATTTTGCGAAGTTCAAAAATTTCCATCAGCTGCTTTTGCATTTCCTCCCCCACAGCTGAGGGCACAAACGATAACTCGGCAACCTTTGTGTTTTTGATAAATGATCCCTTACCATTCTTAATTTCAACTACGCCCTTTGCCTCTAACGTTTTTAACGTTTCTCTAACAGAGGTAGCGCTAACACCCATCATATGGCACAGTTCATTTATTGCCGGTAAACGATCGCCTTCTTTGAGATTGTTTTGCCGAATATATTGCTTAATATAGCCAAGAGAAAAATCCTTGACAGGTATACCTCGCCTATCCAACTTTTAGTACTCCATTTCTTAATAGGTAATACTAGAAACAAATCAACGAATCCAGCAATTTCATATAGCTATCATATAGGTTTGCTGTAATTATAGTCAATTTATGCCCTGTTGTCAAGTGAAAAATAGTAAATTTTAATGATAAATTAACTTCTAATGATGTTGACAAAGCATATTCTACATGATAATATAGAGGCATTGAAAGAGTTATTTTATTTAATAAATTAACCCAAGATGCTACATTTTAAAATATAAACCTAATAAACGACTCGGAGGTGCACATTGTCCACCGTGAAAGATAGGGCGTCAATCGATGAACATTTGTTAACAATTTTGGATATAATCCGAAATAACCCCGGAGTTTCCAGAAAAAATATCGCAACCATTGGCGGAATTAATCCATCAACGGTAACATATTTAACGGCTTTGCTGATTGATAATGGCTTTATTACTGAAGGAGACACGATTCGTAGCAACAATGGGCGAAGGCCTGTTGGTATTTTTCTGCATTCCGAGTGTTATAATGCCTCAACGGTTTACCATGATGGCAGCTGTTATAGAATTGCCTTTTTTTCATTTGATGGAACCGTTATTGAGGATGCGCCGCTTGATGTAGATGAATATCCACAAGCCGATACCTTGGTAAATGAGATAGCCGAAAAGTTTAATAAGATAACAAAAAGGTTTAGTAAACACTCCACATTAGGTATAACGGTTGTTCTGCCTACCAAACCGTTTTACGGCATCTGGATAGATTTTGGCGATATCTGCGAAAAGATAAGGGAGTTAACCGGTGTTTCGGTGCGCTTTATTAATAGGGCGACTGCCGGAGTTGTAACCCACTGGTTGGCAAGAGGCCTTAATAATCGAAAAGGCAGAATGGTTTATCTCGATATAGGTGATGAGATAGATTGCAGCATTATAATAGACGGACAACCGCTATTTGAAAACGAGCCGAAAAGCCATACAATAGGACACACCTCTATTAACTTTAACGGAGAGATATGTAGATGTGGCCGTAGAGGCTGCCTTAATGCTTATGCCTCTAACCACGCAGTTATTAAGTCGCTTAAAGAAAAGAAAAACTTTATCGATAACACGGTTCTTACCGAAAACAGTTCGCTGCAGGATATAGCGCAAGCCTATAAGAACCAAGATGAGTTAGCAGAATTTATTATTAATTCAACAGCACCCTATGTAGCGTTAAGCATAGTATCACTGATAAATTTTTACAAACCTACCGAAATTGTTGTGGGAGGACAAACGGCTATTTTTGGAGCGGGATATTTTCAAACAATAAAGGAACTTGCCGAAAGATCATACTCCGAAACGCAACCGCTACCAGCACAGCTAATACACTGTATCGATCAAAATGTTGAGATAATAGGAAGCCATCTTCTAACGATACAACATTCAACATTAAGATATATTAATTTATGAGAGGAAAATTCATGAAAAAATTACATTTAATTTGTAATGCGCATCTCGATCCGGTTTGGATGTGGGAAAAGGATGAGGGTATGGCTGAAACACTGTCTACCTTTCGTGTAGCAGCCGACTTTTGTGATGATTATCCGGATTTTGTTTTTAACCATAACGAATCGGTTCTTTATGAATGGATTGAGGAGTGCGACCCCGAGCTGTTCAAACGCATCCAAAAACTGGTAAGTGAAGACAGGTGGAGAATTATCGGTGGATTTTATCTACAGCCTGACTGTAATCTACCAAGCGGTGAGGGCATGGTTCGCCAGGCGCTGGTTGGCCGCAACTACTTTTTAGAAAAATTTGGTAAGTTGCCATCAACCGCCATCAACTTCGATTCGTTTGGGCATAGCCGTGGCTTAGTTCAGATATTTAAGAAGGCAGGCTATGAATCATATATCGTTTGCCGCCCTACCGATAACTGCAAGCTCCCATCGGATGAATTTAGATGGGTAGGTTTTGATGGTTCTGAGATAGTTTGTCACCGTGGGTTTAACTCCTATGAAAGTCATCGTGGATTTGCCGATAAAAAGATAGAGGGCTATCTTGATATGTATCCCGATAAGGAGCTGGGATTGGTTCTATGGGGTATTGGTAATCATGGCGGCGGCCCTTCACGAGTGGACTATGAACTAATAAAGAAGCTGGGTGAAAGCAGGAGCGATAGCTATGAGTTTATAAACTCATACCCCGAAGCGTTTTTTGAGGCCCAGGGCGATGAGATAAAAAATCTTCCTAAGGTTGATAAGGCTCTTCATTTTCAGTCGGTTGGCTGCTATACATCACAGATAAGGGTTAAGCAGGAATATAGACGATTAGAAAATCTGTTATTTAAGGCCGAAAAGATGGCAAGTTCGGTAACGCTTAACTCCCTTGCTCCATATCCTGCCGAGCGTTTTGCCGAGGCAGAAAAAGATATGTTATTTACCCAGTTTCATGACATAATAACAGGATCAAGCATAGAGCCTGCAGAAAAAGCAGCGCTCTGCCAGCTGGGACACGGAATAGATATAGTTACCGATATAATAACAAAATCGATGCTGTTCCTAATGAGAGGCGAACAAAAGGCCGCCGATGGCGATATACCAATCTTGGTATACAATCCTCATCCCTTCCCTCTGGATACAATTATTGAGGCCGAGTTTAATCTACCAGACCAAAATAAAGATCGCGAACAATGGGTGTTCCCACGTGTTTACCACAACGACCAGCCGGTTAGCTGTCAGGTTGAGCACGAGGCTTCTAACTTTAATGTAGACTGGCGAAAAAGGGTTGTTTTCCGCGCAAAACTTGCCCCATTTGCTATAACAAGATATAACTGCAAGCTTGAGTTTTGGAAGAACGAGCCTCAGGTAGTTCAGCCTACTCAATCTATATTCAGCTTTAAAACACCGGAGCTACAGCTTGATATTAATACCGAAACAGGTGCTCTCGATAGGTTAACGGTAAACGGTAAAGATTTTGTAAAGCCGGGCTCGCTAATACCTGTTATTATGGATGATGACTATGATTCTTGGGGTAATACCCGCCGTGATTTTACAGAAAAAATTGCCGATTTTAAGCTTCTTACACCGGAGGAAGCGGCAAAATGGGCAGGGATAAAAGGTGATAAACTCTCGCCTGTTAATGTTCTGGAAGATGGAGATGTTCGTACCGTTGTTGAGGTTTTACTGGGGCACGCTAGGTCGGTTGTATCGATGCGCTACTACCTGCCAAAAAAAGGAACACAGATACAGCTAAAAGCTCGAGTATTTTGGGCAGAGAAGATGAAAATTCTCAAGCTTTTAATTGCTACACCGTTTGAACAAGCTAAATATTTAGGCCAGGTAATGTATGGCCGTGAGGAACTTCCTAACGATCGAACCGAGGCTGTATCACTTCGCTGGAGCGCAGTGAACGATGAAAAAAGCCAGAGCACATTATCCATTATAGATAACGGCATCTATGGTTCAGATTATGAAAACGGCGAGGTTCGTTTATCACTTCTAAGATCACCTGCATACTCGGCCGGCTGTTCCGATTTCTCTAAAAGAAAGCCGGAGGTTTTAGAGCAGGGAAGAAGCAATGTGTTTATGGATCAGGGCGAGCGTGAATTTACCTTTTGGCTACAGGGGGGAGATGCTGGCGAGAGATTAGAAAATATTGAAACCGATGCTGCCATCTGCAACGAAACGCCATTTGCTATATCCTGCTTCCCGGGCGCAAAAAGTGCCGATGTAAAGCCGCTTATTGAGCTAAGTAACCCGGTTGTACAGCTAACCGCGTTTAAGCAACGAATCGACAAAACCGGCTACATCATTCGATTGTTTGAACCAACCGGAAAGGCACAAAGCTGCGAGGTTTCGTTACCTATCGGCTCGTTAAAACAGCAGGTTAATCTTGATGCTTTTGAGATCGTTACCCTTTCATATAATCCAAAGGATAACACACTTACCCGTTGTGCTTTAACCGAGCATATCGACAGCTTATAATGCTATAGGAGTTATGATAATGACAAGACGTGAACTTGTAATAAACACACTCGAATTTAAAAATAAAACCGGAATTGTTCCTCGTGAGGTATGGACACTTCCCTGGGCAAAGCTTAACTATAGTAAGGAATACGACGAAATACTGGCAGAGTTTCCAAACGATATTATTATGGCTCGACCTACATATAAAAAGCCCTCACCGGTAACGGTAGGTGATATGTTTGCGGTTGGTAGATATGTAGATGATTGGGGCTGCCAATTTGAAAACAAGCAGGAGGGTATTATCGGTGAGGTTGATATTCCTATAGTTAGCGACGACGACTGGGAAGATGTTAATAATGTTTATATCCCAAGAGAGTGGCTTGATTTTGATGTTGACGCTGTAAATGAGCTGTGCAGAGGAACAGATGGCTTTGTTTTAGCCGGTGTTTATCCTCGCCCATTTGAGCAGCTACAATTTATTCGCGGAACCGAGAATCTTATGATGGATCTCGTAGACCCACCAGAAGAAATGTTGAAATTTATTAAAAAGATGCATAGCTTCTACTGTGAACTTATGGAACGCTGGGCGCAAACAGATGTAGATGGCCTAATGTTTATGGACGATTGGGGGATGCAAAACAGCCTTCTTATTAACCCTGAAACCTGGATAGATATATTCAAGCCGTTATATAAAGACTATATTAATATAGCAAAAAAGCATGGCAAAAAAACCTTTATGCACTCTGATGGAAACATTTTATCCATAATACCCGAGCTAATTGATATAGGCCTCGATGCAATAAATTCTCAGGTTTTCTGCATGGGATTCGACCAGCTACAGCAGTTTAAAGGAAAGATAACGTTTTGGGGTGAGATAGACCGCCAAAATATCCTTCCGTTTGGAACGCCGGAACAATCCAGCGCGGCTGTAGAGGAGTTGATGAATAGCCTGTGGAGTGATGGCGGCGTTATTGCGCAGCTGGAATTCGGGCTTGGAGCAAAACCGGAAAATGTTCGCAGCGCTTTTACCCGCTGGAACGAATATGGTGAGCGCAGTAAACTTAGCAGCCTGTAAGAACCATTAATAGCCGAAGGCAAAATCATGGCTTATGCAGCTATAATTTGCATAATTTATAGGCCAATATTATTGCCGAGGTTTTTATAACACGGCATTATAATCTCCAAAAGATAGCGATTATATCAAACATGAAAGGAAAGCTCTTTTATGACTAAACGCGAAAGATTTTTAGCTGTTTTAAACAGACAAAAGCCCGATGTTCTCCCATGGGGTGGCGATCTTGATTACTGGATAGATTATCTTAAAGCTGAAAACCTAATGGAGCAAAAGTATAAAGGCGAGGATGGGGTGTTTAAACTACATCAAGATCTTGGTGTACCTTACTATCTTCAAGGTTATTCTCCTTTTAAAACACACTATGAGGGTGTAGAGATAGTTAAGGAAACAAAGGGGGAGTATCAACATTTAGAATACAAAACCCCTAAAGGAACATTAAAGTGCATAGAAAAATACGTTGCCTCTACCTACTCCATGGCACCGTATGAACATCTAATTAAGGATTACGAAGATCTTCCTGCGCTTCGCTATCTTTACGAGAATACCTACTATGAGCCGGACTACGAACTTATCTATAAACGACAGCAGTTTATTGGCGATAATGGCATTACCCTCTGCTATACGCCGCGCAGCCCTTTTATGGAGCTGGTAGCACAGAAGGCAGGAATTGAGAATTTAACCTATATAATTGCCGATGCACAGGAGGAGTTCGACGAAACGGTAGCTTTAATGGAAAGAAAACACCGAGAAGCAGCTGCGCTAACCATAGCCTCTGCCTGCGAATGTGTAATGATACCGGAAAATTTATCCTCAGAGGTTGTGGGCAAACAATATTATGAAAAATATATGCTCCCATACCACCGAGACCTTACCGGCGATATTAAAAAGGCGGGAAAATTTTCCTTTATTCATATGGATGGATCGCTCAGAGGGTTACTTAAAGAGGTATCGCTTGCAGGCTTTGACGTAATAGAGGCTCTAACCCCGGCACCGGTGGGTGATATGACCATAAATGAGATAATACAAACGGTAAACAATAATGCTATTGTGTGGGGAAATCTACCAAGTGGCTTTTTATCCGATCAGATAACCGATGAAGAATTTGATTGTTATATGATCGAGACGATAAATATCCTAAAGCAACACAACAACTGTGTACTTGGAGTTGCTGATCAGGTTGTTCCGCTTTCCCGCATTGATAGAATAAAGCGTGTAGACTATCTGGTAGAGAAATACGGCAGGAAATAAAACCCTGCAGGATTGCGCAGCCAATGTTAAATAAAATGCGAAAATGCTTACCGAAAAAGGTAGGCATTTTTTTAAAGGTGTTTATCGCTAACGGCACAACTTCCACATTGTCCTCTTTAAATTTTTGCTAACTAACCATAGTATTAACATCTTTTAGAGCAATCATTTAATGCCTCCGATATTGTAGCAACCGGAAAATTGTATTTTTAAATAAAACATTCAATTTTAAACGTAAATATTGAAAAAAACAAAAAACAGTATATAATCACCTTAATTTGTAAAAACATATAGGTTGAGGGTGATGGTTAAAATTATTACAAATAGCGGTAACTACAACAAGCTATTATCCGATGCCGAAAACAGAACATGCGGCATAAATGCAGATGGCATTGTAAATTTTAACAATGTTGCAATGATAAGAAACACCAATAACTAAGGACGTAGTATGGATGTTGAAGTTTATTACAAGTATTAATTACAAACACCCTACCATCTTAATAAATATTTTGTTCCAAAGATAGATAGGAATACACTTCATTGGGCGACAACGGGGACGTACACTAATTGTACCGTTGTCCCTTAACCGATTCGTTGCATGGTGGTTCCTAAAACAGTTAACTGTGCTGATGTTAATTTTTAATTTCAAGAGATGTTACATGTTCATATCCAAATTCATCGCTGATATATTTCAGTAGTTTATCTCTGTGTGGTAACAGCCATTCGGGGTCGTTGCCTGCATAAAGAATGATTTCCCAAGCGCTGTAATATTTTCCGCTTCGTCTTTCGTGGTGATTTAGCTTTACCATTGCATGGCAGTGGTAAAATTCATTTACAATACGCATAATTGTATTTTCGTCACAATCACTTTCCGGACAACCAAAACCTAGATTTATGTTGCCTTTTGGTTTAAGTAGCGGGGTCTTGTGGCTTCGGTAGTCAATTTCATTTACTGCTTTAATGTTGTTGCAATGATTGCACAGAGCTTGTAAGTTTGATATTTGATTGCTACCACCCATAGCAACAGGCAAAATATGGTCTACCTGCAATCGGATTTTCCTGCCTTTTTTCCTGGTTTTTCCACAACATAAGCAGGTGAAATTATCACGCTCAATAACCTGGTTTTTTATTTCATCAGTTAGCTCACATACACTACCCTCGACAGGCATAATAACTACGGTATCATGTTTACCTCGCAGTCTTGCAAGCACTCGTTTTTGTGACTTGTAATATGCGTCCATAAAGGTGTCAAAATGTTTATACAGAAAATTCCAATACAGCCCGTTATCATAAAATTTATTCGTAAGTATAACATCGGTTTCCAAAGCAGAAGCATTAAGTAGTTCTTCAGCAATTTTATCAATGTCATAAAGGTTTCGCTCATGAAAATCTATAAATACAGGAGCGGTACCATTTTGTGCTATATGTCTGATGATTTTAGCAATATTTTCTTGTAGCAGTCCGTCAAAATTGTCCTTTTCCTCAAAAAACTTATCCGACATCTGAGTTGCAAAAATTTCTAATTCTTCATCAGATACATTTTCGGCAGCATACGGTACAAGATCTTCGGCGATAAGGTTTGTTATCATTGCGTCATATTTATCGCTGTTAAACTCATAAACAATAATATTTTCGCCAAAAGTAATAAGTTCTTCTATATCGTTTTCGCTGATTGCTGTTGTATACTCGCAACCCAAAAAACCAACAGGTATAAACTCTATAAATGAGGCATTTTCAAAGCCTTTATATTCAATCTCAGATGCGGCAAGTTTAATAAGTTGAATGGAAATAAGCTCCCCCCACGGTCTGCCTTGGGTAATCGGTCTTTCGCTTTGCATTTCTCCATCGGTGGAAGCCCATGGTAACAGCCGTTTCCAAGTGTCGTGGAAGAATACAATGTTAGCATAATCTTTTCCGATACCGCCGCCCGCTTTTTCGCCTCGCAGTGCCCGACCAATCATCTGCGTGAGCAAGATGTTGCTAGTAGTTTGACGAGTTATCATCACGGTTTTAACATCGGGCACGTCGACGCCCTCGGTCAACATTTTCACATTGACAAGTACATCGTATTTGCCGTCACGAAAATCCTGCATGATTTGCCTGTTGTACGCATCGTTTCGCCTGCCCTCGCCCTGCTTAAAGGTGCTGTCTTGCCCCGATACAACAGAATATACTGCATTTGCTTTAATCCCAAGAGCAGTGAGCTTATCTACTATGTATTCACACTGATACCATCTATCGGCAAAAATAATAGTTTTACCGTATTCATTTTGATTTTCAATATAATCGCTAATAATAAAATTGTTACGGGTTTGATTGTTTGCAAGATGTTCGATAATATTATCCGGCAAATCTTTGTGCTTATTAACAAGCCTATCAAATAAGCTGTCGTCAACCTCAAATTCTTGTCCGGTTTGCTTTTCAATATATCTCGGTACAGCAAGAACTTTGTTTTGCTGTAACAGGTTTTTGTCGGCTTCATAGCAAATCCACTGGTCATAAATGTTTTTAAGCCAGCCGCTTATTCTCTTGTCCATGTGCATCGGAGTGGCGGTTAAGCCTAAAACATAGAGATTTTTAAGACTTTCTCTCATAGAAATAATGAGACTTCTACAACCGTATGCCGGTGTATGATGAGCTTCATCTATAACAACGAACAATTCAGTGTCTTTACAGCTATCTATAAATTTTCTAAACGGAGTGTGAACCTTCTTGCCTCTTGCATCTAAGTTTTCGGCTGAATAAGCACTGATAGCTGTTTGTGTTGTACAGATTAAAATATCATCGGTTTGCTCAATACTACCCGAATTTGCATGATTATTACTGCTTGAAACTACTCTCAAATTAACAATGTTTCTACTCGAAGCGCCTTTAATTTCGTCATGAAAGGTTTTAACAGCTTGGTCGAGTAGATAGGAGGACTGTGCCAGCCATAACACCTTAATTCCCTTATTTATAATGTTACGGCAAATCCAGTTAACCGATGTAAATGTCTTTCCGCCTGCAGTGGGAAGAACAAGCAGTGTTCCCCTGTATCCACTTATAGGGATGGGTAGCGTATTTCCAAGTGCCGAGAAAGACTCTTGCTGATGCGTGAAAGGCTGTTTGCCCACAGCATTTTTAATGATATCTTGAATGCTTAGATTATAATAGCCTGCCATTTTATCCTCCGTTCATTTTATACGGTTCCTTAATAATTGCATTGAATAATAAAAATAAATATGCATTAATTTTAACAACAAACTTTGTGTTAGTAAGAATAATATATTATAACGAAGACAAATGCTGCGCCATTTCAAGGCCTGTATCCTGTACTGTTATCATACGCTTACAAATAAAGGATGTCAAGTAGAAAAACAATGCTCGCAACAAAGGCGATATCCTGTGTTCTTTAAAAAGAGTATTAAAAAACATCTAAACCGCCGCGAGAGTTAAAGAGTTTAACGGTTGATATTTCTGTAAAATTTTTAATAAAATAATTTATGGCAGCTACTGTTTATCGTGGTTGTTTTTTAATTGAAATAATAAGAGAGGAAAACGAAGCTGAATGAAAAAATATTGTCGGGCTTGTTCGATAACGGGGGGCCCGATGTCAAAATAAATCATGTAAACAATGAGAAAGTTTGAATTATTTGCTAAACTGTATATAATTATGGAAGGAAGTATTATTTCTTTAGCTGTAAAGAAACTGTAATATGCCAAAGGATGCACAATACCTGCCGATGCACGAATTAAAAAAATTTTAAAAATGATTGAAACGTTTTTGGATTTCAGGTGTCTTATAAGTGAAAGGCAAAACAAAAAAC
>CAYJBH010000042.1:0-24430 GCA_964368625.1 uncultured Oscillospiraceae bacterium
TAGCAGAGTTTAAGATTGCCGAACCACTAAGCTCTCGCACCAACTCGGTTTTCATGCCCTCGACAGCCTCGTTAAAGGCGGGATGATCTCTGTCCCAGTACCCCTCGATATATTCCACCTCGGTATCCTTGAATAAAAGCTTTTGGGTAACCACAAAGGCATCGTTAGGCTCGATAGCCGCTAAATCGTTATAAAGTTGTGTGCTGCTGCTCGATATACAGGAAAAGGACTTGAACTCGCCGGTGGTATGGTTAATCTGTACATCAAAGCTGTATTCAACTCCACGGCTATGTACCGCCCAGTAGTCGGTGGCGGTTTTTGTTATCTCCAGCAACATCTCCTTTTCTACCGCCTCTTTTGGAATGCCAAACTCGCTAACCAAAATATTACCGACAATGTTAGCCGCCTCCTGTGCAGTGATAACGGTTTTTATCGACTGCTGATAGTTTACCTCGGCGGCTACTTCGTCAGGGTTAGACGATGCCCATTCTTCCAGCGTTTTATCTAAATCTTCTCCAAACCAAAAATAATCAAAGTTTTCCATTTCTTGTAAAGCGCTCACCACCTCGTCGGCGGTGGTGTTTGGCTGTATATCGTCCTCGGTTATAACCGGCTGTTCCGGCTCGGGTATGCTGTTGCAACCGGTTAAGCATAGAAGCATAATAACTACAAATACCTTTGTCATATCAATCCTCCATTTCTTGTAATATAATTAAATGGGATAAATTAGATAGTAGCTCTTTATAAAACTATGATGCGTAATGAGAATAGTCCGGATCCGGCATTTTTTCCGGTGTGTTCATGCTAAAATGTCTAAGCGGATAGCCCTCGGTATCAATATCGGTATACATCATGATAGCGTTAGGGATGCTTACCACAATCATACGATCGTTGCTTAGCGTAACATTAAACTGCAACGAATGTGGCAAAACGTCGTCGACAAGCTCAACCGAGGCAACCGAGTCACCGTGTAGCATAAAAGCCCCCTCAAGGGTTGTTTTTATATCCTCTTTATATTGATCTATCATCGGGTTGAACGCTTCGTGGTTAGAGTCCCACTCACCAATTATCATCGCTTCACCGGCTACCGTAACCTCAAAAGCCTCATGTAAGGTTGCGCCTTCCACCAGCTCGTTAAACTGCTCCTCTTTGTCGATATGATATACATAAGAGAACTCACAGCTTAGTATTTCACCGGTTACGAAATCAAGCTCTACCAGGGCGAAATAAGGCTTATCGGCCAGCTCGGCACGGGCAATCCATTCGCCGTCCCCTGTGTCGGTTACACGCTGGATAGCAAGTGTCATAGGCTCAAAACTTTCCTGCGGTAAGCCATACTCCTGCTCAAACACCGCGCCGGCAATCTGCGCTGCCTCGTGTGCGGTTATCAACGGATTATACGATTGTTGCATAAGCGCCTCGGTCTCCAGCACCTTAAACTGCTCTTGCGAAAAATCGGCAAAATCTTCGTTTGCACGAGCTATCGCCATGGTAGCCTCAATATCCTCACCAATCCAAAAATATGAATACGCCATCTCGCTCTGCACCGCCTCAACAACCTCATCGGCGGTGGTGTTTGGTTCAATGTCATCAGGGGTAACAACAGGTTGCTCAGGCTTTGCAATCGTAACGCATCCACAAAGCAGGGTAACAACCATAAATAAAACTAAAAGAATTCTCATATATATCTCCATATAATTTATCGTACCTCTATTATCGTATATCGTTATTTTCGATAAATTAAGAAGTTATTATCAAGCTGTAAAAAAATATCTCCGCCAAAGCGGGAGATGCCCTGCCTTAGGTAAATAACAGCGGTACCAAAACCGGAGATGCCCGGATTTAGGTAATAACAGCTGTGCAAAGCCGAAGGGTCCTTGACTTAAAATTATAAATATATTCTGTGTAGGGGTTGCCCTATTCGGGGATAGAGCTATCTTGCTAGCTAAACAAAACCAATTTAATCCGAACCGGTTTTATTTTAGCCAAAAGCAATGTAGCTGTTCAGCTCTACCTCGCAAGGTGATGGGCTTTATTTCGAAAAACCTACCTGCTGCTAACCTTTTTGCGTTATAAAAATTCTGAAAACCCTACAGCTATTTGGCTAAAACAGCTCTTACTGAACTCCCGTTTGCGCCATCTATTAAAATAGGAAAAGCAAAAAGCGTGTACTCTCCTGGTTCAATATCGGTTAATCTAATCCCCTCTAATATAATAATCTCGTTGGCCAATAAAATTTTGTGTGCAAGAAAATCCTTAACTCCAAATTGCTCTACAGATAGATAATCAATCCCAATAAGGTTAACCTTTTTATCTATTAATATCTGCGCCGCTTCGGGAGTTATATAAACAAAATCTTTCTTAAACTCGCTCTCTAACAGTGTGTTATTGTTGTCTGTTTTAAAAAGTATGTTAATGTTCGGTGGTAGCTCCAGCCTTTTAACATGCTCTGCAGTAACCGCCTTGTAACCTCTTACGTCAACAACCAATGCCTTGCCTATGAATCGCTCAATCGGTAGATCAGATACCGATTTACCATCGTTAACAAAATGTAACGGTGCATCCATATGTGTTGCAGAGTGGGAGCCGAAATTATATATCGTTAGGTTGCAAACAGCCCCATTCTTAATGCTGCAGTGCTCGGTAAAGCTAACAGCAGGATCGCCGGGAAATACCGGAACGGTAGGGGAGAGTGGAATAGAAATGTCATAAAGCTTCATAATATAGTCCTTTCGTTTAATCCTCTGTGTTGATAAAAGTAACGCTTACCCTTGTGCCTTCGCCGAGGCTGGATTGATACTCTATCGTAGCATCATGACTTTTTGCAATCTCAAAGCATAGCGCAATTCCAAGCCCCGCTCCTCCCTGTTGTCGGCTCCTTGCCTTGTCTGGCCGATAGAATTGCTCGCCTAAATGCTTTAACTGTTCCTCGTTCATCCCTCTACCATCATCTTCTACTATTAGTAATACCGCATCATCTTTCTCCTCGGTGTATACTCTAACCATGCCGCCATCACTACAGGCCTTAACTGCGTTATCTAAAAGATTGGTAATAAGGCTTTCTATTAGTGCCGATTCTCCTTTTATAAAGCTATCGTCTCTTTTATATGTTGTTATTCTAACGTTATCGTTGCGGCGCTTTGCCGACATAGTTCGGTGTGCCTTGCGGATTAGCTCGGTTAGGTTTATCTCCTTTTTAACCGCCTTTTCTCCTCTAAGCGATGCCATCTTTAAAAGTATACCACACATATGAGACAGTCGCCTCGATTCCTCGATAATATATTGTAGCGACTCATATTTTTCATCCTCGTTTACCGCCGCATATTGCAGATACTGTGCATATCCCTCAACAGCGGTGAGCGGTGTTCTTATCTCGTGGGCTAGGGTGTCGGCAAGATTTTGTTTCTCCTCGGCTGTAGCCTCTAGCTCATGAATATGGCTGTTAACATTTTCGGCAAGGTAGTTAAAGGAATGAGCAAGCCTGCCAACCTCATCCCTACTGTGATAGTTACTTCTAGCCGAAAAATCGCCCTCGGCCATGGTTGTGGCAACTGCGGTAAGCCGTTCCATTGGTCGATATAACTTTCGCAAAACAGGGTAAAGGATAACCGCAAGCAAAAGAATTGCCGATGCGGCTGTTATTATCGCAAGCCGCCTAAGTGCCTCGATGCTCTCGAAATACTCCGACATATTAAACGCGCAGGTTAACACCATGGTGTCCGGCTGTGGAAGCCTAGCAGTTACAAAAAGATAAGGCACCTCGTTAACATAGGAGAGTATGTGCATTCGCTCGCCTATATTCGGCACGGCAAGCTCGGGCGAGCCTACTGGAAGACGATTGGCCCAAATTCTATCATCATTTGATATCATCATTAAAACGCCGTTGCTAAAATAATCGTTAACATAGCTTTCTGCCAGAGCAGGAAGAGCTTCGGGTTGGCGCTGAGCAACCGAGGCGGCATCGTTTGAGAGAAGCTGTGCAATATAGTGTTGTTCGGCAAGATGTTGCTCACTCTGAACGGTGTAACCCTGAGCTTCGCTAAGTGTTAACAACAAAATGAAGCTTGCTACCAAAAAGGCAGAAAACAAAAACAAGGTTATAAAATAATTCTTTTGCCAAAACTTCATTATTGCCTACCTTAAACTAAATGGTTGCAAGGCGATATCCCAACTTATAAACGGTTTGGAGCTGTTTTTCCCATCCCAACTTTTTACGTAGTTTTTGGATATGTACATCAACCGTTCTGGTGTCGCCCTCATAATCGTATCCCCAGGCAAGCTCTAAAAGTTTATCTCGAGAAAGGGCCAGGTTTCGGTTTTTAACTAAAACGTGCAGCAGCTCAAACTCCTGTGGTGTTAAAAAAACCTCCTCACCCAAAACATAAACACGGCGCATTCCAAGGTTAACGCTACATCCGTCCAGCTCAAACAAATCCTGTTGCTTGTGGGTTCGTCGCAACACAGCCTCTACCCGTGCGAGTAGTTCTAAAATTTCAAAAGGCTTTTCAAGGTAATCATCGGCCCCGAGGCCAAGACCTTTAAGCCTGCTGTTAAGTCCGGTTTTTGCCGTAACAAATATAACCGGCATCTCCTCGCATAGCCGCTCCTTAACCTCAAAACCGGATAAACCAGGCAACATAACATCCAAAAGGATAAGGTCGATATCTTGTTTTTCTGCTGCGGCTATTGCATCTATGCCGTTATAAACCTGTATGGCAGTGTGGCCAACAAGGTTGAGGTTTCTTTTTATCAGCTCGTTGATTGGTTTTTCGTCCTCTGCTATTAATATTGTAGCCATAATCATCTCTTGTGTTAATATTCTGTGGTTATATTATGAGGCGCAAATGTTTCCAAGATGTAAAAAATAAAACTTAAATCCGAAATATTTTGCATAACAAAACATTTCGGAAAAGAGTAATTTGTTCTCATGGAATAAAAAGTTATATACTCAGCTTGCTGGCATCGCTATCATAAAACTTTTTAAAAGCAGATTGCGACATCGGTTTTGCATAGTAATAACCCTGAATTATGTCGCACCCCATTTCTTTAAGGCTGATAATATCCTCTAAATTTTCCAGCCCCTCTGCAGTGGTTTGTATCTTTAAGCCCTTTGCAAGCTGAATAACGCTGCTAACTACAGCCATGCTTCGTTCTCGATTCTCAGCCTTAAAGAAGAAACTTCGATCTAACTTTAAAACATCCATCGAGGTGTTTTTTAAAAGTCCGAGCGAGCTGTAACCCGATCCAAAATCATCCATTAAAACCTTAAAGCCATTGCCTTGAAGCTCGTGCATAATTTCGATTAGATCCTTAACGTTATGTAGCATAGAACTTTCGGTTATCTCTATTCCAAAATATTTAGGGCTAACATTTTGAGCTTCGCATCGCTTTAGTAACCTGGAAACAAACTCGGTAGTAAGAAGATGGTTTCTTGAAAAGTTAACAGATAACATAAAAGGTTCGCGGCCGCTGTCTATCCAGCTACGCATATATTTGCAAGCCTGTTCAAACATATACATGTCTAGCTTGATTATAAAGCCGTTCTTTTCAAAAATCGGAATAAATTCGTCAGGCCTCATTGGTCCTTCCGGACTTTGCCATCTAACGAGAGCTTCAGCGGCAGTCATGCTGCATTTTGAGAGAGAAAGCTCAGGCTGAAGAACCATAACAAACTCACCGTTTTCAAGGGCCTCTTCCATACGGTTCTCTATCTGCTTGTTTTTAACAGCCCCTGAAAGTATTTCGTCGGTATAGATGCTAACCTCTGCTTCGGTAGCCTTGGCTCGACGGTGGGCAATGTTGGTTTTTTCTATCGCATCAGAGATATCAAAGGCCTCGTTAGCATTAATAAAGTAATAGCCGGCAATAACCCTTAACTTATAGCCGAAATCTTCGCCGAGATATTCGTATAACCTGTCAACAAAATCGTTACGCCAGTTCTTAACCTTATCATCGTCGTTATAGGCTATCATTAACAGGAACTCATCATCGTGAAGATGAGCGCATAGGCATCCGTTTTCAACGCCTATCTGCATAGCTTGCGACATTCCGATTAAAACCCTGTCACCCTCGGCAATGCCCAGCGATTCGTTAACCAGCCTAAAGTTTTCTATATCAAACTTTATCAATAAAAATTTGCTGCCATGATTCTTTTTGGTAAAAGGTTTTGCATCAATCTTAAATTTAGGTATAGTACTTATACGGGTAAGTTCTGATGTATATGCAATTTCTGTTATTTTTGCAAGAGAGTTTTGCTGTGATTGATTAATGATAAGTCCAAACGATGCAACTATTATTATGGTGACAACCGACATTAATGCAGTAAAGTTAACTATGTTGTTAGCAGTGGAGCTCACAACCGATTCCGGGATGATAGATATTATCATCCAATCCTCAATTCCGATAGGCTCATATGTAAACCGATAAGGTTCGCCATCATACTCTATGGTTTGCATTCCCTCGGTTGAGGTTATAACATTACTCATTATAGTTTGCATCTTGCCGGAAGAAATATCTACACTATCGGAGATGCAATCATAAATATTTTTAAGAGGCAAAATTTTTGAATCCGCTACGCCGTTTGCAATAACAGTGCCGCCGGAATCTACAATAACATTAGCTACCAACCCATCAATCGGATCGCCAAACATGCCGTTAAGGCTATTAACATACATGAAGCCGGCAACAACTCCAAAAACCTCACCATTTGAAGTCATCGGGGTGGCGATAACTATTGTTTCTTCGTTATCAAATGCCGAAACAATGGGTTGGCTAATAACCGTCTTGCCGTCCATGGCTTGCTGAAAATAAATACGGTCGGAAACATTAACAACGGTGGAATCGCTTCCTATCGCTTCACCCGAAGGGTCAATAACCATCATATAATCGAAGCTGTTGGAAAGTTCGCGGTAGTTTTCTTCGGTAAAATCGATATAACGCAGATAATCAGAAGATATAGGAAGAAGTGATGCGGTAGTTTCTATAAGATGAAGACCGGCGCTAAATGTTAGGTTAAAGGTTTCGGAAACGGTTTCCATCTGAAGTTCAAGAGTTTCATCGGTAAGTCGGGAAACGCTGTTGCCTATATACATGTTATAAAGCAATATGGTAACAACCAAAACAACAATGGCAATAAACACGGTAATAATAAGATTAATATGTTTTTTTGTTTGCTTGTAAAAGCTCATGAATTATTTCCTCATTTAAACGGAGTTAGTTATTTTTTAGCTTCTCTTCAAGGCGAAGGGTTAACAAAAATGTGGCAATAATTCCACAGATTGTTTCCAGTTCATCTACCGTTGTAACATCAAAAACATGTTCTTTTTCCGAGTCTTCAAAACCTATAAAACCAAGAAATTCTCCCTTCGAAATCATAGGGAAGGCAATCAGGCTCTTTACTCCGGCTGCTGCAAGGCTTTCACGCTCAACATCGTTGGTAAGTTCGCTTAGGCTGTTAAAAACAAAAAAGTTGTTCTTGGTTAGTCTTATAAAGGCTTCGTTGAAATCCGATATACTAAAGTCGTTTAAAAAGTCGTTTTGACCAAATTTTTCCTCGTTATCGTAGCTGAAAGTTTTGCTTATACTCTCACCATCTTCGCCAACCTCAAAGATATACCCCTTGCTGAGATCGCATTTCTCGGCAACAAGTTTTAAAACTGCAGGAATAATATGGCTAACGTCTTTACTCTGACGAAGCATTCTAAATACAAATTCAATCAGGTTATGGTTAAGATTTATAGCACCATTGTTTTCACTATCCATCTCGGTTCGGTTAGATACATATGAAGGGTTTTTCATATCTTCATGATAAAACTTATAACCATCCTTGCCCTCGGCCTTAACCGAGTATAATGCAGTATCGGCGCAGCGGTAAAGTGTATCAAAGTCGGTACCATGCATTGGAGCTTTTGCAATGCCGATGCTTGCAGAAATTAGAACAGGAGTTCCAACCTCAACAAATGTTTTTCTAAAGGCATAACATATTTCCTTAGCTTTTTCCTCTATAATATCATCGCTGTTGCAGTTTTTAATTAAAACAAAAAACTCGTCCCCGCCAAGTCTTCCAATAATGTCATCTGATCTAAAAATATCCTTTAGCATGTCAGAAAATTGGGTAAGAACAGCATCTCCATACATATGACCGATACTGTCGTTAAGTGTTTTAAAGTTGTCGATATCGACAATCATAAGGCTATGGCCAAAACCATCGCCGCCTCTACGTTTTCTAAGAGATTCTTTAATAAGGTGTTCGGCCGAGCTGCGGTTATAAAGGCCGGTTAACATGTCGGTTTCTGAAATTCTTGTTAAAAGTTCAATTTCCTTTTGCTGTGCAGTAATATCGTTCATCTTGCCGATAACCTTGATAGGGTTGCCATCCCCATCCTTGTAAATTCGGTAATAAACCGTATACCAGTAGTGGTTATCTTTAGAATCTTTTAGCTTAATCTTACTTTTTACGGTTTCTTCGCCCTTGTTAAAAAGTTGCTTAGAGCTAACCTCCTGCCTGCTTTCAGCATCAACTATGTTGCCCTCGCGTATAATTTTTGAAAATTCGTGCATTACCTCAGGCAATTCAAACCTCTCGGTAAACATGCCGGAACAAACCATAACGTCACTCGCTACGTCATATTCAAAGAAGTTATCTTCGGTTAGATTTTTAACCTTGTTTATAAAATCCATAAAACTCTTCATCTGTTCAACAAAGAGTATCTGCCTTATCCCGCTGTTTACGTTAACAGCTATAAGCTTTTCTGCATTGCGCTCGAAAAGCCTGCCACTAAAATCAACAAGATAATAGCCGCGAACCTTTGAGTTAATTCTAAGTTTAACGCTAAAACGTTTATTAGATTTGTTACTCGCACTTTTAACCGCATCAATGGCAAGCTGACGATCCTCAGGATGAATAATCTTCATCGAGCTGTTATTAAAAGACTTAAAAAGCTCCTTTCGGGAGTACCCCAAAAATCTTAAACAGGTGGGGTTAATGCTCGAAAAAGTAAAAAAATCATCATTTTTACATATAAACATTGCATTAGTAAAGTTAAATTCGCGGTAATCCTCGGTTGTTAAAATTTGTATTTTGCTGTTTACCATAGCATCCCCAATAAATGTAGATAGATAACAGTTTCGTATTCTGTTTTGTTTAATTTTATTATATCATAACATAGCTGTAAAGTAAATATATCAACACAATAAAGCCGTTATTTACAAAAGTTCATTCGTTTGAGGAAAGGGCGGTTGTTCATTAACGGTATCTAGTTCGTATAAATCGTCGCCGGCGTCGCGAATGTATTTTGTAGCAAGTTCCTGTGCCTGGTTTAAGGTGAGGCGGTTTAAAGGCTCGATTAACCTATAACCTTCTATGGCATCAACCTTTCCTAAACATTCAGGCAAGCTTAAATCATATTCGTTAGGATTTAAAAGCATGTCTCCCCAAGCGTGTGATGCGGCAAAGGTTTCATCATCCTTCATAAAATATTTAAAGTTGATATATTGCTGGGAAATATGATCCTCTAAATTTGCATCAAGATGATACCACACATCATCAACTTTTACCATTGTCCATGCATGTATAACCATCTCGCCCGAAACCGAATAGGTAAGGCCGGGAACGTAGCGAGTTTCAAAGTCCATATATTCAAGTAAAACCATCAGCGCGGCGGCATAGTGCTCACAGCTAGCAAGATTATACTCGAAAAGCCCGGTGGAAAGCGCCTCGTAAAAGGTTGGTGGGGTTTCACCGTCGTAAAAAGCGCGCCAGCTGTTTGTTAGCGTTATATTATCGTGAGGTAGGATATCGGTGTTTTCAACAAGATATACATAAATTTTTTCTATAATCTCAAAATCGGTATCATCGTCCGTTATATCAATGTTGGAAATTGCGGCTTTGGCAAGGTTATCGAAATAGTGACTTTGTTGCCCTGCGCTTTGCAAATCGTTATCGGTTAGCTTTTCTGTATTGCTCTCAACATTTGATGAGGGTGGCAACTCGCCCTGGCTTAGCGTTTCGATGGGTGCTTCTTCGGGCTGTGTTACCTGCTCTGACGCAACCGAGCTTACATTGCTAACCGAAACCACTTTACCGCAACCGACAAGAAAGAAGGTGCCGATAAAAATACCGACAAACAATATAATATATGTTTTTTTCATATTTTTAGAACACCTTGATAAATAGATTCAATATGCAAAGCTATATATGGGTCTTGGATTCGATAAAAAATCCACCGCTCTCTTTGGGAATAAGTATATATCTAGTTTTCTGATGTTCGCTTTGATCAACCGAGTAGGTCGTTATTCTATCCTTAATAGAGTAACCATTATCTTCAAAGATGATTTCAACAACACCTACCAGCTCACCGTTGTTATGTACTTCTTGATGAGCATCCCCCTCTTCATTCCATACATAAACCAGTTCATACTCAATAACATCTAAAACCAATCTATCATTACCCTCGTATGCGGCAACAATTATGCCGTTGAATTCGCTTCCCTCGCCCTTAGCCGGCATATAGGTATATCCATAATGCTCTTCATGCCATTCATAGTGTTCGCCATAACCTTCACTGTTGCCAATATCGGCGAACTGATAATCTTCATCAAATGCAAAGTTTGGGTTAAAATTTTCCTGTACTGCTTTTTCTATGATAGGAATTTCGGATACCTGAAAATTATACTCACCGGCAGTAATGCCGTTAATAGTGCCTTCGTTAAAATACTTTTCTATCAAAAAATCATAGTCAACCTCATCTATTGAACTAAAGGTTGGCATGAATTTAGAAAAAACGATCCATTTATTTAGGTTGTTAATATAGTCATTCGCCGAAACAACAAGATCGCCCTCAACCGGTATTGCAGTTAGGCTAGCTTCAAACTCCGCCTTTAGCTCGGCCGCTAATTGCTCCTCCTCGTCCGCAGCTCTCTCCTCGTCGGTTCCGTAGATGCCGTCATCGTTAAGGCCCTGCTTTTCCTCGTCGGTTAGGGTATCATATATATCTGATTTCTTATCGTCTAACTCATTTTTAAAATCGTCTGCGGCGTCAGGGTCGGCTTCGCCGTTTTCATCCTCAAAAGTAAGGGTTTCGCTTTCAACCGATTTAACAACCTCATCTAAAAACCTAACCGCCATAACCGAATCACCGTACGCAACATATGTATCGGCAATGCCTAAATATGCCCCCACCTCCCTCGGGTTTATCTCTATGGCAGCCTCAAAGGCAATAATAGCCTGTTCATAGTTGCCCTCTGATAAATATTTTATCCCAAGATCGTACTGCTCTTGATATAATTCCTGCGTTGATTTTGAGCAGGAGGATAGCATTAATGCCAATAGAGCTACAATTAAAAGAGTTGCTGATAATAGTCTTTTCATTTGTTCTCCTCATTTTTCAACTAGATATTTAATAGATAGATGTTGTTCAGTTGTAACCTTCTGCTTGTTTTTACAAAATTTTCCTAATTATAACACAGGCTAATAATGATATCAAGCCAAATGTTTACAAAAATAAAGTTTGTCATAACAGCTTAAAATAGCCAATAGGAAGGAAAGAAAATAAAAATAAATTAATTATTAAAAAGGTATTGACAAACTGTTACAAAAGTGTTACAATTTGGTTACAGAAAAAATACAAGTGTATTTTGCTTCCAAGAATAAAGGTGCGGTGCTTATCCTCCTCGGTACGTTAACACGTATTGTTAAGCACCGTACCACATCTTTTTTTAGAGCAATTTGTAATAACTTCCTGCGGATTTGTTAGATAAACACAGATAACAGGCAGGAAACAATCAGTCATTTCTCGAACTTTTTGTTCGGGTTATTTTTGTATTATGTAGCTTTGTTACTGTTTTGTTTTTTTCTTCTATCTGAAATTATACCCTACAGGAATGAATTCCCGGCTGTAGATCTACAATAAAGGTGTTTGTTACTTTAAAGAAAGCTAATAAGGATTGCAACTGCAATTTTTTAGTATATGAAATACCACCGGCTAAGCCGGTGGATATTTATTCTGTTTTTGTATTTTTTTAGGCAATTAAATTTCTGCCGAAAGTTCTATTAGATGCGCTATCCCCGGGATCGTCTCCTTTTGTCCTACCGATAGCTGGCTTAGCAGGGCACCGGTTGCAATTAGCAAAACCTTTCCGCCAGATTTTAACAGGTCGGGAATTATTTTAATTCCAAGCAGTGAAGCGCTACAGGCACAACCGCTTGCGCCACACTCAACGTCCTGGCTAGATATATCATAAATTTCACAGCCGCAGTCGATATGGTTTTTTATTGTTAACCCTTCCTTTTGGGCAAGTTTTAAGAACATATCACTTCCATGCAAACCAAGGTCGCCGGTGTAGATAACTTTATAATCATCGGGATGGCTTAAGGTTTGAGATAGATACCTCAAAAGGGTGTCTACTGCAGCAGGAGCCATTGCTGCGCCCATGTTGGCAGGGTCGGTTATTGCAAGGTCGGTAACCCTGCCAAACATGGCGCGCTTTATAAAGGGCGGTTTTATTGCGGTAGCAATCATTATTGCCGCCGCCGCGGTAACCGTCCATTGAGCGGTAGATGGCCTTTTACTGCCGTAATCAAGAGGTGTTCTAAACTGGCGTTCAGCACTACAAAAATGGCTGGAGGTAACGCAGAGGGCAGCCTTTGAAAGATCGGCCGAAACAAAGGAAGATGCAACAGCTATAGATTGTGCAATGGTGGAACAGGCGCCGTATATTCCGCAAAATGGAACCTGCAACCTAAACGCCGTTGCCGATGAGGCAGTACACTGGCTTTGAAGATCACCGGCAAACATTATATCGGGTCGAATTGCTGTTTTTTCGTAAAGTTTTAAAACTGCATTGTGTTGAAATTCAACCTCGGCAAGCTCCCAATTTTTTTGTCCCAATAAGTCGTCATCATAACACTCGTCAAAGCCAATTCCATATGGCCCCTTACTCTCCTTTTTGCCGCCAACAGCCGCAGCGGCAACTATCGATACAGGTTGTTTTAATACTATCATTTATTTTTTTTAACTCCTTTCAGGGTGCTATAACTAACTATGAAGTTTGCTTGCTAAGGCATTATACCCCATAGTAATAAAGCGTAATAAATGGCACCAACCAACGAGGTGAATAGCAACCCCAAAACAATAACAGGCCCTGCAACGCTAAACATCTTAACCGTAACTCCGGTTAGCCATCCTTCGGTTTTAAACTCTATGGCAGGAGAGGCAACAGCGTTGGCATAACCGGTAATGGGAACAAGTGAGCCGGCACCGCAAAATCTGGCAAGCTTTGAATATAAACCAAGGGCGGTTAAAAGGGATGAAAGGGAAATTAGGGCAACACTTACCAGCAATCCCACCCTATCTTCATCTAATCCTAGCGAAAACAAACCGTTTCTCATAAGCTGCCCTACTCCACAAATTGCGCCGCCAACAAAGAATGCTGCAAAGAAGTTTTTTAGTTTTTTTGAGGGTGGAATGTTTTTTTCCACCATGCTGTTATAGCTTTTTCTATCGGTTTTCATTAAACATTCTCCATATAATATTAACTAAATTATTAACATTCTATCGATGTTTTATTCCAAGTGTTTGCAAGAATTATCAATCTATGATACAATTAATGACAAGCTTTGATAACTGAGTGTATATTCACCTTTACCTGCAATTGTTGAAAACCCTGTTGAAAAGGTTGAAAAGTATTGATTTCACCTACACAAGGTTTCAACAGTGATTTTTAAAGAATGAAAGTGTAAACTTTTTGTAAAATAAAAACGATGTTTTGGCTAAGAAACAACAGCTCGAAAGGAGTCGAAAAATAGAACTTTTATCCTTGTCAATACCTCATGCTGCGATTGGCTTTTGGAGTGGCCTTATTAGAGAGAGCGCAAATAAAAGTAGAATACCTAAAGATGTTAAAAGCCTTATCGTTGCCCTATTTCCGTATTATTGCGAGGAGGCATCACAGGGTAATGTTGCAATTTTCGGAGCCGAGCAGGATTACCATAGGGTTATAGCAGAGCAGCTACAGCCGGACATTGATAGGCTTTGTTGTGAATTTGCTAACGATTATTTCAAGCTGTTTGTAGATGATTCACCCTTCAATGAGGTTGCAGCGGCGCAGGAGGCAGGGCTGGGGGTTCAGGGAAGGAACAATCTGCTTTTAAATAAGGAATACGGAAGCTATGTTTTTATTGCAACAATAGCATCATCGGTAGAACCGGAAAAGCTATCGGCACATCGAGGCTCAAGGAAGGGTTGCCTTGAATGTAACAGATGCATCGAGGCTTGTCCCGGAGAAGCACTGGGGAAATACTTTGATAGGGGACGATGTGCTTCCTATATAACTCAGAAAAAAGGTGATCTTAATGAAGAGCAAGTCGAAATAATTAAAAAGGCCGGAAGCGTATATGGCTGTGATATCTGCCAAAAGGTATGTCCCGTTAACACCGATATTAAAAGAGGACTTAACTGTTTTTGCGACGACGTTAACCCAAACTACACCATGCTGGGCATAGCCTCACAGATAAAGGGACGGGCACCTGAATACCGAGGGGAGATTGTTTTAAGACGTAATCTTAGCATTCTTAAGAGTAAATAGGGAGATATAATATGTTTTATCGGGACATTGAGAGATTAAGCAAACATAAACACATGTTCTGCGTACCGGCACATAAGGGTAGGGGAGGGGATGTCGGCCTTTACAACCTTGATATTACCGAGATTGATGGAGCCGACAATGCTGCAAACCCAACCGAATCGCTACGTGAGAGCGAGGAATTTTGCAGTAAGCTTTTTGAAAGCGGCGACACGTTATACTGTACCTCGGGTTGTTCAACGGCAATAAAAGCAGCCATAGGATATGCCTGTTCGCGGGGAGCAACTCTTTCTGCGGTAGTTCCGGCGCATAGATGCCTTGCAGATGCCGCCGCAATATTTGATGTATCACTATCCTTTATAACCTCTTATAAAAATAAGGTTACACCGGAAAGGTTTAGAAATAATCTTCTGCAAAACCGCCCTAAAGCTGTTTTTTTAACCTATAGCGATTATGATGGAAACATTCTCAATCTATCCGAGCTGCTGCCAATCTGCCGCGAGCTTAATGTTTTAACCGTTGTAGATAATGCCCACGGTGGGCACTTTAGGTTTCTTCCGCGAAAAGAGGGGATTTATCACCCCGTTTTAATGGGGGCAGACCTTGTTATAGATTCGGCAAGTAAAACGTTAGGTGCACTAACTCCGGCGGCTTTTTTGCATAGCAAAAACAAGGATGCAACAACTGATCTTAGGAGGTTTATAAACATCCTCTCCACCACCAGCCCACCATACACGGTTATGTATTCGATGGACTATGTTGTTCATGCACTTGCGCTGGGAGATATAGAGTTTACCGCGGCGCTAGAGAAAACGGCCGCCTTAAAAAAGAAATACTCCTCATTTCTATTAAGAAACGAGGATCCTTTAAAGATAGTTTTTGCGCCGGCTTCTAACAGCTTAAGCCATTATGATGTTGAGAAGCAGCTTTTAGAATATGATATAGTACCCGAGCTTTGTAATTCTCAACGAGTTTTGTTTATGACCTCTGCCTTTAATACCGATGAGGATTTCGAGGTGCTGGATAAATCGCTTAAAAAAATATTTGCCAAGGCTGTTCCAACACCCTGGCAACAGGTTGAACTACCATTGCCAAGAATGGCTTTACCGTCAAATAAAACCTTTAGCAACGACTATAAGGTTTTGCCTATTGAACAGTCGGTTGGTAGACCGTCAGCACATACAATTGCGCCCTGCCCACCGGGAACGGTTGTGCTGTTTGCGGGCCAGGTTATTGCCGAGGCACATATAGAAATTCTACGCCAATCAGGCATCGAAAATATTGCTGTTTGCAGTAGCCGTTAATAAAGGTTTTTATCCATGCAGGATATAAGCTTTTTAAGCTCGTTAACCGATAAATCTTCATTTTCGTTGTAGCGTATTCGGTTATAGTATTCGGTTATCTCGCCCCACTCCTGCTGTGGTAGTATTAATTTAACATTTTCCAGTATTTCAAGTGGTGTATCGGCATCGCTAAATTCTGCCCTGCGAATGGTTAGCCATAGCAGGGTTAGTTTGTATCCCTGCCGATAACTCCCGCGTGAGTTTGGCATTTTTAAGAATTTTGAGTATAGCCGCTTCCATTCTTTTATCGTTACCATTTTTTTACGGCTGTTATGCAGGCTTACCGGAGTTAATCTATTCTCCTTATCAATATAATAGCTCGATTCGGGCGACCTTAGCAGTTTAGAAATCGGTGTTGGGCGCAGCAACCTTGCAAAAAGCTCGGCTATCTTTAAGAAAAGCGTGTACAGTGCCGAGAGTATTCGATGTCGATTTTTGTATATCAAGATAGCTATTATGGCAGATAAAATAATAAATGTAATAACATCTATAATCTCGGAGTAGGGGTTTTCGTTAGCGGGAGGCATAGCACCGTTAACGGCAGATACCTCATCGCTATGTAGCTGCTCCTGCTCTTGGGAAGCAGGAAATAGCGATGCAATATAATTTATTGCTCTGTAAAGCAAGGCCAGTATATAGTTAAATGCGGCGGCTACGTCATCTCTAAAAATTAAGGTAGCAGATAAAACAGCAATAACGGCAGAGGTTAACAAAAAAACGTAGTGGCGAATATTTGAGGGGAGATGCTCAAATCGATGTTTTCTTCGTTGCATCATATAATCGATATTGGCCTGCCCCTTTATCAGTAAAAAGGTTGATAGCTGAACCAGCATCGTAACAGCAACAATATCTATCGGTGGATTGAGATTTAAAAGGTCAAGCACAGCACAAAGAAGTGTTAAAAATATAACCCCCATGGTTATCCAGGCATATCCTAGAATACAATCGTATTGTTTATAATACTGTTTACTGCCGGCTATATAGGCGATAATGCAGGTTATAAAAAGGGTGGAGATATAAGCGCTGTGAAGCATGGGTAGGGCTAACAGAAGGCAAACGCCGATAGATAGCAACATAATAAGTAGCCATAAAAATCGGCGAATAAGATTTTTAATAGAGCCAGCGCGGCTGTTTCTGCCTATCCCCTCTAATAGGTGGTTTGCAGAAAAACCGAGCAAGCCAAAAATAACCGATAAAACGGTAAAGAAAACCACGGTGAAGGTGCTAATCAAGTTATCGCCGGTTCTGGCAAACGGCAGGGCTGAAACAGCCAGAATGATAGCCAACAGCCAAAGCGGATGAACAACAACGGCCATTATCCTTAAAATGTTTGAATATAAAGGTAGTTTTTTCATCTAGGCACCCATCCCATTGTCGATCTTTTCCATGGATTCACGTAGGTGGGTTAAAACGGTTAAACACGGTGGCTTGTTCTCGCAATCGCTAAGAGATAATATCTTAACATTGCTGCCATGGGCACGCTTTTTATCGGCATAGGCAATCATGGCCTCGTCGGGATAGGAGGTAACAATAACTATATCGGTTGCGGTTATCGAAGCTGCTGTATTCTGTAAAAAGGAAGGAAATTTTTCGGTTGCATCGGTGGGCAGAAGGGCGAGAAGTTCTAAAATATTTTCATAGTGGCCGATGCCCTTGCTCTCGGCGGTAGCAATTGTGTTTCTATTTCCGTCGAAGGAGCTGTTTGTATAAAAGCTTATAGGTAACCCCTCCCATAACCCCTGCTGTAATACTCCGGCGGCAATTTTAATACAAACCTCAATAAATTCCCTATCTACGCTGGTTATATATTGTAGCTCTCTTGATTGAAGGTTTAATAATACGGCAAGGTTACGCTCAGAGGTTGATTCCTTATTAAAAACCATTAAGCGGTTCTCCTTTGCAGTTGCCGCCCAGTGAATATCCCTAAAACTTTCACGACCGGAGTACTCCCGAACGCCGGAAAACTCGAAAGGGTCGATGGGATGATATCGCTTAACAACCGTTTCACCGTTTATATATCTCGGTAAAAGGGTAAAATCTGATTCCTTGATTGGTTTTGGTAATACTAGAAGCTGTCCAAAAGCCGAACCGCTTTTAGAAAGAGTAACATTTCCAAAAAGATCGGTGGAAACAAGGGTTACACTATCAATGTTATATCGGCCTCTTTTCAGGCATTTAACATGCCAGTTCCTTTGAACCTTGTGGTAGCTTTTTAGCATGAAAAAGCTTGGAACAAATCTCTTATCATCGGTAATTTCCGATTGTGCGCCGGCAAAGTTTAGCCATTTAGATGTAGTTATCTCGGATTTAAACCAAGCCAAAGGTAGCCATTTTGCATTGCTAACCTCTTCGATAATCTCAACCTCATCACCCTCTATGGCTCGGTTGGTGCTAAAGTAACAACGGTAGCTAAGACGAGAAAAGCCATACCTTTCATACAGAACATTTTGTATGAAAAGTATGGCTATTATAAAAATTAAAACGGCAACAAGCTCCATGGTGAGCAACCTATACTTCTTCTGTTGGAACAGGTATTGTTTTTAATATTCGGGATATAATATCGGCTGCAACACCGCTGCTTTGAGAAATTGCATAACCCTTGGTAATTATTCGGTGCGATAAAACGGATGTAGCAACACTTTTAACATCATCAGGTATAACGTAGCTTCTGCCGGAAATTGCCGCGCTTGCCTGCGAAGCACGAAGCAGGGCGAGCGACCCGCGAGGACTGGCGCCGAGCCGAACATCGTCGTCGTTACGAGTGGCCTGTACTATCTTAATTATATAGCCTATAATATCCTGTGATACGCTAATTTGGCTGATAAGCTCGGCTGCGGCCAGTATTTCGCAAGCCTCGGCTACCGGTAACAGCTTTTCACGCTCGGTGCTGTTTATAATACCGCTTAGCATAATCCCCTCGCTCTGCGTATCTGGATAACCGAGGCATAGCTGCATAAAAAACCTATCCAGCTGCGCCTCGGGTAGAGGAAAAGTTCCCTGAATTTCAATAGGGTTTTGGGTTGCAATAACTAAAAATGGGGGTGTTAACACATGGGTAACACCATCAACCGAAACCTGCCGTTCCTCCATGCATTCAAGAAGGCTAGATTGGGTTTTAGGGGTTGCTCGGTTAATCTCATCCCCCAGCAGTATGTTTGCGAAAACAGCTCCCTTTTTAAAGATGAACTCAGATTCCTTCTGGCTAAAAAAACTAATCCCGGTTATATCTGAGGGCAATAAATCCGGAGTAAACTGAACCCTCTTAAAGCTACAACCAATCGAGCTTGCAACTGCCTTAGCAAGGGTGGTTTTGCCGGTTCCCGGAATATCTTCTAATAGAATATGGCCGCCACAAAAAAGGCAGATAAGTATCTTTTCAATAACATCATCCTTGCCAAATATATTCTTAGCTATGTTGTTTTTTAAACTCTGGGTTAGCTGTTTAAGTTCTGATACCGTCATACCGTAACCTCACTTTATATATTTAGCTCTTCTTTTCAACCTTAACAAGCATAAGAAGTAGAACAGATGCAATAACCGCAAAAACGCCAACAATGCTAAACAGAACCATCTGATTCTGTATTGGGCTTAGCAGAATAGGAGCGAGCAATGCCGATATAGAAAAGCCAACCATGATGCAACCGTAGTTAGAACCAATGTTAGCAAGTCCAAAGAATTTACCGGTAATCAATGGAAAGCTGCCTGCGGTGCCACCGTAGCAAAAAGCAACAAGATTAACAATCAATATAAGAAAATATCCCTGTGCAAAAAGCATGCAGAACGCGCCAACTGCCGTTATAGCAACGGTTAAAAAGCAGGCAAAACTTCGGTTTGTTCTATCTGAAATAGCCGGAAAAACAAGACGGCCGAGAGCATTGCTTATGCCGGTTAACATAATCATAATCGTTGCCATAGAATCGGATAAGCCACGCTCTAATGCAAGTGATTTAAATGAGGGGTTCATGATAAAATAAACTGTGGTTCCAAGCATCATTGCACCGGTTATCATATAAAAAATTCTGCTCTTAAGCATTTCGCTCTGGCTGAAGTCCCTCTCGGTTACCGCAGTTGAAGCGGCGGCAGTAGTCATGCTGGGAAGTTTTATAAAGGAGAAACAACAAAGAGTTGCAACGGCAAAAACTGTACCCAAAACAACAAAGGTTGTTTGTAACCCTATCATTCTAACAAGATTTTCGGCAAGTGGAGCAAATATAACGGTAGAAAAGCCAAAGGTGCAAACAGAGATGCCGGTTGCAAGGCCGCGCTTATCCGGAAAGTTTCGCTGTGCAGTTGTAATAATCGAGTTATATCCCATTCCAACCCCAAATCCGCCAACTATTCCGTAGGTGAAATAGATTAACATGCCGAGATCTTTAGGTAAAAGTGATGAGCTGAACATGGCTACTGCAAGCAGTAAACCGCCGATTAAAACCGTTCGTTGGGTAGTTATCTTTAGCTGCAACTTGCCGCCAAAAAGTATACCAATAACAAAAAAGCAGAGCATAAACGAAGATGTTAGCTTAACGTCGGCTGCGTCCATTCCAAAATATTCAGATACCGGCACTACAAAGATGCTGAATATGTAAATAATACCTAAAAACAGTTGCATAACCGAGCCAACTGCTAAAACTACATTTCTGTTAACCTCTCGCATGGCATATCCTCCCAAATAAAACAGCTCTTATATTATACAATATTATTATAGCCAATGCAATATCTGTATTCTAATGAGCTTTAGCTCCCTTAAAAGCGTAATACTTTTAAGGGAGCTAAAGTTTGCTATATATTTTGTTGCTAGGTAGTTTAATACAGATTATGTTTTGTTATAAAATTTGTTTGCCACCATTTGGTCCGGCACTCTCGTCGAATATTTTGTCAACCGAAAATGTCCAAACAGCTTTAATTTGCATGTTCATTGCTGCAAATTTTTCAGCAATGGCATCATACAGCTGTCCTTCGGTATTGCGCTTTAGTACTGTGCCGTTAACAAGGTATGATTCCATGCCCTTAACGGCTAGTATGGCAGCCTTATCGTTAGCAGCCAGATTTGCACTTGTTGTGTTCATAAAAACCTCGGCAACAGCCATAGTGTTATCATCAACAACCATAATGCTACCTGCAACGATGGAATGAACCTCGCCTTCCTTTGATACCGTGCTTATCACCTTAACACTTTCTTGATCCATAAAAAGTTTGCTTACATTTTCTAAATTTTTCATCTAAATCCCCTTTACTCAGTTTTTATTATTGACTTTATTTTTTAAAGCTGATATAATTTTAGCATGATAATGAAGAGCAGTCAATAACGCAAAAAAACATGAGGAGGTAAGGAAAAAATGAGTGAGTGCATGGCGAGTCATTGCCCCTGCAATCAGAAATGTCCATTGCAGGTTGCCCTTAAGCGAATAGGCGGCAAGTGGAAAATCCCAATTCTTTGCGTTCTCTCAGGTGAGCAGGGTATAAGATATAATGAACTTATGAAGAAGGTGAACGGCATAACGAATACCATGCTGGCATCATCGTTAAAAGAACTTTTAAAGGATGGGCTGGTAACACGGGTTCAATATAACGAAATGCCAATAAGGGTAGAGTATTTCTTAACAGAAAAATCAAGAGATTTAATGCCAACCTTGCACTCTCTTGCAAAGTGGGGGATGAATTAAACATAATAATTAAGGGCAATTACAATAAAGTATAAGGGCAATTACAATAAAGTAGCCAACGGTGCAATATGTTTTTATTAAAATACTAAAATTTTAATAAAAGGTATTGACATTTTCTTTTGCTGTGATATACTAATTTTAGCACTCAAAGGTAGAGAGTGCCAAAGTACAGCGATAAATCGAAAGGATGGATGGTTTTTATGGCAAAAAAACAATTTAAGGCAGAGAGTAAACGTCTTTTAGATATGATGATTCACTCTATATACACCCATAAGGAGATTTTCTTAAGGGAACTCATCAGCAACGCATCGGACGCGATAGACAAGGCATACTTTTTAGAGCTTTCGGATGGAAAAGGGGTTAATAGATCTGATTATTCCATCAGAATAACCGCCGATAAGGAGGCAAGAACCCTAACTATTAGTGATAACGGAGTTGGGTTTACCGCCGAGGATATGGAAAAAAACCTTGGTGTTATTGCATCTTCCGGAACGCTAGCCTTTCAAAAGGAGCTGGAGAGCAAGGATGAGGTTGATTTAATCGGCCAATTCGGCGTTGGTTTTTACTCGGCATTTATGGTTGCCTCTAAGATAACCGTAAACAGCCGCGCAAGGGGCAGCGAAGAGGCCTTTAGCTGGCAGTCCTCAGGTGTAGATGGTTATACCATCACCCCCTGCGACAAAGAAACACAGGGGACCGATATTATATTAACAATTATCGAGGACGGTGAAGAGGAGCGTTACGGCGAGTATCTTGAGGAGTATCGTCTACGCAGCCTGATAAAAAAATATTCCGATTATATCCGCTACCCCATTCTTATGGAGGTTGAAAAAACTAACGTTATCGAGCCGGGCGGCGAGGGCAAGGATGCTGTTACCGAGAAGGTTCGTGAGGATGAGACGTTAAACAGCATGATTCCACTTTGGAAAAAGCAAAAAAGCGAGATAACCGAGGATGAATATAACGGCTTTTATACCGATCGCCGTTTTGGTTTTGATAAACCGCTTAGGGTTATCCACGGCTCAGCCGACGGCTCGGTTAGCTTTACCGCACTTTTATTTGTTCCGGGCGAAACCCCATACGATTTTTACACCAAGGACTTTGAAAAGGGTCTTGCACTCTACGCCAAGGGTGTTATGATTATGGAAAAATGCTCCGACCTACTGCCGGACTACTTTGCGTTTATGAAGGGCCTTATCGACAGTGAGGATCTATCGCTTAACATCTCCCGTGAGATGCTACAGCAGGATAGGCAGCTAAAGGTTATAGAGAAATGGCTTTCTAAAAAGATTAAGTCCGAGCTATTAGCGCTTCAAAAGGCAGACCGTGAAGGCTACGAAAAGTTCTTTGCCGCCTTTGGAAAACAGCTTAAATTCGGTGTTTACTCTGATTTTGGCATGAACAAGGATCTGTTGCAGGATCTGCTGCTGTTCCACTCCTCCACCGAAAAGAAGCTTACTACACTTGAAGAATATAAGGGTAGAATGAGCGAGGAGCAGAAATATATCTACTATGCCTGTGGCGATTCGGTTGAGCGTATCGATAAGCTACCGCAGACCGAGCGTTTAAAGGATGCAGGTATCGAGATACTCTACCTAACCGACGATGTGGACGAGTTTGCACTGCAGGCGATGAGAGAGTTTGGCGAAAAGCCGTTTAAAAACGTTTCTTCGGGTAACCTTGAACTTCCCGGCGAGGAGGAGAAGAAGGATGAGGAGACAAACAAGGAGCATGAAGAGCTTCTTGCCGCAGTTAAGGAGGCTATCGGCGATAAGGTTAGCCGTGTAACCGTTACCGACCGCCTAAAAAGCCACCCCGTCTGCCTATCCAGCGACGGCGCACTTTCCATCGAGATGGAAAAGGTTTTAGCTCAGATGCCGGGCGAAGAGGCACCAAAATCGCAAAAGGTTTTAGAGCTTAACCCAAACCATGCCGCATTTGAAACCATCTCTAAGCTTCGCGGTGAAGACGAAGAGAAGTTTAAACGCTATGCTAAGGTTCTCTTTAACCAGGCTCTTATAATCGAGGGTCTGCCGGTTGAAGATCCGGTAGAGTTTGCAAACGATGTTTCGGCACTACTGTTCTAAATTATCTCCGCCTGTGGCGGAGCTACTATTAGGTTCGGGTTTAAACGGGCTGTCGATATTTTTTTCGACAGCCCGTTTAAACATCCGTAAGGGTCGGCGTCCTCGACGTCCCGTTACATATAGGGAATAATCTTTGTAGATAAAAGCTAAGCCACACATTATGTTATAATAAAAATATAAATTTTTGAAAGGATTTATTTCTTCCACTCGTATTATAAGTGAATAGGCAATTGCCTTGGCAAAAAGCCTTAAATAAAAATAACTATATGGAGGAATTTATTATGAAAAAAATCATTTCTTTAGGACTAACAGCGGCACTTATATTATCAGTAGGTGTGGCAACAGCTTTTGCAGCAACACCTATGAGAGGTGCAAACTATGCCGACACTGATGGTAACGGAGTTTGCGATAATAACGATATCAGGGATAAAATAGGCACATATTCAAACTTTGTTGATGAAGATGGCAATGGTGAATGTGATAATATAGGTACAGGTGCAGACTCCAATCAAGGACAAGGTAAAATCGGTAGACAAGGCAGAGGCAGAAATAGATAACTTATGAGAGATGAGCAGGACTTAAAATTTGCCATAGATATTTATGCAGATACTATAAAAAGAATTTGCGTGGTTTATCTTAAAAATATGGCAGATACAGAGGATGTTTTTCAAAATGTCTTTATAAAATATTATAAAAGTTCTGCTCATTTCGAGAGTGAAGAACACAAAAAAGCGTGGTTTATTCGTGTCACTATTAA
>CAYJBH010000043.1:0-22223 GCA_964368625.1 uncultured Oscillospiraceae bacterium
TTATTTATTCGATAGAGAATTATTATCATCACCTAATTCTCTTAATTCTGGGTATATATCAACATTAAAACCCTGCTTTAATAGCTTTTTTCGTTCCATATAGTCCGGCATTATCGACCGAACTATCTTCCAAAATGCCTTACTATGATCCTTTCTTATTATATGACTAAGTTCATGAACAACCACGTAGTCCTGTGCTTCTTCCGGCATTAACATAAGCCTACATGAAAAACATATCGCGTTTTTACCGCTACAGCTCCCCCACCTGGTGGCTGCAGATGTTATCTTTATGCCGCTATAGCATACCCCCATCAAAGATGCAAAGTGTTCACACCGTGAGGGTAGCTTATCTGCTGCTATCTTTGAAAGAAACTTAAGCTGTTTTTTATTTAATGTAATTTCTCTTTTTTCGCTAAGTTCTATCTGTTTTTTCTTGATCCACCCTTGCTTTTCACCAAGGAATTTCTCTATTACCTTTATTGGAAGATTTTTTGGTGCACGTACCTCAACACCGCCGCCCGGAGTTATCCGTATGGCGACGGTGCGTCGATCAGTGCGTATCAAGCTGTAATTCACAGCCTACACCCTCATGTTAATTGCAATCGTATCGGTTGGTGGGGTTGCCGTTTCTACCATCTCAATAAGTGCTGCAGATTGCTGCTCGGTTAATTCCATAACGTTTTTTGTCATGGCAAGTGCGGCCGAATTAACAGTTTGGGCAATGCTTAAATTCATGCTTGCACTACCTACATCCATAATGTTCTCCTTTCTTTTATCTTCAACCATATAGCAATGCCATACGGATGTACTATGCATTATTTCTACTTATAGCTTGTTTCACTATACCCCTCAACTCCAGTGAAATGAGCTTTATAAAACTCTTCTACTGCTACAATAAAACCCTCGGCAGTGCCGTAAACTGAGGAGTAAACGCCCTCTTGTGAGTATAGATCATCATATTCTACAGGGTTTATAACGAAACCATATTCATATAATAGCGACTGTGCACCGGTTGAACGGGTTACATAGTAATAACTGTCTATGTCTCCTCTTGAAACTCTGCCGGTAAACAGTGAAACATTATTGTTTACCGCCTCTGCAAACGGCTGTGAAGTTTCTTCAAAATAGTATCCTTCAACTCCTGCTGCAGTATTACCATCTGAAACCAAATTGATGCTATTATGATGGATAGATATAAAGAAGTGTGGCTTCACCGTGACCGATAAGGTCAATCGTTCTTGAAGTGTTAGGTATGTGTCATCAGTTCGGGTCATAATAACCTCTGCACCAAGCTGGGTTAATCTATCATTCAACACCTTGGCCAAATTTAAATTTAAGTCTTTTTCAGCTGGTCCGCTAATGCCGCTAGCAATTCCCGGTGCACCGGTATCAGAATCTCCATGTCCTGCATCAATCATAATTACAAAACCTTCAAGCGGAAGTATTTCCGGTTGTGTTGGCGCTGCAATCATATCTAGGTTTAGAGTTCCGTCTATATATTCTACGTAATGTCCCCATACAGGATTTAGTGAGGAGAAATCTATCGTCACTGTTGTTTTGCTACCCTCACTCTGTATTGCTATATCATCGATATGCACCGACGAACTTTTTATGTTTTCAAGCCCCGATGTTAATGTCGAGAAATCCACATCATAGAGTGTTAATATTAATCTGTTACCTAACCGTTCATCATATACAGCCGGCGCGCCAAGACTTTCAAAAACAATCCTTTCTCCTCGCTCATGTGCTATAAGTGTAAGTCCTGTTGCGACATTGGAATCTCCATTTACAGGCTCGGTATTATAAGCCAATATCCAGTCTCCGCTTGATATTTGATAGGCATAGGTAGTCTTCCCACTTCGTGTTGCTAAAACATTGTCTGTAACCTCAATAACTGCACCTTGACGCAATGTCTCGGAAATATTACCATCAGAGGATACATCATACAGTGCGCTGGCAATTGGAACATTAACCCTTACAAAGCTTCCTATCTCAGCCTTAACAGTACCGTCGTGGCTTATGCTTGAACTTCCTCCTGTATAGGTATATAGCTCAATTTCAGCTATTTCGGTAACATCACCCTGTGTAAAGGTGAATGTATTTACACCCATTTCTAAGGATACCAGTATACCAAATGAACCAGATGTGGTTAACCTTTCTATCTCTACGCCATTCATAAATAACGGTTGGAGCGGGTCAGAAAGGCCCATAATATAGCAATTTTGAGAAGTCTGCCTTAAATATCCGCTTGAAGGGTTTGTTAGTGTGAGTATATTTGAAAGCTGATAGCTTGGCAGCGGCTCACTAAGATTCATGTTAGCACTTGCTTCAAGCTTTGCAATATATGCTGTATCTATTTCACCATAATCGCCATATATAACACCGTCATTTCCGGATGAAAGAGCATTATTATAAAGCGCATAATCCATTTCGGCGATAGTTAGCGCACCCTGAATTCCGTAAAGGTCAATGCCTTGCATGGTATTACCTGCCTCTGTTATTTTATCGGCATCAATAATCGCAAAGTCGGCAAAGTTTATAGGCTGAAAGTCATTTGATATTATCCCCACTCGTCTTCCGGCTAGTGCCTGTTGAAGCGATATAAGCAATGATTCTACTGTGTTTGTGTTTTCAGTAGTTAAATCACTGATTACAACTCCTGATATTGGGTAGCTAGTAAATAACCTTGTAAGACTTTCAATCAATATCGAGTTGTAACCCTCATCGATATATGAGTAGCTTCCATTGGTAAGCTCCGCGTCAAACAACAAACTTTTGGCACCATATAGATCAATTACTGCGACAGTTGCTATATTCTGTTGCATTGCTGCAACGCTTATACTCTCTAACGGGTCAAATTCTTCAAATGCGGATACGAAATTTTTATCATCATAGGCTACAGCTTCGTTCGACTTGGTGTATAAAAATATGGTATTTATACTGTTTGTATTGCAAAAATCGACAAGTTGTGTGGTGATTAGTTGCTGATGTTCTACCTCCTCTTCATCAATGTTGCTATAAAGTGCAAATGGATCAACAAAAATTCCTTTTACATCAGTATCTCCAACAAAAGGTGCAACCGGTTGAGCATTGTTCTCTTTATATTCACTATATAACGGTAACAAAAGCGTGACTAAAATTGTGATAAATGTTATAGCCATTAAAAACAACACAACAGTCATTAATATTTTCTTTCCAACAGCCCTGCGTGGCTTTTTGGGTTTATTTGGAACATGTGCTCTATAGGGGCTGTATTTCATTCTTTTTTCCTGCTAATAGCTTATAAAGTTTTATAATTACAATTCCGGCAATACTACCAATAAGTGCTGAGATAAGCTGGTTTGATCCAAATCGTTTAACCAAAACGTCTAACTGAGACTCGGTAACAGAAAAAAACAAAGGCGCTACTTTTGTAGCTGTAAAAAACTGAATATAGTATTTAAGCAAGGAAGCACCTATCATAGGGGTTAAAAACAAAAACGGTTTTATGCTATGTTCAATAACTCCGGGTGAGATATGGAGCGTGAGCATATATAAAATATTGCCTAATATCATCCCTATAAGCCCTGCAACAGGTAAAGAACTACCATCAAACATATAAGCGATAGATGCTACCACCGAAATGAGCAAACCCCAAAATAAGCCTATTAGTCCTGTTGACATTGCTAAAAGAAAATTTACTAATATATCGGTCGGTACTTGTCCGATCGTGTCGTTTAGCATAACAGCAACAACAATAGGTATTACAAATATTATGCCGACTAAAGAATTTTTATGTTGGAATTTCATTAACTCTCCGATAACAGTTGCCTTTTCTTTAATATTATACTATAATTATGGTACATTATCAATATGATAAAAATAAATTAATTTCCGAAAGAATGAAAGGGATTTGAAAATATATGATTCAGTGTTCAAGATGCAAAACCACGGCTGATGTGGATCAATCTTTTTGCAGTAGGTGTGGAGAGCGTTTAGAGAGTTCTGATGTTGATACTCGTCAGCTATTTGAAAATATTGAGATAAATGCAGGCATGCTTTCCGACTCTTCCGACAGTTATATTCCTATGGAACGTAAACAGGAACCGCAGATTACAGCAAGAAAACCAAGAAAACAAAATAAAAGAAAATGGATGACAATTCCGCTTTTATTAGTATTATCAATTGTAACATCGTTAGTGATCGCCTCAATCTATACTGTTTTTAACAATAACCAAACAGCGGCAATTAATCGATTTGCTACTGCATTAACCGAACAGGATGCAGATAAAATTAGGGAAAATTCTGTGTTTAATGGGATTAACCCAACAGATGATGAGCTGGTATCTATGGCCGCCGCACTAGACGAGGAGGAAATACAACAACTAAAGTCACAATTAAGCGGTGGCGAATCTAGAACATATTCATCATTTTCATTAATTGAGCAACCTCTTACCTGGCCTTTTAAGAAACACATAGTTAGCATATCCGAAGCACGAATTAGTATATCTGGACTCACCGAGGGTGTTCCGGTTACCGTAAACAAGGAATCGACCACTCCGGTCTATGATTCCGGAGTGGCGGTTATCAGCGGATTAATTCCCGGCCAGTACACCTTGGAATTTGGAGAATCCGGTTATCAATCTGCAATTGTTTTGACCTTTAAGGTCGAAGGTGAACCTTTGCAGGCAATTGCTAATGGCCCTATAGTGCTTCCTGATGATACTCCAGCTACTGAACCGGAACCTGAGCCCGAACCGGAGCCTGAACCGGAGCCGACTCCTGAGCCTGATTCAAGTTCGGAGCCTCAAAATGCTAATGATGCTTTGTTTGATTCTCTTGCTGATACCGCCTACACCCACTACAAATCATACCTTTACTCCCAATCGGTTGAGGATATATCATTGATGGAAAAGGCTACGATTGCAGCTATTGGAGATGCTCAGGTTAGATTGGACAGTTATAACAGAGGAAGCAACTTTGAGCTTGTAAGCATGACGGTAGACACGGGAACTATTAATATCTATGATGCAGGCGAGGTTACAAAAGCTGATGTACTTGCTAAGGTTGTCTTTACATCGTCTGCGGATGATGCTCCGGAAAACATTACTACCGTTGAAGATCATATCGTATTCACCCTGATATTACAACCTGATCTAAGTTGGTTAGTTGATGCCAGAAATCCTACCGACAGGGTTTTAGGGGATACTGTAAAGCATTATGCTGAAACTGAATAAAAATATTTTATCAAGTTCAGCCGAGGATAGGATATGACTTCAAATAAGTTAAAGATTATTGCAACGATATTAATGATATTGGATCATTTTGCCGATGTGTTTTTACCTTACAGCGAGCCTCTAACTGTTTTCCTACGCTTTATTGGTAGGATTGCTGCTCCAATATTTTGTTTTTTGATTGCAGAGGGATATTATCATACGTCAGATAAAATAAAATATTTTTTTAGATTACTTGCTTTTGCGGTAGTATCTCATGTTCCATTTGTGCTGTTATTTGATTACCCCATTTTTCCTATAGAGAAAACAAGTGTTATGTGGTCGTTATCACTTGGTCTTCTGGCTTTAATAATATTAAAAGCACCTAAAATTAATTTATTTTTTAGAATGCTGTTGATTTTAGGAATATGTTTTTTAGCTAATTTTGGTGATTGGAACTTTGTTGCAGTGTTATGGATACTGGCCTTCGGATATTTCCGTGGTAACAAACTAATGCAGGCTATATGTTTTTCAGCTGTAGGATGGGTGTTTTACATTCAGCCGGGCATTGCAAACATTGATATAGTATTTAACTCAATACATCCTCAATATGCTACATTTGGAATATTCGTATCTTTACTATTATTTTTATTGTATAACGGAAACAGCGGAATAAAATCTAAACTTTTTTCCTTTATTTTCTATATTTTTTACCCATTACACCTTCTCTTATTCTATCTTGTTAGTAGCACTAATCTAGTATTGTTTTAGTTTTATAACTTAGATTTGCGCAACATCTATTGTTGTAACAATATGTATAATAGATGCCTATTATCATAAAATTTTGAAATTAATATTTCTATAGTGTATTAAAAAGTATTATGACAAGGTAACTTGCGGCGAAATGTAAAGAATGCATCAAATAGCCTTGCTGCCGTTAGGTTAATAATCAGTACATTACATAAAATTTGAGGTTCACGCAATGTAGCGATATTGATTGCAAAGCCTGCCCTATTAATTATAGTGGCTATAAATTTCTGGATAATGTTTGTTGCAAACTATAAAAAACAGTATATATCACCTCTAGTAATATATACTGTTTTAAAGCAATGTATTATGTTGCATTTTGTTGATATCAGGAACTGCACAAAAAACCTGCTATTGTAACGGTTTGCATTTAGTTTTACATCTATTCCACAATCGCTATAATTTGCAAGCGGAATGATAAAGAAACTAGCAAGTACACACCTGCAGCATAGCATTTAGAGCAAAAGCCTTTAATTTTTTATTTTTGTCCTTACCAAATCTTTAATACTAAAATAATTTCTCATATTCGTTACACAAAAGACAAATAGCCTCTTCATCTTCCTCAATTTCGCTATATCGATCAAGAGGGGGATTAAAGTAGTTATCCGTTTTGTCGTTGTTCAGAGATGAAACCTCACCTACTATTAATGGTCCAAACCCCTGCATAGCCCAAAATGTATGGTATAGCATCGGGTGTAGAGTTATGCTACTGCCTACAGGAATTTCAATAATCTCTCCAGGTTCAAAACAGTGTAGAATTCCATCAATTAGAACCTTAATCTCACTATTTGTATCGATATCGTAATTCTTATCCGCGTTAAATAGCTTAAGTGCTAATATTCCGCCGGCACGATTAATTATGTCTTCGGTCTTTAAAAAGTGAAAGTGCATAGGCAAAGACTGACCTTCTTTTAAAATTATATATTTTTCCGCATAGGGAACACCACACAACTTTTCTTTCATTACCCCGTTACGAACAGTATATAAAACTCCACCAACCCTATCATAGTCGTCTGTACCAAAGTCGGTTACATCCCAACCGAGCTTTATTTCACGAATGGTTGAAAGAGATTCCTTATTATTTATAAAGTCTTCCATGTCCCAATAAGCCAGCTTAGGGAGGGTGATACTATTTTCTTTTAACAGCTGTTTTGCAATCTTAATTTCAGCATTTACCACAGATCTTTTCATTCTTTATCATACCCTTTCTCTATATATTTTGATTAAAGCAGTTTCACTTTTGCAAGAATATATCCACTTAATAATACCAACATTTAATCAAACTGTCAACGATTACAGGTCATTTGATGAATTAAAATGAAGCATACATATAGGCAAGATTTAGACTAGCTTAGGTTGCATCTAAACTTTTAATCTTTTCTCCCCTGACTCATTATAGCCTAGCGCGGGTAGTAGTAGAATTGCTAGCACCGATAGTGTATATGGGAACCAATACACAAAGTCTCCAAGTGCATTAAAAATTGATGCCACTGCTGCAACCGGTTCTGTATTACCGGATAAAAACAGCAATAGGATAAATGAGCAGGATGTTATTGTTAAAACTATTGTTGCGGCAAAGTGTTCTTTTGCCGCTCTAAAGGTTTTTCTTATCAGGTTTTTTTCCTGCGAAGAAAAAAAGGCCATTATTCTTGCAACAAGAAGAATAATAAACGAGAATGCAAAACCGGTAGAATTTAATAGCATAACACCGCTTAGGATAAATGATAGTTCTGTTACCTCAAAACGCTTGTTACATGGTTTTGTTGTAGCAATAAATATTCCGTAACCAAATAATAGTGCAAATAGCCTGCCGACCGAAAGATCGGTAAAACCGTTATCTGTGCCAAAAAGACCAAAAACAAGAATGAACTTCACCACAATTATCATAGCATCATAGCGATTGGAAGGTTTGTCGTTTCCGAAAAATGGTAATATACAGGCGAAGGCCAGCAAATTGTTTGCGGTGTTTACCGCAGAAATAACCTCAGAATCCGAATTAAACAGCATAAAATACTGTAATAACCATAGAAGAGGTGGGTGCAGTATCTCCTGTGGCAACAAATTATCTTCTGCATAGGGAAGTTTATCATTCTCTAAAATAAATTCAAGTCCCGGCAACCAATAACTGATAACCTCGTTATCAACTGTGTAAACTGCGCTGTTTATTAAAAGTGAGAAGGCCATTAATGTATATAATATTATCATAGGAACACAAAAGAGCTTAGTTACTATAATCTTATAATTTGCGATGCAGTAAATAATGCAAATTGAGGCCACTAATGCTATCAGGTAATACCCTATATTCATGAGCCCAACAAAACTAAACAGATATAACAGCAAGGCAACACCTAACAGAACCGTCATATAGGTATTGGCGGTTGGCAGCTTGAAATAGCTTGAAGCTGAAACTGTTAACAGAATTAATATAATAAAACCGGCTGCAAAGGATATCAAGAAAACCTCCGATAAATAAAAAATACGTACATATCAATGCAACTTAACTACATTGATATGTACGCATCTCTACTCTTAGGTCATCTAAATAGCTGTAGGATTAATCCAGCGTTGTAATTTTGCTGAGACATAACTGCTATCGAACTGTTCTGTAATAAATTGTCCCTCGCCATGCTAAGAATTTCCATTGCATAGTTTGTATCGCCAATTCTACTTCCCGCTGCCACCAAATTTTCGCTGGTAACTGCAAGGTTTGCTACATTGTGTTCGATTCGGTTATCCATAGCACCTATAGTTCCTCTTGTTTGTGCTAATGCATCACGTGCTGATTTAATATTATCAAGTGATTGTGTCGCGCTACCAACCGAGGAAAGATCTATTTCAGGAACTATGAACTCTGAAAGGTTAATGCTCATGCCATCTTCACCGCTAATTGCAAAATCTTTACCCGAAAAAATTTGTGTGCCATTAAAGTTAGTATTTTCGGTAAGTCTTGCAATCTCAGCAGTAATTTGATCTGCTTCTGTCTGCAATATTGAGCGTTCGGTATCACCCATTATGCTGCTAGAAGCCCTTAAAGTAAGCTCATCAAGCCTTAAATACATCTCGGAAACCGAGCCCGCTACTCCGTCGGCAACCTGTAGATAGGACATTGCATCCTGTAAGTTACTGGAGGTAGCATCCATCTCGGTAGTCATTGAATACATCTTTTGGAGTATAGCAAGTCCCGAGGCGTCATCCCCACTGTTGTTTATTCTGTTCCCTGTGGCGAGTTTTTCATATGAGCTAGCAATGCTATTCAAGCTGGAGCTATAACTGTTTAATACGCCGGAGCCTATGGCGCTGATATTCATGCTCATAATCTAATGTAATCCTTTCTGAAGTAGTTAAATAATCTGCCAGTCTATCTTATTTATTAAAAAATTATTTGCGGCCGAAAAATGTCGACATCCAAAAAAACCTGAATGTGCCGAGTATGGGCTTGGGTGAGCTGCGATTAAAACCAGATGCCTTTTGTTAGTAATTAATCGCTGTTTTTCGGCTGCATTTTTGCCCCATAGCATAAAAACTATTGGCGTATCACGCTCGTTTAATCTTGCAATAATCGTATCGGTAAACCTTTCCCACCCTTTTCCTCGGTGAGATCCTGGCTTTGCTTTTTCCACCGTTAAAACGGTGTTCAACAAAAGTACACCCTGCTTGCACCATTGCGTAAGATTTCCATGCGTTGGTGGAACAAATCCAACATCTTCAGCCAGCTCTTTATATATGTTTTTTAACGACGGTGGGGGCGGAACCTCTAACACGGAAAATGCCAGGCCATGTGCCTGCCCTTCTCCGTGATATGGATCCTGCCCAATAATAACCACCTTAACATCTGAATAGTCGGTTAAACTAAGAGCCGACATTACCTTATCTTTTGGCGGAAACACTGTTTTTGTTCGATACTGCTCCTTCAAAAAACAGCGTAGCTCCTCAAAATAATCGCTGTTGAGATCGTCCTTTAATATCTCTAACCATCCCGGTGCAAGAGTGCTAGACAATTTATATGCCTACCATATCAATTAATGCCTGCTTAGGCTTAACACCTATAGATGTTTCAACCGGTTCTCCGTTTTTAAATATAATAACGGTAGGAATCGTCATTACATCATATTTCTGTGCAAGCTCTTGCTCCTCATCGATGTTAACCTTGCCCACAACAAAATCTGTCTGTTCTGCGGCTATTTCATCAACAACCGGACCTAACATACGGCAGGGTCCACACCAAGGAGCCCAAAAATCCACCATAACCGGTTTATCGCTTTTTAAAACTTCCTGCTCAAAATTATCTTTAGTTAATGCTAAGGCCATAATGAACCTCTCCTCTCTATAATTGTTTAATCTTTAATATATTATACCTTTCGGTAATGATAGTTTACCACAAAAGTGTGATAAAAACAAGTATTTGAAATTTTATTTAACTCTAGTCATATTTGTTTTAATATTTCCTATACAATTATCGGTTAATAGAACCGGAAATTGAGTTAAATATTTAGGAAATATAATATTTTTTCTCTAACCGGTTGCTAATTTGATAGCATACCGGTTTGCTGTGAAATTAGCTTACTTTATAGTTCGGTAATTCTGGTAACACTAAATTAAGTAGCCACAATGCTGAAAATGCGGCTACAAATATTACAATAGGTTTTTTGTTTGTTCGTCTGTTTATCTTTATTAACATCTTATTAACGAGTTCGTTAATACTGTAAATCTAGTTAACAATTATAAGCTTTGCTAGATAACACTGTGGCCTGAGAATCCATAAATTGCCATCGCAAGTATTCCTACATAGATAAGCATAATTGGCAAACCCTGAAGAATACTGGGAATTTCTTTTTTAAATATTATGGCCTGTCCTTCGGTTACAAGCAATGCCGCAAGAAGGTATCCTAATGATGATCCGAACGCATACCCAAGAGATTCAAAGATATTTTCGAATGAACTTCCGCTTATATACATTGCACCAAATACACTACAGTTAAAAGTAGCCATAGGAAGTGTTGACTTAATGTTTTTTGCTCTGCTGCCCTTAAAAAGAAAATGTATAGCTGCGTATACTGCAAAAAAAGCAATGCTGCTGATAACAGCATAGAGTAGTGGCCTTATATAATAACGAAGGTCACCAAACATGCGTAATTCTTCCTGTAAAAGATATGCTACAGGAGATGTAATAAGCTGGATAATTATAAGAAGCGAGCAGAAAAGTAGCGTGTCTACACCTTCATCATCCACCAATTTTAACAGTCGCGAAACACCAAGTGAACGCGCAAAAACAATATTCTCGGTTAATATGGCAACAATGGCAAAGCCAAAAAAACCTGCTAGGGCATCAACTAAAACTGTCATAAACTATGTCTCGCCCCCCTAACTATTGTCATCCAAAACATTGTAACTGCAAACTTCCAAAGCGCTGCTACCATTCCCGTTATAATAAATCCTCCGCTAGCAAGTTTTGCCATTGGAAACAGCGGCTCGCTCATAATAATAATATCGTTTATACTTCCGTAGGCTAAAAATTCTCTTATCGTTCCTATCAACATAATAGCAACCGCAAAACCGAATGCTGTTCTAATTCCCTTTGTTATAGCTTTTGGTATTGGCTCGCGGGTTTTTCTTTCGTATCTTTTAATAATAATTGGATCCATAATTAGCACCGGCAGGTATAGGTGAAACTGCAGTAACTCGGCTATTCCAAGGAAGCGATTAAGTAAAAAAAACATCGCAATGTAGCTCACTCCAGCTGTTATTGCATAAAGTGGCCCTCTGAAGGAGGTGTTAAGAAAATAATTTATTATAGCTGCACCAACTCGAGTAAATGTTAACAACAAAAACACTGCAACACCAATCACTGCTGCATCATTTAGTGTTCTTCCGGCAATTATAACCGGTGCAAGTCCCAGCCCTTTAAAAATAACCGGATTATTAATAAAAATTCGTTCGTTGTTTATTATGTCTTCACGATTATTATAGGTGCGAACAAAAAAGTTATTTGCCATCTGCAATACCCTTTCTCTTCCTTATCCATCGTTTAACCAGCCTAACGCTGGTAATTTTATCAAAAAATCCTGAAAGCGCACTAACAATAATTACAGCAAAACAGATTCCAATTTCAAAAGCTCCGTAATATCTAAAAAGGATTGCGACAATAGCAAGCACCACAGCATATAGAATTCTACCATATAGACGTCTAGGTGTGCATACCCTATCAGGTATTATGAACACTATAGAAAAAAGAAGTACTCCGGCTGACAGTTCATAATGCAACACCTCAAAAATCATAACTTCGCTAACACGTGGAAAGATTAAAGTTAATAACGATGTAACAAGGGTAAATACAACTAAAATTGATGTTGATATGCGTTTTCTGATACATAACAACAATGCAGAAGCAATAAGAACAAGTGTAAATGTAGCCCCCATAGGTCCTGAAAAATTACCTATTAGCAAATTTAAGGCAGAGGTAGAAGGAAGCCCTCCATTATCCAAAACCGCCGCATGAGATGTTACTAATCTTATTTCTTCGGTAATCTGCAGAGGCAGATAATTAAAAGGCACAGGATAAAGCGTTAGCTGTTCAGGCCAGCTAACTAGTGCAACGGTAAAGCCTACCGCAGCAGGATTAAAGGGGTAGTGATGCAAGCCGCCAAAGGCGTACTTCCCAACTAAAATGGCAACCACTACAGAGGTAATAACAACGATATAGCTTATCGATGCAGGGAACATAAGAATTATTGTAATAGCAATTACATAGCTGCTTAAATCCTGTTCGGTATAACAATTTGCCCTTGCAGCACGCATTAATAAATCACAAACAAGAGCTACCGCCAATGCTACTGCGGTTAACACAAGCACCCGTACACCATAAAGAAAAAAAGCAGACGCTAACAATACCGAAAGGCATATCAATCTTTCAGCATCAGCACTAAAATATTCATTCGTTTTTTTTATCATCTTTCCTACAAACTCTTTATAAGCGTAATTTTTTCAGCAGACTTATCCATATCCGAGAACAGGTAGCTTCCCATAACCAGTATATCAACACCTGCTTCAATACACATTGGCGCTGTCTCGTCTGTAATACCTCCGTCTACCGAAATCATCAAGTTTGGTTTTAATTCATCAGCCAGTTCCCTTAACCTACTGATGCGTTCGACCGCTTCAGGTATAAATTTTTGACCCCCATAACCGGGCTCTACCGACATTATAAGCACCATATCAAGTTGCGGAATATAAGGCGCCAGAAGTTCTACGCTCGTACCCGGGCGAAGACTTAAACCTGCCTTCATTCCCATGCTGTGAATTTTATCTATCAGCTGTGAAACATCGCATTCGGCCTCGATATGAAATGTTATCATATCGGCACTGGCCTTTGCGAAAGGTTCTATAAAATCCTGAGGTCTTGTAACCATAAAATGCACATCATAACATCCCTTAACAGCAGCACTCAAACTGGAAAGCACCGGTGCTCCAAAAGTAAGGTTAGGAACAAAATGCCCGTCCATTACATCTATATGAAGCATATCAGCACCATTTGTGAGAATCTCTTGGCACTGTTCCCCTAGTTTTGAAAAATCTGCTGCCAATATTGAGGGAGAAACTAACATACTAATCCTCCTTTTCGGGTATATTCAGTTAATTATATCTCGAAACCATAATTAATGCAAGCAAAAAATAATATTTAAATTTATTAATAATAGTTACTATTACTATTGACAAGTGATTTTTTTCTGTTATAATAAAATCAAAAGAAAATAAAAAAAGGAGTTTTATTATGTCAATGATAGGCAAAGAGATTAGCGATTTTAAGGCCGAGGGTTTTGTAGATAACAATTTTAAGACCTTTACTAAAAATGATATTCTTGGTAAATGGTCAGTATTTTTCTTCTATCCTGCAGATTTCACCTTTGTTTGCCCAACCGAACTTGATGACCTTGCTGAAAAGTATCCAGAATTTCAAGCTGCTGACTGTGAAATATACTCTGTGTCCTGTGATACACATTTTGTTCACAAAGCCTGGCATGATACATCTGATACTATAAAGAAAATTAAATTCCCAATGCTTGCAGATCCAAACGCAAAGCTTGCACGAGATTTTGATGTTATGATTGAGGAGGTCGGTATATCTGAACGCGGCACATTTATAGTTAACCCTGAAGGTATTATTGTTGGTTATGAAGTAGCCGCCGGAAATGTTGGCAGAAATGCCGACGAGCTTCTGCGCAGAGTTCAGGCTTCACAGTTTGTTGCAAAATATGGTGACGAAGTTTGCCCTGCAAAATGGAAGCCCGGTGCAAAAACTTTAAAACCGGGAATTGATCTTGTTGGAACGCTTTAATTAACTGCTATAGCGTTGCAAATAATAACTTATTATTCCCTTAGCATCTCTTTATTTAACAATCGAGCCATGAACAAATAGTTAATCCTATTTGTTCATGGCCTGATTGTTTATTATTTTATTATCTAACGATATATCCCGCTTTTTTAAACTTTTTATGTATCTCGGTGATATGATCAGAGTTTCTGGTTTGGATGATAAGATGGAGCGTGCATCCGTTAATGTCGGTGTTTTCTTCACCATAGTTATGGTTAACTTTAATAACATTAGCTCCAAGATCTGCCAACATGCATGACACATCCCTAAGCTGGCCCGGTTTATCCAGCAATTCTATTGTCATATCGCTTAATCTACCGGAGGTGAGTAAGCCTCTGTCGATAACCTTGGATAGAATATTAACATCTATATTTCCGCCAGAGAGTATTGAGCAAACCTTTTTGCCTTGTAATGGCAGGCGATCAAACATAACCGCAGCAACCGATGCCGCACCAGCTCCCTCGGTCACCAGCTTTTGCTGCTCCATCAACTCTAATATTGCAGCTGCTATCTGATCGTCGGTTACCGTAACTATATCATCAAGGTATTGTTTGCACATATTATATGATAACTTGCCCGGAGCTTTCACAGCAATTCCATCTGCAAAGGTGGAAACCTTGTCTAGCCTTATAGTTTCGTTCTGCTCAAAAGAGCTAAACATTCCTGCCGCACCTACTGCCTGAACACCAAAAACCTTACAGCTAGGGTTAAGTGTCTTTACAACAAAACCTATCCCTGAGGCAAGACCTCCACCACCTATTGGTACGACTACCGCATCAAGTTCAGATATTTGATCTAGCAACTCAAGACCAATTGTTCCCTGACCTGCTATAACCTCTTCGTCATCAAAAGGGTGAACAAAATACTTCCCTGTTTCCTCCATGTGCTTTACTGCCGCTTTGTATGCATCATCATACACACCGTCCACCAAAACCACCTTTGCTCCATACCCTTTAGTGGCTTCTACCTTTGAAATTGGCGAAATGCTTGGCAAAAATATCGTTGCGTCTATACCGCGCTTATTAGCAGCATATGCCACACCTTGAGCATGATTACCCGCACTGCAGGCCACTACACCCTTTTTTGATTGTTCGGCACTAAGTGTAGACATCTTATAATAGGCCCCTCTTATCTTAAAAGAGCCGGTTAGTTGTAAATTTTCTGTTTTTAGGTAAAGATCGGACGATGTCTTAATCCTTGTTGCAGAAATAACATCGGTCTTGTTAACAACCTCCTTAAGTGCCAACGAGGCCTTATATACCTTAGATATAAACTGCTCAGACAAGATTAATTCCTTTCTTTTTCATAATATTCTTATTAATTTTATATTGGTTTTTACGCTACGCCCTATGTAAACCAGGGCTACATGCTTTCCACTACAAGCAATTTAACCATATAAGCTTTCTCTAACTAGATAGTTCATAGGGGAAAATCTATATTATCAATATACAATAATTCTTGATAAATGTCAAATTTTCACAAGTTTTTAGTAGTGAAATTCCTTTAAAAAATCAAACTAACAAAACTTACTTTAACCGGTGATTATTTGAAAATATTTTAGCTAAAAACAACGCTAATAATAGTTTCCTGACCCGTCTTACTTTCGGCTGATATCTTGGCGTTATGTTTTTCACAGATAGCTCTTGCAATTGATAAACCTATCCCATACCCCTTAGAATCGCTATTTCTCGCTGTGTCTTCACGATAAAATCTATCAAACCAGCTGTTATGTTTACCTACAGAAACATTGCGTGACGCATTTTCTATAGATAGTTTTTTTCTATTTCCATTAACTTCAAGGGTTACCCTAATCATGGTGTTTTCAACCGAGTATTTTATTGCATTTTCAACAAGTATTTCGATTAGTTTCTTTATCGAGGCTTCTTCGCCCTTATACACAACATCATCCTTAATGTTTTTTGAAAAATCAACACAAGCATTTTTTGCAGAGGCACGAAACTCTTCAAGCGTTTGATTTAGAATTTCAGAAAGGCAGAATTCCGTGCTGTTAATACGCTCCTTTTCTTCATCCATCTTTGTTAATGTTATCAGATTTTCCACTAGATTATTTAGTCTTGTAACCTGAGCTTTTATGCTTGAGGTCCACTCGGTTTCACCGTTATCTATCTCTATAACATCGCTATCTGCTTTAATGATTGCAAGCGGAGTTTTTAGTTCGTGGCTAACATCGGTAATGAACCTTTTCTGCCTCTCATAACTCTTTACGATTGGTGAAACTGCTTTTTTTGATAATAGGCAAGCAAAGATAAAGATTAAAGCAATCGCCGACAGGGTAATTATAACGGTATAGAAAAGATAGTCGTTGAAGGCTCTAAGTTCATCCTGAATATCTAAAAAAACGTAGGTGTATCCATAACCGGTTTCGGTTCTTTTATATCTAAAATTCCCAATGATACCTTCGGATGCTCCATCCTGATATACCTGCTGTGCATATTCTGAAGCCTTCTCGGGAGTAACTGAGCTTATCATCTTAGTATCTATATATCCAACATTAAGCTCTGAATCAATTCTCACCACAAAAAATCTTGTTGTAAACTCAATCTCGCTTGAAAAGTTATCGTGTGAGGTAAAATTCTCCCAGGTTATTGACATGTTGTTTTCAATAAGAATGTTTAAAACATCCTCCGAATTATTATTAACCGAAATATAGTTAACGATATTAATGGTTGCGGCAATAAAAATAAGCACAACCACGCTGATGCCGGTAGTGAGTAACACAAATTTACGCTGTAGTTTTTTGAGCATTAGATTGACTCCAAAGAATAGCCGGTGTTCCTAATTGCTTTTATCTTAATATCAGCATCCAGTGACTGCAATTTTTTTCTTAAATATGAAATATAGACCCATATAACACTTATCTCAGCCTCACCATCATATCCCCAAATCTTTTCTATAAACCTCTCAGATGATATGAGATGCCCTTTGTTAAGCATCAACATTTCCATCATCTGATACTCTTTATTTGCAAGCTTAACCGACCCTGTTGGGCTTGTTAAGTCAAATGTTTTTTGATTTAATGTTATGTTTCCGGCACTTAAAACTGAGCTGCTACTACTGCTATTGCTTCTTGTAACCGCTCGTATCCTTGCCAACAACTCCTTTGTATCAAATGGTTTTGTTATATAATCATTAGCACCCTGATCAAGACCAGTTACCTTATCATTTACAGAAGATTTAGCTGTTAGCATAATTATCGGTATAAGGTTTCCTTTCGCACGAATCCTTTTTAAAACCTCTATTCCATCTAGTTTTGGCATCATTATATCAAGCAAAACAGCATCATAATTTTCAGCCTCAATATAATCTAGCGCCTCTTCTCCATCATAAACTGCATCAACCGAGTAATTAAAATGCTTTAGGATTTTAACGAGAGCATTTGAAAGCTCCTTCTCATCCTCACATAACAACAATCTCAAAATCTCCTCCATATCATGCCATTTTATCGTTTCTATTATACCACTGCTAATGATTATGTTCAAGCTGATGTCATTTTTATGCACATAAAATCATTATCTTTATCTGATTTTATCGTAAAAACCTTAAATAAAACTAAAAAAGATAAAATTTTTCTTTTGTTGTTAACACCCTTGCAAACCGTTATATATAGCTATTTTATGGTTGTTTTGTTATATTACAAACTATAAAAATACATCAAAATTTTAAAAAAATATAAAATATGTCTAAAGTTTTTTAAAAAGAGTGCGATGTTATTATCAGAGACGCAACAGAGGCGTCTGAGATAATCAATCGAATAAAGGATTTATTCGGTTCAAAGATTAAGGAGAATGGTATGGTTATTCAACACAACATTATGGCACTAAACTCAAATCGTAACCTCGGTATCAACAACAGCATGGTTGCAGAGAACCTCGAAAAGCTATCTTCCGGTTACCAGATTAACCGCGCAGCCGACGATGCCGCCGGTCTTGCAATCTCCGAGAAGATGAGAGCTCAGATCACAGGTCTTGAAGTTGCCCAAACAAATGCACAGGATGGTATTTCTTTAATCCAGACAGCTGAAGGTGCATTAACCGAAGTTCACAGCATGTTAAACCGTATGGTTGAGCTTGCAACAAAAGCTGCTAACGGCACATACGACGATGATGACCGCGGACAGCTTGATAAAGAAATCCAGACACTACTTGAAGAGGTTGATCGCATTGCAGAGTTCACCAACTTCAACGGAACACCACTTCTTTCAATTGCAGGAGGCGAATCTGGACTAATCACACTTCAAATCGGTGATACCGCTGCCCAGGCAATCGGTGTTCAGTTAACAGCAATGGATGCTACAACTCTTGGAGTAAAAGATATTGATATTAGCACATTAACCGGTGCACAGGCTGCAATCGAAACAATCAACACAGCTATTGATGCAGTATCCACACAACGTGCAGTATTTGGTGCCGCTCAGAACCGTCTTGAGCATACAATCAATAACCTTGGTGTTACCACCGAGAATCTAACAGCAGCAGAGAGCCGTATCCGTGACACCGACATGGCTGAAGAGATGATGTCCTACACCAAGAACACAGTTCTTGTACAGGCAGCTCAGGCAATGTTGGCACAGGCAAATACACAGCCACAATCGGTTCTTCAGCTCCTACAATAAATTTATCAACAAAAAGCCCCGACCATCTAAAACGGTCGGGGCTTTTTTTACTGTGCTTATTTACAGTTAGAGTCGCTACGACTAGAGCTAGAGCTGCTTTTTGATGATGTTGAATTGCTCTGTCTTGAATTGCTTTGTCCGTTAGAGCTACCGCTGTTACTCGAAGAACCTGTTGACGAATTTTTAGCTGAGCTCTGGCTGCTCTGTGAACTACTGTTAGACTTTTTGTCCATCTTCTTACTCATCTTTTTTCTCCTACAATAAACTATTTAATCCCCGATTGGGATATGTATATATTATGTCTCTTTCTTTAAGATTTATTCAAAGTCTTAAACTTAATTTTTTAACAGCTATTTAGCTGTTACTGTGTATATTATGGCGGGACTTGATATAAATTATTCTTTATGTTATACTTATTTCCACTGATACAGGGAATATAAGTGTTGTTACACAGCTGTAATAATACACACCCATTACAAGTGGAAAGGAATTTTATTAACATGGGTTTTTTTGATAAACTTAAAAATGCTTTACGTGGCACACGTGAGGCCGCAATAGACAGCGAAGAAATTCGATCCCATACTATAATTGATGAGGACATGTACGAGCAGCTTGAAGAACAGCTTATACTTGCCGATACCGGAGCGGCTAAATCTGCCGATTTTATTGAAAGGTTACGGGTGAGAGTTCGGGATGGAAATCTAAAAACCGGAACACAGGCTATGTTTGCGTTAAAGGAAATAATAGCAGACGATATAAGCGAAGAAAAGCCAATGAATCTTTCCGGATCTCCGGCAGTTATACTGGTTATTGGTGTTAACGGGGTAGGCAAAACTACAACAATTGCAAAGCTAGCAAAGCTGTATAAAGATAGCGGTAAATCTGTTTTACTGGCCGCAGGAGACACCTTTCGTGCTGCAGCGAAGGAACAGCTTTGTATCTGGGCCGATCGGGCCGGCGTCCCTATATCTATAGGTGGTGACACAGCAGATTCAGCAGCTGTTATATTTGACGCAGTTTCTTCGGCGGCTTCTAAGGGTACCGATATAGTTATATGCGACACCGCAGGAAGGCTCCACAACAAAAAAAACTTAATGGATGAACTAGCTAAGATCTGCAGAGTTATTGGTAAAGCTGCTCCAAACTCTAGCCTAGAAACACTTCTCGTTATAGATGGTGCTGCAGGTCAAAATGCAATTGCTCAGGCAGAGCAATTTTGCGATATTGCCGCTGCAACCGGCGTTGTTATAACAAAGTTAGACGGCACTCCTAAGGGAGGCGCTGCGCTGGGAATAAAGGATAAGATTGGTATTCCTGTTAGATTTATAGGGGTTGGCGAGGGCATTGATGATCTAAATATTTTTGATGCCTATCAATATACCGATGCATTATTTGACTAATATAAAGAAAGGATTAACCCAACATGAAAGATATGGTACTAGCGAGTAACAACAAAAACAAATTTATTGAATTTAGCAGAATATTATCTCCATTAGGATTTAGTGTTTTCACAATGGATGATAAAGGCATTAGCTGTGATATTGAGGAAACAGGAAAAACCTTCGACGAAAATGCAGCATTAAAAGCTTTAGAGATTGCAAAGCTTTTACCGGATTGTTATATTTTAGCAGATGACAGTGGACTTTGCGTTGATGCATTAAATGGTGAGCCCGGTGTTTTTTCAGCAAGATATGCCGGCGAGGGAGCCTCTTCAGAAGATTGCATAACCAAACTATTACAGAACATGAAGGGCGAGGAAAATCGCAAAGCTCATTTCGCCTGTTCACTTGCATTATATGTTCCGCAGGACAAAAGCCGCCATATATTTGAGGGAATATGTGAGGGAGAGATTGCGCATAAAAAATCAGGGAAAAAAGGTTTTGGATATGATCCTATTTTCCTTGTTAACGGTGTTAGTTTTGCCGAAATGTCTGCTAAGGAAAAGGATGCTGTAAGCCATCGTGGAAATGCTATTGATGAATTAGTGCAGTGGCTTACGCACATGGATATGATAGAAAAATAGCTTTTTTGATTTTAATGAAATATGACACAAACAACCCCTTCCGTTTGAACGGAAGGGGTTTTGTTCGTTGTAATGATTCTCCACTACTTTAACGTAGGAGCTGAAGAACCGATTGTGGCTGTGTATTTGCCTGTGCCAACATCGCCTGAGCTGCCTGTACAAGAACTGTGTTCTTGGTGTAGGACATCATCTCTTCGGCCATGTCGGTGTCACGGATACGGCTCTCAGCCGCTGTTAAGTTCTCGGTAGTTACGCCAAGATTGTTGATTGTGTGCTCAAGACGGTTCTGTGCTGCACCAAGAACAGCACGCTGTGAAGATACCTTGTCGATAGCGGTGTTGATTGTCTCGATTGCAGCCTGTGCACCTGTTAGTGTGCTGATATCAAGCTTATCAATTCCGAGTGATACGGTACCCATCGAGGTCATCTGTACACCAATTGCCTGTGCTGCTGTATCACCGATCTGAAGTGTAATTTTGCCACCGCCTACATCTGTAGCACTAACAGATAGAAGTGTAGTTCCGTTGAAGTTAGTGAACTCTGCGATACGATCGATTTCAGCAGTCAAGGTTTGAATTTCCTTGTCAAGCTGTCCACGGTCTGCATCGTCGTATGTGCCGTTAGCAGATTTTGTTGCAAGCTCAACCATACGGTTTAACATGCTGTGAACTTCAGTTAATGCACCCTCAGCTGTCTGGATTAAAGAAACGCCGTCCTGTGCGTTTGTCTGGGCAACTTCAAGACCTTTAATCTGGGCTCTCATCTTCTCTGAAATTGCAAGACCTGCAGCGTCGTCACCTGCGCGGTTAATTTGGTAACCGGAAGATAACTTCTCGAGGTTTTTTGCAACCATGCTGTTATTTATTCCCAGTTGGCGGTTTGAGTTCAGCGCCATAATGTTGTGTTGAATAACCATACATTTCTCCTTAAAAATTAACACGCCCTGCCGTCCTTAGCAGGGCGTTAGTACGCTCCGTTTAGCCGGCCTCGGAAAAATGTATTCATTTTTAGGGCGACGGGGCCACCTGTTAAGTAACTTGCAACCCCGTAACCCGCCGAGCAACCGGCATGATAACCCTTTCAACGCCCCTCGGTCATGACATCAAAGACCGAAAAAAGGATTTAGTCAATTAGCTTGCCTTATTGTAGGAGCTGAAGAACCGATTGTGGCTGTGTATTTGCCTGTGCCAACATCGCCTG
>CAYJBH010000044.1:0-20881 GCA_964368625.1 uncultured Oscillospiraceae bacterium
CAAATAAATCTTCTGGCAGAATAAAGAAACCTTTAACATTAACCATTTCTTCTCGTATTGTTTCGGCTTCCTCTGATGATAATTTAGCATAGTCAAAACCTTTATTTCCTGCTTCTTTTTCACCTGCATTAAGGTAGCTCGTTATATTTTCAGATATATATCTATAAAACAGAAATCCTAAAACATATTGTTTAAAGTCCCAACCATCAACACTACCTCGTAGTTCGTTCGCTAATTTCCATATTGTATTATGTAATTCAGTTCGTTCTTGACCTCTAATATTATCTGACATTTTCAATCTCTCCTCTTTTAATTTTATCTATAAATTTTGTGTAATCATCATTTTTTCGTAGGTTGGATTTTTTATCATCATCAATAAACAAATATAAATCTGCTGATAATTCATTTCTTTCATGTGCGGCTGATTCAAAAAGTGCTATACACATATCTTTTTCAGGTTGCAAAATTCTTATTATCTCCAGTTGCTTTTCTCTTGGTGGAGGATTAACCCTACCTTTAATGATGTCATAAAAATAAGCTTTTTTAATGCCTAAAGCTGTGTAAAAATCAGTTTTTGTTTTTATTTCTTTACATTGTCCTATTGCATCAGATAAAAGCTCGCTATATCTTTTATCAGGTGACATCAAACTCCTCCTTTGCCGTTTAGTATGTATGTCTGTATACTTACATACTATTATATCAGAATTCTTATCTGTTTGTCAAGAATTCTACAGTAACTATAGCATTATATAATGCTATAGTTACCGTCTTCCAAGTAATCCCCATATTTATTTTGAATCTCAAGTTAAATACACACCAAGATTCTGCTGTTATTACCCCTACTCTTCTTCTCTTAAAATTCCCCTCAATTGTCGTAAAAAATAAATTCAATCCAACCTCAAAAATTCCACTAATCCCAATAAAATCCATCCCCTGACATCGTTATTGTCGTCAGCGTTGTCGTCAAAGCCTAAAAATTGCAAAAAAAACACAAAAGTTAAAACCCTTGTAAACGTAGTGTTTACAAGGGTTTGTAGGTGGTTGCGGGGGCCGGATTTGAACCGACGACCTTCGGGTTATGAGCCCGACGAGCTACCGAACTGCTCCACCCCGCGTTATTTAAACGCTGTTTAATTTCTTTAGCGTTTAATTATTATAACATCAATTTTGTGCATTGTCAATACTTTTTGCCGTTAAATTTAGTTAATGTTATTTTTGAGCTTCTATTTTTTTGAATACTGAACTATCTGGGTTAGGTTTGCGGTTACGGTGCCGTTGCTACGTCCGTATCCTTCGGTTGCCCGAACATATCTTGTTATGTTATATCCCGAATCCACAACATTGTAGCTACCGTCTGCATTTTTACCAATAACCGTGATGTAGTGTTGGCTTGGTGCAGAAGACCCAATAATCGGTGGTGCATAGACGTCAGGCTGGCTTACGTAGTTATACAATGCCTCGTCTAGACTTGCAACGTTTGCTCCGCTTGAACCCGTTATCTTCACATTCAAATTTGCACTATCCACCCTTCCCCAATATGTGTAGACACTTCCTCCGTTTGAATTAATTATGTCTATCGGGTCTTTATGGATGCCGAGCGATGATAGTGCGATTGCTACCGAGGCTACCGCACAGCCCGAGCTTGATGAATAACCTCCCCATTTTGCGCTGTTATCCTGCTTAATATGCAGTATATCTGCTCCTGCATCTGGGTCCTGCGATACCGTAACGTGAGAGTTTTCCATTAGCTCATCTTTAGTTATATATCGAGGGTTAGAGTCCATCTCTAGCAGTTGGTTTGTTACGGTTGATGTGTGTACCTCGTCACCTTTAAACAGATTGGTAAACCAATCCTTCGTGCCTTCGATAACATCGCCCACTTTATCGCCAACCCAATCTGCAACGGTTAGCGCCGTTGTGAAGGGTTTTAGTAGGCTTGTAAATGATATACCTGTAGATGGGAAAAGGGTAAACGGAACTGAGTTTCCTATGGTATCGAGATCCGAGCCATCAACTGCTTGTGCACTTTTCTTAATGGTCGTTGTTGTATCGGTTACCTTGCCGCTTGCCTGCCCCACAACGGAACGCAGAGAAAACAGAGTGTCTGCCTCCTTTTTTACCTCGTTGCTAAGCGCTTTAACCTCCTCGTCTACCGAGCTTGAGATGGCAACCTTCCAGTCCAGCCCGTCGAGTACACCTCGAATTTCGCCTGCCATCTGATCATAGCCGCTCTCGATACCGGCTATCTCTGCCGCTACCGACGACAGCTTATCGCTATCCCACAAAATACTATTCGGCATATAAATTCTCCTAACTAACAAAGCTTCCTATCTCGAAATCCATATAATTCTGTAACTCACCTTCTGAAAACGGAGTTACTATTAGCTGTTCCTGCGTTAATGTATACTCAACATTAAGCCTGGCTGCTATTCCGTTATGCCTTAGCACCGTGAACTGCATTGCGGGGTGCTGAGGGGTTACATAGGTCATGTTAACCGTGATAAGCTCTGCCGTTTCATCTAAAAATCCTTTTAAGAGTTTTCGCTCATCCTCGTTGCAGTTGATAAGGCTAAGATATGCATCATCCCTATTTTTTTTGTATTTTTCTAACACAGCTGTGTCTATACAAAGCGGTTTAACATTGCTGTTTTTGGATATTTGCTCCTCTTGCAGAATTAATCGCTCTTCTGCTTCAAGTATTTTAAGGTTATATTCACCGTTATCATCGATAAACAGTTGAACCTTTTTATCCTTTAAACAGTAAACAACATATGTAGTTGTTTTGCCATTTCGGGTTGACTGATAATGCAGATGTCTATCACAAAAGGCACAGATTCCAAAAATATCCTGCCACTGTTCGGCAAGGGTTTCGCGCTGGGTAAAGCTACATTGCAAAACTCTTTTCTGCCTTAAACTATCTCGAATTTTAACAATCTCTAAAGTTTGTTTTTCGGCAGAAATATCTTCTAAAATATTTGGCACGCAATGTATCTTTTTTGCGCCCATCATTGCCATGCCGATATAAAACTCCTTTGCGGTTAAGATCTGTGTCATGTTTTTCTCCAAAAATGTTTTAGCATACCTGCGTTAAGATAACCGTAATATTGTCCCTCCCGCCATTTTCAAGTGCTGTACTTATTAGATTTTCAGCGGCTGCCTTAAGATTGTTGCTGCTTTTTAGAATTTCTACAATTTTCGTGTTGCTAATCATATCGGTGATGCCATCGCTACAAATAATGTACAGGTCGTCGATTTGGGTTTCGGCCTTTAATAAATATGGCTCTATCAACATCTCATCCGGCCAGATGCCAAGATGTTGGGTAAGTGCCGGTTTTCTTTTACTGCCTGCTTGATTTACAAAATATGAGTCGGTATGGTCTACCGATAGCTGTTTTAGCTCGCTACCACGAAGAAGAAAAATCCTGCTATCGCCTATGTTGCAAAGTTCTATATCGTTATCTACAAGGTAGAGCATTGCAGCGGTACAGCCCATTCGTTGCCCCCCTAATGAGTCCGCTTGGTTACATATTTCCCTGTTTGCATCAATGCAGACTGCATTTAGATCAGGTCTTGAGTTTAATGCAAGTTCTTTTAGCTTTAAAGCTGCAATATATGCGGCATGCTCGCCATTTTTTTCGCCGCCCATCCCATCGAAAACCCCAACGGTAAGGCCTTGTTTTTTTTCAACAACGGCCGTTAGAACCTCGTTTAAAGCTTGATTATCGGCAGGCAAAATTATACCGTTAAAATAGAAGTTATCCTGATTGTTCCGCCTAACCCTACCGGTATTACAACCACACACCGAAACGAACCCTGTGTTTTGATTAGTGGCGTTAAAGAGCTTTATTTTTTTTAAAAAATTCGGTAACCCCATTTTTAATCCTCATGGTGTTTTTTAAGTGTAGATAACTAGCCTACATGTTCAGCTATATGGATTGACGGCTTGGTAAAACCGTAAATCTCGCTGTACCCCACTGTTATATCATATCCATCCACCGTATAGCTGTAGGAATAGTGGTCGAATGAGCTGTGACCCTCATATTGGACACCTGGCGTAAATTCCTCCTGTGCGGTTATTCCAAGATAGCTGTTTAAATTTTCTATCTTGTTGCCCTCGGCAAGCTCATCCGGCATATTGGGAAACACGTCCTTAAAACCGGTATCGGTAGTACAGCTAACACCCAAAATTTGCCAATCATCCGGAAAACCGTTATAGTCGCTTGTAGCATCACCCATAACTCCGCTTTGAATTAAAACATCCCAATCCTCCCAGCCTTTATCCGCAAAGGTGAAGGATAGGTAGTTGTTTTTAGTATACTCATCGTTACCATAGTAGGGATTGTAAAAATATGACATATACACAAGCCCTGTTTCATGCATATCTGCACCACATCTAAAGGTCACATCCTTGCCGTTAAAATACTCTTTAATTGTGCCGTTGCCATCATGCAACATCTTAAGGTAGTCCGCGTTAATCAACGAAGGCATATCCTCCTGTGAATACACACCTTTCTCTATTAAGCTTTGCATGCTCTCGGTTGTTTGATATTCGAGCAGATCATTTTTCTTATCTTCAAGCGCACTGTCTCCGGTTTCTAAGAAGCCTTCATAAACCGTCTCGGCGGCTTTTTCGGGTTCCTGTTGTGTTATGTATAGGTCGGCGAGGTTTGAGTAGAGGTCTGATTTTGGGCTGTTACCCTCACCGTCTACCGCCGACTGGGTGCCGCTTAGCAGGGTTAGGGTGGCAAGCTCCGGCAGGTCGGATTCTATGTAGGCATCGGCTAGCTGAACATAGGCATCAACAATTTTAGGATCAATCTCGATAGCCTCGTTAAAGGCAACCGAAGCCTGCTCGTAGTTCCCCTCGCTAAGATAGCGAATCCCTAAATCCAGCTGTTCCTCATACCGCTCGGCAGCTGTTTTCATGCATCCGGATAGTAGCAGGGTTATGATTAATAGTATCAATGTTAATTTTTTCATAATTTTCCTTTTTTTGGGTGTTATTGAAAGGTGAGTGTTTTTAAGGTCTGCCGGATACATAGTCAACATGATCTACCGGAGAATAATCGATTATGTTGTTTTCGCCAAGCGAAACTGTGTCTAGATTGGGAAGATCTGAAAGGATGGATATATCGGTTATTCTGTTGTTATCTATATACAGTATTTCTAACAACCTCATAAGATCTGTTGCATAAAGGTTTGTGATTTGGTTGTTGCTAATATCTAATATTTTAAGATCGGTCATTAAGCTAAGTGGCTCGATGTCGATTATCTGGTTATTTTTTACATCCAACATTTTCATCCCTCTAAGGCTATCCAGTGGGGTTAGGTCGCTAATTTCATTGTTATAAGCGCCAAGCATCTCTAATTTTTCCATTGTTTTAATTGGTTTTAGGTCAACAATTTGATTGTCGCCTATATCCAAAAAGGTTAGCTCGGTTAATGATTCCAGCGGATAGAGGTTGCTTATCTTGTTATCTGCAACATGCAGTTCGTTTAGCTTGGTTATGCCTGATAATGGACTAAGGTCGCTAATTTCGTTTATGCTAACGTTTAAATATAACAGCTCGGTTAAGCCTACCAGTGGGGTTAAACCGTTTATGCTGTTGTTTGTAGCATTTAAAAATCTAAGTTCTTTAAGCTCGATTAACGGAATTAAATCGGTTAACTCATTGCCGGCAATATTCAAATATATTAGCTCTGTTAAGGCGGATATCGGGGCTAGGTTGGTCGTGCTACTGTTTTCAATATTCAATATGGTTAATTCTGTAAGTCCTGCTATTGGGGTTAAATCCAGCTCTGTGATATAGCCAACTTCCAACGCTGTTAACCCTGTTAGCGAGGCTATCGGTGTTAGGTTCTCGGTTGTTCCCGACATTTTTAACGTTGTTAGGCTTGTTAATGCCGAAAGTGGATTATAGTCACCGATTTGATTGTGCGATATATCTAAAGCTTTTAGCTGTGACATAGCGGATAAAACGCCTAGATCGGTAATGCCGGAGTTTGAAACGGACAATGCCGTTAGCTGTGCCATTCCTGCAATAGGAGATAGATCGCTTACTGGTATTCCGCTGATATTTAGTTCAACCAGGTTGCTAAATCCTGAAACAGGGGCTATATTTTCTATCCCGTTATACGATATATCCAGCGAGGTTATCTGGGTTAAATTCTCTATCGCCGTTAAATCGGTTACGCCTGATTGTGAGATATCTAAGCTTTTTAGGTTGCTTAGGTTGGCAATAGGGGTTATATCAATAACACCACTTCTGCCGAGTATTAATTCTTCGAGCATTGTTAGGTTTGAAATAGGGGCTAAACCGCCTTTTATCACGTTTCCGGAAAGATTTAATACGGTTAAATTCTTCATTCCCGCAAGTGGGATTAGGTCGTTAATACTGTTAACATCACCTATTCCTAAAAGCATTAAATGTATCTTTTCTAACTGCTGACGTTGAGCTTCGGTTAACAGTGTTCCCTCTAAGGATTCATAGGTTAACGATATCGGCGTATCGCCAACTATCATTAACAGCTTTATAAACTCTGCTAATCCACCCGGGTAGGAAAGTGAGGATATATATGCGTTAGATGCGTTAGATAAATCAAGCTCGCGCAGACCGATTAACCCTGCTATCGGGGTTAGATCGGTTATCATGTTTGAGCCTGCCTTAAGGGTTATAAGCCCCGTCATGTCTGCAATCGGAGTTAGGTCGCTCACCTTGTTGCCGGTTATGTTTAGGGTCGTTAACGCCGGCATATAGGAAAAAATTGTTAGATCGGATATCTTGTTGTTGCTAATATCAATCTCGGTTAAATTTTCTGCCGTCCAATCTTCTGAGGCAATTAAAAGAGCGGCATATGATAGTTCTGCTATCTCGTTGTTGCTCAGGTTTAGCGTGGTTAGGTTGTTAAGCTTATATATATCGGGAAAATCGATTAATCCTTTATCCGAGAGGTCAAGCTCGGTTATGGAATCTAGGTCACTTTGTAGAATATCACCTACAGGTTTATTTATTATCTCTCGAATCTCATCCTCAAGAACTGCACTGTTAAAGGTTATACCATCGCTTGTTGTGGTTTCGATTGGCTCACTTGAAGATAAGCTGTATATAACAGACACAGCAACTATCAGCACCAATACGCCTGCAAGGATAAATATCGGAACTTTACTTTTTCTTTTATCTTTAACAACCACCGTATTATTTAACGGTTCGCGGTTATTTTTATTAATAGGATAAGGCTGTGGGGAAACAGGTGGTGTTTTTTCCGGTGAAGTTGTAGTCTTCAGTTCAAACGCACAAACCGTTCTTGATGCTTTGTTATCGCCCGCTCCCGGTTGCTCAAAAACCGATACGGTTGCCTTTGAGTTTTGTTGTTTCTGTGGTTGCTGTTCGTGTACTGATATTGTTGCCTCCGGGTCTAGGTTGTTTTTCGAATTTTCATCGGGAGATTTCGATTGTGGGTTTTCGGATGTGTTATTTGTGGCATAGATGTTTTCGCTTAGCCTTATTTCATCCCCGTTCGGATAGATAATGTCGGAATCCTTTTCGCTGTATAAAATGGCCTGTAGCTCCTCCCTCATATGTATTGGGGAGGAATATCTGTCGGTAGATTTATAGGCGGTTGCCTTGGTTATTATTTCAAAAAGTCTGCCGGTTGCATCCACCGGTTTTGGAAAAACCTCGCCGCTCATTCTCAGCGCCTTTGCCCTCTCCTCGTCCGAAAAGGTTATCGGTTCGGGGGTAGGGGGAAGAAACGGCAGGCGGTTTTTGTTTAAAAGGCGATACATAACTATTCCGAGAGAATATATATCCACGCTGTGCCCGTAGGCATCGCCTTTATATACCTCCGGAGCCATATAGTTGTAGGTACCCTTTTTGGATAGGCCGGACATGGTTTTTTCTACCGTTCGAGCTATGCCGAAATCGCCCAGCTTAAAGTTGCCAAGCTCGGAGATAAATATATTATCAGGTTTTATATCACGATGAATTATATTAAAGCGCTGGCAAAGCTCTAACGCATTACATAGGTCTATGCCAAGCCGTATAACGTCCCTTCGTTTTAGCGGATTTTCGTAGGAATATTCCTGTATCGGCTTTAAAAGCTCCATCTTTATCAGTATATCAAAGCCTACATCGTTTTCGTGTTTTATTATGTTATGGTCTTCGTAGGCAACAATGTTTGCAGATCCTTTTAGGCGAGACATTAGGGCGAATTCACGAACTATATCCTCCACCACAGTATAATAATACCTTTCGGCGGTGGCGTTATCCATCCCCTTTTCTAAAAGCTCTGCCCTGCTCTGGGGCACGGTTATAACCTTAAGGGCGGCGCGGTAAAGCTGACCGAAATCCTCTCTCCTAATTTCGTAAACCTTGCCGAAGCTGCCCTCGCCTATCTTTTTAGTTATCTGCCACTGCCCGAAAACGTTAGCTCCTAAACCATATTCCGCCATATTTTCCCTTTATTTGTTAATTGTTCGTTATTTGCTGTATTGGTATATCGATGTTATTTTTGAACCCCAGGATGGATTTAAATCTTTTCCTTTCCCTGTGAGGTCGTACCCTTCACCGGGAGTATAGCCGGTAATATAATAACCACTAGAATCTAACACATTATACGAGCCATCAGGGTTTTTTCCGGTTATGGTAACATAGTGGGAGCTACTTCCTTTAGTTGCCATTATCGGTGGAGCGTATTTATCCGGGTCGCTTATATATTTTTCTAACATACTGTCTATCTCTGCTACAAAGGCATCTTGTTGCGACAATCCCGGTTGCTGTGAGAGTATCGAGTTCACACCGTAACCAGAATAATTAAGTCCTTCTATGTTATAGTGGTTGATTACAACATCACCTTTGCCAATCGTAGAAACAAGGTCTGCCGGGGTGAGGTGCACACCCAACGAAGAGACTGCTGTTGCAATAGATGCTATTGCACAGCCAGCACTTGAATTTACCGGGGCAGATGCACCATCTAGCGTCCAGTCATCCGCACTGTAATTTTTATCCTTAGAATAGGCAACAACATGCCAAATATCCCCTTCCCCATATGTATATGATGATACCACCCCAAGGTTTTGCATATCCTGTATTGGTTGGTTAATATCCTCGATTATTGGCCTTATCACATCACTTATGCTATCAAAAAGAGCATCTATAGACGGCAATATCTGCGGTGGAATTATTACCGGAGCAATGGGAATAATTGCTTTTGATCTAAGCCAGTCGAGCATTGCTTTAATGGGTGACTTATCATATATCGATGTAGGGGTTGCTATGTTAGTGTTTTGCGAAATTTGTTCTATCGGCAGGATATCGGTAAGAGTTTTTGTTGTGGTTGAAACCTTTGAGCATGCCGTTGAGACGAGCGAGCGAAGCGCCGTAATCTTATTAGATTCATCTAAAATCTCGCCGCTTAGCGCCCTAACCTTATCATCTACCGTGCTTGAAACCGAAACCTTCCAATCAAGTCCGTTTAAAACCCCCCGAATCTCTGCGGCCATAGAATCATAATCGTTCTCGATACGGGCTATCTCACCGCTTACCTCTGCCAGGGCCTCGGAATCCCATTTTATTAAGTTAGCCATACTATCAACTATTCCTTCTATTTGTTTTTACGGGTTATCCCATAGACGGGAAAAACACTAATATCCTGTTTGCACTTTTTTCTTAGCCAAAACATTGTAATCCGAACCGTTTTTTATTTAACAAAACGTCCTGTGCCTTTGTTAGTTCACCTCGTAAGGCGAAAGCATTACTTCGGCACACTGCCTTGGCACAAATCATTTTGCTTTATAAAAAATTCTGCGAACCTTACACCCGCAATTTTTGTATCGGGCGAGGCAGACGATAATGAGGATAACGATTGCCCGGTGCAAAAATTGCACATGTAAGGCGTGTTCGGATTTCAAGGCTTTGGCTAATCTATGCCCCTTACCCTCGAAAGCAGTTCGCTGTCTGCCTGTTCTGATTTTGCCGCCGCCTCGCGTGCTACCTCGGCATATCTGTGCAGTGAGGTTTCCATGGTGGTAAATCGGTTACTCATGGAGTTAAATTTTTCAACAAAGGCTGTTTGGGCTTCACCCTTCCAGCTATCCTGCAGACCATAGACTATAATTCTTAGCTGTTTCATAAGCTGTAGATGTGTTTCTCTTAACCTATCCATCTCGGAGGCCTTTTCTCTTAGCTCGGCTGGGGTTATAACTAGCTTTGGCATCTTAAAACCAATCCTTTCTTAAACAAAAACTATAATCACCTAAAAAAACATTTTAGCCAGCTTATCGTCTACCGTTTTTAGCTTTTCTGCGCTACTTCTCATCATAGAGGCGAGGGAGTGCAGCTGTGACTGGGTTGCGGTAAGCTTGTTTAACCTTCGGCTTAAAACGCCCTGCATTTCGGTTCCGCTGTTTCCCTGCCAGGCAGCTTCCATATTTACCATGGCGGCTTTAGTTTTGCTTATAAGCTCGGCACAGCTACCGTCGGCAATCCTATCAAGGTCTGCCGCGCGTTTCATTACGCCATCGTAGTCAAGCCTGATTAGATTAATCATCTACCCTTTCCCTTCCTTCGGTTATCATTTTTGTTTCTTTAGCAATTATCTTTAATAAATCAGAGCTGCAAAGGCCGGTAAAAATCATTTCTTCCCCTCGATTTATGTCATATTCAAAGCTGATTCTCATTAAGGTATCCTCAACCATTGCAAATGCCACAACATCTTGTTGCTTTATCTGCTCGCTACCTACCCCGGCTGCTCTTTCTACCATTAAATAGGTAAGTGTGTATTTTTTTGCCTTGTTGCAGATAACCTTTTCTACAAGATGTTTTGTTTTTTCGCTACAATCTGTTTCACCAAACAGATTAGTTGTTTTATCATTTTCAAATTTATCTATAATGTTGGTGTTTATAGATATCTTAAAACTATCTGTTTCGGGCATGTTAGCTGTTTTAAAAAAATCTATAAAACAAGCTGATACCTCATCTGACGATATCGAGTTTAATGTATATTCTTCGTTTTCAGCAGCTACGCAAACCCACTCGTTCTTTAATCTAAACACGTAGCATGCAGTGTAGTTTTCTCCCTCGTCTAACCTTGCCACCAACACCGACTCGCAGTATCCGCAGACTGCAATAAGCCGTGCCCATTCCTTGTCCATGGTTACTCCGGTTACGAAGTTATCAATGAGTATGCCTTTATTCTTTAAACCGTCTAACGCCTTGCTATAGAAATCACTTAGCATCCTCTCGGTTTTATTTTCAAAGATATTGGGTAATGCTATTATTTTTTTTACACCGAGCACGGCTATGCCGGCGCAAAGCTCACCTATGCTTAAGCTGTGTACCATATCTTCCTCCGTATTCATTTTTTATTTTGTTTTGCAGGACAAAGCGGAACTCGCCCTGCAAAACAGTCTGTTTTCCTCTTAGTTAAACGAGCTGGACATAGTTGATTTTAAGGTTTGGTCGGTTGCCTGTAGTTCACGCGAAGCTGTGTCCATTAGCTTTGCATAGCCTTCTAACATGTTAGAAAAGTTTGTGAAGCTACTTTGCATGCTCTCAAACTTTGCCACAAAGGCATCCTGAGCCTCACCCTTCCAGTTTTCGTTTAGTGAAAGCACCAACGAGCGTAGCTTTACCATGGTTTCATCGTGCTGAGTTTTAAGTGAACGAACCTCTGTAGCCTTGGATGTTAACAGTTCCGGTGTTACCTGAATTATTGCCATTTTAATACCTCCAAAAATTCTTTATATCTTAACTCCCAGTGAGCAAGAATCAACTTATTGATATTATCATTGCTGCTGTTTTATGATAATTTTTATGGTAGAACCGTCGAATGCAGATACCGAGGCTAACGTCTGATTACTGCTTAGAAGTTGGCGGTTATACTCTATCCCTATCGCCGAAACCTTGTAAAATAGGTTAGAGTTTAACATCTTTAACGATTCCAAAAGCAAAATTTCCAGCTCGTTAATTTCGATAAGGGTAGGAAGCTCCATATCATTGATAAAGTTTTTTTCACTGCAAACAACGGTAAGTATTGCCGAATGTGGTAGCTGCATATTAACCGTCCTTCCTTAATCATCTATAGCCTTTAACATTAAATTCTTGTTGTTAAAAATATAGTAGGCAAAACCTTTGTCTAGCAAGGTTTCCTTTTTAGTAAACTCTACATCTATAGCTAAAATTTCATGTGTTTTAATCAATCCACCAAGTAGCAGTAATATTGAGCTTTGAATGCAACGCGTGGTTATTGGGTCGCCCTGATGGTAAATTTTGGTTATGTTACTTGCCGAATTATTTATAAACAGATAGATGTCCAGCCCCTCGCCAAGCTGTAATATGCTGGAAATTCGCTGTATCGACCTATCGTTAACGACGGAATACACCCACTCTAAATCCTCTATTACTATTAGTATGGGAGGAAAACCATCACCGTTGTTGTTGCCATTGCCATCAAGCTGTTCCTTTCGCGCCTGAAGTATCGGCATAAGTGAATCGAGATAGCTATCGATTAAGCTGCCCTGCGATAGAATAGTCTCAGCACGTTTAAAGGCAGGGGAGTGCTTGCAAAAGCAAGCCGTTTTAACATTGTTGGTTCTATCTGCAAACTGCAGTGCCAGGCGACCTAACAGTTCAGCACCCTCGGCTGTGTTCACCGAGGAAACAAGAATAGAAAATGCATCCACGGTATCGTAGTAAACCGGCGAAATCTTCTCGGTTTCAAGCCCCAATAAAACACCATAGTTTGGATAATCACTACTGCTGATGCTATCCGGCATTATCGGCAGTGCAGCCGCAACAGGGCCATTCCATTTTTCTCTCATTAATTTTGCCATGTTTAGTATGCCTGCCGAACGTTCGCTATCGCTACCGCTGCTGGGAATAGCTGTTTGAAACTCAAGCGGCGTTTCCCCCTTAACCAATCCTCTGCCACGAACGTTTTCAGGCACAAGCCCCTTAGTGTTTCCCACTATAGCAGAGTAGTCGTTTTTATCTGCCATCTGTAATGCTATGGTGCTTTTAACATTCTGCGCTACCCTAAAGCTAATCGCATTTTGAGAGCCGCCCGTCATAAGCAGATATATTCCATATGAAGCGCCCTGCAACGAAACGTTTTGGAAAAATTGATCGGAGTTTGGGAAGATAACCGGTATCTGCGAGAAATTGTCTATAGCTATTAAAATGTAAGGCATCTCTTCACAGGTAACCTCACGGTAGGCCTGTATATTAATTAAGCCCGAGCTTGAAATTTTATCCCTTCTAAGGGTGAACTCATCAGATAGCATCTTTAACAGCTTGTTAAATTTATCAGCCTCGGTATCCCTAACAACCGCGCCAACATGTGGGAAATCTCGAAATAAGTTTAGGCTTCCACCGGCAAAGTCGAGGCAGTAGATATTAACCTCACATGGCTTGTAGCTCAACACTGTAGACATGATTGCAGTGTGCAAAAATGTGGTTTTTCCTGTTGTTGGTGATCCGTATACCGAGAGGTGGCCATCCTGTAAAAAATCAAGCTGTAGCGGATATTGTGATTGAGTTTGAGGGTCATCAATAAGGCCAACAACGGGACTAAACCTATTCTCGTTATCACTCCAATGTTCACCGTCAAAAGCAATATGTAGCAGCTCAGATAGCTCTATAACGTCGGGAAGTTTCTTTGTCCAAACATTTCTGGCTCTTTTAATATCGTTTGCTCTTGCATAGCTATCTATATAGTTAACTATTGCATCAATTTCGTTTTCTTCCGAGCGATAGCCGGTGGTTTTTTCGGTGCCGTAAACCGTTCTGTTAGCGTAAAGATCGATAGCGGCAATCTTATCGTATAGCTGAATAGATGAATCCTTGTGTGGGTGATAGGGTGCACCGCTGTAGTAGCTTTGAATTTCTTCGAAAAGCTCGTCCTCACCAACCTGAACAAAGGCTCGCCCTGGGTTTTTTATCCAGGCGGCATCGGGATGTTTTAGCATCTCCTTGCTGTCTGCCGAGCTTGCAACCTTTAAACACCATTTGAATCTTGTGTTGGCATGCATCTTATCGTCAACAACGTTTGCCGGCTTTTGGGTAAGAAGTATTATATGCACTCCCAGTGTTCGTCCGGTAGCAAATACGCTGTTTACCACCGACATAAATTCGGGATATTGAATTTTAAACTCGGCAAACTCATCGATAACTATAAACATATAGGAGAGCGGTTCGACCGCTTTTCCCTGCCTATAGAGTTTAAGATAGCCGGAGATATTGCTAACACCATGAGAATCAAACAGCGATTTTCTTCGGCTAAGTTCGTTTTCTAGTGCAAACAGGTTTCTTGTTATACTAATATCAAGATCGGATATTGTTCCGGCAATGTGTGGAAGGTTTTTAAAGGGGAGAATAAGTCCCGTTCCCTTAAAGTCGATTAAAACAAAGGAGACATCCTGCGGCGAGAAGTGAAGAGCCATGGAGAGGATAAACGATTGAACCATCTCAGATTTACCCGAACCGGTCATTCCGGCAACAAGGCCATGGGGACCGAATTGTTTTTCATGAATATCAAAATAAAACGCTTCGCCGTTAGCACGAGCCCCGATGGGAACCGACATAGACTTTTCGGGTTGATATCTACCCCATCTATTTTCAATATCCAGATCCTTTGCTCGCTGGGTTTTATATGCCTCTAAAAAGGTAACCGCAGTTGGCAATGCCTGGTTACCCTGTTTTGGTTCAACCCTAAGCGGTGCCATGGCTCGGGCAAATTTTTCGTAACAATCTAACGATACCGAATCGGCAGTAAAATCAATCCTAACCTCTGCCTGAAAGCTGTTGTATAAAACGCCGCAAAGTCCCTTTAATTCAATAACAATCTCACATTCTTTAGGAAGGTTATTTAGCTCGTTGAATAAAAAAATCGATGAGATACAAGCCGAAGGATGAGGCATTACCAACTTGCTATAGATGGTATGAGCTTGTACAAGCGATTTATCCGCAACGATAAAAAGATAGTGCGATGGTCCTTCACCGGATGTGCCTCCAACAGAGTTACTATCTATCTCGTGTTCAAGAAGGCTAAGCGTTCTTTTTGCTGAGCTGGAATTATTAACTATATATCTGATGCTGCGAGATTCATCGAAAATATGTGGTAACCATCTGGCAAAAAGCCATTTATCCGCCTCTTCGTTGTTGAAGATAAGAACTATCTTCAAATCATTGTAACAGTGGTGGGTGGCGGCCTGAACTATCATGTTTTTAGCAAGGCTTACTGCATCCTCTCTTCGCCCGGTTATACCGCAGGTTTTAAATTTTCGGGCGCTATATTTTATAGGACAGTTTTTCACCTTTTCATATTTATCTGCAAGATTTTGCGCCTCGTTTGAGAGCTCATCCTCCAACAAGGTTAGCTGTTTTTTTGGAACCTTAAATTCAACACAGCTCTCAAGTTCGCCGGTTCCAACTCTTAAATCTAAAAAATCATCATCGTAAACACGACGCTCCCATAGCCTTCGTGTAGGACCGGTAACTATGGGTAGGCACTGCGTGGTAGAGGGGTGAACCTGGTTTAAAATTCTATACTGATCTTTATGATGCTCTTCAACCTCTTTTTCTTTAGTTAAAAGGTATTCTTCATATTTTTGAAGGCGCAACTCTTCATTTTTTTTATATTCTTTACACTGATGACGGTAATTATAAATCGCCATTCCAACACCGATAATCGCCATAGGGGCACTAAAGAACAGCATACCTAATGCGCCTGTGATTGCTACGGCTAAAATCAGCATTATAAGAACCGTGCTTAGCGAGGGAACAATCACGCTAACCCAGTTGATTTTAGGTTTGCCGCCAATGGTTGGCGCAGTTTCAAGATCAATGGTGGTTAATTTTACCTTTTCGATTAATCTTGGCGACTGTTTAAACAGGTATGGATATTCTGTTTTAACATTGCCCTTACTATTATTATCATCCTTAGCATGAGAAAGATTATTAACCGGTGGATGAATAGCTATTATGCTTATGTCGTTTGTTGAAAGAACGATTCTGCATAGGCCTATATCAAGCAAATCATCCGTTTTTGCGTATGCTTCGTTAACAAGGGTACCGTTTAAATATGTTCCCGATGTTGTGGAAAGATTTTTAACCTTCCATCCATCACCTGTTTTGCTAAGTATAAGATGTTTTGAAGATACAGCCCTGTCTTTAAGCTGAATATCGTTATCTATCGCCCTGCCTATTGAAATGTTGCCTCCGGGTTTTGCCTTGATAACACTGGCGTTGTTATGGTTTCTCTCATAAATTAAAAAGGCAATCCTGTTTTTTTTATCAACCAAAACCGAACGCGCGGGGGTTAGCCGACCTTCGGTTACGCTCTGTGACTCAAAAAGCACAGGGGTTAGTGAAAAAAACGACGCAACACCATCAGAAAAACTAACCCGTATGTGGGAGTTTTTCAGAATGTTTGTATCAATTGATATTGTATCGTTTGGGCTGTTTCCTATGGTTATCTGTTGCTTATCGTTTAGCTCGGCTTCAATAATACGGTTTTCGCTATAAACTCTTATAAACATAATAAACGTTATCCGATAAACTTATTATCTAAATATATTAACATGATTTTCCAGTTTTTGCAATATCCGTTTCGACTTTTTTTCACAATTTTTTCACGAAATAATTTATCGCAAAAAAACTAAAATAAATACAATGTCCAGAACGCAAACACATTGTTTCTCTTGACAAAAAAATAACACAGGGGTATAATTTAACGGTATCTTTGAAAGGAATATTAACGATGGGAATAACACTGGTTGCCACCGATATGGACGGCACATTACTTACCGACAAAAGGGGGATAACCGATAGAACGGTAGCTACCCTTAACAGATTAAACGAGCAAGGGGTTAAGTTTTGTTTATGCTCCGGTCGTCCCCCTATAGGCATGATTCCATTTGTTAAGAGAATAGGGTTCGACCTTCCTATAATAACCTTTAACGGAGCCGAGGTTATAACATCGGTGGGAGAAAAACCGATATATGAAAATGTTTTGGATAGCGAATGCGCTAACGAGGCGTTTTATCTAGGACACGAGATGTGTGATGCTTCGGTTGCATGGGAAAGTAACCGCCTTATATTATCAAGCAACAATGCCACTACTCGTGACTACCAAGACATGTCTAAGGCGAATTTTGTTTTTAAAGAGGATGTTAACCTCTCCTCCCTTGCACTTCGCAAGATTTTGTGGATAGGGCCCGACCCCGAGACCACCGAGAGGTGGAGAATAGAGATGTCGGAACGTTTTAGCACAAGAATGAATGTTACAACATCCGGCCCATGCCTTTTAGAGTTTGTTAACCATGACGTATCTAAGGGTGTTGCACTGGCAAAACTATGCGATTATTATGGCCTAAACATAGCGGATAGTTTAGCCTTTGGCGATGGTTATAATGACCTACCCATGCTAAATGCGGCAGGAACATCGGTTGCCATGGAAAATGCTAACGAGAACATCAAGGCGGTATGCGATGCCGTTACACTGTCGAACATGGAGGACGGTGTTGCAGATTATATTGAAAAGAATATATTGTATTAATAAGGAGAGCCATGAAAATTGTGTTGGCGAGTGACCATGCAGGTCCCGCATTAAAAAAGGAAATTATGCAGCTGGTTACCGAGCTTGGTCATGAGTGTGTAGACATAGGAACTCATACATCCGAGAGTTGCAACTACGGTGTTTACGGTTATCGTGCAGCAAAGGCAGTAGCCTCGGGAGAGTACGACAGGGGCATTGTTATCTGTGGAACCGGAATAGGCATATCGCTTTCGGCAAACAAGGTTAAGGGAATTCGTTGTGCCCTTTGCAGCGAGCCTACCTCGGCAAGGCTAACCCGTGAACACAACGATGCAAACATGTTGGCACTCGGTGCAAGAATGGTTGGCTTTGAGGTAGCGTTAGACATAGTTAGAGCATTTATAAATACCGAATTTTCAGCAGCAGAACGTCATATAAAAAGAATTTCTCTTATAACCGATATAGAGAATGGCGCAGAACTTTAAGTATATAAAACGAAAGGATTATTATTGGCATGAGCTCATACTGGGCAGTTATTTTCATTGCATTAATGGCGTTGCCGATAACAATGTTGTTGTTCGGAAACACCTTTAGGCGCTTTGCTCCTGGGTATGGATATAAGTTTGGTTATAAAACTAAACGTTCGATGCAAAGCGGTGAAAGTTGGAGCTTTGCCCATCTGTATTTTGGTAAGGTTTGGTTTATCGAGGGGATAATCCTTAGCGCTTTAACCGTTTTATGTATGCTCTATCTTATAGGAAAGGATAGCGAGCTTATAGGAATGCTCTCCATCGCCATGGTAACGGTGGAGCTAGTTTTGTTTGTTGTTAGCATTGTGTTAACCGAGAGTGCTTTAAAAAAGACGTTTGGTGGATAGCTTTAAAGCAATTTGCTTTGCAGTGTGGTTTAATAACTTAATATTTCTGTGTTAGAGAATTACGATAAAGGGGAGAGGTTCGGTTAGAAAAACGCTAAAGAAATTTTTGGCATGATAGAGCATGGAAGAGGAAAAAATCTATGTTTAAGGGGGATATCGTTAGATAGCAACGATATTTCCCTTTGTTTTTTATCACTTTATGGATAAAGAATGTTACGTAATAACAAGGCGTTTTTAACTGCTAATATCAGCAACTGACCTTGATGGCAAAAAAACATATAAATTTTACAAATTTTTTGTAAAAACATATAGCGTTTTTAAATCATGTATGTTATAATTTTGTCAAGCGTCCTTTAGTGCGACCTAATAAATTATAATGAAAGGAAAATGTATGGCAAATAATGTAAAAGTACCGGCTTTTAAGGGTACCGATTTGCAAATTTCCGAGCTGCGCTCAAAACTTGCCGAAATCAAGGCTGAGCCGGGTGCACTCATGCCCGGACTTCAGATTGCTCAGGAAATCTTCGGATATCTACCAATCGAGGTGCAACGTATAGTATCGGAGGAGCTGGATAAGCCTCTTGCCGAGGTTTACGGAGTTGCTACCTTCTACTCTCAGTTCTCGCTAACACCGAAGGGAGACTACAAAATTTCGGTATGTCTTGGAACGGCATGTTATGTTAAGGGTGCCGGTGACATATTCGATAGGCTTAGCCAACGCCTTGGAATCGAAAACGGCGCATGTACAGAAGATGGAAAGTTCTCTCTAGATGCATGTCGCTGTATCGGTGCATGTGGACTGGCACCGGTTTTAACCATTAACGAGGATGTTCACGGACGTCTTTCGGTTGATGATGTTGACAGCGTTCTCGCAAAATATCAGCAGTAACCGACCATGCAGGAACTATCGCTAAATATATTAGATATTGCGCAAAACTCGGTTAAGGCAAAGGCTACGAGGGTTGATATTTCGGTAGAGGAAAACGAAAATCTTTTAAACGTTGTTATAAAGGATAACGGGTGTGGCATGAGCGAGGAACAGCTTTCAAATGTTACCGACCCATTTTTCACCTCCAGAACCACAAGGGCGGTTGGACTTGGAATTCCGTTTTACAAGATGGCGGCCGAGCAGACCGGTGGAGAGTTTAGTATAACTTCTATCCTTTCGGTGGGAACGGTGGTTAAGGCTTCCTTTTATACCGATCATATCGATTGTTTGCCAATCGGAAACATGGCAGACACCATCTATACCTTAATCAGCTGTAACGAACACATCGATTTTTTTTACAGCCATAAAAGCCCAAAAGGCGAGTTTTTATGCGATACGGTACAGCTAAAGGAGATGCTGGACGGTGTTTCACTTAGCGAGGTTAGCATAGCAAATTTCTTAAGAGAATACTTTAAAGAAAACATAGAGGAATTAAGTTTATGAAAAGTTTAGAGGAATTAAAAGCCCTTCGAGATAAGGCAAAGCAGAATATCGGTGTTCGTGACGACGGTGAGGGTAACTACCGCGTTGTTGTTGGTATGGCTACCTGTGGAATTGCCGCCGGTGCACGTCCAATTTTAACCGGTTTTTCCGAGGAGGTTGCAAAACGTCAGCTAACAAATGTAACCATTGCTCAAACAGGATGTATCGGAATCTGCCAATACGAGCCGGTTGCCGAAGTATACGATCCCAGCGGAAACAAAACTACCTATGTTAAGCTTGTTCCCGAAATGGTTGCAAAAATTGTGAGTGATCACATAGTTAACGGAAATCCGGTTGCCGAATACACCATAGGTGCAAACAAGTAACCAACCTTATTAAATTCCACCGACCGACACGCTCACTGCGGACGGCGGAAACTGATTGATTGTTGTGGGCAGAAAGGCTTATGGTGCTTTTATATGTATCGTTCCCATGTATTGGTATGCGGCGGAACCGGATGTTCATCTTCGGGAAGCGGAAAGCTAATTGAATCTTTTGATAGAGAGATTGCTGCTGCCGGACTATCCTCCGAGGTTAAGGTGGTTCCCACCGGATGTTTCGGACTATGTGCACTCGGACCCATCGTTGTTATCTATCCGGAAGGCGCTTTTTACTCTATGGTTGAGGATAAAGACATTCCGGAAATTGTTACCGAACACCTACTTAAAGGTCGTGTGGTACAGCGTCTACTCTACACCGAAACTGTTGAGGATGGCGTTATTAAATCTCTTAACGAGACAGGTTTTTACAAAAAGCAGGAGCGTGTTGCACTTCGCAACTGTGGTGTTATCGACCCTGAAATAATTGAAGAATACATCGCATACGACGGTTATGCAGCTCTCGGAAAGGTTTTAACCGAGATGACACCGGCAGAGGTTGTTCAAACAATTCTTGATAGCGGACTTCGTGGCCGTGGCGGCGGCGGATTCCCAACAGGATTAAAGTGGAAGTTCTGTGCCGGCAGCGTTAGCGATCAAAAATATGTTTGCTGTAACGCC
>CAYJBH010000045.1:0-18282 GCA_964368625.1 uncultured Oscillospiraceae bacterium
ACGATTAGGATGTAACGCTATTATACACCAATTTTTCTAATTGTGCAAGAGCTAACTTTATAAGTGATACTGAATTGTCACCTTTTCCGGGGCGGAGTAGTATATAAGGTTTAGTGCCGTCGATATATTTTGCTCTGCCCTGCATTGCCGAAATAAACGGAGCTAGCATCTGCTTTTCGTAGGCATCGGTATAACAGATAAGCTCGCCTTTTTTCTCGCCTATTTCATAAAAACTTAGCTTTGCTGCGGTAACCCGCATCAACGAAATTTCACAAAGGCCTCGTGCACTCTCCGGTATAGCTCCATAACGGTCGGCAAGCTCTGAGAGTATATCATCGGCATCTTCGGTTGTCTCTATTGCGGCTATGCGCTTATAAACCTCAATTCGTGAGGCTGTATCCGGAATATATTTTTCCGGTATAAAAGCATCGGCAGATATGTCTATTAAACACTGGGATTTATCCGGTGCCGGTTTGTAGCCCTTTTCAATAGCTATGGCAAGGTTTAACATCTTCATATACATCTCGTAACCAACGCTGGAAAGGTGCCCGCTCTGGCTTTTGCCAAGCAGGTTGCCGGCACCTCTTATCTGAAGGTCGCGCATTGCAATTCTAAAGCCACTGCCAAAGCTGGTAAATTCACGAATAGCAGAAAGTCTTTTTTCGGCTATCTCGCTAACAACCTTATCCCTCTTAAATGTAAAGTATGCATAAGCCTTTCTTGAACTTCGTCCCACCCGCCCTCTCATCTGATAGAGCTGAGATAACCCTAAGCGGTCAGCATCCTCAATAATTAGCGTATTGCAGTTACGAACATCCACGCCGGTCTCTATTATGGTTGTGCATATCAGTATGTCCAGCTCGCCGGATAGTAGTCTATTCCAGACAGAAGATAACGTTTTTTCGTCCATCCTTCCGTGCACAAAATCGATGTTTGCCCCAGGGCAAAGCTTGGCTACCCGTGAGGCGCAAAATTCAATGGTATCAATTCGGTTATGGATATAATAAACCTGTCCACCGCGAGAAAGCTCTCGTTCTATTGCCGAAGAAATAACCATATCGTCGTATTCGGTTACATAGGTTTCTACAGGTTGACGCTCGTAGGGCGGTTGATCGATGGTTGAGAGATCACGAATGCCGGAAAGTGCCATGTTAAGCGTTCTCGGGATAGGTGTTGCCGATAAGGTTAATACATCAACACCAACAAACATCTCCTTTAGTCGCTCCTTGTGCCCAACTCCGAAACGTTGCTCTTCATCAACTATCAGTAGCCCTAAATTTTTAAACTTAACACTTTTTTGTATAAGCTTATGTGTTCCCACCACTATATCTATTCTACCGCTCGCCATATCGCGCAGTGTAAGATTATTGTCCCGCGTGCTTTTAAATCGCGAGAGGATGCCGGGGCGAACCGGAAAGTGCTCCATCCTCTCTGCTATGGAATTGTAGTGTTGCATAGCAAGGATGGTGGTGGGACAGAGCAGTGCAACCTGTTTTCCGCTTAATATGCATTTAAATGCGGCACGTAGTGCCACCTCGGTTTTTCCAACCCCAACATCACCGCATAGCAATCTGTCCATAGCATGTCCTGATTGCATATCCTTCTTAATTTCGGTTATAGCACGAAGCTGGTCATCCGTCTCATCGTAGGCAAAACGCTGTTCAAAATCTGCCTGCCAATCGTTGTCTCGGTCGAAGGCGAATCCGGGAGTCTCTAATCTTTTCGCGTAAAGTTCTATTAGCTCCTTTGCCATCTCGGCTGTAGCAGTTTTTACCTTGCTTTTGGTTTTGTTCCAGTCAACACCGCCAAGCTTAGAGAGCTTAACGCTATCTTCAGCTCCGCTGTGCCGCGAAAGCAGGTCAAGCTGGGTAACCGGAATATACAGGGCATCGCCCCTAGAATACTCCAGCATAATATAGTCCTTGGTAACGCCCTGCATCTCCCGACTTTTTATTCCTTTGTAAAGGCCGATTCCATGGTTTTGATGTACAACATAATCGCCCGGAGATATATCGGAAAGAGAGGATAACCCTTTGGTTTTGCGGGCCTTTTTCTCTACAACATCGCTACGTCGACCGGTAATGACCACCAGCTTTTCATGAACAAAGTCAGCACCTGCTGAAAGGTTGCCCTGCTCCACAACAACAACGTCACGACGGCTATCTGCGTTTTTTTCGGTCGTGGCATTTATGCCCTGAAGATTAAGCTCTTTTTCTATGGCAACGGCGGCACGCCTTGTTCCAACAAGTAGTCGACACTGATATCCTCGCTTAATGTAGTCTGCAAGTTCCTCGAAAAGACCCTTAGCTACACCGCTCCAAACCGGTATGCGATGGCAGAGAATGTTTATATGCTTATCTATTTTTATTCCTTTAATAGAGCGTTCAAAACTCTCGAAGATTAGAGATCCTTTAGACAGTAGCTTAATATAATCGTTTGCTCTGCCGTAATAGTTAAGCTTTTCAGGAATAGCGAGAGCTTCAATTTGAAGCTTGCCACGTTTGCATGTGGCTTCTGCAGCCTCTAAGGTAGAGGCATAATCATCGGAAATAATAATTGGATTTGCTAGATAGTCGACAAGCGCTCCATATTCTTTGTATTTAATCGGATAAAATCTATCCAGCGATGCAGGCATAACACCGCTTTCCAACCTAACAAGCTCTTCGTAAAAGCTTTCGGTTATCTCTTTTTTATCCTTTCGGTTTGCAACAAAATCGGTAAAAGCCTTTAATACCTGCTCGGGACTATCAAAAATAACCTCTCTTGCAGGGGAGATATGAACCTTTTTTAATCTATCATCACGACGCTGGCTAACAACGTCAAATGCTGCCATTTGCTCGATGGTATCACCCCAAAACTCACAGCGAACAGGTCGCTCAAGGTCTGGTGTAAATATATCTAAAATACCGCCACGTAGCGAAAATTGCCCCGGTGCTTCAACGTTATCACGGCGAACATATCCCGCCATAACTAGCCTTTCGGTAAGATCAATAAGCTTAAAGTTAAGGCCAACGGTAAGAGTTATCGTTGCATTACAGAATTGTTCCTTTGTAGGAAGAGGCCGGCAAGTCGCCTCGGCCGTTGTAACAATTATATCAGCACGTCCTCCAACCATTTTGCCAAGCGCCTCTATCCGTCTGTATTCATGGCTGTGATTTTGTCCTTCAACATGAGCAAGAACAAGGTCTCTTCCCAAAAGTGCACAGGCTCTGCCACCGGTGAGACGGTTAAGGTCACCGGTTAAAACATTGCAATCGCTGTCAGTTGGTACAACTATTATAAGAGGACGCTGAGTTTCCTGTGCTAATGCGGCGTAATAGAACATTCTACCCGCTCTAGATAAACCGAAAACACCGCAACACCTGCCGGTAGCATCACTACAGGAGGTTGCGGCCGTTAATAGCTCGTTGAAGCTTTCACCCTCGATGAGCCTATCGGTTAAGGTGTTCTTTATCATATCTTTAATATTATTACACTATTTACTGTATAAATTCATTCCTTTATCAACCTCGCCTTTTGCAAAAAGGCAAACAAAGGATAAAACATCCGGCATTCGTTCATCAAGCTGCTTTCGGTCAGATTTAGAAAAATCAGAAAGAACATGTTTTGCCATGTCTCCATCATGGGCACCTACACCTACCCTTAAACGGCAAAATTCATCTCCGCAATGGGCCATTATACTTTTTATTCCGTTGTGTCCGGCCGCCGAGCCTTTTTGCCGAACCCTTAGCTGTGCTAAAGGCAGAGCCGCCTCGTCGTAGATAACACAAATCTTTTGTATCGGGATTTTATAAAAAGCCATTACTTTTTTAACACTAATTCCGGAATTATTCATAAAGGTTTGCGGTTTTAATAACAGAACTCTTTTTCCATCAAGATTTATCTCGTGGCAAAGTCCGTCGAATCGACGCTTTTTTAAGTTTTCTCCTGCTGAATTTGCAATATAATCTATAGCATTAAAGCCGATATTATGACGGTTGTTTTTATATTTATCTCCCGGATTGCCAAGACCGACAACCAGGGCATCAATAGCACTCTTTTTTAAAAACATTATACAAACATCGAAGATATCGGCTTATCGCTGTAAATTCTGGCGATAGCCTCAGCAAAAACCGGAGCAACCGTTAATACCTTAATCTTAGAACATCTTTTAGCTTTTTCGGTGATATCAATGGTGTCAAGTAAAACAATCTCGTCGATAACGCTGTTGCAAACATTTTCAAGTGCATTGCCGGATAAAACACCATGGGTAGCACAGGCGTTAACGCTGCGTGCACCACGCTGTTTAATAGCGGCGGCGGCATTACATAGTGTTCCAGCCGTATCGATTATATCATCTAGGATAAGTACATCCCTACCCTCAACATCACCTATAACATTCATAACCTCCGAAACATTAGCACGGCTACGACGTTTGTCAACAATAGCGAGTGGAAGTTCTAATCTTTCGGCAAATTTCCTTGCTCGGTTAACACTTCCAAGGTCAGGCGACATAACAACAAAATCTTTATCGGCCTGTTCAACAATCTTTTCATAGTGGTCGATTAAAATCGGCATACCTAGCATATGGTCGAGAGGCATTTCAAAAAAGCCCTGAATCTGAGGGGCGTGAAGATCCATAGTGAGAACGCGGTCGGCACCGGCAGTTGAGATTAGATTTGCAACCAATTTTGCAGAAATTGGATCACGTGAGCGACTTTTTCTGTCCTGCCTTGCATAGCCATAGTAGGGTATAACTGCGGTTATACGTCCCGCCGAGGCACGACGAAAGGCATCTATCATTATAAGTAATTCCATAAGGCTTCGGTTTACCGGCATTGCTAGGCTTTGAACAACAAAGACATCGCTGCCTCGCACACTTTCCTTAATATACACAGAAATCTCACCGTCAGAAAATGTTCCCACCTCGCTTTTTCCTACCGGTAGTCCCAGATGGTTGGCTATCGCTTGAGCCAACGACGGATTTGAATTAGCTGTAAATATTTTTATGTCCTTACCGTGCAAATTCATTTTTTAAACCATACCTTTCTTTTAAGAAATGCTTTTGTTATTAATTTTGGTTAACCTATTTAGATTTTTTTTCCTTGTATTTTTGAAGCTTGCGCTCAGCCCAACCGGATTTATTCTGTTGGTGAGCCCGAGCAATTGCTAGCTCGCCCGGAGCAATATCTTTGGTTATTGTAGAGCCGGCAGCCGTATATGCCCCGTCTCCTAATGTTACCGGGGCAACAAGGTTGGTATTACATCCTATAAAACAGTAATCACCGATATTGGTTCTAGCTTTGTTTTCTCCGTCATAGTTTACCGTAACTACACCACAACCTATGTTGCAGTGTCTTCCCATATCGGTATCCCCGATATAGGTTAGATGTGCGATGCTACTACCATCGTTTACAACAGAGTTCTTTATTTCAACGAAATCTCCAATCTTTACCTTACATCCTATACGGCTGTTAGGGCGAACATGCACAAACGGCCCAACCGAACTACCGTCACCGATGCTGCTTTCATAGCCCTGCGATGCGTTGAAGGTTACGTTACAACCTACTTCACAATCCTGCAAAAGGCTGTTAGGTCCTATGGTGGAGCCTTCGCCAATTGTGGTATTGCCTCTTAAAATTGTTCCGGGCAAAATGGTTGCGCCAGGTGCTATTTGAACGGTATCGTCTATAAGAATGCCGTTGTCAGACAAAAAAAGAACACCGTTTTCAAGGTGCCTCAAAAATGTTGCATCAAAAGATGCTTTTGTTAACTTATACTGCTCTATACAACTAGTTTCTGCCATAAAAAGCCCTAACTCTCGGTAAAATCGTCGTTAAACACTTAGCAAAATATTAATTTTTTTAGCTGTTTTTGCCCGTGTTCTTTACTTAATAAGTATACTACAAAACAACAAAATATTCAACCCCCAATTAAATTTTAACGTAACTAACATAATTACCAAAATTCAGAATAAAAATTGTGCAACTTTTTTTATTTTTTTATGTTTACTTTTTAATCGATTTAGTATATAGTAGTGAAATGAGCATAGTAATATAAAGATTTGTGAATAAGGAGAAATGATGAAAAAAAGTGTACAGCTATATTCGGTTAAAACACTTTCAGCTGTCGATTTTGAAGCTTCGATAAGGGCAGCGGCCGAAATAGGATACGAGGGGATTGAGTTTGCCGGCTTTTATGATCATTCAGCGCAGGAGGTTAAGGGTTGGCTAGATAAATATGGCATAGCTGTTTCATCCGCCCATGTTCCGGCCACAGAGGTTTTTGATACACCTGAAAAAACAATTGAGTTTCATAAGATTATAGGAAACGACTTTATTATCTGTCCATACTGGGAAATGAATACGGTTGAGGATGTTAAAGCATTAGCAGATAACTTTAAAAAGGTTGCTCCTATATATGAGGCTGCCGGTATGAAGCTGGGATACCATAATCATGATTTTGAGTTTAAAAAACATGAGGGACGTTGCTTTATTGATATCTTTGCAGAGTTATGTGATGTTGAGCTTGAATTCGACGTTTATTGGGTTTATCGTGGCGGGGAAAATCCGGTGGAATATCTTAAAAAGTACAGCAATAGGATTAGTGTTTTCCATGCTAAGGATGGAGATATGGAAAAAGGCAAGACTCTCGGAACCGGTGGTGTTGACATGAAGGCAGTATTTGAAACTGTTAAGGAGATGAAACTTTGCTGGGCTGTTGTGGAGTCAGAGGCTACCACCGAGGCTGATGCACAGGTAGCCGCTATTAAAGAGGATTACAACGAACTAATAAAATTAATGAAATAACAGAAAGGAATGGTTAAAAATGAAACTTGGCGTATTAACATGCTTACTTGGTCACAAACCCTTAAAGGAGGTTATCGATTACCTTGCACCTCTAGGCGTTGAGTCGGTTGAGCTAGGCTGCGGAGGATATCCGGGTGCAGCACATGCAGATCCGGATGTTTTGCTAAACGATGATGCAAAATGTGAAGAGCTTAAAAAGCTGTTGGCAGATAACAACATAGTTATTTCGGCACTTGCATGCCATGCAAATCCTGTTCACCCCGATAAGGAAATTGCAAAGGGTTTTGATGAAGCATTAACTAAGGCTATACTACTTGCAGAAAAGCTTGGGGTAGAAGTAGTTAACACTTTTTCCGGCTGCCCTGGCGACAGTGAGGGTTCTAAATATCCAAACTGGGTAACCTGCCCATGGCCGGACGATTTTACTAAAATATTAGAATGGCAATGGAATGAAAAACTGATTCCTTACTGGAAGGAAAAGAACAACTTTGCAAAGCAACATGGTGATATTAAGCTTGCCATGGAGATGCATCCCGGCTTTTGCGTATATAACACCGAAACGGCTCTTCGCCTTCGTGAGAACTGTGGTGAAAACATCGGAGTAAACTTCGACCCATCACATCTGTTCTGGCAGGGAATGGATCCGGTTGCCTCTATAAAAGCCTTAGGACAGGCCGGTGCAATCTTCCACTTCCATGCAAAGGATACAAAAATTGACCCGTTTAATACTGCCGTTAACGGCGTTTTAGATACAAAACATTATGGAGACGAGATTAATCGTTCATGGATATTCCGCTCCTGTGGATACGGTAGCAGTACAGAGGTTTGGAAGGATATGATTTCCATGCTTTCCAAGGTAGGCTACGACGGTGCGCTTTCTATAGAGCACGAGGACAGCCTAATGTCACCTGAAGAGGGACTTGAAAAGGCTATAGAGTTCCTTAAAGATGTTATCATAAAGGAAAAATTAGCCGAGATGTGGTGGGCTTAAGTTACTAAAGCTACAAACCGCCCCCTTAAGCAAAACAAACTGCTTAAGGGGGCGGTTTTAATAAAAAAAATTTCAAATTTTATACAACAAAAAAGGTGTTAATAACAAAGTATTTTATGGCTATGAAACATTTTTATTTGATGATGTTTTTTGTAATAGCTACACAGTTTAACAACCTATCAACATATCGAATACTATCTATTAAGCGAGGTTGTCTCGCAGATAAAAGTAATTATAGGAGTAACAGATATGATTAAAGAAAGAACCGCCACACCTTACCCGGGTACACCGCTAGAGGAAGGTAGCTCCGGATGCTCGGTTTTGTATATGCAGCAGCAGCTAAACATCTGTGCAATTAGATACACCGCCATAATCACCCTTACCACCGATAGCAAATTTGGGAGTGATACCAAGGATGCAACCATGCTCTTTCAAAAACAGTTTTCACTCTCGGTTGATGGAATAATAGGGGAGCAAACATGGAATAAAATTGTTGAAGCAGCCACAGCTGTAGAAACAAATACCGCTTTTCCTGTAAGCACAGAATATCCGGGAATAGTCATCGAAGAGGGATCGCAGGGAGATTCTGTTAGGTTCATACAAAGTTATCTAACAACAGTTATGGATACACCGCAGATAAAGATTGACGGAATCTACGGTAGCAATACAGTTACACTTGTAAGTTTGTTTCAGTCTGCATATGGCCTTACCGTAGATGGTAAGGTTGGTCCAAATACCTGGAGCAAGATGATTGTAGAGTTTAATGCAAAGTTTTAAATTAATATAGATAAAAAAAGCCCCAATTGTTGATAACTATATCGACAATTGGGGCTTATAAATTTTAGTGAAAACGGCTACTTGATTGTAATCTTTGCCCTAATTAGTGCCGGCTTTAATATGCTGCACAATATTGAGCTTGCTATAACCGCCGTTAGTCCGTTTGTAAGACTAACAATCAGTTTTGGTATCAATACCGGCAAAATTGTTTCGGTAGGCATCGAAAGTATAAAAGCCATCTCAACATAGTTTTTTAACATGTATAACCCAATATAGGTAACCGAGCCGAATGCCGCTGCAATAGTAGTAAGCAATGCTGAAACCTTCGGTGTAATTGCACTGAACCTATTCATTACAAAACCAGCTACAAAACCCATAGCAAATTTATTTACAAAAGTTATAGGTGCTTCGGCTGCATATTCTCCCGAGAGATCAAATATAGCACTGCCGATACCTGCGGCAAGCCCTCCTCCAATAGGACCGAACAGAAGACCGGCAAGTATGCCAAACACGTTTCCAAAATGTAGCATGGTACTGGTAAATCCAAGAGGAATAGTTATCCTTAAAAAAGTCCCCACAAAAACTAACGCAGCCATTAACCCTATCATGGTTATTTTACGTATATCATATTTTTTTTCCATAATTCGCCTCCGTAATACAAAACAGCACTTGACAAAAATTATTTTTTGTTCTAATATTATTATATTCAAAACTGGCACTATTGAAACTGCCAAATTCTATTTTTTTTATGGTATCAACCGTTATGGACAATATATTACTTGAATTAAATAAAGGTGAACTGATTTACGACCAGATTTATCGACATATAAGAGGAGAGATTCTTGCCGGTAATATTTCTGGTGGTGAGCGTATCCCTTCTAAGCGCTCACTTGCAACTCATCTTGGGGTTAGCATAAATTCGATTGATACCGCATATGGTATGTTGGTTGCAGAGGGTTATATTAACGCTAAAGAAAGAAGCGGCTACTATGTATGTAGGGTTGCTTCGGGTCAAATAATTACGCCGAGTAAAACACCGGCAAATCGACAGGTAGCAGATAAAAAAAGTGAGTATAACTTCGGCACATCGTCTATAGATAGTGCTTTGTTCCCCTTTAAGTTATGGTGCAGAATTGAACGTGAGGTTCTTGGCGATGAACAGCTATTAAATCATGGAGATAGACAGGGTGATTACAACCTTCGTCATGCAATAAGCCGTTACCTTCGTGCTTATAGGGGCGTTGAGTGTGATGCAGATGAAATTGTAATCGGTGCTGGTATCGATTATTTGTTATGTCTTGTTGCTAGAATGTTTGAGGGTAGCTGTGTTGCGGTAGAAGACCCGGGATATGGGCGTGCAGAACGAGTTTTTAGAGACTTTGGAACATCTACCGATTATATATCGCTTGATGAAAGCGGTATGAATATTGAAAAGCTAAATAAATCTTCGGCAATGCTTGCTTATATTACGCCATCTTGTCAATTTCCTACGGGGATAACTATGCCGGTTCGCAGACGACAGGAGATGCTTGCATGGGCAGGGGCAGAGGAAGGTAGATACATAATAGAGGATGACTACAACAGCGAATTTCGATTTTCTGGAAGGCCTATTCCCGCATTAAAAAGTTTAGACAGTAATGGCAAAGTTTTACATGTTGGAACATTTTCTAAAAGTGTTGCTCCATCGCTTCGTATTGCCTATATGGTTTTGCCACCGAAAATGTTAGAGGAGTGGACGAAAAAATTTGGCGGATACGCCTGCACGGTTTCAAGGTTTGAACAACAAGCACTATATCGATTTATAGAAGGCGGACATTTTTCTCGGCATATAAATCGGCTGCGCATAGCCTGTAAAAAAAGAAGGGATTGCTTGATAGGTGAGTTAAGGTCAGCGTTTAGCAATAAGGTACTAATATCTGCCACCGAATCAGGGTTACATATTGTTGCAGACTTCAATATTTCGATAACTGAGGCTGAAATGTTAGTTTTGGCCGCAAACCATGGCCTTAAATTGATAAGTATGAATGACTTTTGTCACGATAAAAGCAAGGGCTATAACCGAAGGCTTGTTTTAGGTTTTAGTGCCATGACCGAACAACAGATAATAAAAGCAGTCGAGCTTTTAAAGATAAGTTTTAACAGGGAATAAAGGGGGAAGATATGCCATTGCCTATGATAGTTGAACATCCGCTTATACAGCACAAGGTTGCTCTATTAAGGGATGAAAAAACCGGAACAAAGGAGTTTAAGGAGCTTGTAAGTGAACTTGCAACGCTACTTACCTATGAGGCTACTAGGGAACTTGCTTTAACAGAAGTTAAGATTAAAACACCTGTAGCTGAGGCCGATTGTAGAATGCTTAAAGGTCGTAAGCTTGCAATAGTACCTATTCTGCGTGCAGGTCTCGGGATGGTTGAGGGTGTTCAGGTTTTATTGCCGGCGGCAAAGGTTGGGCATATAGGGCTATATCGTGACCCGGAAACGCTGCTCCCGGTTGAATATTATTGTAAGATGCCTCCAGATATAGATGAGCGAGACATTTTTATTGTCGACCCTATGCTTGCTACCGGCGGTAGCGCCTGCGATGCAATAGCAAACATAAAAAAAATGGGCGCAAAGAACATTAAGTTTTTGTGTTTAATTGCGGCACCGGAGGGCATTGCAAAGATGCAGAAGGAACACCCAGATGTTGCCATCTATGCAGCGGCATTAGATCTTTATCTAAACGACCACGGATATATTATTCCGGGTCTCGGAGATGCAGGAGATAGGCTTTTCGGAACAAAATAAATTATATTATCTCCGGCATAGCCGGAGATATTGGAAATATTGTTTGCCGACTTACGTCGTCATTTGTGTAAACACAAAATCACAATATTTCTCGTCCTGTTAGGTTCGGGGGCTTTTATATAATCTCCACCTGCGGTGGAGATATTGGAAATACCTCTTGCCTCGATTTCTCGGCATTTTGCACTTCGTGCAAAAACGATGTATTTCTCGTGCTTTTGGGTTCGGGTAATATCTAAACCCGAACAAAACAATATTTCTAAGTAAACCGACACTCTAGGTTATTTTTGTTAATCCAGAGTGTTGGTTTTTTATTGCAACATAAAGGCGAAAATATTACAAAAAAAACGCAAATTGATACATTTATTTATTTCGTGTTCAAGGTTATACTGTTTATACAAAATAAATAAGGAGAAACTTTTGTGATTAATAAACAATCTTTCAAAAAAACTCTTCAAGGTATTGTTAGAAATAAGGCATTATATTTCTTTGTTATCCCTGCGTTTTTATACCTTCTGTTTTTTAACTATATGCCTATCTATGGTTTACAGATTGCATTTAAAGATTTTGACCCTGCATTCGGAATTGAGGGCAGTGAATGGGTTGGCTTTGAACATTTTATAGAGTTTTTCACCTCGTATTCCTTTACAACGCTTTTGGTAAACACGCTTAGAATCAGCTTTTATCAACTTGTATTTGGATTTCCTTTTCCTATAATTCTGGCTTTATTGCTTAACTATTGCCCCTTTCCTTGGCTAAAAAAAATTACCCAAACCTCCACCTATCTTCCAAACTTTATATCCATAGTTGTGTTGGTTGGTATGCTGTTCATCTTTTTTTCTCCCTCAACAGGAATTGTGAACATCGTAATAGAAAGCCTTGGGTTTCAGCCGATAGATTTTCTCGGTAGCGCTGATCTTTTTCCTGATATGTATGTTTGGTCTGGAATATGGCAAACAACCGGATGGTCGTCCATTATATACATATCGGCACTTGCCGGAGTAAGCCCTGAAATTCATGAGGCGGCAATTGTGGACGGAGCCACCAAGCTACAACGTATCCGACACATCGACCTACCAAGCATCCTGCCAACAATTATAATTATACTCATATTAAGCTCGGGCAGGGTTATGTCTATCGGATTTGAAAAGGCATTTTTAATGCAAACTGCACCAAACCTGCTAACCTCAGAGATTATAAGCACCCAGGTATACAAGGTAGGTATTCAGGGTGCACAGTATAGCTACGCGGCCGCTATAGGACTGTTTAATAATGTTATTAACTTTATTCTTCTGCTCTCTGTTAATAAGCTATCTAACAAGGCTACCGGTTCAGGTTTGTGGTAGAAAGGAGTTATGTGCAAATGAGTATCGATAAAAAGCAGTGCAAAAGCGATAAGATATTTGATATTGTTGTTGTGTCAATAATAGTTTTTGCCTTCATCGCTACCGCCTATCCCATCTATTTTGTTATCATAGCATCGGTTAGCGACCCGGCACATGTTGCACAGGGGCAGGTATTGTTTTTTCCCAGTGGGTTTAGCCTAAAAGCGTATGAGTTTATTCTAAACGAAGCTTCAATCTGGAGTGGATATGCTAACACCATTCTCTACACCGTAGCAGGCACATTTTTAGGCACTATGGCAACAATACTGGTTGCCTACTCGCTTTCGAGAAAGGATTTTATCGGCCGAAATGTGATGATGAAGATAATTATTTTTACCATGTTTTTTCATGGCGGCTTAATTCCCACCTATCTCACCATCGACGGCTTGAATCTGCTAAACACTCGTCTTATACTTATCATAATGGGTGCTGTAGTGGCCTATAACATAGCAATTGCAAAAACCTATTTTGAAAACACTATTCCTACCGAGCTTTTAGAGGCTTGCCAGATAGATGGTTGCGGAAATACACGATTTTTTGTATCAATAGTTTTACCGCTATCAAAGTCGATCATAGCAATAATAGCACTCTATATTGGTGTTACATACTGGAATGGTTATTTTAATGCCCTAGTATATGTAACCGACAAAGATCTGTTCCCACTTCAGCTTATACTCAGACAGATACTTATCCAGGGCCAGAGCCTAACCACCAGCGTGGACCCATCGGAACTGGATGCCATAGCCGAGATGAGGTTCAAACGGTTAAACAATATCTTACCATAATGGACATACGTTTTCCTAATCGTTATGAATGGCATTGGGAGATAGACGAAGACATTATGAATGCGCAGTGCATAAAAATGATTTTTCAGCCAATTGTAGAAAACGCTATACAGCACGGGCTCGACCAATCGTTTGATAAGGGAGTTTTGTGTATAAAAGGGTATCGCCAAAACGAAAAAATAAACATTCTTTTCGAGGATAACGGCGGCGGTATGTCGCAAGAAAAATTAAAGTCTCTCCGCCACAAGCTGGAAAACAAGCAACACGAACAACAGGGTAACCTAGAAAAAAATCATATAGGGCTATGCAACATAAATTTAAGACTTAAGCTAACTTATGGTGACGATTTTGGGTTAAATATAATTAAATCTGATAAAAACGGAACCACAATAAAAATTTGTATTCCCTCGCATGATGATGAATCGAATGAATAAATAGCAAAATATAAAATATAATTTACATGTTTATATTTGCATTTTTTGTTTCTATATGTTAAAATTTACGATGTAGAACAACATATATAACATTTACCGGGAGGTTGCTATGGATTTTAAACAGCGTGCTAAAGAGCTTGTATCAAAGATGACCTTAGCAGAGAAGTTAACGCAGATGAAGTTTGATGCCGATGCCATCGAGAGGTTGGGCGTTCCGGCGTATAACTGGTGGAATGAGTGCCTACATGGTGTTGCAAGGGCAGGTGCGGCAACGGTTTTTCCGCAAGCTATCGCAATGGCGGCAAGCTTTAATACCGACCTAATGCACGAGGTTGCTGCTGCCATCTCGGACGAGGCACGTGCAAAATATAACAGGTATAAACAGGCAGGCTATACCGCCATCTATCAGGGGTTAACCTACTGGTCACCTAACATAAACATCTTTCGTGACCCACGCTGGGGTAGAGGGCATGAGACCTATGGTGAAGATCCATACCTAACCGGTGAAATGGGCGTTGCATTTATAAAAGGTTTGCAGGAGGGCGACGACCCAAAATACAGAAAGCTTGATGCAACGATAAAGCACTATGCGGTACATAGCGGCCCCGAGGCAGACAGACACTCGTTTGATGCGGTTGTAGGTGAAAAAGACCTTTACGAAACCTATCTCTGGGCGTTTAAATACTGCATTGACAACGCTGACCCCTCTGCTGTAATGGGTGCTTACAACAGGATAAACGGCGAGGCTGCTTGTGCAAGCGAAACATACCTGAAAAAAATACTTTATGGTGATTTTGGGTTTGATGGATATGTGGTTTCTGACTGCGGTGCTATCTGTGATATTCATCTACATCATAAGATTACCGAAAATGCCGCCGAGAGTGCCGCTCTTGCGGTTAATAATGGTTGCCAGCTTAACTGCGGAACCGCCTATAGATGGCTTAAAACCGCTGTTGCGGCAGATCTGCTTAGTGAAGAGGTTGTAACCGAGGCGGTAGAAAAGCTGTTTGAGGCAAGATTTAGGCTCGGAATGTTCGACGACGACTGCATCTACGATAACATTCCTTACGATGTTGTTGAGTGTGATAAGCACACAGAAATAAACATAAAGATGGCAAGCGAGAGCATTGTTCTGCTTAAAAATGACGGCATTCTTCCGCTCAAAGGCACCGAAAAGGTTGCTGTTATAGGGCCGCTTGCCGATGATAAGCTGGTGCTTCTTGCAAACTATAGCGGTACACCATCAAAATACACCACCCTGCTAAAGGGAATACAGGATAGAGCGGCATCGGTTCAGTACGCAATAGGAAGCCATTTCTTAATCGAGGTGCCGGAAGATATTGTTAAAAACCCTATTGAGGATCCAACAAACGAGGCCATCTTTGCCGCCATGAATGCCGATGTTGTTATTTTCTGCATGGGGCTTAATTCTTCGGTAGAGGGTGAAGAGGGCGACGGATTTAATATGGATGCCGGCGGAGATAAGAAGGATATTGAGCTTCCAAAATCACAAAAGCATGTATTTAACAAGGTTGCCGAGCTTGGTAAACCTATGATATTTGCTAATATTAGCGGAAGCTGTATGAACCTAACCGAGCAGGACGAGAAGTGTAACGCCGTTTTACAGCTGTTTTATCCGGGAGCCGAGGCAGGAAAAGCCTTTGCAGATATTATCTACGGTAGTTGTTCGCCAAGTGCAAGATTGCCGCTTACCTTCTATAAAAATACCGATGATCTACCGCCCTTTAAAGATTATTCTATGGAAAACAGAACCTATAAGTTCTTTAAGGGTACTCCTTTATATGAGTTTGGTCATGGACTTACATATTCGGATATAGTTGAGGAAAAAATAGATGAAAATACAGTTAAGGTAACAAACAAGGGCAGTGTTGATACAGCTTATTCTGTTCTAAAGTTTGAGTATATACCACACAAAAATCTCTGCGGTTTTAAGAAGGTTTTCTTAAAAGCAGGGGAAAGTACAGTGGTAACATTTAAGTAATTCATTTAATTGGTTATTAAAATTGCTTGTTATAGTGATTTTATAAAAATTGAGCTTAATTTTATGCTATGAAAGGAAAAATTATGGGTTTTTTTGATTTTGCAAAAAAGGCAACTAAAGGTTACGACAAGGTTAAGACCAAGGAAAAGATGACCTACGATGAGTTGATTGAGATCATGAAGGAAGGGAAATATCCTGTAGGAGAACCCTTTATAACCGGAACCGGAATAATGAGATGTATTCAATTTCCACCAACCGGGAAATATAAAATTCAGATAGCGGTAACCGGCAAAACGATAACCGTCGCAAAAATTTATAGCGGAGTGGGTGGTCTTGTTGAGGAAACTGTAGGAGATGTTGTTACCGATGGGTGGTATGGCAGCTTAAACAATGAAAACATGGAGCAGAATGAGGCAACCTGGGTAGTGGCTGCTGAAATTAAACGATTACTTGAAGCTAAAGGCTTGGCTCAATAGAAGATTCACAGACTAAAAAACAGCTAAAAGGGTGGTGGCATAATGTTAAGCCGGCTACCTAAAAAGAAACAAACTATCACTATTGTACCGACCACCTATTAGTTAGACCTAAAAATCTAACTAATAGGTGGTCGGTATTTTAATGGCAAAATATAGTTTTGAGTTCAAAAAAGATAGTTAAGTTGTTTATTTGCGGATATTTATCATTGCAATCTCTCCTTGAAAATCTTCTTTGCATAAATGCCGGTAAGCAAGGACATTAAAACGGCTCCCAATACAACAAAACTCTCATAGCCAATTAGATACTCAAAAGCAATTCCATAAATTGCTTGACCTAAAGGAGATGCAAACATACCCACTGTCATTACTAATGCCATAACTTTTCCTACCATATTTTCAGCCGACTTACTTTGAACATAAGTAATAATCATAACAGATGCTAATGAGGATGCACACATAGCCGAAAAGGCAGATATTAAAATTAAAACATACGATAGTATAGCATTACTACTAAAAGCCATTGCCACCGACATAGGAATAAGACTTAAAGCCACCAAAACAATGTATTTGTAAAGACTTTTTATGTGGAGCTTCTCTCCTAACACACCTGCCATTATTCCACCGAACAGACCTCCTAAAGCGAGTACACCCTGTGAATAACCGTACATTTCTTCACTGAGGAAAAGTCTTTCGGTAATTAGTACAGGAAGTGAGATAATGATTAAAGCAGCTATAAGAGCATTTAGTATACAAATGACTAACATCAATTTGCGAAGTTCGGGTTTTTCTCTCCATATAAATTTTATAGAAAGCCCAAAGTCATCTTTTACCATAGCAAACACCCGCAACGATGATTTTTCTTTTTTATATGGAATTGTAATGAATATTTCCAAAACCCCTGAGATATAAAAGCAAACAATAGAAACTAAAATAATCGGTGTGATTCCAAAACTTCCAAGCAACATACCGCCGATAACAGGTGCTATTAAGTTTGCCAAAGCTCCTATGCTACTGACAATACCATTGCCTTTTGTAAGTATTTTTTCATCAAGTAACACTGGAACACTTGCTTGCACTGTTGGCTGATATAGACCACCTATGCTATACAAAATCATAAGTGTGGCAATGAGCAGTGGTATTAGTGAGAAGGTACTCATAGTTAGATAGAAAAACAGCATTAAAAAACCTGCCCCAAAATCAAGTATCACCATAATATTTCGCTTGTTCGTCCTATCTGCGATGATACCACCAATAGGCATAAGCAAAACTAAAGGTAGAAAGGATACTGCACTTACTACCCCGAAAAGTGCAGAGGAACCTGTTATGTTCAGCAAATAGAGTGGCAGAGCAAATCGAAGTATGCCATTTCCAAAAAGCGAGATAATCTGCCCAATCACCACTAAAGTAAAGTCTTTTTGCCATAATTTTGTTTGTTTCATTATACACACTCCATTCTGTTCACTTTTTTAAGAAGTCCACAGAATAAAAATGTAGACAGGGTAAGTAACACACCACCAGCAATGATAAAAGCAATGTCAGCATCAGTTCCAAGTAGCATTACAGAATTTCCAAAGGGCGAAACAAGTATTGTCGATGTAACTACTGGTACTATGATGGATTTTTTGTAAAAGCCTATTCTAAGAGAAATAAGACCGATGAAATTTGCTACAAATGCAAAAATTAGCGATAGTTTAAGCATTAAGCCAATGTCTGTGAAAGATTTTGCTATAAGACCTACTGCATTACCGAGAAGTCCCACACTTATGCAAGCAATCATATTAACAGCAAACATCATCACGAATACAAATGCGAATACGAGTGCGAATTTTGCAAAAAGTATGCTACTTCTTTTTTGTG
>CAYJBH010000046.1:0-17763 GCA_964368625.1 uncultured Oscillospiraceae bacterium
AGCACGAAAAAACAAATAATAGTTTAGTGATGATTTTTATTAAGTTTATAAATGGAAAGGGTTCTAAATGGTGAAACCTTTCCAAAATAGCAAAACACACAGTCCGGTGGACTGTGTGTTTTGCTATTTTGGTGAGAGGAAAGGGATTACGAACCGGTGTGGAGGGACATGCGAGCGACAGCGAATAGGGCGCAAAGAGCCTCGCAACCTTAGAAAGAGTTAGCAATAGGTAATTTTAATAACAGGTAAGGTGATTTAGATATAATATTAAGCAGATAATATATATAATAATAAACATCAAAAAAGTGTATATTATATGTTGAATTAAGGTGTAAAATATGTTATTCTTTATAAAAAGTAGGAAAAAGAGCATTTATTAAAAGGAGCATTTCTTAAAATGAAAAAAATAAGGAACAAAATTGTAGTAGCTATTTTGGGGGCAATAATACTAACCGCCCTAGTGTTGAGTGTTTTGTCGGTAACAACTACGCTTAACTCTTCTATAGTAACAACAAAAAATACCCTGGGGGAAACTGCAATTATTGCTGCTAATACTGCTAGCAGCACAATTGCAACATACACAGTAGCAGTGGGAGAGATTGCAACCAGCGAGATACTTTACTCCTCTGATATTACTGTTGCAGAAAAGAAAGAATTTATTGAATCAAAAATGACCCAGTACTACATGCGTTTTGGTAGTATGTTAGACGAAAATGGCTTCGATATTTTTACCGGGGAGGACCTTTCTGGTCGTAATTATTACTTAGGTGCTAAAAACGGAGGAACATATTTTTCTGAACCCTATATATCTGAGGATAAGACCGATGCATATATTGCAGTGTCTGCACCTGTTATGGATGGTGAAAAATTGGTAGGTGTGTTGTATTTTTATTGTGATACCATTGTTCTGCAAAATCTTGTAGAAGGTGTTGAAATAGGTGAGTCGGGAAGTGCTTATATTCTAGATGGAACGGGAAATACCATTGCATACCAGGATTACTCCTTGGTGTTATCACAGTCAAATGCTATAGCAGATGCCGAGAATAATCCAAACGATAGATCTCTAGTGGATCTTGCTGCCATAGAACAACAAATGATTAGCGGCCAAACAGGCGTTGGTTCATACAACTACAATGGACTTAAACAATATCAAGCCTATGCGCCAATTCCCAACACAAATGGATGGAGCATTGCTGTTGCCTCCACAGAAGCAGAACTGTTAGCAGCGGCCAACAATTCGATCATCCTTATCGTTATTGTTTCTGCTATAATGATTGCTCTTGGCATTGTTCTAGCTATATATCTAAGTTCGTCTATAAGCAAACCCGTTGTACAGTGTGTAGAAAGGCTTAATTCTTTAGCGCAGGGCGACCTTACCTCACCCGTACCGGTTGTTAATACTAAGGATGAAACTCATCAACTTGCGAAATCAACCGACGCAATAATCTCTAGTTTATCCGAAATCATCTTCGATCTTGATAAGGCGCTTTCCGAGATGGCAGATGGTAAGCTTAATATCGACTTTAACAAGGAAGAGGCATATATTGGCGACTATCGGTCCATCTATACATCTGTAGTGCTAATTGCTGATAGCCTCTCGGCTACTATGTCGGAGATAAATAAGTCAACGTCGCAACTTAATATAGGTGTAGATAAGGTGTCGACTGGTGCACAGGTGTTGGCCCAGGGTGCAACAGAGCAAGCGTCTTCTATAGAAGAACTTGCCAACACTATTGAGCATATTGCTCGACAAACTGCTCAAACAGCAACCGACGCGCGGTTTGTAAGAGATGCTAACGAAAAATCACAACAGGCACTGGCACACAGTAATGAACAAATGCTTCAAATGCTTTCTGCCATGCAGGAAATCAATGATAAGGCCACCGAAATTAGCAATATTGTTAAAGCAATCGACGACATTGCGTTCCAAACTAATATACTTGCACTAAATGCTGCTGTAGAGGCTGCACGTGCAGGCGCCTCTGGTAAAGGCTTTGCCGTTGTTGCCGATGAGGTAAGAAACCTTGCAGCGAAATCAGCAGAATCTGCTAAGAACACTACTCTCTTGATTGAGGAAACTATTGCAGTTGTTAGAAACGGCAATCAGATTGCAAATGAAACCTCGAATTCTATCGTAGAGGTTGGAACAAATGCAACAGAGCTTGGGGAACTTGTAAACCGTATTACTGCTGCTGTCGCTGAGCAGGCAGAAGCGACTAACCAGATTAACCTTGGCGTAGAGCAGATTTCTGCTGTTGTTCAATCTAATACAGCAACAGCGGAGGAGAGTGCGGCTACAAGCCAGGAACTATCAAATCAGTCAAACGCACTGGAAACATTAGTTGGCCGCTTTAGTTTTTAAAAACAAAGCACTAGGAGCTATCTCGGCGTCTGCTTAAAACGAATTTTGTGAAATACTCTATAGCTATAGACGGATAACTTACAGTTATCCGTCTATCTGTGTTGTGGGATAAAATAGCATTTTGTGGCGAGCAACATTGTGTAAGTATGGGCTTTTATATAGCCAAATGAGATGAATATGTTAATAAGTTGAGAAAAAACCATAATGACGATATAAAAATAACATATGATGAACAGTTGATTATTATAGGCTTTAAGGTGGAGGTGTTATCTCAATCTGCTTAAATTTAAACTTTATTATATTAAACACTTGTTTTATGAGTTCATTTTTGCTAAAATAGAATATATAAAAATATATAATTTTGTGATGAAGGTGTTAAGCGTGTACTAAAAGCAAAAATGACTTTGTGTACCTTTAACTCATTATGTTGCTTTTTACATATTGGGTTTTGAGTTCACTTTAGGTAGCATATCCTTATAAAGTAAAAAAGTACTTGTTTTGAGCTTCATAACTTTACTATATTAACCTAATACAGGGGGTGTAGCTTAACATGACTATAGATGTAAAAGATTTACTGTTTGCAATTTCTTTAATAGCAATATTTGTTTATCAATATTCAACGTTTTCCTATGCGTCAAGCTTATTGATAGGCGGCAAAAAAAACAAATTGTTATTTGTAGCGTTAGCTCTTGTAAACACTTCGGTATTTGCTTTAGTTCAGTATGCCCAGCTTTCAGTTTTTGTAATTATATTACTCTTTCTTATTGCACTTATAGTAGAATTTAATATTATATCTAAAACCGATTTTATTCAGGTGTTTTGTGGAGCATCGATATTTGTATTACATATATCTGCCTTTATAATACCAACAATTGTTATTTTTGCTAATGTTTTGAAAATTTCTCCTGAAGAAGTTATTAGAGACTCTATCTATGATCATATTATAATCATTTTTATAGCTGTTGCTTTATCGTTGGCGCATGAAGTTGTGAAAAAACATATTGATAATACTTCAATTCAACGAGTAACGGTGAAAAGTAAACATTCCGTTATACTGCTTATATCTATAACTCTTTTAATTGTTTTACAACTTGATCATTCAGTGGCAATGATTGGCGATAAATATTATAGTGAACAAATACTACTTTCCTTAGCAATATCTTTTGCTTCATTATTGATTTTTTATCTGTTCTTTTTGTATAGCATGAATTTGATTGACGCAAGCTTATATAAAAGATACTCCGATAAGGTAATTGGCGAGCAGCAAAAAATATATGAGCAAAAGGAAAATTTATTAACAAAAATCGAAAGAGATGAACTAACAGGTGTGTTTAATCGTGGATATGTAATGAATTTTCTTGAAAAAATATGTGAAGATGAAAACGACGAAAACACGTATAATGTTTTATTTGTAGACATAAACGCATTAAAATATACAAATGATACATATGGCCATAAGGCGGGAGATAGACTAATAACTAAGATTTCGCATGCAATCTTAAATACTGTACGTGAACATGATATTGTTGCAAGGATAGGTGGGGATGAATTTTTAGTTGTTATGCCAAAATCACAGGGTGAAGATTGTGAGATAGTTGTTGAAAGAATAATGCAATACATTGAAGATCAAAACGAAACGGAGGAATTTTTAGTTTCTGCCAGTATTGGCTCGGTATACGTAGATGAAAATTCAAAAAGGCAAGGGGTAAGTTATATCTTGTCTGAGGCCGACAAAGAAATGAGAAAAAACAAGGCTCTGTTTTATAAACAGAGGGAAGGGGGAAGAGTATGATAGGATTATTGTCCGCTTTACTTGTAATTTCGTTTATATTATATCACCATACATTTTTTTCATATTGTGTTTACATATTTAACCTGAATAAGTTTCCAAAAATGGCAGAAATAGTGTGTGGTGCAGTTAATTTTTCGTTCTGGTTGGTTTACATTTTTTATATTCCTGTGAATTACGAACCGGCTGCAATCTTTTTGTATGCAGTTATTTTACTAGTTGAAACTAAAGTAGTATTTAAATCTAGTTTAAATCAAATTCTATTTATATCAATAACCTTTACCATTAACCTGTTTGCAAAGAGAATTGCAACGCTAGCCACAGTTGCAATTATTAATCAGGGCACTATTGTTGACGTAATGAGTGATCCGATACTTATCATTTTAGTTGCAATAATATGTTTTACTGTTTCTGTTTCTACTATAAGGTTTGCAAGGAAATCGATACCAAGAAACTTGCTTGACACCATACTTTCAGATAATAAAAACCTAGCTTTTTTAACGACGGCATTTTCTATTCTTTTTGCAACATTATTTGTGTTTTTGCTTACTATAGATGTAGATGGTGGCAGAGAATTATTGTTCCATTATGTCGTTTTAGGTGCTGTGGTTATAAGCGCATTTGCTGTATTTATTGTATTTGCATATAACCTTGCCGAGCTTAGAATTCAAACCGAGACCTATAAGAGGTTAAGTCGGAAGAATACAGAGGATTTAGAAAAAATTAAAGATCTGGAGCAGGAAGCCATAAAGGATGCCCTTACCAATCTGTATACAAGGGATTATGCAGATGAAATTATTCAAAAAATGATAGACGAAAATAAATTCTTTTTTGTGGTCTTTATCGACCTTGATGGTCTTAAAACAGTTAACGATGTACATGGACATGAAGAGGGAGATTTTTACATCAAAACCGTTGCTGAGATTTTTCAGGATTATTTTAAGGCGAATGTTGTTAGCAGATATGGAGGAGATGAGGTTGTTATTGTAGGAGGCTGCAGAGGGGAAGAGGAGGTTACCAAAAAACTGATTCAAAGTTACAAGGCAGTTATTAACATTCCAAAAATGTACAACAAAGCTTACTCAACCTCGATAAGTTACGGTGTAGCTTTTAAACATCCAAATGAGTTAATCGCAGCATCAGAATTAATTACTATAGCCGATTCCAGAATGTATGAAATGAAAAAAAGTAACAAAAAACATCGTAAGGTAATTTCGGTTAAGGCATAATCATTTACTGAATCCTATTATATTAATAATTAAACAGTGAAAATTAAGACACAAAAATAAAACTAAGAGGAGTATGTTTTATTTTTGTGTCTTATTATATGTTGAAGTGAAAATAATATGACACTCCTTAATCTGTTGAGTAAGCAAAAGTGCTTATGTGGATTAACCTATAACAAGTTAACAACAGCAATAAATAATTACAAAGACATTAGTATATGACACTAATGATGACAAAATTAATATAGAATAACCATTAGAGTCGGTTAACCGAAAATAACGAATAATCACGCAGACTTGTAGAAGAGTTTAAGTAGATTATCTTTACTGTAATGTTATAAGTTAGCAGATATAGAATGTAAAATCGTGGTATAAATGATAGTTATAAAAATCAGAGTTTATTAAACCTCTATTGGTTGATAATAAAAGGATATGGTTATTACTAAAAGACGATGTTAAGCGGTAACGTGCAAAATAGTAGTATTATTAAACTAAGCAGCTAATACAGATTCGACATATAAGCAAGATTATTGGCTTCAACCGATTTAAAGAATAAAGCGGCTTAAAAAATTTCTTGCTTTTTTAATTCCATTATGATATAATAAATAAAATTAAATAGCGACAATGGGGTCGTATATGAAAGAATCCTTTTGGATTGGTGTTCATATGCGGCTTTTTTTATTTATACGGGAGAAATTAATGAGAAAAGACACACTTTATGAATCGAGATTTGAACATGATGCATGCGGAATTGGTGCGGTGGTTTCCATTGATGGAAAAAAGTCGCACTCTGTAGTATCTCAAGCACTTGAGGTTGTTGAAAAGTTAGAGCACCGAGCCGGAAAGGATGCATTAGGAGAAGTTGGTGACGGTGTTGGAGTTTTAATACAACTATCACACAACTTTTTTGGTAAATTGTCGTTAGGATTTGATGTTGGAGCTGAAAGAGATTACGGTGTTGGCATGTTCTTTTTGCCCTCTGATAAGATAAAGAGAAAACAGGCAAAAAAATTATTTGAGATTATTTCAGAAAAAGAGAATGTAGAGTTTTTGGGATGGAGAGAAGTTCCTACCAACCCTTCGATACTTGGAAAAAAAGCTATAGACTGTATGCCATGCATTGAACAATGTTTTATTAAACGCCCTGATAATCTTGCTCAAGGCATCGATTTTGATAGAAAACTCTATGTTATAAGGCGAGAGTTTGAACACAGTGCAAGTGATACATATATTTCAAGTTTGTCTTCTCGTACAATTGTGTATAAAGGCATGTTTTTGGTTAACCAACTTCGAGAGTTTTATCTGGATTTGCAGGATAAAAACAATATAAGTGCCATCGCAATGGTTCACTCGAGATTTTCTACAAATACTAATCCAAGCTGGGAGCGTGCACATCCAAACAGGGTAATACTTCATAATGGTGAGATTAACACCATTCGAGGTAATGTTGACCGCATGATAGCGAGGGAAGAAACGGTAAGCTCTGAAATATTAGGCGATGATTTACAAAAGGTTTTGCCTGTAATAAACAGTGAAGGTTCCGACTCAGCACGGCTAGACAACACCCTTGAATTTTTATATATGAATGGTGTTGAACTACCGCTTGCAGTTATGATGACAATTCCTGAACCATGGAAAAACAATCCTTATATGGACAGGGCGAAAAAAGATTTTTATCATTATTATGCTACCATGATGGAGCCATGGGATGGGCCTGCAGCAATACTTTTTTCTGACGGCGATGTAATGGGAGCGGTTCTGGATAGAAACGGTCTTCGTCCTTCAAGATATTATGTAACTAAGGATAATAACGTAATCCTGTCTTCTGAGGTTGGGGTTTTAGACATCGATCCCGCCAATATTCTTAAGAAATCTCGTCTTGAACCCGGTAAGATGCTGCTTGTCGATACTGTTCAAAAAAGAATTATATCAGATGAAGAGTGTAAGGGTTATTACTCTAAAGCAAAACCTTACGGTGAGTGGCTCGACAGAAACCTGGTTAAGCTAAGAGATTTGAAAATTCCTAATAAAAAGATTGAAACACATAGCAAAGAAAAGCGTGACAGGCTATATAAGGCTTTTGGTTATAGCTATGAAGATGTTAAAAACAATATACTGCCGATGGCACAAAACGGAGTTGAACCAACCTCTTCGATGGGTGTTGATATACCTCTTGCGGTACTATCTGATAATCATCAACCGTTATTCAGATATTTTAAGCAGCTTTTTGCCCAGGTTACTAATCCACCGATAGATTCACTTCGTGAAGAAATAGTTACCGATACTACTGTTTATGTTGGAAGTGATGGCAATTTGCTATGTAGTAGTGCCGAAAACTGTGCTGTTTTAGAGATTAATAATCCAATCTTAACTGGTACAGATATAGCGAAGATAAAGGCCCTAGACAAAAATGGATTAAAAGTAGATACGGTTTCGTTGCTATATTATAAAAATACATCGCTAAAATATGCTCTGGATCAACTGTTTGTAAAGTGCGATAAGTCTTATAAAAACGGTAATAATATTATTGTGCTTTCGGATAGGGGCATAGATGAAAATCATGTTGCTATACCATCATTGTTAGCAATTTCGGCAGTTGAACAATATCTTATAAGAACCAAAAAGCGCACAGCAATTTCCATTATCCTAGAGAGCGGCGAACCTCGAGATGTTCACCAGTTTGCTACCCTTCTGGGTTATGGTGCAAGGGCGATTAACCCGTACTTAGCTCATGAATGCATCGAAGAACTAGTTGAAATGAAAATCCTTGATAAAGATCCTTCAACAGCTATAAACGATTATAACCATGCTATACTCCATGGCATAGTTAAGGTTTCTGCAAAGATGGGTATATCGGTTATCCAGTCATACCAGTCGGCTCAAATCTTTGAGGCGGTCGGTATTAATAAAGAAGTAGTAGATGAATATTTTACAAATACCGTAAGTAGAATAGAGGGCATAGGATTAGAAGAGATAGCAGAGGGTGTTGAGTTTAGGCATTCACAGGCTTATGATCCTTTAGGACTTGGTATCGACACCTCGCTAGATAGTATGGGATATCTAAAACTTAAAAATGGGGAAGATAAAGAGGATCATCTTTATAACCCTGAGATAATAATTGCACTTCAACAGGCGGCACAAAGTGGCAGCTATGAAAGGTTTAAAGACTATAGCCGTATGGTTGATGATGTTAATAAGCCGCACACACTTAGAGGCCTTTTAGATTTTAAATATGCCACACCAATTCCGCTGGAGGAGGTAGAGCCGGTAGAAAAAATTGTTAAAAGATTTAAAACCGGTGCAATGTCTTACGGATCGATTTCAAAGGAAGCTCATGAGTGCATGGCGATAGCCATGAACAAGATTGGCGGAAAATCAAACAGCGGTGAGGGAGGCGAGGAGCCGGATAGATTAGGAACAGAGAAAGGTAGCGCCATAAAACAGGTTGCGTCCGGACGTTTCGGCGTAACTTCGGAATATCTTCTAAGTGCAAAGGAAATTCAGATTAAGATGGCTCAGGGCGCAAAGCCGGGTGAAGGTGGTCATCTACCGGGCGAAAAAGTATATCCTTGGGTTGCAAAAACAAGGCATTCAACGCCAGGTGTTACCCTTATTTCGCCACCGCCTCATCATGATATTTATTCAATTGAAGATTTAGCACAGCTTATTTACGATTTAAAGAATGCTAACAGAAAGGCAAGAATTTCTGTTAAGCTAGTATCTGAATGTGGCGTAGGTACGATTGCGGCCGGCGTGGCAAAAGCAGGAGCTTCGGTAATTCTTATCTCGGGCTACGATGGCGGTACCGGTGCAGCACCAACCAGTTCAATACTTGATGCAGGATTACCGTGGGAACTTGGTCTTGCAGAGGCTCATCAAACATTAATCCAAAACGATTTACGGTCTAAGGTAATACTTGAAGCCGACGGGAAACTAATGAGCGGCCGTGATGTAGCTATCGCTGCAATTCTTGGAGCAGAAGAATTTGGTTTTGCTACGGCTCCACTAATAACTATGGGCTGTATGATGATGAGAGTTTGTAACCTTGATACATGTCCTGTTGGTATAGCAACCCAGAATGAATGTTTGCGCAAGAGGTTTAGGGGAAAACCTGAGTATGTTATGAATTTCATGCTTTTTGTTGCACAAGAGGTTAGAGAGATCATGGCAAAGCTTGGTGTGAGAAGCCTTAAAGAGTTAACAGGAAGAACCGACCTTATCAAGGAGAAAGACAAAAAAACTACCAAGCGTGCAGAATGTGTTGATATGAGCAAGATTATTTCCGACATATATGCTGATAATAGTGATAAAACTTATAACAGTGATAAGGCTTATGATTTTGAATTAGGTAAAACTATTGATGAGGTGATACTGCTCAAAAAATTTGCATCACCGATAAAAAACAGAAAGAAGCATACCGAAAAGATAGATGTTTGCAGTACCGATAGAACTCTAGGAACGATTTTGGGCTCTGTAATAACCGAGAATTTTGGAAAAACGCTAGAAAAAGATACATATATAGTTGAATGTTCTGGCGGAGTGGGACAGTCTTTTGGAGCGTTTATTCCACAAGGTCTTACGTTGAAGCTTGAGGGGGATGCAAATGATTATCTGGGTAAAGGATTATCAGGCGGAAAGATAGTAGTTCGAATTCCTCAAAAATGTGATTTCGTAGCAGAGGAAAATATAATTATTGGTAACGTAGCGTTGTATGGTGCTACGTCAGGAGAGTGCTTTATTAATGGTATTGCCGGTGAAAGATTTATGGTTAGAAATTCCGGAGCAGTTGCAGTATCTGAGGGCTGTGGAGACCATGGTCTTGAATACATGACAGGTGGAAAGGCTGTAATATTAGGAGAAACAGGCAAAAACTTTGCTGCCGGTATGAGTGGTGGAATTGCATATGTTCTAGATGAGAAACATGAACTGTATTTAAAACTTAATAAGGAATTTGTTTCTATGATTGAGGTAACCAGTCCTGTCGATAGGGAGGAACTAAAAACTTTAATAGAAGCACATTATCGTGAAACCGAATCACAGCAGGCGTTAAGGGTAATCAAAAACTTTGATGATTATCTACCAAAGTTTAAAAAGATAGTTCCTAACGATTATAATAAAATGATGACAGTTATAAAGGGGCTGGAAAATAGCGGAATGACACACGAGGAAGCCTCGATGGAAGCATTTGTAACTTCGATAAGGAGATAAGGAAAGATGGGTAAACCTAACGGTTTTTTAGTTTATGATAGAAAGGCAAACCAAAGAATTTCTGTTTCACAAAGAATAGAGAACTTTAACGAGTTTTACAACTATAACTCTGTTGAAGAGCGAAGAGAACAGGCGGCAAGATGTATGAATTGCGGTGTTCCTTTCTGCGGTTCGGCAATTGAGCTTTCCGGAATGGTTACAGGATGTCCACTTAGAAATCTTATTCCGGAGTGGAACGATGAAATTTATAATGGTAACTATGAACATGCACTTGCAAGACTTTTAAAAACTAGCTGTTTTCCTGAGTTTACCGGAAGGGTTTGTCCTTCACTTTGTGAAAAGGCTTGTATAAATGGAATGGAAGGAAGCTCGGTTACCATACATGATAATGAACTGTTTTTAATTGAAAACGGGTTTAGTAGCGGCTATATGTCCCCAAAACCACCAAAGGTGCGCAGTGATAAAAAAGTCGCAGTTATTGGATCAGGTCCTGCCGGGCTAGCCGTGGCAGAGCGATTAAATAAGAGGGGACACAACGTTACAATTTTTGAACGTGAAGATAGGTTTGGTGGCTTGCTTATGTATGGAATACCAAATATGAAGCTTGACAAATCTGTAATTATGCGTAGAATAGAGTTAATGAGAGAAGAAGGAATTGATTTTATTCCCAATGCAGACCTTGGCAAAAATATTGAGCTATGTGAGCTTGAGAAGGAATACGATGCAATTATTTTGTGTTGCGGTTCTAAAAAGGCTAGAGACATTAGTGTTGCTAATCGAGATGCAGATGGAATATATTTTGCCGTAGATTTTCTTGCCTCAACTACAAAAAGTTTACTCGATAACAACCTAAAGGGTGAATTCATTAATACAAAAAACAAAAATGTTATTGTTATAGGCGGAGGTGACACCGGAAATGATTGTGTAGGAACCTGTGTTCGTCATGGTGCAAAATCTGTGGTTCAACTGGAAATTCTACCTAAAGCACCAGATGAACGTCTTGCATCCAACCCTTGGCCGGAATGGCCAAAGGTGTCCAATGTAGATTACGGACAGGAAGAGGCAATTGAGGTGTTTGGATTTGATCCGAGGGTGTACCAAACAACTATTACCGAAATACACAAGGAAGAAGGTCGCTTAACTGGGGTAACCACGGCTAATGTAGAGTTTAAAGATGGTAAGATTTGTGTAGTGGCAGGAAGCGAAAAGAGGCTAGAGGCAGATGTTGTATTAATTGCTGCAGGTTTCACAGGGTGTGAAGACTATATTGTTAACGAGATTAAGATACCGCAAAAACAAGACGTAAGCTTTAAAACAGATAAAGACAAGATCTTCAGCTGTGGTGACATGAAAAGGGGTCAATCTCTAGTAGTTTGGGCGATTGCTGATGGAATAAAATGCGCAAAGGAAGTTGATCAATATCTTTTATAATAATATTAAGGATATAACAGTTATGGAAAATGTAGATAATGGGATATATGCATGGGAAGAAAATGCAGAATTCTGGGATGAACAGATGGGCGATGAATCTAACTATTTTCATAGGGATATTGTGAGGCCCGATGTTGAGCGGTATCTTAACATTGAAGAAAACGACCTTGTGCTCGATATTGCCTGCGGGAATGGAAATTATTCTCAACATATTGCAAAACAAGGAGCAAGGGTAATAGCGTTTGATTACAGCACAAAAATGATAGAACTTGCCATTAAAAGAAGAGGCGATGTTTTAAACCGCGTTGATTTTCATGTCTGCGACGCTACAGATTATAGTGAACTATTAAAGTTGAAGCAGGCAAAACCTTTCTCAAAAGCTGTGGCAAATATGGCTATTATGGATATTTCACAAATTGTTCCATTGTTTAAAGCCGTATACGAGATGCTAGAAGATAATGGCATATTTGTGTTTGCGACACATCATCCATGTTTTACATATGAAAATGGCGACTACTTTAAAAGCTGTATCAATAAAGGGGTAGCTATTGAAGGTCAACCGGTATTACAAAATTATTATCATCGTTCAATAAGCGATATTTTTAATATTGCTTTTAAGGCAGGATTTGTTATTGATGGATTTAGTGAAACACCTTTTTTAGGAGAGACTGTTCCAATAATTATGACTGTAAGGCTAAAAAAATCCGGCTACTAAGATAATTAGTTTAATATATTAATTGAAACAACGCTACCTAGATGAAATAACATCTTAGTAGCGTTGTTTAGTTAGCTTTATTGGGGTTAGTGCCTGTAAATATTTATTGCTTATTTAGGTGTTCCAAGTCGAGTAAGAAGTATATGACAATCACCATTAATACTATAGCTCCCGGACGAGGCTGAGATGAATACACTATCACCTTTAGTTATTGAAATTTCCTCATTGTTGCAATTAACATTTGCTGCGCCACTTAAAACTAGTAATGAATGGAAAGATGTCTCGTCTGAGGTGAGGGTTTGCCCCCCTGAAATTAATAGATCATCAACGGCGAAATATTTGCAATCGATAAGAGTAGAGCTGTTGTTAATAATGTTTTTGGTGGGGGAGAGGGTTGATACATCAATTGCTTTATCTATATGTAATGGACGTTCTTTACCGTCAACACCTTTTCTTGAATAATCATAAACTCGGTAGGTCGTGTTTGAATTCTGCTGAATCTCTGCAATTACTATGCCTGCGCAGATAGCATGAACTGTGCCGGCGGCAATATAAAAACAATCACCGGCGTGAACAGGAACCTCGTTTAAGATATCGGTAATGGTATTGTTTTTAATATGCTGTGCAAATTCTTCTTTGGTGATTTCTTGGTTTACCCCATAGTAAATCTTGGCATCAGGTTTAGCCTCAACAATATACCACATTTCATTTTTACCATATTCCCCTTCGTTTGCAAGGGCATATTCATCATCTGGATGAACCTGAATAGAAAGATCCTGTTTTGAATCAATAAACTTAATTAGTAATGGAAACTCTTTAAAACCGTCCCCATAGCTACCAACGGCTTTAGGGTTAATAGTTAAGTAATCCTTTAGTGTCTGTCCGGCATAGGTTCCGTTTAATATAATGCTTACACCATCGGGATGGCAGGAAAGCTCCCAAGATTCTGCCAGTATGTCACCGTCAAAATTTTTGTTGTAGTTTTTTTTTAGCTCCTGCCCACCCCAAATGTAATCCTTGAAAGCGGGTGATAGTTTTGTTATCATATTTATCTCCGTTTAGTGTATTTATCAACCTTATTATACCACAAACGATGCAATTTGCAAGAATAGCAAAATAATATTTAACTTCTAATCACTGAAACATAAGGTTTTTCGCAGAAACGGTTGAATTTAAGTTCAATGAGTATTATAATATAAATATTACAAAATTCAGAAGTATTTATTATTAGTAAAGGTGGAATTATTTTATGGCTCAGCAAAAAAAGATGGTTGAAGAAATTACCTCAATGGATGTGGATTTTGCTAAATGGTATACCGATGTAGTGAAAAAAGCTGATTTAATGGATTATAGTTCGATAAAGGGATGTATGATAGTAAGGCCTTATGGTTGTGCTATCTGGGAAAATATAAAGAATAAATTGGACGGTATGTTTAAAGAAACTGGCCATGAAAATATCATGATGCCGATGTTTATACCCGAGAGCTTATTGCAAAAAGAGAAGGACCATGTTGAAGGTTTTGCCCCTGAGGTGGCATGGGTAACCCATGGTGGTAGCGAAAAGCTAACAGAACGACTGTGTGTTCGACCAACATCAGAGGTTCTGTTTTGTGAACATTTTGCCAAGGTGATTGGTTCATATCGTGATCTTCCCATGCTATATAACCAGTGGTGTTCGGTTGTTAGATGGGAAAAAACTACGCGCCCATTTTTAAGAACCTCAGAATTTTGGTGGCAGGAAGGTCACACCATGCATGAAACAGCAGAGGAGGCAACTGTTGAAACAGAACAAATGCTTAATATTTATGCAAAGATGTGTGAAGAAGAACTTGCAATCCCTGTGATTAAAGGCAGAAAGACTGATAAGGAAAAGTTTGCTGGAGCAGAGATAACTTATACTATTGAAGCTATGATGCATGATGGAAAAGCACTACAAAGCGGTACTTCCCATTATTTTGGTGATGGTTTCTCGAAGGCGTTTGATATTACCTTTCAAAGTAGAGAGAACAAGCCGGAATATCCTCATCAAACATCATGGGGCATGTCTACAAGAATCATTGGTGCAATTATTATGACTCATGGTGACGATAATGGCTTAGTACTTCCACCTGCCATCGCTCCAACACAGATTGTGGTTATACCGGTTGCCATGCATAAAGAAGGTGTGCTAGATAAGGCTAATGAACTTAAAACAAGGATATCAAAGTTTTCAAGGGTTAAGCTAGATGATTCCGACAACTCTCCCGGCTGGAAGTTTGCTGAATATGAAATGAAAGGCGTTCCGCTAAGGCTGGAGATAGGCCCTAAAGATATTGAGAAAAATCAATGTGTTATAGTTACAAGACATAATCGTGAAAAGTTTTTTGTATCACTTGATGATCTCGAATCCGAGATACCGAGACTACTTAAAATAGTTCACGACGGACTATATCAAAGAGCACTAGACAATCGAAATTCAAGAACTTACACAGCGCAAAATTTTGAGGAGCTAAAGGTTGCAGCCGAAAAGGAAACAGGATTTATTAAGACAATGTGGTGTGGTGATCTTGATTGTGAAATAAAGGTAAAGGATGAAGCGGGATTAACCTCTAGATGTATGCCATTCGAACAGGAAAGAATCTCTGATAGCTGTGTGTGTTGTGGTAAACCTTCAGAAACAATGATTGTTTGGGGCAAGGCGTATTAATGATGCTAATATGCGCTTAAAGGATTAGTTATGAATTGTCCAAATTGTGGTAATTATATCTTGCGACAGGCGAATTTCTGCAACTGTTGCGGATACAGTCTTAAGCCGATTCAACCAATGCAGCCATATATTCCACAGAAAGCAAATCAAAACAGGTCAAAAAATAGAAAGGACTACATTGTTGTTGTGATAGTAGTCCTCTTAGTGTTGCTTGAAATATTTGCTTGGATTAATCCGGGTGATATATTTAGCGATATAACAGAAAACGATGCAAATAATCCTTATAGTTCAAATGGCTTGGAAAGTAGTAATTTGGATGATTTAGAATCGTATCAGCCAAATGAATATGTTCAACAAGTCGTTCCGCCTAATTTAAGAGAATTTTATACAGAAATTGAAGGAGACAGAACCGATGTAATTACCATGATGGTATACATTATCGGATCTGATCTTGAGAGTGAGGCTGGATTTGCTACAGAAGATATTAACGAGATGCTTAGAGCAAATTTTGGAGATAATGTTAATTTAGTTTTGATGACTGGTGGCTCAAACTATTGGTATAATGATGAAATAAGCAATAGTGTATGTCAGTATTGGCAGGTTAAGAATGGGGATCTTTTATCTTTAAACGATAACCTAGGTCGCTTAAACATGACATTGCCCGAAACATTAAGCAATTTCATTAACTATTCTGCTGAAGCTTTTCCGGCTAATAGATATAACTTGATTATGTGGAACCATGGAGGTGGCACCTTCAGTGGTTTTGGTAACGATGAATTTTTCCCCGAGTCAACTTTTACTCTCTCAACCTTGGATGAAGCTTTTATGCAAAGTGAGGTCAGGTTTGATATTGTAGGTTTTGACGCATGCCTAATGGGAACGTCAGAAACGGCTCTTATGTTAGAACCCTATGCAGACTACTTAATAGCATCACAGGAGACAGTTGGAGGAATTGGATTGGAATACACCTCCATGCTTACAGCACTGGGAAGCAACTCGTCCATATCCACTATCGATCTTGGCAAGATAATAATAGATAATTACATTTCTGAGAGTGAGGGGCAGTATCGCAACCCTGAAGCCACACTTTCTTTAATCGATCTTAGATATATGCCGTATACCTACGAACTTTTAACCACATTTCTATTGAATTCAGCAACTGAAATAAGAAACAATGAGTATTATGAAATTTCTTCGGCAAGAAGTAATGCAAAAGACTTTGGTGAAGGAGATTATGAGCAGATAGACATTATAGACTATATAAACAAAATCGATGTTGAGGGTGGGCAGGAAGTAATTGATGCTGTAACCAGCGCTGTGAAATATTATAAAAATAGCGATGATATAGGTCAGGCACATGGTCTTGCAATGTATTTTCCCTATGATTATCTAAATAGCTACTCCAAGATGCAGGATGTTTTACACGAAATAGGAGTGTCAGAAGATTATACAGAGTTCTTTGATGTGTTTGTTAGTGCAATGCATGGAGGGCAATCGCCAGAGAATAGCATTATAGGTGAAATAACCTCTGAGGATTGGTATGACCCTGAAACTGCATGGATTTACGAACAGGAAAATGATGGCGAGGTATTGGAAGAGCTTATTATTAACTTAAAAGATGACGGGTATGTGCTAAGTCTTAGCGATGAACAGTGGAATACCATAAATACAATAGAACTTCAGGTCTTGTTAGACGATGGTGAAGGTTATCTGGATTTGGGAAGAGATAACGTCTACGAATTTGATAACGACGGAGATTTAAAGGTTGAATTTGATTATAGTTGGGTAGCTTTAGATGGTCATGTTGTTCCATACTATGTAGAAGGTGAAGACTATGAGAGTGACAACTGGCATACCTATGGAATAGTGCCTGCATATTTAAACGGTGATGAATATATTGAAATAATAGTTCGTTGGGACTATAAATATCCGGAAGGGTACGTTGAGGGTTACCGAAAATATACTGAAACCGGAGTTCCCGCAGGAAAAGGTTACTTTGACTTAAAACCAGGTGACACGATTAACTGGATAGTAGATTACTATACATACGATTTTCAATATGAAGATTATTACCTATTCAATGAGAGTTACACGGTTCCAAACAGAGAAATAATAGTTAGTTATGAAGATGTAGGTGACATGGATGCCTTAATATTTTTCAGATTAACTGATTATTTTAACAATGTATATGAAACAGAAGCGGTAATATACACAGATTAAATTAAAAATATATTAGCAATATATTGATTAAGGGTTGCATTTTTATTAAAGTTGTTGTAAAATACATATCAGTGGTAAAGATGCACCCGGTGAAAAACAGCATTGTAAAAATATAATATTGTTTTT
>CAYJBH010000047.1:0-17255 GCA_964368625.1 uncultured Oscillospiraceae bacterium
CAATAGATAGATTGACAAAACAATATATAAATAAAATTGCGGTAGACAGGTTATCGATCACCCTTTCTACCGGTGTATATGGGCTGCTTGGGGCAAACGGAGCAGGAAAAACAACGTTAATGCGAATGATTTGCGGTGTAATTCGCCCTACGAGCGGAGAGGTGGATTTTGATGGAATAGACGTAACCGACGAAGAGTATAGAGACATTCTTGGATACTTACCACAGGATTTTGGTTATTATCCGGAATTTTCTGCACAAGATTTTATGTATTATATCGCAAGCCTAAAAGGCCTAAGCAAATCACAAGCTAAGACACGCACAAAGCAGTTGTTAGAGGTAGTGTCGCTTACAAAGGTCGCAAAAAAGAAGATAAAAACTTTTTCAGGGGGCATGAAACAACGCCTCGGCATCGCACAGGCACTTATCAACAACCCAAAGGTATTAATTTTAGATGAACCGACCGCAGGATTAGACCCCAAAGAGCGCATACGATTTCGCAATTTTATCTCCGATCTTGGAAAAAACAGGATAGTATTGTTATCGACACACATAGTATCCGACGTGGAAAATATAGCCAACACCATTTTAGTCATGAAAGACGGTCGGCTAATTCATAACGGGGCACTAAACGAAATAATAACCGCAATCGAGGGGAAGGTGTTTGAGTGCGTTGTAGACGTTAAGACTGCCGAAAAGATGATGTTGCATTATCCTGTGATTAACAGTAGAAACGAGGGGGATATGACGTTTTTGAGGCTCGTGAGTGATGAAAAACCACACAAAGCAGCTGTTAATGTTGCCGCCACATTAGAAGATTTATATCTTTACTATTTTTCGGATTGTGAGGCAGAAGTAAAATGAGAAACATAAAGACTTTAGTAGCGTTTGAGATGGGGAAAATTGTAAGAACTCCGGCGTTTTATATCGGTGTTTTCGGGATAATTCTCGCAAGTATCTTTTTTGTGTATATGTCGTTTGCACAATATCACTCGTATGATGAAAACGGAAACGACCTTGATGGCACAGCGGCAATAGAGAGGTCACAAGAAATAGCGGCAGATTTAACAGGTGAAATAACGTCCGAAACAATAGATGGCGCTATAGAATATTATTACGGGCTGATGAATGATGCAAAAAACATCAACTCCGACGGAACGCTAACAAACGATTCTTTTGCCGATTGGTACCGCTATAGCGATATCAACAACATGATAGGAAAAGCGTATGCGCCGCCCGGTTCCGCATATAACTACTATGCAATAAATGGCTTATCGAGTGGTGCCGGTGCTATGTTTTATAGCAACAGAGAAGCGAAGATAATAGAAATTGCATCGCAAGACACAAGTCTTGACGAGGAACATTTATCTATTTTCGCCTCGCTCAACAGTGAATTAGGGCCGTTTTATTACGATTATTATAACGGTTGGATGCAGCTGTTTGATAACTATTATTTCGTTTTGGTGCTGATCACCTTTATAATGCTCGTCTGTATATCGCCTGTTTTTTCAAATGAAAATCAAACAAAAATGAACTCGATCATTTTTTCAACACGGCACGGCAAAAAGCTGCTTTTCACCTCGAAAATCATCGCAAGTCTGCTGTTTGCTACAATTTTGTTTGTCGCCAGTATGTTGTTTATGACCTTGTTTTACCTGTTTGTGTTTGGCGCAGATGGTGGGGATGCAAGTATTCAGGTCATGATCGCATACTTTATGTCGCCTTATGATTTGACGGTGATAGAAGCATATTTTGTTATTATGGTTATCGCTTATCTTGCGTATATCTTAATAATGATGCTGAGTTTGTTTATTTCTACAGTTGCAAAAAACAACTTTTTAGTTGTCGTACCTGTGACGGTAATCTTTTTAGCCCCTCTATTCTTCCCCGAAAGCGAGACACCAGTAACTATTAACAATATTAGTAATCTATATCCGATAAACATTTTGGAATCTGACATATTGCTGAATTTGTACGAGATATATTCTGTGTTTAACATATCTCTAATGCCACCATACGCAATCTGTGTATTTACTCTGTTCGTGACAGTTATTTTGTTGGTAGCCGCAAAAAGCATATATAAAAAGCAGGAAGCCTTTCACTCCTAATTCACAAAACATTAATAACAATCCGAACCACTCAAGACGGGTCGTGCTGGCACCAGAGAGGTTCGGATTATTGGTTTGTATTGATGATGAGATTATGCCATTTTCTCTAATATTCTTGAACGATCTTCTAAAAATATTGTTTTGTCTTCTTCGCTTAAACTACTTAGCAATTCTTCAGAAAAAGCGAGTTTGTCCGTTATTGTTTGATTAAGCTCTGATTCCTCAGCTAATTCTTCATCAGTAGCAGTTCCGTGTTGTGTAGGTCCTTTTGCAGCTCGATATGAAATCAAAGCCTCTACATCACTCTCTAACAGAATTAAAAAATCTTCCCAGTTTTCACTCGTGAATTGCTGTTTTAATGATGAGGTTTCTGTTTGTGAAGTTTGATTATTATTAGCATCATTTGTGCTTTTTGAGCAAGATGTTAAGGAAAATGCTAAAATAATTGCAAGTGAAATTGTAAAAGCTTTTTTAATGTTCATAAATGTACCCGTTATGTTAATTTTATAAATCGCGATTTGTTTAATTATATCATAGGTGGGTGCATTAAATCAACTTAAATGGATTGTGATTATAGTATAACAATAATTGTTTTCAAGATAGTGTAACAGCAAAAAAGGGCGGCACACCAATCCGGTGCGCCCGCCCCTTTGCCTATATCTAATTTTTACTATCAATTGCTTTGTTGTTTTTCTCTCGCTCTCGCTCCTCCTTCCATATTGTAAACTCTCGTTGCCAGTCTAACAATAAGTAACCATCTTCTTTTTTGCATGGTGCACCACAATTTTCTCAACAAGGTCATACAAAATCCCCCGTGTCAGCTTTTTCATCCGTGTATACTTTTTAATTGTAGACATAAATGCTTTGTAATTTGATGCTTTTGCTTCAAGTTCTTGCAAGTATTTCTGTTTATCTACAAGTGTAGCTTCAAGTGACTGCCTTGAATTTGTGTTGGAGTATATCGCTGTTTTATTACTATTTTTTGTTTCTTGGTGCTGCAATTTCCTTTTCATATTTAATAAACATCAAAGCACAGCTAGGCTGACTTATTTCTTTGCATATTCGGATAAATGCTTTTAGCAATGCAAATATGATAAACGGGCTAAATTAAAACTTCTACTCTTTGGACATAACCGCTTCTTTCAAATATATCACAGCTAAGTTCCTTGTCGAGTTTCATTGACGATTGTTCTTGTGTACCATTTGCTGTGTGTGCAATCAGGCACTTTTTGTTTGAGGGTTTGTAGCAGATTTCTACGCCATAACAGCTAAAGACAACTTCACAATTTTCAGTGAACTCTTCCTGCCTTAAAAACTCTGGTGAAAATGATATTTGACCGTCTGTTACACTCACTCCGAGCTCGCCTCGCCGCATTATTATGCTTTCTTTTACCTGTCCTGTCATTCCCGGCTGTTCGCTTTTTCTATTATATGAGGTGTGTGAATAAGGCTCGGTTGGAAATGCGCCACATTCCTCGGGCGTTTTACGGTATATAAATCCATCAAGAATTTTATGGTATTGACGGTATATTTCGGTGATGTCTTCGCCGCTTTCATGGGCGCTTTGTGCAGTTTCCAACACTCCGAGTGCAAATTTTGCGTTCTGGTGCCAATACGCACAGCCTATGCCCTCGAATTTATACATAACATCACTTCTGCCGTTGAATCTTTTGTGTCCGAACAATCTTTCGTACTCTTCGCACAATTTCTGTGTTTCGAGTTCTGACAACATTTTTTTTGCACATCTTTCCAGCAAAACCTGTTCAGTGGTTATGTCGGCCTTAAATCGTAAATTCCCATCGCCGTCTATCTCAACTATTTCGTCGATCACCTTAAAATCTTTCGATAAGATATTTTTATCAAAAAACTTTGTTGTGGTTTTTATTGGATACAAGGTGTGATAGCCACCCGGTTCGAAATACAGCTCTTCTTTTATAGAAGATATCAAGTTGCAAACTTCTCCTGCGCTCAACGCACCGCTTGCAATTATGGCAGATTGACCCTCGAACATTGTTTTCATCGGTACAAAGCTGAAATCCTCTTTAAGAAGATTATAGCTGACATAAACATCGCCGCTGTTTTTAGCTATGGTATACTCAACAAGTTTGTCGGCATAGCTGATAAACAGCAAAATATCTTTGGTTTGCAGGTTGCTTTTGCCGCTAAAACCGCAATCGTAAACTCTTTTACGATAAACAGAGAACACATCCCCCATTTCGTCGAGAACATCTTTAGAATTATGCTCGAAGCTGTTTGCATATTTTGCCAATATCTCAACGATTTTTTGCATCCATTCACCCACCTCGTTTGATATGTTAAAGGAGGGTGAGCTATCTTGAAATATTTTTTTGATAAAATCTAGGTATGCCTTAAGATGGTATACCGTAATTACCGATAGCCCAATGCCTACTATCGCATTATTGGCATCGTTCCATTCCGGCCGCTGTGTATTCATCCAGATACCGCCACCCGGCAAAAGATTGCTCACCTTGCAAAGCATTGTTACCAAAAGTTTTTCTGTAAGGTTTGACATGTAAACACTATCGTCTTTTATCAACAGCTTTGCATCGGTGCCGTACGACAATACAAGGTTTTCTATCTGCTTGTCTTTTTGAGCATCAAAGGTGATAGTGTTTTTGCTGTCTTTTAAAATTTCGGCGTAGTCTTTAATTATATACGGGACATTTGCATAGCTGAATATCTCTTCAGATAGCATGTTTTGAAGCTTATCGGGATAGTGATTCGATAGCCCCTGCAAAAGCCTTAAAAGATAGATTATCTGGTGATCCCCCCAGTATCCAAGCCCGCTAAAAGGATTTTCCGGTTCCGGTTTTTCCCAGTCGATGCCCTCGTGGCTTATACGATAAGGATTAAAGCCATCGATGGTTGAGGCATTCACAAATTTTGCCACCATGTTTTCGTAATACCCGGGGTAGGAGAGCCCCAGTGCCTCCCAGTTTTGAAAAATATCGCGCCAGTTGCCTTCGTAACCTACCGTGCGCTCTCCGTTTTCATCTTTTAGAGTAATATTAAATTTGTTCCAGGGGCGGGTTGGGTCGCCATGCCGCCTTGAAAAGGATAGCTCCATGTATTCAAGTGACAGTCGGTGCATGTCGGCATCCGATTTCGCCGTTTCTTTAAGCTCAAATATTGTTTTACACTTCTTTATTTCGCTAAGAAGGTTGGCGTTTTTTGCCACGGTTTTGTTTCGCTTGTTTAAAAAGTCGATAAAAAAATCATAGTTAAAATCATACCCGTTTTCAAAGGTGCCGCCACGCATTAGATTATAAAGCGTGCTGATAAAATGTGCAGTACATGCGGTTGTGTCTGCGGTGGTTTGAACGCCATCTGCATCCGACACAATTTTTAGTATGCTTTGTGTTCCGTTTGCCACATCGTTAAATAGCTCGGAAAAATCATTACCGTTTGCATATTCATTAAGTTTTGTAATCATGAAATGGTCGTACCCGCAGTCTACAACAAAAGAGCATTCCTTTTCTTCGCCAAAAGCAAGATTTGCTTTTATAAGAGCGAGATATGCACCTTTTTTTCCATAACAATCCCCCTGATGACCTAATTTAACATTATTTTTAAATTTAGATACAACATCAGGATTTATGAAAATTTCGGCATTTTTCTCTGTGCAGTAGGCGATGTTCGCACGCAACATTTCGATTGGGTGAGGTGTATCGTTTACGGTGGTAGTCATAGAATAGATAGCGAGACGATCACCAACAAGCTCTGTCGCCTTATAGGCGTCTACAAGGGTTGAAGAGGACTGTTGCAAAGCCGTTGGTACTCCATACGGCATAATATTTAAAAAGCCATCCAGCAATTCTACCTCTATTTGCTTATCCGAAAGGTTACAAATCTTCGCAGTTTTAACTATGCCGTATTTTTCTGCCGTTTGCAATTTATAAGAATAGCATAGGTTAAGATCGTGGTTTAGCTCCTCAAAAATCAGGCTGTTGCCGTAACACGATTTGTAGATATTTCTTGTGATATCATATTTTTGCACACCGTTTACCTCAAACGGTTGCCAGAAAGCCTCGCCAACCTTAACTATGGTTTTACTGCCACTTTCATATGCGCAGTTAAGCTTATCCTCCGTTTCGTAGGGGAAAATGCTTCCCTCGGCATTTTTGCGACCGGCGGTGATTCCACCATCCCCTATAGAGGATAAGAATATCCAGATATCGCATGCGGAGGCGACTTTAATAAAAAACGGTGCCATAGTTTGGCTATCAGAGATTTTGTAGTACGGAATACTATCTATGGTTTTAAAAGAGCCTGTCGCTTTCATTTATTATACGCCTTTCTAATCAATCTTTTTAATATCAAATGTTTTCATCTTCATACCGGTCTCACCAAAAAACAGCTCTATATATGCACTTTTTGTTGCAAACATATTAAACTCACCGCAAAAATCTTTTTCACAGCCGCCCTTTAATGTGAACATATCGAACAGCATACCGTTGACCTTTAAAGTCATGGATAGCTGTGCGAGTTGTGGTGCATCGGCAAATAGTTTTGTTTCAAAACGGTATATGCCATTATCGCTAAAACGCAGAGTTAATTTTGTTGTAATGCCTTTTGTGGTGTTTATCCTGCTTATCGGGAAGGATGCACCTTCTCCCACATTAAATTCCCCCAACTCGTTTGCAATTTCAAACTTGTTTTCCGGGGGAGATAACACCTCTATCTCGATGTTATCGTTGCCGTTGAATCTAACCAACGAATTTATAATGTTTACTGCATTTTGAACAAGAAAACCCCTTGTGAGGTTGCCTTTTTCAAGCTCACGCTCGCTGTTATCATCGTTTGAATTGCTCTCGCTGTCGGAACATACCATGTAGACATCGTTTTGTGCCAATATCATTTCGGCAGTATTTTTTTTAGACGCCTCACCGCCCTCTTTGTTCATGGTTGCCCACCAGTCGGTCATAACCATGCCGTCGTATCCCCAATCCTCTCGCAGAACTAAGGTGAGAAGGTCGTGGTTAGATGCCGCCTGCACCCCGTTTATTGGGTTATATGCCGACATAAGACTTTTTGCGCCGCCCTCTCGCACCGCAATCTCAAAACCACGAAGATATATTTCCCTCGCCGCCCTTGCGCTTATCACAGAATCGGCGGTGTTGCGACCACTTTCTTGATTATTTGCCATAAAATGTTTTATTGTTCCTGCCACTTGATGCCGATTCATCGCTTTTAGTTGTGCCGATGCCATCTTTCCTGTTAAAAGTGGGTCTTCAGAGTAATATTCGAAGTTTCGTCCACAGAGTGGGTGGCGGTGGATATTCATTCCGGGGCCTAGCAGAGCATCAATCTTGTGATACAACATCTCGATCGATAAAAATGAAAAAAGTTCGTCTATCAGTTCGGTGTTATAGGTAGAGGCAAGAGCTGTGCCGTTTGGCAAACTAAAGGCAAGTGTTCCACAGTCCATCCTTATGCCGGATGGTCCGTCGGCACAACAAACTATTGGCAAACCCCGCTCTTTTAACGGGATGCTCACACCTCCATAACACCCGGCAGTGCCGGGGGTCACCTTTGGGGAACACATTCCCTCGCCGCGTGAGAGGTGAATGAGCTCTATATCGCTCATATCCTCTGCAAGCTGCAAAGCAGTAATCTCACCCAACAAGAGCTGACCGAATTTATAGCCAAAATCGGTTTTTTGAGCCGATTTTTTTAGCTCAACCTCGGCTTTATTTTTTTCTCGTGTAGGAGTGTTGGTGTAAATCGCTTTATACTCACCATCTTGCGTAGTGGTGGTGAGCCTTTTAAAAGGAACAGTTGGCATAAGCGCTCTGCTGCAACGCTCAACGATAAGTTCTTTTTCTATTTCAACAATCCCCACCTGCTGTGAGTCCCGAACACTATGACCGACAAAGAAAGTATAATTCCCTTTTTCTAAAATAAAGGCCGATAGCTCCTCGTTATAAGAGGTGAAATCCCGATAAGTTGCAGAAATAGTTAACTCCTGCGATTCGTTTTGTGCAAGCAGTTTTGTTTTAGCAAACCCAACAAGGGTCATTTTAGGCTTGCCAAGTTTATCATGCGGTGCGTTCACATACAGCTGAACAATCTTTTTGCCGGAGAATTCACCAATATTTTTTACCGATAAAGTAACCTCAATATCACTGTCCCTATGATTTAGCCGGAATTTATCAAAACAAAAATTGGTATACGACAGGCCATGGCCAAACGGATATAAAACCCTATCCTGAGCAAAGGTTTCGAAATAGCGGTAGCCAACATAAATATCTTCATCATATATTATTTGGTAGAGGTCGCCAAAATTTTTCGGGTAGTCGTCGAGACTTTTTGCTATGGTATCGGGAAGACAGCCGCAGGCGCATACCTCTCCACACAGCACGTCGGCATAACCGTTTCCGCTCTCCACCCCTCCGTGCCAGGCATAAACTATCGCACCTGGGGCGCAGCTTTCGATAAAATCCATATCCATAATACCGCCAACATTAAGCAGAACCACCACACGTTTAAAACTGTTGCATATGAGCGTGAGGTTGCTTTTTTCGGTTTCGCTGAGATAATAACTGCCATCCTGTGCAAGAACGTCTTTATCTTCGCCGGCGCTTCTTGCAAGCACAAACACCGCAAGGTGGCATCGTTCGGCACTTTTCTTTACAATAGATTCCGAAAGTAGTGGCTCTTTTTGTGAAAATGGTTCCTGTGCCCAACCTTTACCTTTATCAAAAGGGTTGTTATCAATGAAATCAGAATATAATTTATACACTTCACAGTCGATATCGCGCTGGCTTTTTAAACCCTCAGCGATTGTAACAAGATATGGAATATTTACCATTCCGCCACTGCCTGTTCCGCAATAGTATGTGTCTATCTGTCCACGACCGAAAAGGGCAACTTTTTCGCCCTTTTTTATGGGGAGCGTTTTATTTTCGTTTTTAAGCAGAACAACGCTCTCTGCCACGGCCTCACGAATTTTTTTTGCGTAATTATCAAAGTTTAAGCTATACATTTTTATCCTTATTGTGGGTTGTGGCACCTTATAAACTGATTTTCACCAACCTTAGTTTCGTTTGGCATCTCGGTTTTACATTTTTCGCTCGCATAGAGACAGCGATTTTTAAAGGGGCAGCCGGTGCTGTCTGGTGTCCACATAGAAATTTCGGTCTCCTCGGCAGATTTTACCGGCAAGATTACCTCGCCGTCTCGCTCTGGGTCGGGTGCTGCTGCAACAAGCAACTGTGTATATGGATGTTTCGGGTTAATGATAACCTCGTTAACTTCACCATGTTCCACAATATGCCCGGCATAGAGCACTATTATTCTATCGGCAAAATATCGTGCTGTTGCTATATCATGAGTTATGTAGATGAACGACTTGTTGTGTTTTATCTTTAAATCGTTCATCAGATTTAAAACACCAAGTCGAATTGATACGTCCAGCATAGAGGTTGGCTCGTCTGCAAAAATAACCTCTGCACCCGCCGCCAAAACCCTCGCGATATATGCACGCTGTTTCTGCCCACCCGAAAGTTGATGAGGGAATTTTTTCCCTTGTTCCTCTGGCGGGGTTAGCCCAACAAGCTCTAGTGCGGAATCCATGCGAGCTTTCATAACATCCTGCGAACCTTTGTGATAAAGCTTCACAGGGCGTTCCAGATGATAATATATACTGTGCAATGGGTTGAGCGCCGAAAACGGGTCTTGAAATATCATCTGCGCTTTTTGACGATAGTTTTTAAGTTTTGATCCTTTTAACGAATGAACATCATCGCCATCGTAAAACATTTTACCTGATGACGGTTTATGAAATCGCATTGCAATGCGACAAACAGTGGATTTTCCACATCCAGACTCCCCCACAACGGCGAGCGACTCACCTTGATACAGCTCAAAGCTTACGTTGTTTAAGGCGCGCAGGGTTTGGGATTTAGAAAAGAAATTTTTACCGCTGACATTAAAATCCATCGTCAGGTTTTCAGCCTTGAATATAACTTTTTTATCCATTTGCGTTCCTTTCGGTTACGAGCGGTTTGTGGCAGTAGAAAAAGTTTTCGTCTTGTTGTGTGCGGGTAGGTTCTTTGGTTGCACATTCATCACATCGATTAAAGCATCTCGCCTCAAAACGGCAGCCGTTTGGTATGTTTTTAAGATCGAGCGGAGAACCTGCTATTCCCTCCATATACTCTATTTCGCCTTTTAGCGATGGAAAAGAGTTTTTTAGTCCGAAGGTATAGGGATGACTCGGGCTGTATAGAATTTTTGAAGTGTTTGCTTTTTCAACAATTTTTCCGGCATACATGATGGCAACACTCTCACAAAACTCCATCATTAGGCTGATATCATGGGTGATAAATAATATCGAAAAACCAAATTTTGCTTTCAGTTCATAAATTCGCTTCAAAATGTCGCGCTGAACAACGGTGTCGAGTGCTGTTGTGGGTTCGTCTAATATAAGCAGTTTAGGATTTAGCGCAAGCGCCATGGCGATAACGGCACGTTGTCTCATACCACCCGAGAATTGATGCGGATAGTCTTTGAGGCGTTCTTCCGGAATGCCTACCAGCGACAGGAGTTCGGTTGACCTTTTGCGTGCCTCTGCTTTGTTGTTTGTTATGCCGTGATATTTAAATATTTCAAAAAATTGTTTTTCCATAGTAGCAACAGGGTTTAGGCAGTTCATCGCCGATTGGAAAACCATTGCGGTATCTTTCCATCTAAAATCCTGCAACTTTTTGTCGTTATACTTTAAAATATCGTTGCCCATAAAGCATATCTCTCCGCCCGATATAATCGCCGGTGGGCGGTGTAACCTCATTAAAGAATAAGCGATGGTGGATTTTCCGCAACCTGATTCACCGGCAAGCCCCAGGCTTTGCCCTTCGCCTATCTCAAAGCTCACGTTATCTACTGCTCGAACAAAGGAGCCATCACCGGTAACATAGTCAACACAAAGATTTTTTACCTCAATTACATTTTTCATCGTGCATCCCCCACGTTTTCGATTCTTTTCATCTCGGCTTTTCTTGCTTTATAGTAGCTTTTCATAATACGTTGTGCCTTAAGTTTGGGGTTAGATATCTCGTCTATTGCAAAGTTTATCAATGTGAGCCCCATGCCAATCATCACAAGACCACCGATAGCTCCTGTTACCTCGAAGAAATATCCGCTACGAAATGCGCCGGAATTTTGCGCATTATAAAGAATTGTTCCCCATGTAACGCTGAGCGGGTCGCCAAAACCAATAAATTCAAGCGTCGCATGCGCCATGATGGAATAGATAAGCGTGCCAACGAATGCCGAAGAAATAATGGAGAGCATGTTTGGCATAATTTCAAAGAACAGTATGCGAAATTTATTTTCCCCAAGCGTCTCGGCACTGCGCACAAAATCTCGGTTTCTAATACTCATTGTCTGTGCTCGCAACACCCTAGAGTTCCACGGCCAGGAGGTAAAGCCGATAATAAGGCTGATAAGCAGTGGAGAAACTCCGTCCATCATGGAGGCGATTATCAAGAGTAACACTATAGTTGGGATAACCATCATAATATTTGTGATGGTGCTAACAACACTGTCGTAGATGCCTCCGATATATCCGGAGCTGATACCTACTATCATGCCGAGCAATGTTGTGATTGTTGCGGCGAGTAGACCCACGATAATGGATTGCCGGCCGCCGTAAAGGCTCTGTGCAAACACATCACGCCCAAGGTTGGTTGTGCCAAGAATATGCTCTGAAGATGGCGGTGTGTGGTACATCCCCTCATAACGAAATAAGGGGTCGTGCGTAGTGAAGAGTGGTGCGAGCATGGTTAGAGTCAACACTATACCGAGCAGAATAATCCCGGCTGTAAATTTCGGGCTGCTCTTTAAAAAACGTATTACCTTCGACATATTGATGTTCCTTTCCGCTATATAGCTTAGTTTTTAGACTGTCGTCTGGTGCGTGGATCGAAAAAGAGGATTGCAATATCTGCAAGCAGATTTGCAGACAACATCAATATTGTAGTCATAAGCAGTATTCCCTGCATAAGCGGATAGTCACGGTTAGAGATGGCGGCAACCATGATGCTTCCGAGCCCGGGATAGTTGAATATCTGCTCGATAATAAGCGAACCACCAAGCAAAAAACCAACCTGCATTGCAAGCGAAGTGATAACAGGGAGAAGTGAGTTTCTTGCGGCATAAGAGAACATTATTTTGTTGTCGGGCAGGCCCTTTGCAATACCCATCACAATGTAATCGTCGCCAAGCTGATTTATCATATTCGCCCTCATGCCCATAATGCCGCCGAGTCCTGATATAACAACGCAGGTAACCGGAACAAAGGCGTGGTGAAGAACGTCGAGTATATACTCAAAAGAATTGTTAGGTATAAAAAGCGGTGTTACAGCATAACCGAGGGGGAAAAGTCCGGTGTAACATAGTGCAAACAGCAAAACTATAGCAGTTACAACCGACGGGATATTTGCCAAAAACTGGCCACCCACCGTTAGTGCGGTATCCAGCTTGCTACCTCTTCGCCACGCAACGAGAATGCCGAGCGCATTGTTTATCACAAACCCAACAATAAGCGCTAGTCCCATTAAAAACACCGTCCAACCAAGGGCACGAGATATGGCATCGGTAACCAACTGCGGATAGTAGAAAAAGGATGTGCCCCAATCGCCTGTGATAATGTTTCCGAGATATTTAAAATAGGTTATTATTAGCGGTTCATCAGAGTTAAAACCAAACATTTCTTCCACCGAGGCAATAACCGCAGGGTCGATCTTCGACCCGCTACGAGCGAGCTCGGAGAGAAACATCTGCACCGGATTACCCGGCATAAGCCGCGGCAGAAAAAAGTTCAGCGTAACAGCACCGAAAAAAGCCACAACATAAAACCCAAGTCTTTTTAGTATGTATTTCATAATCGAAACAGTCCTCTCTTATGAGTAAATCCCCACCACCCTGTGATATAAATTTAGATATACAAGGTAGTGGGGGGTTACATGCAATTATTATGCCACAGGCTCTAACTCTAAAAGTCTTAGTATTTTAGAGTCGTGCATGGTGAGTGCTGGGTAGCCTGTTTCGTTAGAAGTTGACCAACCTGTAAATCTTGCATCGCTGTAAACAAACCAGTTGCCGTTATAGAAAAGTGGGATATTAACAACGTTTTCAGCAAAATGCTGTTCTACCTGGCTTGTGATAGCTAAAACTTCTTCGTCGGTTGCTGCGGTAGGAAGTTGATTGATAAGGTCTGTCATCTCGTCGTTGACGTAGTTTGTTTGGCAGATAGACCACCATGTATCGGTTTTTACTCTAGACTGGTCGCCGATGGTGTCGAAGTAGAAGCGATATATGTCGCCAGCTTGACCGTTTGCGGTGTAGAGCATATCAAAGTCGCCGTTTGCCCAGTGCTGTGTGATGAGCGATAGGTCTTTTGCCTGTGCTGTGGCGTTTACGCCGATTGCTTGCATGCCTTCAGCCGCAATTGCTGCACCGTCGTTCCAGTCTGTCCAGCCGGCAGGAGAAAGAATTTCAAATGCTATCTCTTTGCCTGATGGAGTTTCCACATATCCGTCGCCGTTTGTATCAACAAAACCGGCTTCTTCAAGAAGTGCCTTTGCTGCATCAATGTCATACATGGTGTATTCTGCGGTGGTTGCCTGTGCCTCATCGTCGGCATACTGCATTAGCTGTGGGGGAAGTCCGGTGTTGGGAGGGATGGTGTCTTCAAGATAGCCGAATGCGGCGGAGGCACTGATTCCGTTACGGTCTACCGCCATGGATATTGCCTTTTTAAATTCAACATTGTTGAATGCCTCAAGGTTGCCCTCGTTCGGTGTCATGTAGTTCATAGAAAGACGCACACCGTCGTTAGTGCCGTACCAGTATTTTTTGTTTGCATCGCCCTGAACGTATGTTTCTTCGATGTTTGGAATCATGATGTGTGCCCAGTCTACAGAGCCTGTTTGAAGAAGAGTTAAAGCGGCATCGTTAGAGTTAAATTGTGGTGCACGTAGTTCATCCACTGCAAGATCATCACCCATCCAGTAGTTAGGGTTGCGCTCTAAAACAATCATTTCCGGTGCAAAGGATTTCACCGTGCTAAATGCTCCCGTAACAACCGGGGCGTCAACGTCGTAGATATGGTTAGCCGGATCGTCGATCTCGCTCCAAATATGCTCCGGAATCATCCATTTCATGGCAAAAACTGTTCTTCTGTGGAAACGGTTTTCTTCCTTCATAACGATGTCGACAGTATAGTCGTCCACTATTGTTACGCTCTCAATTTTGCCGCTTTCTCCCCAGTCGCCGTTGCGGTCGATTTCCGGCTTATCCTGCGAGTATGTGAAAGAAAATGCAACGTCCTCGGCGTTGAAATCCTCGCCGTCGCTCCATTTAATGCCTTCACGAACCTTAACGGTTAGCGTCTTGTTGTCCTCGTGAGAGATTATATCCTCGGCAAGCCACATGGTTTCCTCGGTGCTTTTATAGTTATCAAAGATAATAAGCGGTTCATACATAAAACCCTGAACAAATTGATATGCACCCTGGGTTAGCGGGCTGAAGTTTTTTGTCCATCCTTCGTTTTGATCGAAAAGCACGGTGAGTGCCGTTGCTTCGTCGGAGGTAGTATCGCCTCCCTGTGTGCCTGAGTCTGCCGGTGAACAGGCTGCCAGCGAAGATATCAGCAAAAGTGCGCTGAAAATCAGTGCTGTTGATCTTTTCCAAAAAGATTTTTTCATCGTTCTTCTCCTCTGTTTTTTAAGTTAAATGACTATATAAGACCGAGCTTTATTACACCTGTACCAAAGGCACGGTTATATAACAAAAATAATGATAAGCTTAACTGCCGTGTGTGGTTTCTGCCTTGCGTAGGTCTACTTGATGCAGAATTTAATCGATGTAGATTCTACTCGTTGAGGTTTTTGACGCTTTTTCCTTTCAGCAATTCTCCTCGAACTTCTATGGTGCGGGGGATATATATCTTTGGCTTTTCTACCGCCTCAATCAAAAGGCGTACCGCCTCTTTGCCCATCTGTGCTGTATTCTGTTTCCAGGTCATTAATCGGGGTTTCATTACCTGGGAAAGGTTCATGCCGTCGTATCCGGCGACGCTGATGTCCTTTGCAACTGTGATATCACGGTTTTCGAATGCGTGCATTCCACCAATAAAAGCAAAATCATCTTGATAGAATATAAATGTGGGGGGATCTTTCATATCAAGCAGTTCGTAGGTGATGCTCTCGGCAGATTTCGGGTCGTGGTATGTTCCTTCTTTAACATAGTTTTCATTAACGTCAATCCCAAGCTGTTCACAGCAACGATAGAAGCTTGCAACACGAATTTTTGTAACAGCACTGGTTTCGCCATGGATAAAAGCAATCTTTCGGTGCCCCATCTCGTATGCATATTTCACCATCTCATGCATTGCATACTCGTTGTCGGAATTCACACTGCTACATCTGTTATAGCTATAGTCGATCATCACGATTGGGATTTTGCTGGAAATAATGTCAACCAGCTTATCCTCTTCAAATTGGTGAACCAGAATTATCAAGCCGTCACACCCAAGCATTTTAATATAGTCGACATAGCTCATGGTGCTTTTTCCAAATCGATCACCAATGAAGGTTGCGGTATATCCAAACTCACGTGCCTCGTTAATAAAACTGTTAAGTATTGAGGCGAAAAATTCATGGGTAAGCCCTGTGTGCAAACCATCTTCAAGTAGTATGCCAAAATTGTATGAGCGATTTGTTTTTAGTCGAACAGCGGCAGGGTTTTTCACATATCCGAGTTCTTTTGCGGTTTTTTTAACAAGCTCTATTGTTGGCTTTGAAATATCCTTCTCATCCCGAAGCGCCTTGCTAACAGCAGTAGCTGAAATCCCACACGCCGAAGCAATTTCCTTGATGGTTACCATAACTCCTCCATACTTTACCGTTAAAGGTTGAACATACTTAATACTTAATAATAACACAGCCTGGTTAGAGAAGTCAATGATACAAGCTTTTTAGTATTTACTTTAACGTTGTAGTAAAATAATAACAAATATATCTTATATTTGTCAATACTTTAACGAAAAATTTACTATATTCACATAAATGTGTTTAAAATATGTGCAATATAAACAGCTGGATAGATATTTATTAATTTTAACGTTAAAGTAAACGGCTAGGTTTAATAACTCGCTCAGCTCCTGAACACTTGGGTTTGTTTAACACGTATGCACTTAAACGAAATTTTTTCAATAGAACATTATGAATTTTAAAGTATCTTGATAAAAGTTTTTATACTTGAACCTTTACGGTTATGGTTTGAGTGTGAAAATAAGCACTTGATAAATCCTTATTTATGGCACTACATTAATAGCAAACAAGCGTTATCTATTGATTGAGTAAATCATGGGATGATATGCCACAAGTATTAAAGGATGAACAACAAAGAGTGGCAATTGCACGAGCACTTAAAAAAACTAAACTATTGCTCTACGACGAGCCGACCGGTGCACTTGATTACTAAACATCAAAATAAATATTAAAACTACTCCAATACACATGTTAAAAAAATGATAAGACAATAATACTTATCGCACACATTCTCGCTATGCTCACCCACTCGTAGGGACGCCGCTCTGTTCGAAAATCTGTCCACTGCAGTACGATTGGTTTCACTTCCTGAAATCAAGGGCACGCAGAGTTCCGCTTTTCCTGTTTAGCTAGTGCTACCCTTTTTGTTGGGAACAGGGCTTTTCATATCCAACGTTCGACTGCTGCCGTAAAATGTCTGGACAGCCTTCTGAACCGTAAAAGATACGTTGAAATGAATTTCGCTCAAATATAGTTGCATTCATTCGGCAATAGCTGAGCGGCAGCTATGTTTATATAAGATTTAGTTTATTTATTACAACCTTATTAAACTCCTCAAACTCTTCAAGCTGTGGCAAGGGTTAAAATGCGCTCTTTAATTGCCATTGTTCGGGCGATTAAAGGTTGGAAAGGCTATGAAGAAACCTACAAAGATAAGCACGATTATGTAGCGGTATTCATGCTTGTTGTGTCAAAGGCATTTCAAGGACAGGTGCATATGCGAACACTTCTACCGGCCCCGTTTGCTTTGGCGAAGGAAAAAAACATACCTTGTTTGCTCGATACCGTTG
>CAYJBH010000048.1:0-16758 GCA_964368625.1 uncultured Oscillospiraceae bacterium
GTTATTATATACATCAGGGAAAATCACATGGGGCATTAGCGCAGTTGGTAGCGCATCACACTGGCAGTGTGGGGGTCAGGAGTTCGAATCTCCTATGCTCCACCATGAAAGCAATCGATAGATAATATCGGTTGCTTTTTTTTGTGCCTATTTTTAGGTGCGCATTTTTAATCAGAAAATTTGTACCCGTAAAACCGAGAGTTTCGAGTGGAAAATTTTTGATTAGAATGCTTATTAAGTTAAAATCAAGGATGTTGATGGAAAGGTATTTAAACTAAAAAAGGGTATATCAATACTAAATCAAGTGGACGAGTCCGTAGAAGGTATTATTAAGTATATGAAAAAGGTAGAAAAGATTTAAATGTCGTTGAGAAAAGTCATCAAATTGTCGATAGCGGTTGTGCTTAAAGCTCTGCTTCTTGCCGGTCTGTACGCTCTGTTTAACGAGGTGGTCATGTCACAGTTAGAGCGTGAAGTCACAAACAAGTTCGATTATAACTGTTAAAGAAAGGTCTACATGAAATACTCTATTAAAATAGAAAATCTTCGTCCCAACGGTGCTGTAAAGGCGTATGCCTCGGTCAATCTAAACAATGAGTTCGCCATCAACGATGCAATAAATAAACCATTGTCCAAAAATATGTTTGCGATACTTCTTCTAAACAGCTGATTTTACTTTTCAACTTAGCTGAATTCGTCCTACAAACATTATTCATTAATCCCTCGGCAACTTATTAAAGTGGCGTTTGTATGCTCTTCTAAAGGATACTGCTCCGGAATAGCCCACCTCTTTAGCTATTGTATTTATGCTTTTTTCCGTTTCGTTAATAAGCTTTTTCGCATATGACATCCTTAACTCTTCAACATATTCTGAGAATTTTATTCCGAAAAAGGATTTAAATTTTTTTGATATTAAATACTCAGGAACGCCCAATTCTTGAGAAATCATCGATAGGCTAAACTGGTTTGAAGTATAGTTGTTTTCTATGCACTCGATTAGCTTCAACTTAAAGGCCATATCTTTATCGCCTTTTATATCTTGTAGGTTCTCGTTTAACAAATAGAATAGTGAACTTAATATTTCATATGAGTTAGGTTGTTCAATTTTGTTTGTTATTAATTTGATATCGTCCTCAATCGAGTCAACCTCCAGTCCATATGATGTCCTTGCCGTCTGCAATATCTTAATAAATGTTGTAAGCATATCCCTTAGCAGCAGATAGTACATGTTGGTGTGAGGTGTTATATGCTGGTTCATTAACAGAATTCTACTAAAAACCTCGTCAATTTCTTGTCTTGATTCCTTTAAAACTGCGTTGCACAATTCCGACTGTATCTCCGAGGGGTAGACGTACACGGCAGTTTCGGGACTGCTATTTTCATAGGTGATTACGCTACAGCTCTCGGTCATCTTCGAATTAATGCATTTTTCGGCGCTCTCATGTGATAAATATAGTGAAAAAAGGTTGTTACATGGGTTGCCTATTCCGATTTTGGTGTTTATGCCATGGTTGTTTAAAATATAGCAATGCAGCTCATCGCCCTTTTCTTTAAGCAAGGTTAGGTTGAATTTCTCGTTTAGGTTAATTAAAATCTCTATAGATGAACCGCTTCTACCTTCTTCTTTAATAAATGTATTTTCAAATAAGTTGCCAATTGCCGAGATGGTAACCCTCTTCGCCTCAACATAATCGTCTAACTCCTCGAATTTAATGATAAAAATCGTAGCCATAGAGTTTGTTATGGGGAAGTTTAAAAATTTAATTCTTTTATCGATATTTTCTTGTTGGAGGAAATCGTTCTTTATTAATCGGTTATAAAATGTTCTCTGCAATGCAGGTAGATTGTCTACAAATAGCTGGTTTCTCTTTAGATCCTCCGATATAATGTCTGATGCATAGCTGAATAGGTTGTCGATTTTGGTGTTGTTTGTCTCTACAATTCCGCATACCCTTGCTAATTCTTTTATGGGCTTCACTCTCACCTTTGCAAGCAGGAATGCGGAAAAAAACATAATAACTAACAATAATAATGCTACGAGGATATATATTACGACCCTTTCGTAAAAGTTTTGATAGGCGATATCAGCATTGTATCCGAAAACATATGTATCTTTGTATATGCCGGTTACGCTGAAGCTGTGTTCGTCAACCTCATCTGCCACACTCGTCTCAAAAATATCTGTTCCATTACGATTGATTATCGAAAAAGAAACTATATATTCTTCGCTAAACAGTTGTTGAAATTCAGAGCCATTTATCGCAAAGAAAACTACAGCAGTGTCGTCTGCATTAGTAGTGTTGACAGGATAACTTCTTGATATCATCAGATATTCAGCCCCATTCTTCACTGCTGTGTGCATTCCAGAATCCAACAGTTCAATGTGGACGAGACTGTCTTTCAGCATATCGTGATTGTTGTGCATAAAAACGGGGTAATGGGTTTGATATACCGAAATGGAACTGGTTATATAGTCTGACCCTTTCACCGTAACAAAAATTTCATTAACGAATGTGTTAGTGACACCATGCAACCCCAGATAATCCTGTAATTTATGAAATGAATAATAGTTTGAGTTTGAAACAGCATCCAAAAATTGATCACTTTCATTTATCATCGACATAGAATTGTAGATAATCTCAATCTCTTTGTCGATGGTTTTTGCTGTGTTTTCAATTTGATCTTCAATCTTAGATTTTTGGTAACTGTATTCATTTAATAATGTTACGAAAAGAATAGATACCACAATAGTAAAAATTAATAAAACTATCAACAAATATGGCCTAAAATATGCCATAAAAATTTTATCTTGGGATTTGTGATTTATAAAATATTTCATTAATCTCTCCCCGTGTCGATAAATAGTTTTTCGTTTTTTTGCACTATCATTATATCATTTTGTTGTAAATATTGCAACAATAATTAGTTTTGATATCATATTTGCAAAAAAAGCATCATCATTTTTTTATGAAATGTATTATATTTTTCTGAAATTGCATCTTGATTTCCTGCTGGTTTTTGGTAGTATTGGATTAAAGAATTCACAAAAAGAGGAGAAAAAATGTGATAAAGCACAAAGCTAATGCAATCAAGGGTTCTCGTAACAGTTTTAATCAACCATTTTGGCTTAAAGTTCCACTCTTAAAGGCAATTATCAAGCATCCGGGATTGTATCTATTAATATTACCATCGCTGATCTACTTATTTATCTTTAAATACGTTCCTATGTACGGACTGCGAATGGTGTTTTATAATTTCCAGCCGGTATTTGGATATGAAGGAAGTGCTTTCGTCGGTTTTGATAACTTTATTTCATTTTTTGAATCTCCTTACTTTGTTTCTTTGTTGACAAACACATTGTCCATTAGCGTTTTGCAACTTATTTTGGGATTTCCGTTTCCAATTATACTTGCGATCGCACTCAATGAGATGAGGAACAAGCCTTTCAAAAAAACTGTACAGATGTTGACCTATGCGCCGCATTTTATCTCCACCGTTGTAATGGTGTCGATAATAATTCAGTTTTTAGATCCTCGACTAGGTATCATAAACAGTCTTTTAGAGCTGATGGGTTTTGAATCCACTAACTTGATGGGTGAACCCGATGCATTCTCCTGGATTTATGTTATTTCCGGAATATGGCAAACCACCGGTTATTCCTCAATTGTATTTATCGCGGCATTGTCGTCTATAGATCCACAGATGCATGAAGCGGCTGTTATCGACGGTGCGACAAAGTTTCAGCGCATTTTATACATCGACTTAAAGCAACTTTTACCCACCGCTATCATTATGCTGATCCTCAATGTAGGAAGAATTATGTCTATTGGATTTGAAAAAGCATATCTGATGCAAAACATGATGAACCTAAGCTCATCCGAGATCATCTCAACCTATGTTTATAAAGTCGGTATCGAAAGTTTCAACTTTAGTTATGCAACAACTATCGGCTTGTTTAATTCAGTTATAAATCTTATACTTATTGTCGGTGTAAACTATCTATCGAAAAAATACAGTGAATCCAGCTTGTTTTAATTGATTGATATAATATAAAGAAAGGTAGGATACAGCGTTGAAAAACAAAAACAAGAACGCAATTAAGCAATCCAAAAAGGATAATTTATTCGATATTATCAACACAATATTTTTATGTCTCACATTTATACTCGTTGCATACCCGATCGTGTATATAATAAGCAGTTCGATAAGTGATCCGGAAGTCGTCGCAAGAGGTGGCATATATTTATGGCCGGTGGGTATAAATTTTGAGGGTTATTACGCGGTTTTTGAAACCGACTCCGTTTTGACCGGATATGCAAACTCTTTCTTTTATGCAATCGTCGGAACTGCATTTAATGTCATTTTCACATTACTCGCCGCCTATCCATTGTCAAGACGCGAGTTTTGCGGAAGAAAAACAATAACATTTCTCTTTACATTTACAATGATGTTCAACGGTGGACTTATACCAACCTATACACTGGTGCAATCACTCGGACTGATTGACACACGGTGGTCGCTTATTCTCCCGACACTCATAGGCGTTTGGAATTTAATCATCACCAAAACTTTCTTTGAATCTACTATACCTAAAGAGATATATGAAGCGGCAGAAATTGATGGTGCGGGTGATATAAGAACTTTTTTCCGAGTTGTATTGCCGGTCTCCACCCCGATTATAGCTGTTATAGTTCTTTATTATGCGGTCAATCATTGGAATGCATATTTCGACGCAATGCTCTATATAAAGAGCGCCGAGCTATATCCGCTCCAGATTCCGCTGCGTAACATCCTCATTGTAAACAGCATGGAAATGGGCATGTTGCTCGACGCGGAGGAGATGGCACAACAACAAGCGTTGGCACAACTACTTAAATATTCATTGATTGTTGTCGCAAGCTTGCCGGTAATGTGTATCTATCCGTTTGTTCAAAAATATTTCGTAAAAGGAATAATGGTCGGATCGGTCAAAGGTTAATCACAAGAGTGTAATATGGGGATATACCCCTTATTAAATAAAAAAATTGGAGGAACAAAATGAAAAAACTGAAAAGCGCAATCGCACTGTTACTCGTTGCAGTAATGTTATTTACTGCCGCCTGTTCATCAGAATCGGCATCTGATAGCGGTGCAACAGCAGACACACCGGCCGCCGAAAATAATGATACTGGTGAATCAGAATCAAGCGGAGCATCAACACAAAGCCCGATAGCGACAGAGGTCGGTACCTATCCGGTAGTGAGCGAGCCCTACACCCTAAAAGTTTTTGCACAGCAGACACCTGTTATAGAAGATCTGACCACCAACGAATTCACATTGTATATGGAAGAGTACACCGGCGTTACATTTGATTGGGAGATCACCCCGACAAATGCTCTGGAACAAAACCGGAAAATCTCGCTTGCAAGTAACGTTTTCCCCGACATCTACCTTGGGGCTAACGTTACAAAAGACGAGGAGATGATCTACGGTAAAGCGGGCGTATTCCTTCCGCTCAACGATATTATCGAAACTCAGGCTCCCAATACCAAAGACGCTATCGACACCCTCAATGTTTGGGCGAATATAACAGCACCTGACGGCAACATCTATTCACTGCCGACATTGACCGATGCACAACATCCGAACTATCCGACAAAACTCTGGATAAACTCCTCGTGGAGAGAAGATCTCGGTTTTGAAGTTCCCACAACAACCGATGAGCTGTACGATATGCTTCTCGCTTTCAAAACGCAGGATCCCAACGGCAACGGCCAAGATGATGAAATCGCACTTTTCTCGGCAGATGCCGGTACCGGAACAGATTTCCAATACTATTTCATCAACTCTTTCATCCAGTCCGATCTCAACGGCTTTAACATTACCGACGGCGTGATAAGTGCCGCATTCATCACCGAGGGGTGGAGAGAAGCCCTTCGTTATATGAAATCGCTTGTTGATGCCGAAATATTGGATGTTACCTCTTTCTCCGCGACATACGATCAGCTGAAAACAGTTGGTGAAACAGGTTCCGACACCATCCTCGGCGGTGTTATCTGGCCCTATCCGAATGACATTTGGGATTTCAGTGTAGAGACACACACAAATTATGACACCATTCCTCCGGTAGCGGGTCCCGAAGGGGTACAATACGCACCTTACAAAAACAATTTTGTTATGTCAGGACAGCTTGTTGTGACCAACGAGTGTGAATACCCCGATGTTGCCGTTCGCGTTTTCGACTGGTTGTACACACAGGAAGGCATGCTGTCGCAGAGAATCGGACGTGAAGGTATCGAGTGGCACGTTCCGGAAGATGGCGTATTGAGCTATACCGGCGAAGATGCAACATGGCAAAAACTCACCCCCTTGGGCGGTGTACAAAACTTCTTCTGGTCACAGTGGAATGTCCCCTCCTACAATCGTCATGAGGAGCAAGCCAGCAACCAAGACATGGATGTATACGCAAGCAACGGACTGGAAATCAGATTGTATGAAGCAACCGTTGATAACTATGTACCGTACACACCGGAAGAATATCTCCCAGAACTTCACATGAATCCCGACACCATCACCGAAACAGTTCAAAACAAAACCAACATCGACAAATTCGTCGACGAAAGTCTTGTAAGATTTGTCACCGGCGACCTAAGCATCGATGATGACTGGGACAAGTATGTTGAAGATGTTACCAACATGGAACTTGATATGGTTATAGCGGAATATCAAACAGCATACGACTCTTTCCTTGCAAATTCTAAATAAAACATAGTATAATTTAATTGCCTTAATCAACAAGTCTGAAAATACCGATTCAAAGGTGCTTTTGGACTTTTGATTTAAGGTATTAAAGGAGCACTGAATAAAAATGGGAAAACGCTATATTCCGGAATTCGGATCATTTGAAAACGAATCAGAAAAAATAATAGTACTAGCCGAAAGTGATAAAAAGTTGCCGAACATTTTATTGCTCGGTGATTCCATCTCCATAGGATACCATAATACGGTGGTGCAACTGTTGAAAGACAGGGCGAATGTCAAAAGACCGACGCTGGAATCGGGCGATGCCGAAAACTGTCTGCACACCGGCATAGGGCTCGAAAACATAGAAAGATGGCTCGGCGATATCAAATGGGATTTAATACATTTCAACTGGGGACTTCATGACCTAAAAAGAATAGATCCGGCGAAAGGCATGGATTCCGATGACCCCAAATTACCTCCGGTAAACGATCTTGAAAAATACAAAGAAAATTACTGCAGTATAATCGAAACTCTGAAAAAAACAAACGCTAAATTAATCATGGCCACAACGACACCGTTTTCAAAGGATGTAAGACCCTGTAGAATACCCAAAGATGTGGCTTTTTACAACGATATTGCAATCGAAATCGCAAACAAAAATGATATCCCCATAAACGACCTATACGCTTATGCAATAACAAAGCTCAATGAAATACAGATTGAATCAAATGTGCACTTCACCGCAGAAGGTTCTTATAAACTAGGTATAAAAGTTGTTGAAATTATCGAACAACAACTTTAATATATTTTCAAAGTAATATTTATAATGGAGCGAAAATGGAAAAGAAACAAAATTACATACTTGTCATGTGTGACGATATGGGCTACGGCGATACCGGATTTAACGGAAACAAAATAATAAAAACGCCTTTCATGGACGAGATGGCGGCTGAGGGCGCTGTGTTCGAGAATTTTTATTCCGGTGCGCCTGTTTGCTCGCCCACTCGCAGTACCTGTCTCACCGGCAGACATTATTATCGCACAGGTGTATATTGTGCAAACGAGGGAATGTTGCCAAGTCAGGAGATCACCATCCAACAGCTGTTGAAAAAAGACGGCTACACCACCGGACATTTCGGCAAATGGCATCTCGGAACACTCTCAAAAACCATACCGGACGGACGACGTGGCGGAAGCGAGCGTCCCGAGCTGTATTCGCCACCGTGGGAGCGTGATTTTGACGTTTGTTTCTCCAGTGAAGTCCAGATGCCACTTTACAACCCATACGAAAATCAGGCATTCCCATCAAAATACTGGACAGATGAAGGGGTATATGCCACTGACAATATGCAGGGGGATGATTCCAAGGTGATCATGGATAGGGCAGTTCCGTTTATTCAAGATGCCATCAAGTCCGACACGCCCTTTTTCGCGGTGATCTGGTTTCACACACCCCATGCACCGGTGGTTGCGGGCGAAGAATATTGCGCGATGTACAGCGAGTATCCGGAAAATATGCAACACTATTTCGGTTGCATCACCGCCATGGATGAGCAGATCGGTCGCCTAAACAACACGCTCAAAGAGCTCGGCGTCGAGGACGACACCTGTGTCTTTTTCTGCAGCGACAACGGTCCGGAGGGAGACGGCGACACAACCTCCCGAAACTGCGGAAGTACAAAAGGTCTGCGCGGCAGAAAGCGCAGTCTGTATAACGGAGGTATAAACGTTCCCGCTTTCGTAAAATGGAAAAAACACGTAAAACCCGGTCAGCGGTTTGAGTTTTTGGCAAGCACGCTTGACTATCTCCCCACCATATTGGCGGAGTGCAACGTCGAAATGCCGGACGATCGCCCCATAGATGGCATCGATATAAAAGGTCATCTTCAAAACGCAAAAACCACGAGGGATAAGCCGATACCACTGCGCTATACTAACACAAAAGAGGGAATGTTCGACTCACCCACATTCGGAATTATCTGTGACGATTTTAAAATGCTGTGCAACCTCAACGATAACGAAAAACAGGACGAGCTCTATCTAACTTTTGCGGACAGACTGGAGCAATACGATGTCAAAGAGACCAACTCATCCAAACTGACGGAATATAAAGAATATATAGCAACACTCGCAAAAAGTTTCGAAGCAAGTCATGGTGGCGCGGATTATAAACAAGATGGCTACAAACCCGTCGATGACTATATCAGCAATTCTTTTACATGGAAATAAAATAACAGATATAAAGAAAGGTGAGAAATTATGAAAGACACAAAACAAAAATGGTTTAAAGAGGCAAAATATGGACTTTTTATCCATTTCGGACTTTATTCTATATTAGAGGGAGAGTATAAAGGAGAGATAACACCCACTATCGCAGAGTGGATAATGAACACGCTCAACATCCCTGTCGAAGAATATGAGATACTTGCAAAAGAGTTCAATCCTGTTAATTTCGTTGCGGCGGATTATGTTGCAAAAGCAAAAAAATGGGGAATGAAATATATTTGTATAACCGCGAAACACCATGATGGGTTTGCGCTTTACAAATCTGATTGCAACAGCTATAATATTGTCGAAGCCTCACCATATGCCAAAGATATCATCAAAGAGCTGGCGAGTGAGTGCAAAAAAAATGATATGATCTTCTGCCTTTATTATTCCCAAGCGCAGGATTGGCATGATCCCAACGGCTATATGGCAGAGAATGACAACAGCAAGAAAAACTTCCGCAAATATCTTGATGAAAAGTGCTTTTTACAGGTCAAAGAGTTGTTGACGAACTACGGCGATATAGGGATGATGTGGTTTGATACCCCGATGGAGATGACCGCCGAGGAGAGCCGCGAGCTGTATGATCTTGTCAAAAGCATCCAGCCAAACTGTATCGTAAGCGGACGTATCGGAAACAACCTCGGTGAATATCTTACGACCGGAGATAACTTTTTGCCAACTCTGCCATACTACGGTGACTGGGAAGTTCCCGCCACCTTGAACGACACCTGGGGCTTTAAAAGAAGTGATGACAACTGGAAATCCCCAATAGAAATACTCAGACTTTTGATAAAAATTTCGAGTAGAGGTGGCAACTATCTGTTGAATGTGGGACCCGATAAATTCGGAACAATTCCGCAAGAGAGCATCGATATTCTGGATGAAATTGGAGAGTTTTTAGAAAAAAACGGCGAGAGTATCTACGGAACAAGCATCGTACCGTTGCCAACATACGAGATCAACGGAGTGGAGTATACCTGTAAACCCGGTAAAATGTATATTCATCTTCTAAAGCCTCGAAAATTCTTAGAGATACTAAATATCGACAACAAGATCAAAAAGGTTTATTATCTCGATACAGGCGAGGATGTTCGTTTTGTTCAGATGATAACCTGTGAGGGCGATGGCATCTGGAAACTTTATCCCGACCGTGAGCCAAACGATTCGCTGGCAACAGTTTTGTGTGTGGAAATAGAGGAACAAGAGATTGTTTTTGCCCCACTTGAAGACTGATATTTACAGCTGTAAATTGTTTTTATGCTGACCGTATAAACATTAAGATGGAGTGAAATATTATGCAAGCTGCTGTATGGAACAAGTCATTAGATATGTGTGTTAAAGAATGCACCATGCCTGAAATTAGCCGACAAGGAAAAACTGGCATTAGGCAAATGGCTGGTGCTTCCGCAGGGAGAATAGACAAAGGAATAATTTTTAAGCGACATTGATGAATGTGTAGAATACAATAACTGAAAGGATTAACCCCAAAATGAAAAAACCAAATATTTTGTTTTTGTTCGCAGATGATCAGCGATTCGACACCATTAATGCACTCGGTAACAAACAAATTATTACGCCTAATTTAGATAAGCTTGTAAAAAACGGTACTACCTTTACAAATGCACACATACCCTGTGGCACATCTGCGGCGGTTTGCATGCCATCAAGGGCGATGTTGCACACCGGCAGAACACTGTTCCATCTACAGGATGAGGGTCAGGAAATACCAAAAGAGCACATAACCTTAGGCGAAACGATGAAAAACAATGGGTATATGGCATTCGGGACGGGTAAGTGGCATAACGGTACCGAATCCTACACCAGAAGTTTCTCTGATGGTAAAAGTGTCTACTTTGGCGGAATGTGGGATCACTGGAATGTGCCGTCATGCGATTACAACGCCGACGGAGTATATCCCACCAGAACCGTTTGCCTTGGGGCATTTCAATCAAACGATACGGTAACCGACCATGTTGAATACATAGATTTTGGTAAACATTCGACCGATATTTTTGCCGAAAGAGCAATTGACTTTTTAGAAAGCTATAACAATGATGCACCGTTTTTTTTGTATGTTTCTTTCATGGCACCACACGACCCGAGAACAATGCCTCAAAAATATTTAGACATGTATAAAGATGTTGAAATTGATCTCCCGGAAAATTTCATGGAGGAGCATCCGTTTGATTACGGCATTAAAGATGTTCGCGATGAGGTTTTAGCGCCATACCCTCGAACCAAAGAAAACACATTGCAACACATAAAAGAGTATTATGCAATGATTTCTCACATCGATGACCGTGTGGGTGAAATTATTGATATGCTGGAGAAAAAAGGAGAGCTCGAAAACACCATAATTGTTTATTCCGGTGATAACGGCCTCGCTATCGGCAGACATGGTCTGTTTGGCAAGCAAAACCATTATGAACACAGCATTAGAGTTCCTTTGATTTTTTCCGGTCCCGGAGTTCCTAAAAACGAACTGCGTGACAGCTATGTTTATCTGCTCGATATCTATCCAACATTATGCGAGCTTACAGATATTTCTATACCGAACACCGTCGAGGGGATTTCTATGGTCGATGCTATCAACAGCAATGAAATTAAGGCTCGCGATAATCTTTATTTTGCATATAGCGACATGATGAGAAGCGTTAAAAATGATAGATATAAGTTGATTGAATATAGGACAGGCAAAATAAGCAGAACACAGCTGTTTGACATTGTAAACGATTCGAACGAGCTGAATGACCTGTTTGATAATCCCGAACACGAGAGCACAATAACCGAAATGCGGCAGCTTCTTTATTCATTCAGAAAAGAATGGGAGGACGAGAAGCATTTTATGGGAAAGACATTCTGGGAAAAATTTTAATTAGCTTAACAACAGTATATAACTTAAGAGAACCGAATAATGAAAAAACCAAACATCTTGTTTCTTTTCCCCGATACATTTCGAGCTGACTTTATTCCACTAGACAATAAAACAAAAGCAGAACTTGGAATATGCGATATTTCTGTTCAAATGCCGGTACTGGAGGAATTGCAAAAAACAGCTACTACCTTTATAAATACAATAACCCCCTCCCCACTTTGTGCTCCTGCAAGGGCGTGTTTAGCATCGGGTTGTAAGTACGATAGTTGCAGAGTGCCAAACAACGACTATGATTACGACACAAAACTGCCAACATTTTACTCTGCCTTAAAAGATTCGGGCTACCATGTAGCGGGCGTCGGAAAATTCGACCTACATAAACCCACTCACTTTTGGGGATTAGACGGATGGGTAGACGAATTAGGTGAGATGGGGTTCACTGTAGGTATTGATAATGCCGGCAAAATTGACGCTGTTGTCTCGGCGATTGATACGCCTAAAGACCCATACATGAACGTTTTAGATAAAGAGGGACTACGGCAGTACCATATTGACAACATGTCAAATCGTGGTTATGAAACTTTTTTTACCGAATTGCCGCAACGGCTGTATTGTGACAACTGGATAGTGGATAACGCTCTTGACATTTTGAAAAATTCACCCGACGAAAAGCCATGGTTTATGCAGGTGAATTTCACCGGACCGCATAGTCCACTGGACATTACTCACTCAATGTGGGAGCGGACAAAGGATAGAACATTTGAGAATCCACACGCAATGATTGATGATGATGTTAATCACAACGAGATACGTCAACATTATGTGGCAATGTGCGAGAATATAGATGCACAGATAGGGCGACTTATAGACTATTTAAAACAAACAAACCAATACGACAACACTGTCATTGTTTTTTCTTCGGATCATGGTGATATGTTGGGTGATTTTGGCCTATTTGGAAAGTGCCAGCCACAAAGAGCTTCTATAAATATCCCTTTAATTATTAATCTTCCGAGAGAAAAGCTCTGCTCTATAAATCGAACAAATGTTGAACTACAAGACCTTGCACAAACATTTTTAGAAATAGCGGGAGCAGAACTTCCTACGGCCGACAGATCGGTCTCTTTAATTGAGCATTGCAAAGGAAAGCAGGAGCAAATACGCCAATGTAGCTACTCTGCACTTAACTATAATGATCGCAAATGGCAGTGCTATCTAAACAACAACTACAAAGTTGTTTATGAGAATGATACCTTGTCTGCAATTTATAATCTCTCTGATGATCCATGGGAGTTTAAAAATCTTTTTCCATCTTTATCACAAAAAGAGATTGATAATATATTGATTAACATCAGTACAGAAAGAAATGGCTAACAACTACTATATATTTTAAATTGGATATGTTAAAATTTACATTACTGTAGCTATGACTCGTCGGCGCACATGAATGATTTACCAATGCCATTTGTGCTCCTTTTGCTTTATTGTTTTCTGAAAGCGTAAATTTACATCTTTAGAAAAAGGGCGCTACTGCTATTTCAAAACTAAAACGGAAAGAACAAAAGATGATGCACGCTTATTCATAAGAGGAGCATCACTCTATAAAACAGAGATGAAGATAGCAAATAACATAGTAGAGCTCCATCTGCTGCAATATAGTATCTACAAAAACAAACATGGGAGAAAAATATTGCATCCGATAATCCATGCTTGTTAAATAGGACAGGCAACATTCCTTTCACTTTGAGTGTAGATTTGTCAAACAAATTGGACAGTAAAACAAAAAAAGTTATGCAAGGAGTATAAGTTTTGAAGAAGTTATAGCTACTGTCAAAAAAGTAGTAAAGAGTTGATTTAGGGCTGTTTTACCGCGGGTTCGCCAGCGCATCACACTGGCAGTGTGGGGGTCAGAAGTTCGAATCTCCTATGCTCCACCATGAACATCAAAACCGATAGTCTGGTGGACTGTCGGTTTTGTTTGTTTATTGGATATAGGCAAACAAGGTATTGTTTTCAATATTTGTCGATTAACATATATATACCGGCCCCTAATAGTGCCGAGTGTTCCGGATTTGTTGCTTGTTTAATCACTGCACTGCAGTTATCCTCTTTTAGTGCGGTAGCAAGGCTATCCTTAAACAGTTCAAAGTCCTTTGAAATCTGCCCGCCTACTACTAACATGTCGCTATAACAGTGTACGAGTAGGTAGGCTACAGATTTTCCGAGTGCATACCCGAAGTTGTTCATGACCTCAACGGCAACTTTATCATGCTGTTTTGCCAAAACACCTATCTGCTTTGCAGTGTAGTCGCCGGTGTGGCTTCCAAGGCGTTTATATTCGCTAACTATACCGCGTCCTGAAACAATATCTTCGATAATCCCGTTTTTCCAAGGTTGCCTGTAGAGTGCGGTATAGCATGAACCACGCCCGTTGCTAAGTAGTTCTCCGTTCGCCAGAATCGAAAGCCCAAGCCCTGTTCCGAGTGTTGCCAGTGCAAGATTTTTAACTCCTTTGCCTGTTCCGAAATTATATTCACCGAGCAAAAATGAGTTTGAGTCTTGTATAAACACGATCGGAAGATTAGACATGTAGCAAAGTCGTTTTTTTATCTCGAGTTCAAGGTTAAGTTTATATATTGCCCTAAATTTATGAGCCATCAAGCTCATCTTGTTATTATAGTCAAAGGGTCCCGGTGTGCAGATGCAAACACCGATAATAGTCTTATTGCCTATTTCGTTAGAGTTGTATAGGTTATCTATTACCGTCGAAAGACCGTTAAGTACCGTTTCAGCATCTAAATCCGAGTTGGAAGGGGATATAGAAACCTCACCCACCAGTCCGTTGCTATCAACCAAAGCACCTTTAATCATGGTACCACCCATGTCGAGTGAAATAACTACATCGTTGTTTATTTTCATGATTACCCCTCGTTGTTTATTCAGTTTTTAATATTAATAAGACTAAAAATGAGACTAAAAATGAGATTGAAATACCAATAATAAAGTATAGAAAGGTATCGCCTATAAATGCAGGGATTGTCGGTATGGAAGGTATAGCATATCGGTATGACTTAACTTCCTCTAATCCCATGTAAAAACCACCTGCTGCACCGCCAAGACACTGGGCTATGAGCGGTTTTTTGTAATATGGATAAATCCCGAATATAAGTTGCTCATTTACTCCGCTTATGGCTGTAGTGGTCAAGGCGGTCAATGCACATGATCTTAGATGAGTTGTTTTGCTGACAATCAGCATAGCAGTGGCAACACCCAATGAGGAGAAAATACAGGGTGACATCATGGTTCGTATATAATCATATCCATTAATTGCAAGGTTGTTTACCATTATGGGCACAATTCCCCAGTGTAGGCCAAAGGTTACAAGAAAGGTCCAACCTCCGCCGAGCAGGGCACCGGTTAACGCTTTGTTGAATTCTATAAGGCTGTTTACAAACGATCCCACGATACTCGTGAGCATAACGGTTATCGGACCCAAAAATAATACTGCGAATATACAGCTAAGTGTTATACAAAAAAAGGTGACAAACGGTGCCAAGGCATCATGCTTTAACAAACGTTTAAACATTTTTTCTATAAGAGCACATGCCGCAACCACCGCAATTGCTGGTAAAACCGAATTGCTGTATTTAATATCCGAAAGATAGCTGGTTGTGTTTTCAAAAATTTTAAAAATTTCGGTGAACAACAAAAGCGCAACAGGTATTACCGAAACAAAAAAATCACATTTAAATACCTTCGAACAGCTAATCGCAAGCAATATAGGAAGAAAAAAGTAAACGATATCAGAAGTGTAATAAAGTATCTTCAATATAAGAGAATCACCGTTTAAGCCAATTACTTCCGTTAAAATAATATACAGTGCATTTATTAAGCCACAGCCAACTATTACAGGGATTACAGGATTGAATATCTCTGCAAACAGTCGGATGATATTAAATAACAGACTATTTTTTTTAGCTATGGTTCTAGTGTCGGATGTGCTACACATGAGGATGAGTCCTATAATGAACTTTCAAAACTATGTTTTTTCTCGAATGAAATTTGCGTCTTGTCAAGATAAGGCTTAACTTCGTTGTATAACGAATTTGCCGTAGCGGTATAAAGAATATCCACAACAGTCATCAATCCTATTCTTGAACGCATGGCACCTATCCTTACAAGCTGTTCGTTGTTAGAACAGTGAAGATGTATATTGGTGAGTGTGCTGAGTTTGTTTTTTGAATAACGAGTTATACTAATAGTAGTAGCCTTAGTTTGGGGTATAAGTCCGGCAAGCTCCACCATTTCATCGGAGGCACCGGAATATGAAAGTAAAACAGCAACATCACCCTCCTTTAAGCTAAGGTAGGAGGATATCTGATGGTGAGGGTCGTTGCTTGACATAGAGACCTTTCCCATCCTAATAAATTTACTGGTGGCATCTAGTGCAAGATAACCGGATGCACCTACACCATAAAAATCTATTCGATTTGCGGATGTTAAGCTATCAACAGCACGTTGAAGCTCGTTTTGATCTAACACTGCAAGGGTGCTTTCTATTGTCTGAATGTTATTTCTGGCAACATCCATTACAGTTGTCTGTAAGCTGCTTCCAAGATGAATATTATCGTAGGTGATATTTCGGCTTTGTTGCATAGCAATATCAGTAGCTAAAACACGCAACAACTCTTTGTAACCAGAATAACCTGCGGCCTTACAAAGTCGTACTACCGACGAAACGCTTGTGTTACAAGCTGTTGACAGCTCCTCGATAGACAAAGAGGGTATTTCGTTTGGGTGCTCTAATATATAGTTTGCAACATTCATTTCCATAGGAGAATAGCTGTCGATTTCCTCGCTAATCCTTAATAAACACGGCATCATATGTT
>CAYJBH010000049.1:0-15304 GCA_964368625.1 uncultured Oscillospiraceae bacterium
AAATAAAAACATCCATCGTCAGCCACTCTTCGGCAAAGCCGGAGCCATTTGAAATGAATAGGTTTGAATAAAATTTTTAGAGGAAAAAATGGAAACTACCAATAATTATCAATGCCCGGCATGTACCGGTCCACTTCGTTTCGACGGAACAATAGGTAACCTCAGATGTGATCATTGTGACAGCAGATTCGAGGTTGCCGAAATAGAGGCGATATACAGCCCACCGACTGAACCGCAGGCTCAACAATCTGCACCTATAGTTGAGCCGCAAAACCCACAGCAGTGGACAGCGACCACCCTAAACAGCAGCTGGGGTGAGGATGCCTCACACATGCGAGCTTATAACTGCACCTCATGCGGTGCTGAGATTATATGTGATGAAACAACCGCTGCAACCTCCTGCCTTTACTGCGGTAACAACACCATCGTTCCGGGACAGTTTGATGGTGCGTTGCGTCCGGATTATGTTATCCCGTTTAAGCTAAGCAAGGAAGATGCGATGGCTGCATTAAAAAATCATTGTAAAGGAAAAAAGCTTCTCCCCTCCTTTTTTGATAAAGACGTGCATATCGAGGAGATTAAAGGCGTTTATGTTCCGGTTTGGCTTTTTGACGGTGCAGTTGATGCTGATGTACATTATACTGCAAAGCATTCCACCTCTGTTACCACCGGAAACTATCGCACCACCACCACTAAACACTATAAAGTTAGAAGGGCAGGCAGGATAAAATTTGAGGATATTCCTGTGGATTCTTCCAGCAAGATGCCGGACGAATACATGGAATCGATAGAGCCGTTCGACTATAACGATTTAAAACCGTTTTCTATGGCTTATATGCCGGGCTTTCTTGCCGATAAATACGATGTATCGGTTGAGAGCTGTTCACCGCGTGCTGATGGAAGAGCAGTTAAAACTGCACTTAAAATTCTGCGCGACAGCATTAAAGGCTACACCAACTGTACCGAGGACGGCCGAAATGTTAACCTGCTAAGAGGCGATGTTAGTTATGCCATGGCACCGGTATGGATGTTGACTACCAGATGGAAGAATAAACCCTACATATTTGCTATGAACGGACAGACCGGCCGTTTTGTTGGCGATCTTCCCTGTGATATGAAAAAGTATTACAAGATGGTTGGTCTGCTTACGCCGCTATATTCTGCAATTAGCTATATTATTATAATGATAATATTCTTCTTTGTTTCCCTCCAATAGGTAAATCTTTAATAAAAGTAGAAAGCCTTAGAGATTGGTAAAGTTAATTGTTATATGGTGAGGGATAATATGAAAAAATACATTTTTGCATCTTTAATTGTTGTTTTAACAATGTTGTTATATTTATTGCCTGTGTCGGCTTCCGAGGCAAAGGTTGATCACTATTATGTTGCCGACCATGCCGACCTGCTAACCGATGAGCAGGAGGATATTTATGAGGCAATGTCGGAAGATATTTATTACGTATATGGGCTAACAATGCATCTTGTTACCGTTGAGGATGCCGACGCAGAGTTTGGCGATATATACGACGCTACCTATCACTACTCTGATTTATATGACACCTACACTAACGTTGGCGTAGTGTTATTAATAGATGCGGCTAGTGCAAATTATCATTCCTACGACACCTCAATTGCCATTAATTATCTCGACGACTCCGGATTAGCTGTGAACTACGCCGAGTATTTTGCGAATGGCGATTATGGTGCCTTTGTAGATGAGTATTATAGGGCATACGAAGAAGCTGTTCACAGCTTTTATCTTGAACTTGAGGAGCAACAGGCGGCGATTGATAACATCGTGGTTTCTAACGTAATGGACACGGCCGACCTACTAACCGACAGCCAGGAGCAAACATTACAGCAGATGGCAGACGAGATAAGAGATCAGGACATGATGGAGGTCTATATCCTCACCATGCAGGACTTTACCATTGTTGATGGTAGCCAGCTGGTTGAAGATGCCGCAATGACACTTTATACCGATCTCGACCTTGGCTATGGTGAGAATAAGGATGGCGTTTTGTTACTGCTAAGCATGGATGACAGAGACTATAGCTATGTAAGTTTTGGTGATAGGGCAAACGAAATTTACTCCGACTCGAATAAAATACGGATAGAAAATAGTTTTCTCAACTATTTTGGTGATGACGATTGGTATAACGGTTTTTACGAATATGTGAGGCTTAGTGGCAAGGAGCTTAACCTTAGATGGTATGACCATCTGTTTAGAATTTTAAACCCGGTAGTTACGCTCATAGCAGTTTTCTTCGGGGTGCTTACCGCTGTTGGTGTTGCAAACAAACATAAGAAGAAACTAAAGAGCATTGTGAATAAAAACGATGCTGTTGACTATGTTGCGAACGGAGGAATTAACATAACCGTTACCGAGGACACCTATACCCACACCACCACATCAAAGGTTAGAATACAGACAAGCAGTGGCGGTGGCAGCAGCGGTGGCGGTCGCAGCTTTAGCGGCGGAGGTTTTTCCGGCAGAAGCGGAAAGTTTTAAGTTAGTAGTGAGGATTAAATATGAAAAGAATAACAAGTTTTAGCGTCGATCATAGAGAGTTACCCAAGGGCGTTTATGTTTCCAGAACCGATGGTGATATTGTAACCTATGATCTACGTATGGCAGAACCCAATATAGATACACCGTTAACCCCGGGTATCTCCCACACAACAGAGCATATCCTTGCAACCTACCTAAGAAACAGTGAGCACAGCGATAACGTTATCTATGTTGGCCCTATGGGTTGTTTAACCGGTTTTTATCTACTAACAAGAAACCTTGAGACCGATAAGGTGTTAAACCTTATCCGCGATGCCTATGCCTTTTTGCGTGATTTCGAGGGAGATATACCCGGTGCAACGGCAGAGGAGTGCGGAAACTACAGCTTGCAGGATTTAGCGGGAGCAAAGCGGTTGGCCGGCGAATATTACGAGGTTTTAAAGCCTCTATCAGCAAAAAACACAGGCTACCCAAAGATGTTGCTTTAAATATTATCTCCGCCTTTGGCGGAGATAATATTTAAAGATCGGTGAAATTCCAGCAGTATTTATCTATCATTCTCCCGCAGAGAATATATGTGACGTAACACATAACCGCCGCAAAGAAGATAGGCGCCGCTGCCCAAAGCAGGCCCTGAGATAGTAGCTTTGCATAGTTGAACTGTGGGTATACTGTTATAAAGCTTACAAGCGGCAGACCGATAAAGGTTAATATCATCGGCATTAAAAAGATAGTAAAGCTGCTCATAACCACAGTTATATAGCTATCGTTATACTGCGAGATGGTTAGCGTTACAGCCGCAACAAAGGCTATTGCTATTAAGCTTAAAATGAATTCAAAAATAATAACGGCGAGTATGGAGATAAAAAACGGAAGGGATGAGTATTCCGGTATGCTTTTTGCCGAGGACAAAAGCCCGTCTATCCCGTACATTTTTAGCATCTCGAGGATGGGCGGCAGTGTTGTTATTATGGCAATAATGATGCAGATTACCGCCGAGTTTATCAGCTTGGTTATAACCGTTTGTTCTCGCCCCAGCGGTGTTGAATATAGTATTCGCCGAACTCCGCTTATTCGCTCTATCGAGAAATAACCTCCGAGTATTACCACCGTCATAAGTATTGCAATTATGCTTGACTCAAAACCCTTACTAAAACCGGTTTCATCCAGCTCAAAGAGCATTCTGTAACCGCTATCGTATAACAGCTGTGCTCCGGGATTTTGAGATACATAGGAAACCCGTGCAAGCACATCGTTAAAAACCTTATACTCCTCATACTCATAGTAGTTATACGATAGCATTAGGTTGAACTGATACTCCGATATCATGCCATATCTCAGCTGTTTTTCAAGCTCGGCAATCTCCTCGAACCGCTTTTCCTCTGATGCTAAGAACTCGCCTTTTTCTTCGGTTAATGTGCCACCGAGCTTTTCCATATAGTCTCGGTATATATAATCCGAGCCATCCTGATAAACGTTATAGCTATAAAGACCATAGCCCTGATAAATAAGCGCAATAATTATTACCGGCAGACCGCCACCCAGCAAAAGCACCTTGCGCCACTCGGTTTTAAACACGCTTGTCAGCTTAAATTTTTTAAGTCTCGGCAGATATAACATGTTTCTGCCCATTACGGCAAACTGCCCATATCTAAACAGGATGAAAAATACAAACAGTATAATAACCGATAATATTACCGCCGACAGGAACTCCACCGTAACCATGCTAACAACGCCACCGAACCAGTATAGGTTGCGATAGCTACCAAGAATTTCGTCGGTTTGCAGATAGCTTATCGGGTTTGCGTAGCGCAGAACGTTTAGTGTTGAGGTTGCCGAGATTGCCCCCCTCACTAGGTAGAAACCTATGGGCAGTGTTAGCGAGAGCAACATGCCGGTGATAAGGCGGTTTGCAATTAGCATTGAAAGCAGAATCCACAAACCTATAATTAGTGCCGCCATCCATTTTGTTATCATAAAAACTATGATATAACCGCCTACCGAAAGGTTTAGGGTGCTTCGCATTAAATCCGGCACCGACTGAACCGAGCGCGTTAGATCGCCAAGACCGTAGGATACACCGCAGAAGATAAGATTAATTCCGTAGAAGATAAACACAACACCCAGCAGGGTTACCGCAAGTGCCACCACCTTGGCAAGGGCGGTTTTTGCCTTGCCACCTGCGGTACAGCGAATTAGCCGTAAAAGCCCTGTCTCTTTTTCTTTTTGTATCAGTGCAAAGCTTATAAGTATCATGGCAAATACAAGCACAATATCGGTGGCAACAAAATCTGTTGCAGTCATTAACGCTTTTTGCGGATGATAGTCAATCTCGGTGCCACGCATACCCTCGTAGGCAAGCTGGGTTGATACTATATTCTTGTTATCATAGCTGTCTTCATCGGCAAATATTGATATGGACGAAAGGTTGTTGCCCGCCTCTTCTATCTCGGTTAAAAATTCATCGTAGCCGGCAACCTGTCTATATTCCGCATGTATCTCGTTTATAAAGGCGAACTCCTCGCCAAGCGAATCGGTGTAGCTAAGCTCTACTCCCTTTGCATATTCGCCGGCATAATTTTCTATAGCATCGGCGTTAAGCTCCTGCATGCCTTTATAGTATTCATCATCGGTGCCGTTAATATTTCCGTAGCTGTAAAGCTCGTTTAGCAGATACATTGCCTCGGTATATTCAAACCTTTGGTTTATAAACTCGCCCTTTTCCTCCATAGAAAGGCCTGCTAAATCCTCCGACATCTCTCGGTATGCCTGCTGTGGCGAATTATGGGTGCTCGGCTCGTTAAAGAACCAGATTAAAAATAAATTAACAACGGCTAACAGCAAAAGATATAAAAGAAAGCTTCTGTTTTTTATTAACTTTTTAAGCTCGGCTAAAATTAGCACGGTAAACCTCACTCTCGTTATTATTCCTCGCCAAAAATGTTAAGATACACCTGTTCCAGATCGCCCGAGGGGGCGTATTTTTCTACAAGGTTACCGGTGGTGTTTATATCCACCACCTCGCCGTTTTTTAAAAGAATTATTTTATCGGCAACGCTCTCAACATCCGAAACAACATGGGTTGCCAGTATTACTATTGTTGTTTTGGCTATCTCTGCCATTAGGTTGCGAAGTCTAACACGCTCCTTTGGGTCAAGCCCTGCCGTAGGCTCGTCCAGCACAAGTATTTCGGGACTGCCCAACAATGCGTTTGCGGCAAGTAATCGCTGTTTCATTCCGCCGCTGTAGGCGGATAATTTTTTATCCAGCTCTCGTGTTAGGTTTACGAGTTCGGCTGTTCGAACCACCTCCTGCTGCGCCGCACCTCTGGGAATCTCCTTTAGCGCGCACATATAGGCAAGAAACTCTCTGCCGGTGAAGCTCTCGTAAAGTGACTGTTGCTGTGGCATATAGCCAAGTATTCGTCGGTAGTCGGCGTTTAGCTTACGGCTGGTTTTGTTGTTGTAAAGCACCTTGCCCGAGCTTTGGTTTATCGTTCCTGTTATTATGTTAATAAGGGTCGATTTTCCTGCACCGTTTGGGCCAAGCAATCCGTAAAGGCCGGGGGTGAAAACTATGTCCACACCCTTAAGTGCCTCTACAGCTTTACTTTTTCGCCTTAATATTCCACCGGTAAAGTAGGTTTTTTTAAGGGCAGAAACCTCTAAGGTGTTAACATCGTTAAAAACCATCACTTACCTCCTTGTTTTACGAAAACGCCTCTATTATCATGCTGTTATCTATCGGGCGCATATTATCTATTCCGGCAAAATAATCTGCCTCGCTTATTATAGCATAGCTGTGAACCGGATTGGTAGGGTAATCGTATTTCTCTTCAAACTCGTTATAAACCTCGAAGGTTAAAAGGGTTTCATCGGTTTGTAAAACCAGCTCGTCGCCAAGGTCTGCAATAACCTTCATCTCTACGTTAAAGCTACTGCCCTTCGCACTGCTGTTGTAGGTGAACGGGGTTTCGATTACCTCACCGGTCTCTATGTTCATATGGGTGTAATAACGGCGTTCATTTTCCTCGTCGAGATCCACTATGGTAAAATATCCATCGATGTAGCTTACCAGCGAGCTAAACTGATTAACATCTCCAAAGTCGCCTAACGTTTCTATCTCCCCCGTCTCGTAGTTAAGGCGCTTTACCTCGCTACCTTCAAAATGATTGTTAATATAGTATTGCCCTTTATAAAGCATACCCGGTAGATATTCATCAGATGCCAGCGTTTGTTTGTATAACGTCTCGGTTTCTCCGCTTATAAGATTAATTCTATCTATGGTAAACTCTCTGCTTTCGGGCGATTTCATCGGGTCCGTCGGATCATACACCCCATCTTCTACCCTATCATAAACTACATATATACTGTCGCCATATGCCGTAAACGATGGGAAAAGAACGTTATCATACTCATGTAAAAACAACAGAGTTTTTTCTTTACTCGAGAGGTTTATGGCATAAAGCCCTCCGCTATCATTATTGCTAATCTCTGCATATAGATGCTTTTCACCCACCGCAACAAGGCTAACCCCCTCATTTTCGGCAAAGTAGATAACCTCGGGGTTTGCACCGGATAGCTCACATCTTGCAAGCTCTAGCGTACTGGCGTTCTGTTCTGCAAAGCTGGTATGGGTTAGCATAAACAGCGACGAATTATCATGGCTTGGGGTGGCGGTTATAAGCGCTTTTCCATTGCCGTTATGAAAATATGCGGGACAGCTGTCGTCGCTATGGGTGCAGTTTGGTGTTGAGCACAAAAATACCTGTTGCATCGTTGCAAGGTCGATATATGTTAAAAAATGGTTTACCCCAAAATGCAGTTCATAGTATATGCCCTCATCGGTGAAACCGGTGTAATCCTCTACCCCTTTAACCTGCTCATCGAATGCTACCGCCTCGGAACTTGTGCCAACGGCACTGCCGTTGGCAGTATCATGGGTGGAGTTTTCGTTTGATACGGCATCGCTTACGCTCGGCTGTTCCGTTGTTATTTCCCTTTCGCTACAGCCGGTTATAAACACCATAGCCGCAAGCGTTAATAATATTACAATCTTTTTCATTCTTCATCTCCTGTGTTAACTAAACTTAAAAGCTCGGTGCGGTCAATTTCGGTGTATACCTCGTTGTTTTCTTTTAGGTTCTGCCTTGATATCACCGCCGTTTTCTCGATCATAAAACCTCTTATCTCCTCTCTATCCATGCCGTGGTTGGTTACTAACTTGGTTGCATAGCTCGAACCGTTAACCACCACAACGTTATCACCCACCATGATAAATGGCGATATCAACAGGCTGTATTCCGGCATTGTAGCATATTTTTCGGTATAGCTTAGCTCTATTATGTCTGCCGTCATGCTATCGATGTCTACGGTTAGGGTAAACATCTCGTTGTCGGCATAAGAATAGCCTACAAACAGGTTACCGCCTATCGGGGTCATGTAGTCTATCGGGTAATCTGAGGTTATCTTTCCAAGCTCGGTTATCTCTTTTGTTGCAAGGTTAAAACGGCTTAGCGTTTGGTCGGTGGAAAGCTGATAGTATCCATCGCTGTAAAAGGCGGAGAAGGAGGTTTCTTCAAAGCCCGGCAAGGTTGCAAGCTCGGTTATCTCGCCGTTTTCACCTATCATTCTTATCTCGTTACCCTGCGTGGTGCTTATGCTTGCATAAAACACATTGTTAACAGAGTAGATGCTATGTGTCGGCAGATCCTGACCCATCACGCCCATATCGGTAGAAAGGCTTGCAATCTCGGTTACCTCACCATCTAAACCCACACGAATAAGCTGTTGCGTACCGTTATCCGGAAGCAGGGTGGAAATATAAACCGAGCTTAGCTCGTTAGACGCATTGTTTGTGTAGGCAACCGGCCCTAATGCTATATTATCATTATCCTCATATATAACCGTGCTCTCGCCGCTGTTTTTATCCACCAGCTCTAACCGGTAGTGCTCCATATCTGAATAGCTGTAAATTAGTTTATCGCCTATTGGATAAATATACATCGGGCTTTTTGCATCGGGATTATTAACATCGAATATCTGCGGCACTCCGTCTACCTTAACAATCTCCTCGGTTGCTGTTTCTATATCGGTATAGGTAAAAACATTACTGCCGGAAATGTATTCCATCGAGTAGTATCCACCCTCATCCGGAATAGCTCCATACCACTTTATCGGTATAATCTCTTCGTCTTGTGGCTGTGGCACAGCCTTTGAGCATCCGATAAGCGATAACGCAACCGATAGCAATAGCGATAGCGTTATTATAGTTGTTAAAAATTTTTTCATTCCTACTCCTCTGTTAGGTTCATGGCCGTTAGTATCGACGAGTTATCGAAGGGGCGGAAGTTTTCTATGTTTGCAAGGTAATCTGCCTTGTCTATAAGTGCCGTGTTGTCAAATGCGTTTACCGTGGTCTGCATTCCGTCCGGCGCTTCATAGCTAACGGTAAACTCTTGCTGTGAAACCCCAACAATAAGTTCATCTCCAAGGTCGGCATATATCGGAAGAGGCACCGTGTGGCTAAAGGTCATGTCTATAGTTGCCTCATAGCTTAAAGAGGAGCGGATAACCTCGCCTGTTTCTATGTTTTGATGGTAGTAAATCTCGGTAGATGTGGCGTTATCATATGCCGTAACGGTAACATATCCGTTAATAAAGCTGATTGGTACGGCATAATATATGCTCTCGCCGCTTTGCGGTGTTATCGGTGGTAGCTCGGTCATCTTTTTCTCTGCAAGGTTATATGCCCTTGTAGCGTTCTGCTGTGTTATGGTGAGGTGTCCCGAGCTAAATAAATAGGTCGGCATCTCGAAGGTGGAAACCGTTTCGCTAAACAGCTCCTCAACCAATGCCGTATTTATATCTATACGGTAGAGGGTAACGTTAGTGCTATCCGGCAGTTCCTCGTAGCTAACTATGCCTTCGGGTAGCGGTTCGGCAGGCTCTTTTTTAAGTAGATAGAGCGAGTTTCCTTTAATATAAGCGCTATTAATAAAGCCGGACATAAACTCTGCCGCCGGTGATGCATAATCGCTATAGATCAGCGTTTTTCTTCCGCTTTCTATATCTACCGACATAAACTGTGTGTTGTTCTCTACAAGATATATTCTATCATCGCTTACCGCTAAAATCCGAATATAATTATCGAAGGAGGCTATCTCCTTTATTAAACGGTTGGTGCCATCTATTAGCTCTAATCTATAGTACGGTGTGCCGTCCTCCTCGGTGCCGCTTCGGTAGTAGATAAGCTCGTTCGAGCCAACCGCCGAGGTCATCTGCATAACATCCTCGCCTATATAGGCGGCACAGCTATCGTCGCTGTGGGTGCAGTTTGGCGAGGAACAGACTATTATGTGTTGCATACTGGGTATATCGTAGTAGGAGAGGTTGTTAACGCTATAAAGCCGAAGCCTCTCGTAGTAGCCGTTCTCGGTTTGTGCGCCGTACGGCGATACCGGTATAATATTATCGTCCGGCTCTAATGTTATTCTCTCGGCCTCGGTGTTCTGTTGCTCGGTTTGTTGTTGACCGGTAAGTTCTTGTTGTAACGTTAAAAGCTCGGTACAGCCCGACAATAACAACGGAATTAACAACATTAATATTAGTTTCATCTATAAACTCCCTCTTAGCCTTTTTAAAGCTTTGTAATTCTAACCCATTTTATAATAAATCCCAAAAGCTTTGTCTGTCTGTATTATATCTAAAAAAATGGTGACAAAACACTGTTTGTCACCAATAACGATTAAAATGTTATGAAATACCGATTTAATTGGGTTGTTCTATATATTCGGTTAAACTATCGGTATTAAACAAATGATAGTTTTCGGTATTAGAGAAATAGTCATCCTTATTAATTACGGCATGAATTGCCAGCGTATCTAACGTGCCATCATTGTTTGTTACTATATCTTTGGTTGAAATGTTAACCAGCAACGAATCTCCCAGATCTGCCGTCACGGTAACCGGTTGATACCAGTTATACTGCATAAATTCGGCTATAACTAAATCGCCGGTTTCAAGGTTAATGTTAGCTACAAATGCTGATGGATGGCTTTTCTCTGTTTCAACATAGCCGGATAGCCAGCCGTTAATAATTATAGATGGATAAAACCGAGAAAGATATTCTTCGTTTATATTTACTCTGCTAAGGTCAACCTCCTGTTCTTTAACTAGGTTGAACACCTTATAGTTATCGTTGCCATTAACAAACACCATATTCTCGTTATGATAGCTTTGCGATGGCTTATCTTCGGTTAAAAACAGCTCGCTGTATATCTCTTTAGTCTCACCGCTATTAACATTAACTTCGGTAACGTAAAGCCGCGACTCTAGCGGAACATCTGCGCTGTTATCATAAGATTCGGGCACCCCTATTCTGGTTATATATATGTTTTCGCCATAAGCGTGGTGCTCCCGCTCGTTATATCTTTGATCAAGATAATGATAAGGCGGTTGTATCTCTTCGTTAAGAAAGATTGTTTCCTCGCCGGTGGCAATATCTATACTGCTGTATTTATGGATAAAGGGATAGCTTATGAATTCTTTATATACATAAATCTTATCGGTGGATATCCCCAAAACATCAATATTATCATGATGGGTTGCAAAAATTTCTCTCACAAAATTTCCCTCGGCATCATAGAGGCTAAGTTTTTCATCTCGCTGGCCTAGCTCTCCGTTGCTGGTGGTATGAACAACCATCTCGTTTCCACCCGGCACCATTGCGGCCCAGCTAACATCCTCCGGGGTTAATCTGCCATCACCGTCTAAAACAATGGTGTGTTCGTAGCTTTCAAGGTTAAAGTAGGTAAACTGTCTTCTGCCGTTAATTGGTAGGTCGGCATATATTCCGGTTTCTGCCACTATGTATCCGTTGTAGTTAATCGGGTTAATCTGTCCATCTGTAAGCAATGGTTGATTTGATTTACTCGGAGCAGGAAGCGGTTCGGGTTTCTGCGGTATCGATGCGATACTTTGTGATGAACTATCCGATCCCACCTGCTCTGATTCGGTAGAAACAGAGCTTATGGTTGTTGGCTGTTCAGCCTCAGAGCAACCGGCTAAAAAAAACAAAGAAATAACTACGGCCATACCGCCTACCAGTATTCTGTTTAGCATAATTTTAACTCCCATCAATTATATCATAAATCAATCAACCTGGTACCCAAACTGAATGTTTCAATTTATGCATTAACCATTATAAACACCGAGAAAACACCGTTTTCATGCAAAATTTCGGCAGTGCCCCCATAACGCTTAACGGTATCGGTAACAATTTTTAATCCATACCCGTGGTTTTCAGCATCGTTTTTTGTTGTTAAATAATCATCACCCTTCTTTTTAACACTGCCGTTATATGGATTTTTTATCATAATAATTAAATTGCCCTTGCTGTGTTTTAGCTGAAGGTCCACATAGCCGAAGCTGCATTTTTCTGCCGCCTCTATTGCATTATCGAGCAGGTTTGAGAGTATTACCGTTAGCTGTGTGGGTTGCAGATTTAACCGCCTTGGGAGGGTTGCGTCCGTTTTAAAAACAATATCCTTCTCTTGCATCTCCTTCGCCTTGGCATTTAGTATACTGTTTGCAACAGCATTACCGCAGGAGATTGTGCCTTTCTCCCTGCTGTTTTCATCTATTAATTTTTCTATATATATAATCGCTTCATCATTATTGCCGTCTTCTATAAGACCACGTATCGTTGTAAGGTGATTTTTATAGTCGTGTCTGCCGGCTTTTGCATTTTGCAGTTCACGCTCAAGCTCGCTAAAATGCTCATCGTTTTTAGAGATCGTTTCCTGCACACGGGCATTCTCTTCCCTTTGCCTTTTAATTCTTATTGCCAAACATATGATGGTAACATTAAGCAGTATTATTATAGCTAACAATAATATTACGGTAGTGTTCATGCCAGCCGCTCCTTTTCGAACTGCGTTATTATTCGGCGAAATTCCTCTTTGTATGCCCTACCCACCGAAAACTCGGTCCCATCACTCATGGTAACCCTATCGGCCGCTATGCCTGTTATATAGCTATAGTTTACTATAAAGGCACGGTGTATTCTTATAAGTCTATGTTTTTTCACCTTTGACCAAACCTCATCAAGGGTGGAATAAAATTTAACACAGTCGTCTGCTGTTGTTAAAACCATACGGCGCCCCTCTGAAACTATGTGTATTATATCATCAAAGGGAACCTTAAATCGTTCCTTTGCAACGGTGTATTCAAACTTTGCATCCTCTATTCCGGAGAGCTTTAGCGCCAATTTCAAATCCTTTTTAACATCATTTTCTTTAATCGGCTTTAATAAAAAATGTAAAGGTTGAAGCTCAAACAGCTCACGGTAATACATTTCTGCTCCGGAAACAAAAACAAGCTTTGTTCTATAATCGTCCATATAGTTGCGAATATTGTCCCCAAGTTCTATGCCGGTCATTCCCGGAATCTCTATATCAAGAAAGATAAGATCAAATCTCTCTCCCTGCTTTAGCTGTTCAAAAAGTTCCTTAGCTGAATAAAAAACATCAATATCAAGCCCGATGTTGTTTTCCTGTTCATAGCTTAACAGGGCATTCTCAACAATCGCACAGCTATTCATCATATCATCGCAAATTGCAATCCTAAACATATCTCCACATCATAAAATAATACCTACCATCATCAACAAATATACCGCCATTTTCAGCTGTGTTGCTAAAACTATAACAGAAACAATCAACTTGTATTTCCAGTTAAACATTATACTACATATTGATATGGTTATGCAACTGTAATTTGTTATATTTATTTTATGGCTTTATAGCTCGATATATAGCTTTTAGCCTAAAATTACGTTAAAATACATAATAAAAAAAATATTTTTTTGTTAAAAAAACATCTTGACATTTGCTAGATATGGTGCAATAATATTAAACGGACACAATATTTAGACAGAAATTAGGAGAAGACGTGATAAAAAGCGTAAAGAAGAGGGATGGACGAGTTGTTATATTTAACGACGTTAAGATAGCCGAGGCTGTACTAAAAGCGATGCAGGCGGCAGATGAAGGCGATGCAAATGATGCAGCACATGTAGCGTCGGCAGTTGCGGATAGATTAGAGAAGCAGTGTGCAGGCCAACCACCCACCATTGAACAGATACAGGATGCTGTTGAACATGAGATGATGAGGGCGGGGTTTGAGGATGCCGCTAAGAAGTATATACTTTATAGGGCAAGGCGAACCAGAATAAGAGAGTCGAATACCTCGCTTATGAAAACTATCGACGAGATAACCACCGTTGATGCCAGAATAAGCGACATGAAGAGAGATAACGCCAATATCGACGGTAACACCGCAATGGGAAGCATGTTGCAGATAGGAACGGCAGGAGCTAAGGCATATAACGTTCACAATCTACTTACCGCCGAGCAATCAGATGCATACACAAACGGCGACATTCATATTCATGACTTCGATTTTTACGCATTAACCACCACCTGCTGCCAGATAGATTTAATAAAACTGTTTAACGGTGGTTTTTCTACAGGACATGGATTTTTGCGCGAACCCAAGAGCATTTCCAGCTATGCAGCATTAGCGGCTATCGCCATTCAGTCAAACCAAAATGATCAACATGGCGGACAGGGTGTTCCTAACTTCGATTATGCCATGGCAAAGGGTGTTGAGCGAACATTTGCAAAGTTATATTCAAAATGCCTTAAAAGCAGCCTTGAAGATGTGCTTATGGTGGAGGATGCAACCGATATTGTTGATGCCGGTGTTGCATACGCCTGCGAGAAATGCGGCATGGAAAACGTTAGAATACAGACTAACGATAAAGAATTTGATGGTGCGGTTATAGAATACCTAGCTAACAATTCTGATATAAGTGATAAGCTAGCTGTATACACCGTTGAAAAAACCAGAGATCGAGCAACCAAACAAACCGACCGCGAAACATACCAGGCGATGGAGGGTTTTGTTCATAACCTAAACACCATGCACTCACGTGCCGGCGCACAAACCCCGTTTTCATCAATAAACTACGGAACCGATACCTCGCCGGAAGGTCGAATGGTTATAAAAAACATTCTTTTAGCTACAGAAAACGGCCTGGGCCATGGTGAAACAGCCATATTCCCTATCCATATATTTAAGGTTAAGGAAGGCGTTAACTATAACAAGGAGGATAAAAATTTCGATTTGTTTAAGCTATCCTTCCGTGTTAGTGCTAAACGTTTGTTCCCGAACTATATCTTTCTTGATAGCCCCTTTAACCTGCAATATTATAAAGAGGGCAGGCCTGAAACCGAGGTTTCAACCATGGGATGCCGCACCAGAGTTATGGGCAACTTTGCATACCCCGACAGCGAAATTTCTAACAGCCGTGGTAACCTTTCTTTCACCTCGATTAATCTTCCGAGAATTGCAATAGAGGCAAAGGGTGACGAAAAGAAATTCTTCGAGATGCTGGGCGATAGAATGGATATGGTTGCAAGGCAGCTACGCGATAGATTTGAACTTCAGAGTAAAAAGCGTGTATTTAACTACCCATTTTTGATGGGTCAAGGCATTTGGCTTGACAGTGACACCCTTAACCCTGAGGATGAAATTCGTGAGGTTTTAAGGCATGGTAGCCTTTCTATAGGTTTTATAGGCCTAGCAGAAACCCTAACTGCTCTTTATGGCGAGCATCATGGCGAATCGGATGAGATGCAACAAAAGGGATTAGCCATAGTTAAGTTTATGCGTGACTTCTGCGACGATAGGGCGGATAAAGAGGGGCTTAACTACGGACTTCTTGCAA
>CAYJBH010000050.1:0-15049 GCA_964368625.1 uncultured Oscillospiraceae bacterium
AAATATGTTCTTCTATTGCTTTTGCTTGTTCTTGTGCACGTTGGTCGGCCCATATGATGGAGGGACGCAGAGGACGCCCTTCTTTATCAACGCAAAGACAACCCATCATTTGACCCGAAAAGGATACAACGGCAACATCGCCCGCGTCAATCTTTGCTTTTGCAATAAGATTTCTACTGGTGACACAGATTGCATTCCACCAATCTTCAGGTTCTTGCTCTGCCCAAATGCCATTGAAATAGTGGCAATCATAGCTGAAGACCTCACTGGTTATAAGCTTTCCTTCTTCGCTGAAAAGCGTTGCTTTATTGCCGGATGTACCTAAGTCATGCGCTAGTATGTATTTCACTTTTACTCCTCCTCAAATCCCAAATCGCAGAGCAAGTTTTTTGTGGCCATACGCCCCATATTTAATGCGGCACCCGCAGTTGATGCGGCACAGTGCGAGCCTAGAACCACATTTTCCAACTGTGTCCAGCGTGGATCTGTAGGAGGCTCATGTGCAAATGCGTCTATGCCCGCGCCATAGATATCTCCCTTTTCCAATGCGCTGAGAAGAGCATCTTCGTCTATGATACCTCCACGAGCTGTATTGATTAAAATCACATTCTTTTTCATCATTGCCAATTGTTTGGTCGATATCATATTGCATGTGTCAGGCAGCAATGGCAGATGTAGCGATATAATATCGCATTTTGAATAAATTTCCTCGGGGGTTGCCCGTGTGATATTATTTGAAGCGGCATACTCTTCGTCCCAGAATGGGTCGTGCGCCAATACTGTCATATCAAATCCCTGTGCGCGCTTTGCCACATTGCGTCCTATTGCGCCAAAACCCAGTATACCGATTGTCGCTCCGCTCACATCAATAGTTGTGATTTTTTTCCAGTCACCTTGGCGACAACGTCTGTCGATGTCTACAGTTTTACGAGCAACGGCCATGATCAAGGCCATTGCATAGTCTGCAACCGCCTCTGCATTTGCGCCAACTGTACGTGAAACTGATATGTTGCGAGATTTTGCCGCGTCTAGATCAATGTTGTCCACACCTACGCCGTATTTTGCAATCGCCTTTAGCTTAGGTGCAGCAGCAATGACATCTTTGTCCATAGGATCAACACCCAAAATCACACCGTCGCAATCTTTCACCAAATCTATTATTTGTTCTTTGCTCAAAATCCCACCGGTATCATTTCGTACAACTTCAACGCCGGATGCATCCAGCATTTCAAAAACCTTGGAGTCTGTTTTTCCATATGAGCGGGGAGTTACCAATACTTTCATAGACATCTCCTTATTTGCGCAAATCTGCTGCTAAAGTATCACACATGGCAAGGCGATCGCCTGTAATATCAATGTGGAATACCTCGGCAATGACCTGTGTCCAGCCATGGATAAAATACGTCCAACCGTCTTCTATAAAGAGATTTTGTTCTTTTTCTTGTGCTTTTGCTTGATGCATAAATTCTAGGCTACCACGATAGTTGAGTTCCCAAACAATTCCGTTTTTAGGAAAGCGGCAACTGTCCGTCAAAGGAGAGCCGGGACGATCCTTACCAAGGCCGGTAGCATTGATGACCAGGCTACCTTCCGGAAGTGCCTCAACAACTCTATCGTTAAGTGCAGGCTGCTTGCAAAGGTGATAGACCATGGGTACATTCAAATATTCTAATATGCGAACTGCCTCGGCCAAGCGAGGTGCTGAACGGTTTGTGAACTGGATTGCATCCGGAATGTTGTCGCTTCCGTGACGCTCTTCATTACCTAAGTATGCTGAGATGGCTAAAGCGGAACCACCGGCACCCAACACACAAACTTGTGCGCCGGTTTTTTTCCAATGATTTTCGGGAACGAATGCATCAAGTGCCAAGCCGGAAGAAATGGGGTCTTTTGCATGTGCACATAACTTTCCGTCGGCTTTAGAAATGCAAGATAGTTCACCAAATCGCACTGCATATGGGTCTAGGTAGTCAAACATTTCTGATGTTGCAGTATACATATCTATCTTGTGTGTTGTTACGAGTGCACCCAAGGATAGAGGATCGTTTTTTATAAAATCGACAACAGCAATATAATCTTCATCGGGCGCATGAACAGGCAGGTCGATACCTTTTATAACGGCATCAATGCCAAGCGCTTTAGCCCAAATTGGGAAAACGTTCATTATAGAAGACTGTGTGGTTGTAACACCCACAAAATAAAGAGTGGGTTTGCTTGCAGGCTCGGGAAGTTTAATCATCGGAAAAACACCTTTCATTTTTAGTTTTTAAATAAACTTTTCAAGTTATTTACTGTCATACATGTTATAAAGTTGTCCGACACATCGTTTGTGCGGAGCATGGGGATGAAGGTATCTAGAATATAATTTAATCCTATCGTGCCGCCATAACTGCTTAATCGAGTAGCAGTTGTATCCAAGGCAAGTAGTATACTGTCTGCATATCCTTGAAGAATCATATGCTTTATCAGCGATACTTCGTCTTCATCACTGTGATATTTAAATCTGGCTATGGTATCGTAATCCAAGTATACTCCGGTTTGTGCAATAGCCTCGTGCTTTGCAAAATCGCTTGCCTGGCGGTCGGCATGACAAAGAATGAATTTTCGTGGATTGACACCTAATGAGATAGCTAGTTTTATTGCATCAATTGCGCCATCTCCGGCTTCTGTATGTAGCATTAGGGGAACTTTGGTATGTGCGGCAGCTCGAGATGCTGCACTAAAAAGTGCCTCATATCGTCCAATTGCTCCTTCTTTTGGGATTGCCGCCTTTATCATTCCAGCACGAATATTTGTATGCAGGTGTGGTCTGATGTCGCTAGAGGTACACTTTGGTAGCATACCTTCTTCTATTTCTAAGCAGAAAAGCTCGAACAGTTCATCCTCGCTCAAGGCGTGAAGCCAAGAGTTGTCATGGTAAAAACCAAGCAAATGGTATCCGGTGGAGGCGGTGATTGCAACGCCGCTTTTTGCAGAAAGTGTATTGAGCATTTGCGCATCTCTACCTGCGGCAAGCGGCTGTGCATCACAAATGAAATTGCCTCCACTTTGGCGATATAATATAAGCTCGCTCAGTGATTTTTCAAAATTATCTGCTTTTAGCGCTGGATTAATATTGGTCATAGGTGTAGCTAAAGCAAATATGTGCTCATGAATTTGCCCATGTTTAAGAGCGCTTGTTTCAAATTTACCTAAAACAGTTTGCAAGTATGACACTAAACTAACCCTCCTCATGCGTAAGTAGAATTGTAGTATTGTCATGACATAACGTCTTATAAATAATACTCCCTCACAAGAGAGTATTATTTGATTTTATGTCCGGGAGATTTCGACTTTAAACTTACTTTGATCTCCTCTGTAACTTGCAATAGAATATTCTATCAACTTGCCAAAGGCGTTGTATCCAAATGTATCAAAGTGAAGCACCGGGCGACCACGTTTGGTACCCAGTATGATAACGTCATCTACATCGGCAGCTCTGGCTTCACACACGCGTTTAACATGCGTGATATTTGTGTTTTCGTTTTTTGAAAGAATCTCATAGAGTGAATCAAAGGAAAAATTGTGCTGAAGCACAATTTTGCACAAATCATAGGGAAGGTAGGTCTCAACCCTGACTATAGGATCCTGATCAGCAAAACGCTTGCGGTAGAGGTAAATCATTTTTGTTCCCTCAGGTAGGTCGACTTGCGCTGCTACCGCTTGAGATATTTCAACAACGCTAAGCTCTAGAACTTCAGTGCGGGGTGTGCGTCCGGCAAGACGAACATCTTCGTTGAAAGGAAGAATGCTCTGGATAAATTTGTGAGGAAGTTTGGGGCGCGAAACAAATGTTCCTTTGCTTTTGATCCTGTATAGATACTCTTTACGGACCAAATCGGTGATTGCTTGGCGTACAGTGGTGCGACTGATGTCAAACATCTCTATTAATTCTTTTTCAGTTGGAATCATGCTGCCTACGGGATATGAACCATTTTCAATTTCTTCGACAATCAGTTTCTCTAATTGGAAATATAGAGGGATAGGGACACTTTTGTCTAACACTCTGTTTTGTAACATTTGTTTCGCCTCCAATTCTGTGATTTATTGCACAATAAGTCATATTGCTGTTATATTAAAACATAATATAGCATATTTATCGTTAGAATGCAATATTAAAGCAATCACAGAATTTTTCCGAATTCTATTTTTTCACCGTTAGGGCCCATGACGTTGAAAAATTTTACACCGTTTTTCCAAAAAGGAAGCTCTTGAATTTCGTTTTCAATTGGGGTGTATCCTGCTGCCTTAACGGCATCCCATGTTGCCTCGACATCATCGACGTTTAAGCAAATGTGATCAATAGCGCCACACTTTCCAGCAGGGGCATCGACTTCATATGTTTCAATGCAGATGTCCTTTAATGTGAGAAAATACACCTTACTACCTTCGTTTTGTGTGTTGTGAGCGACTTCAAAACCCAAAGTTTTAAAAAAGCTAAGAGTATCTTCCATATTAGAGGTGGGAAGCCCTATATGCTGAAGAGCTGTTACATGAGAGCCTATATCCATCATGTTCCCTCCGATTCTTCATCAGTTCCAACATCTATTAAAACTTTCATAATAGTCTCTTGGTTTGCGTCTATATACTCATATGCTTTTTGATAATCCACAAAAGAGAAATGTTTGCTCATAAGTGGTTTTAGGTCAACGAGTTTGTCTGCAACAAAACGGATGGCATCAACATAATCTTCATGGCGATACATCATGGTTGTGTTTAAGTCCAGCTCAGAATCATTAAGTTTTGCCAGATCACATTTGGCAAGATTTGCATAAACGGCAACAAGGATAATTGTGCTTCCTTTGCGAGCGTTTTGGATGGCTTGATCCATGGTGATATCATTTCCGGCGCAATCAAAAATCACATCGGCTTTGTCGGGACCAAAGGTGTCGAGCATGGCTTGGCCGAAATCGACATTCTTTGTGTTATAGACTTCGCTGGCACCGCATTTTTTTGCTAGATCTAAGCGATGATCCGAGATATCTGTTGCCATAATCTTTGCGGCACCAAATGCCTTGAGAGCTTGTATTAATAAAATACCTATCGGGCCACAACCCAAAACACAGACATTCATGCCTGTAACATCACCCATGCGCTTGACTGCATGAACAGCAACAGCTAAAGGTTCTATCATGGCGCCCTCATCATAGCTCATATCATCAGGCAAAGGGGTTACTTTTGATGCATCAACCGCAAAATATTCACAAGCTGTACCATCGGTTTGAAAGCCCATTACTTTTAAAGATTCACACAGATTGTATTTTCCGTGTGTGCAAGGATAACATGTGCCGCAATATACTTGTGGCTCGATGGTGACCTTTTGGCCCACACTTAACCCGCTTGTGCCTTCACCTAGGGCTACTATCTGCCCGGAGACTTCATGTCCTTGTGTGACAGGATAGCTTGTATAGGGATGTAGGCCATGGAATACGTGCATATCTGAGCCACAAATACCCACGCGCATTATTTTTACAAGAACCTGTCCCGCGTTTGGCACGGGAACAGGCACAGTATTAATTACGACGTCTTTTGGTGCGTTAATTACTTGTTGAAGCATGGTGTTAGTCATTATGCATTGCTCCTTTTAGTTCGATTTATGGGTTGATTACTACTTTTACTGCTTTTTTCTGAAGTATTAAGTCAAGTCCATCACCGTAATTTTCTATCGGCAAGCAATGAGAAATAAGCTCTTTTATTTGAACTTCTCCGCTTTCTAAATATGCCAATGCACGGTCAAAGCAGTGAGTTTGGGCGAATGAGCCTAAAATGGTATATTCGTTGTGGAAGATTTCGTTTGGACTTACAGGAATTCTTGCATCTTCCGGGCACACACCATATGCAATAACTTTGCTGCCCATGTGCAGGAACTCAAAGCAACGCTCGAACACATCTGCAGAGCCTGTTGCCTCTACCACGATATCAAATCCTTTTGGCATGAGAGCTTTTATTTCTGATGTGTGTTTTTCGGGGTTGTTTCTGTCAATAACAATTAGGTCTTTAAAGCCATATTTGCGTAAAATGTCCAGCTTGTGTGGATTGGGATCGGCAATTACCATACGTCCTGCACCGGCTCGACGTAAAAGTTGTGCCAAAATAATACCTGTAGGACCTGCACCAAACATGAGAATGCTATCTCCGAATTTAGGTGCGATACGGTCAACTCCATGCACTGCGCATGCGGTGGGCTCGGCAAAAGTTGCCTCATCAAAACTGATGTTGTCGCTAATGGCAAAGACTTTGTCGTGGTTTATTAGAACGTATTCTGCAAAGCCACCGTTCATATTGCAACCGTGACTGTCAAAGTTTTCACAGTATAGAGGTTTGTTTGCACGGCAAGGCTCACAATAGCCACAAAGTTCAGTGTTGTCTGCGGTAACACGGTCGCCTACTTTCCATTCTGTTACAGCACTGCCTACACTGTCGATAACACCGGCAAATTCATGGCCGTTTATTAAAGGAAACTCTGCGATAAAACTACCCTCGTGAATGGATAAATCAGTTTTGCAAATACCGCAAGCCTTTACCCTTATGACAACTTGATGAGGAGCGGGCTCGGGCTTTGGAACATCGGCCAAAGAAAATGTGTGCGCAGCAGAATATTGAATAGCTTTCATAAAAGTATCTCCTTATTTATAAAGTTTTCCGAAAATATCGGCCGTTTTAATTCCATCAAATATCATTTGAGGATTAACAGTGAATGGTTGAACGTCCCAGTAAGAATGCATAGATGTCTCGGCAACTTTCATTATATCTTCATCACTTGCGCCATCTATACCCAAATCAGCAAATGTGGTAGGTAGACCGACGATATTATAAAAATCATAAAGTTCTTCAAGTTCTTCCATGGAAGCGCCTTCGACGATTAGTTGAACCAAAACGCCAAATGCCACAACTTCACCGTGAAGAAGATTAGCGCAAGGAGGTAAAACGGTAATGCCTTCTGCGATGGAGTGCGAGCCTGCGCAAGAAGTGTTTTGAACACCTAAACCCGATAAAAGGGTGTTTGCTTCGATTACATCCTCTACATCTTTTGTGCAAAGACCTTCCTTAGCAGCATAATAAGCGCTTATGCCCTTGCTTAAAATAACCTCGTGGCAAGTCTTGCTGATTGCATATCCGGCTAGCGTTTGGCGATATCCGGAATTGACATAGTTGGGAGAGAAGGACTGCTCGTTTGCACGGCACTCGGGGAAAGTGGCAAGAGCATCGCCCATGCCTGCAACCAAAAAGCGAATGGGGGCCTTTGCGATGATATCTGTATCTAAAAGTACAAGGTCAGGATTCTTTTTGTAGTGGCGTGCACCTATGTGTTCGCCCTGCTCGGTGTATATAACAGATAGACCCATTGCCGGGGCGTCTGTTGATGCTGTTGTAGGCATGATAATACTGGCGGCATTGTAGTTATCAGCAACAGCTTTGGAGGTGTCCATTGTTTTGCCACCGCCTACGCCAACTACAACATCAGGTTTAAGAGTTTCTGCTACAGCAGTGCAGCGCAGAATTTCTTTTTCGGTTGTTTGGCCGCCAAAGCGCTCGCAAAGTATTGTGCTGTCGCTACCCTCATAAAGAGCGGTGAATTTTTCAGAAAACTTATCAAAGAAAAATTCGTCAATAAGGAAGAAAACTTTTTTTCCGTAAACCTCAGTATGAGTTTTAATCTGGTCCATCTCAAAGCGTCCTTGGATATAGCGGCTGGGGGAGCCCCAAGCCCTTGTTGTTTTTTGAAGCATTGCCATATTATTTATCCTCCTGTTCTGTTTTGGTCCATTTTGGATTGTCAATCATAACGGGCGAACCATCTTTTTCTATCAACAATTTACGATAACCCTTTTCTTCTATTGTTCCATAGTCATGACCGGCATCGGAACGGTATACAAAAAACATCACCAAGGGCTCTGTGCCGGTATTTATGCTACGATGCGCCCAACGTCCGGGAACATAAAGCGCATCTCCGGGAGTAAGATCAACACAAGATACGTCACCTTCAGGTGTTTCCATCATCATGGCACCTTTGCCGGAGAGGCAGTAATAAACCTCTGCTGTGTCTAATATAGTGTGGAAGTGACCTTTGGTCATATAATATTCATCTCCAACTTTGCCGGGATAAATTGTTGTTGAGCCAAATTGAAGATCACTCGATTTTTCGGGCAAGTCAAGACCATAGAACTCATAAATCACAGGGTCGCCATCAGCCACCAGTTTACTGGCAGCATTTTCATCTGCATATTGGCTAACCATATTTGAAACATGCCTTGAAATCGGAGTTACCTTTCCACTTTTACACATGCCGGTGATCAAGTCAAAGTCTAAAATAAATGGATGCATATTTGCCATAGGGATATCTCCTTTAGAGGTATAATTGTATTGAACTTTTAAAGTTTGTTTTACTGTGAAATGGGATAATTACTTCAGTATAAGGTTTTTTGATGAGCGGTCTACGGTAAGCGCTATGGCGAACAATACAAAAGCACCAAATACTATGTTTTGCCAATAAGCATCAACACCTATAAAGCTCATTGCAACCTCGATTAGAGTAACAGTAAATACGCCCAAAATTGTGCCCAATTCGCTACCTTTACCGCCGGCCAAAGACGTTCCGCCCAAAGCACAAGCTGCAACAATTTTCAAAGTGAATGGGTCGCCTATGGTGGGAGCACTACTACGTAAGTTCGCTGCTAAGAAGACGCCGGCCAATGCTGCAAGCAGACCGTTTAGCGCAAAAACCATGATCTTTGTTTTGTCAACACTCATACCGGATACTCGTGCGGTGCGCTCGTTGCCACCAACGGCAAATATTGTCTTTCCAAAAGGTGTAAAGCGTGTCAGGCAATAGCAAAACCCAATCACAACTAGCGCAAGCACTAAAGGTAGACCCAAAACTCCGAAGGAAACTTTGTACCATTCGATTGCAGGCCAAAAAGTTTTTGAAATTGATTCAGGATTCTGCGTTATAAGAAGGGCAACAGACTGCCAAACAGACATAAATCCAAGTGAAGCAATGAAGGACGGGACTTTAAGTTTAACATGAATAAAGCCCAGTGCCAAGCCGGAAAGCATACCGAAGGTAAGTGAAATGAGCAGTCCAACAATACCTGCAAGTATGGGGCTTGCAAAACTTTCACCATAGTTAATCAAAAAGTTGACATATAAAACATTTGAAACAGAGCATGCCGCGCCCATAGATAAGTCTATAGAGCCAAACATAAGCACCATTGTCATACCTGCAGACATAATCATTAAAGGTGCAGTATCACGTAAAAGGTTGCTAATGCTCATAGCACTTAGAAAATTATTTTGCGTTATAGATAGAAATGCAACTAAAATTATAATTGCCGAGAAACTGAAATATTTCATTATAGTCTCTCCGATGCTGGAACGTACGGAGAGGGATTTAAATATCTTAACATTCATTATATATTTCCTCCTTACATCATCAAGCTGACAACGTCAACTTGGGAGGGTTTATTGTCGGCCAAAGCCTCAAACTCACCGGTGATCAAACCATCTTTCATTACTAAGAGGCGGGATGATAGGCCTATACACTCGTCTAAGGTGTCGCCTAAAACAATAACTGCCTTACCTTCATCAGTCATGTTGCGAATGAAAGAATAAATTTCTTCCTTGGCTCCAACGTCAACACCACGAGTAGGGTGATTCAAAATGACTACGTTGGCTCCACTAGCCAAAGAACGAGAAAACACAACCTTTTGCTGGTTTCCGCCAGAAAGCGAAGTTAGCAAAGCCTTAGGTCCACTTGTTTTGATACGCATTTTCTCTATCCATTCATTTGCTTGTTTTCGAACTGCTCCAGCAGAAACGATGGGGCCTTTAGCTAGCTTGTTTGCGTTTGATAATGCTATATTTTCCTCTACTGAAAGGCTGAGAACAACACCCTCGAAATGCCTTTCTTTTGGAACCATAAGTATTCCTTCTGCAAGTGCATCTTTCGGAGCTGAAAATTTCACAGTTTCACCTTTTAACTTGATTGAGCCGAAAGAAGGTCTTTCATCGCCGCATAAAACTTCGCATATTTCTTCAACGCCCGAACCAACCACACCACAAAGACCAAGAACTTCGCCTTCATGCAATTTGAAGTTGACATGTTTGAATACACCGTGAAGACCTAAGTCTTCCACCTCAAGTACTGCTTCTGAGGACGCTTCACGCTGACGGTCAAGATGATAATATTCTGTTGTGGTGCTTTTTCCGACCATGAGTTCATATAGCTTTGCCTCGGTTGCATCTTCTGTTGCTAAATCACCCGCACTCATTCCGTCTTTATAAACGAAAATGCGATCGGTGATTTCTAAAATTTCATTTAAGCGATGGGATACGAAAATGACACTGTGTCCAAGCGCAGTGATTTTTTTGATTTGCTTAAACAAGTTTTGTGTTTCCGATTCGTTAAGAACAGAAGTGGGCTCGTCTAAAAGTATAAGACATCTTTCAACACCTGATTGTTTTGTGACGTTCATAACTTTTGCTATTTCAATCATTTGTCGCGTTGCAAAATTCAGGTCACTTACTTTTTTGGTGGGGCTGATATCGGTTATGTCAACAGCCGCCAGAACTTCTGCTGCGGCTTTGTTCATCTGTCTCCAGTTTATAACACCGAATTTTTTGAATTCATTTTCATGACCGAAAAAGATATTTTGTGCAACATTAAGGTTTACAATTAAAGATTGCTCTTGGAAAACCATTCCTATACCACTTTTGTTGCCGTCCATAGGATTTTTTGGCGCATAGGGTTTTCCGTGCATTTCCAAGGTGCCAGAAGTCTGAGGCTGTGCACCGATAATAATTTTTAGCAAAGTGGATTTGCCCGCACCGTTTTCGCCAACCAAGCCGACAACTTCACCGGGCTTGATGAAAAGATCTACCCCTTTTAGTGCTTGGGTTCCACCAAATGTTTTCACGATATCTTTTGCATAAAACAGGTAATCCTGACTTTTTTCCTCGTTATTATCGGAGGGTATAGTATTGGATACGTTTACATCAAATTCAGCTGTATTTTCATTCATGATAAGCCCTCCTTATTTACTGATTATTTTGGCGCCACGTTGAACGGTAAGAATAACAGAAACCAATATTATAACACCCTGGATACCGGTACGAATGATGGGATCTACGCCTATGAGCATAAGGCCGTTGTCAAGCACAGTCATGATTAATACGCCCACAAGTGTGTTGGTTACGCCACCTTTACCACCTGAAAGCGAGGTGCCGCCCACTACAACAGCTGCTTGCGCGGGGAACATCTTGCCCACGCCTATAGCTACTTGTCCCTGTCCTAAACGGATTGCGCCGATAACGCCGGCAACACCGAAAAGGATTCCGGCCAGAGTGAAAACGCCCAATTTTACTTTATTTACATTAACGCCCACAGCGCGGGGTATACTCTCGTTAGTTCCGACTGCGTAGACGTGTCTTCCGAATGCGGTGTAGTTTTGAATAAATACACATATTCCAAACATAAGCAGAGATATCCAAGTGATCACAGGAATACCTAAGAAGCCGGAATTTGGAAGGTTTTTTATCACTTCGTCTGTGATGGTGGGGGGGTGTCCTTGGTAGGATATCATGCCTATACCTCTGCAAATATACATGAATGCAAAAGAGGCCATAAAGGAAGGAATTTTCAAGTAAACATGACATGCGCCGATAAGAAGACCGCAAATCATGCTTGCGCCAACAGCAATTACTAAAGAAAAAGCACCCATGTCATATCCTGTTTGAGTATTAAGGACAAAACATGCAAAAAGTGAGCCGGCCATACCAACTGAGCCGTCGATTGATAGATCAATAGAGCCAATCATAATAACAAAGGTCAGTCCCAATGCTACTACTAAAGGTAAAGCCATTTGATTTAAAACAACCAAAAGGTTATCGGGGCTAATAAAATCTATGCCACAAGCAATTGTGAAAGCAATAATCAAAAACACCAATACACATATAGGAGCATACTTCATTATTTTGGCATTTTGATTTTCGTTTTGCACTTTCGCAGCAAATTCTTCGGTTATCGTTGCCGAAGGATTTAATTTGATCATATTGTTTCGCTCCAATTCTACATCGGTCGAAAACCGAGTTTAAAATTTATAGATGAAAGAAGTATCGCTTTGACATGGTTCTATCTAAAGTTAATGATATTTTACTATATAAATCGGGCTATGAAACTTTTCATAGCCCGATTTCATTTGTCTTAATTAATCAACTTTGCACTCAAAGATTTTGCTGAAATCGAACTCAGGTACGTTGTTTTGGTACTCGGTTGCAGCCTCAGGGCTGTCAATAAGTACGGAAGGTGTAACGAATTCACGGTATTCTGCAGGCATATCTTCAACGTTGATCAGACCTGCCCATGCTGCATAGCAGATAGCAAGAGTGTAACCGCCTTGAAGGTATCCGTTTGAAGATACTGTTGCAGTTGCATTGCCATCAGCGATAGCTTGAACGATATCTGTGTTAGCATCAACGCCTACGATTCCAACTTCGCCAAGAAGGCCAGCTGCTTCAAGTGCACGCATAGCACCTGTTGCCATGTTGTCGTTTGCACACCAAATGCCACCAACATCAGGAGTTTGGGTTAGCCATGTCTCAACCAGTGCAAGAGCTTCGTCTGTTGCCCAGTTTGCAGTGTCATCATTTACAACTTCGATGTCGGGATATTCTTCCAGAGCCATTTGAAGGCCTTCATAACGGGCATTGGCTGCGGTGTTACCCAACATGCCTTGTACTGCGAAGATTTTGCCAGAACCACCCATTGATTCAAACAAAGCTACAGCGATGTTGTAGCCGCTTTCAACGTTACTGGGAGCTGTGTGGATAACCCAGTTGGGAGTCAGGTCAGCAGGACCTACATCTGCGGGTTTGTTCCATGCTGTTCCAAGATATCCACCGGATTCACTCATAGCTTCTGCTAAAGAGTATGCAATGGTATCTTCGTTAGGATCAGCGTAGGCAATAGCGTTGCCGCCGGCCATGGCGGAGAATTGACGCATATTGTCAACTTCTTTTGCGCTGTCGCCTTGGGAGTCAAGAACTTGCATTTCGTATTTTTGACCGATAGAATCTAGATACGCAGCAAACATTTCCATGCCTTCGTTAATGGTTGCTATGTAAGGATTCTCAAGACCACGTACGGAAACTGCAAGGTGAAGAGTGGTGTCAAGTTTTTCCTGAGGAATTTGAGAGGGATCAATAGTGAAGTTTGCCCAGTCAATTTCTGATTCAGGTGCGGCTTCCTCTGCATCAGGTGCTGTGGATTCTGCTGCAGTGGATTCTGCGGGTGCGGATGCGGGTTCACTCTCTGCGGGTGTAGATGCACAACCAGCAAACAGCGAGATGACCAACGTGAGTGTTAAGAGCAGTGCGACTAATTTTTTCATAACGTTCCTCCTATAAAATAATGAGACTTTATTACAATTGACAAATAAGTCGAATGACGAATAAGTCATAATTGTACGAAGTGAAATGTTATTACAGCGGTTTTTATTTTTTTGGCACTATGTAATAACATTGTAGTTTCAGTTTAGACTTTTTTTAAGAAAAGTCAATAGAAAACTTTGAATTATATTTTTTTAGTGAATCATGCATAATTATGCGAGCTTACTTTTGGGTACTTTCACCATTAAGGCGATTTGTGTTTTGTGTTCGCCTTAAAAAATCGCTATAATACGAATAAAAATTACAACACTGATGGAAAAGTGCATTGAAAAGGGATACAAATTGTTGGTTGCTTTTTTGCTTTGACTGTGGTATACTTCAAAGGCATTAAGCGATTTGATGTTGCGTTCCGACAAAAAAGTAACATCTTTTTTATTTTTTTAGTAATGTTACTACATTATGATATAAGATTTTACAATCGTAAATATGCACATTTATTATTAAGGAGGAAATCACTCATGAAATCACTGGTTATCTCTAAGGACGGCTCACTATCTATTTGTGAAGTAAGCAAACCCAAGTACAATGAAAATCAAGCTCTGGTAAAAACTATCGCTTGTGGTATGTGTGGCACAGACGTAAAACTGATCCATCGCACCTTCAAAGGTTTTCCGGAAGAAATGTATCCCATCATGCTTGGCCACGAGGGTGTCGGCGAAGTGGTGGAAGTTGGCGCAAATGTAAAAACATTTAAAATTGGCGACAAGGTTTTGCTTCCGTTTGTAGATCCTGATCCCGAGAATCGTCCCGGAATGGGTTCGGGCTGGGGTGCAATGAGCGAATATGCTGTTGTATGTGATCCAAATGCACCATGGGAAAATGGTGTACCGGGATGCGCATATGCCCAAACAGTGCTTGACGATGATCTAGATCCGGTTGATGCAACAATGATCATCACTTTCCGTGAGGTGCTTTCCTCTATAAAATACTTTGATATTAAAGCAAGTGACTCTGTGGTTGTATTTGGTTGTGGGCCTGTTGGTCTTACTTATATAAAGTTCATGAGTCTTTTGGGTGTGAAAAATCTTATTGCATGCGATATAATCCCTGAAAAACTGGCCCAAGCTACAGAATATGGCGCTACCCATCTTATTAACACTAAAGAATGCGATGTACGAGAAGAAGTTCGCAAGATTTATCCAGATGGCGTTGATTTTGTTTTGGACGCAGCTGGATTCCCAGCAATAGTCAATCAGGGCATGGGTCTCATAAAAGATCGTGGTGCTGTGCTTTGTTATGGCGTGCCCGAAAAAGAAGAAATTACCATTGACTTTAGTAAGGCTGACTACAACTGGCGTGTTATATATCAGCAGATGCCTCGTAAAGACGAAGAGGGTGCTGCGCATGAGCAGGTGCTGGCTTGGATGCGTTCCGGTGAGTTGAATATAAAAGAGTTCATCTCAGATTATTTTGATTTTTCGGACAGTGTTGATGCATATGCAAAACTTTTGGACAGGAAAATTCTAAAAAAAGGAATAATCACCTTTTAAGGGTTTAAATCCCACCTTTTCCGCCAAAGAGCCCTGTGAAACGGCTGTTTCACAGGGCTCTTTTCATGTTTTTG
>CAYJBH010000051.1:0-14055 GCA_964368625.1 uncultured Oscillospiraceae bacterium
AGCCGATACAGTTATAATGAATAGTGATATTTTGGGTCTGCACTCCGTTTTTCTTTTCGGAGTGGTAGACCTCTATTTTTTCTATCAGCTCATTTAACATTCTTGGTGTGAGCTTGCGTACACGAGTGTATTTACGTATATTTGTAAAAGGTATGTTGCTATTTGAAATAGGGTTTATAGTTTGATTAAAAAGCCGCATCAAAATTATTTCGCTTGTAGGCGCAAATGTGCGAACGCCTTCTTTCACAAGATTTTGTACAGTTGCAGAAATTTCACGAAGCGCCCTCTGTGAAATATCACCCGTGTCAACACCGAGGGCAGTTAGCGTTTCGGCAGTGCTAAAATCCGTAATACTGTGAAAATCGTCATCATCAAAATACATTTCGGTAGGCGCATCAAGCCGTGATAAAAGCATATATGCCACGCTGTTTGTAACGAGGTCTTTGTAGTTTTTTTTGATGTATTCTGCGCTTGTGCCCTCTAAAAAGCTACCCTCTATAACGTCTTTAAAGTCGGCAATATAGTGTCAAGGGTAAAATCGGTGTTATAAATAAATAAGGCGGCACCGGAAAAATCCGTTGCCACCTGGTAAAAAATCGCTTCATTTTACACCACACAAATCCAGTTTACACAAAATCTAGGGCGCAGCCCATAACAGTTGTTTTACTTCAATTTAATTTGGTATGAAACAGTACATTTCCAAGTTAAAGGATCTAAAATTTCACTGTTAAAACATGATCGATTTATTTAATCAATTCTCAGCGTAACTGTTTTATTTATCATCCCTAAACTCAAATGCATTTTCAATTATTTTACAATCTAAATCTTTATATTCCCTTTGTGTTTTTACAAGCTGTTTAATCAAATTATTTGATATGTTTTTGTAACCATCCTTTTGAAATACGTTGTTTAACTCAAATGGGTCCTCTTTTAGATCATACAATTCCCAACCGGTTGGCGTTGGTGTATGTTTCGCTCCCTTTACGTTTAATGGCAATCCGTAATAGTAAATTAATTTATATCGTTGGGTTCTTATTCCAAAATGTGCGGGAATATCTAGCTGGTGGGCTAAATGCATCCAGTAACGAAAATATACAACATCTCTCACACAATCTTTTTGGCCAGTTAACAATGATCGAATGGAAACTCCCTGCATTTTTTCCGGTATAGACACTCCAGCAAAGTCTAATAGGGTAGGTGCAATATCCAAATTGCATGCAAGCCCCTCAATTGACTTTTCTTTGACAAACTCCTTTGGATACCGCATTAATAGAGGTGTTTTTATACTTTCTTCATAACTCCATCTTTTGTCTTGATAGTCATGCTCCCCCAAAAATAAGCCCTGATCAGAGGTGTATATAATTAAGGTTTCATCTAAAATCCCATCCGACTCCAGTTTGTTTAAAATCAAACCTACTGAGTCATCAACACCGGCTACCGTCCTAAGATAATCTTTAAGATACTTTTGATAGCTACTGTAGGTTTTTTCTTCAAACGTGGCATTTTTCTCAATTAACAATTGACCGGTAACATAATCCGGTTGAATAAAATAGTCATATAGGCTACGAACCTTATTGCGAGGACCTACCGATGCCCCAAACTCACGAGAACCTTCACATCTATGTGATTTATCCTCATAAATACTTGAGGGCATAGGGATTTCTACACCATCAAAAAGGTTTTCATACCTTTTATGATATTCCCATTGATCGTGCGGTGCTTTATGATTACACATTATAAAGAATGGCTTTTCTGATCGTCTATTATCTAAAAAGTCAATCGTCATCTCGGTGATTATATCACTGACATAACCGTTATACCTTATATTTCCCTTTCCTTTTTCTTCAAACGACGGATTGAAATATTGACCCTGCTCCCATTGATCCGTAAGATATTTATACTCTGAAAATCCTTTTGGTGTACAGTGCAAATGCCACTTTCCAAAAAGAGCTGTATCATACCCGGCATTCTGTAACAGTAGTGCTAAATTTTCCGTACTATCGACATCCCAGCAATCGTCCAGCGATCTCATATTTGTCATATGTCCGTACTGACCGGTCATAATGGTTGCTCTTGCAGGTGTACAAATTGAGTTTGTAGCAAAATAATTGTGAAATATTGCACCTTCTTTTCCTATCCTATCAATGTTAGGCGTCGAAAAGATCGTTGAAAGCATAGATTGATAGCAACTTACTGCTGAGGCACTGTGATCATCTGACATAATGAACATTATGTTTGGTTTTTTATGCATAAGTACCTCCTTTTAAAACTATTTGCTTAAAATATGTCATACACACTTCTCAACCGGAGTTTATCCACATCACCCTTTATCACCTGCACCGTCCTCTTTCCAGGGTTCATGTCAAAGTAGTTGTCCGACAGAATAATATCCTCATTCTCATTTAGTATCTCAACCGATTTAGCATAACAATCTGACATGACAGTAATCATATCACCGCTTACCTCAAACGTGAGATGGGGATTTTCAAACTGAAAATATTTGGGAAGTGAAAATATAACGCTACCACTTGAAATTAGCCTGTCTTCTTCAAATAATTCATAATAAAAATATGTATTATAGATGTCAATACCAGGGAATATCAGCTCATCAAGATAGATAGCGGTGAGCATTTTGATGTTTAACTCTGCCGAATCTTCTAATAATATTTTTCCATCTGCTTTTCTTAAAGAATAGCAGACTTTCAGTGTTTTTTCAAACAAGGTATCGTTCGCAATGTTTAATTTGACTGACGGTTTAATTGAAAAATCAGCATCATTAATATTTGTATTTTGTGTAAGCATACCACTCTCTTGGCAGGATATCATTACCGGAGCAAAAAAACGTTTGGCATAATAGTGCAATGCCTTCCATCTGTTGCAGTAGTCGATCGACGACCAAGATGCAACAGGCCAGCAGTCATTGAGTTGCCAGTATATAGCCCCCATGCATCGACCGCGATTTTGCCGGAGGTGCTCAATACCATATTTAATTGCCTCGGCCTGCAACAGTTGTGAGGCAAAGAGCAACATTTCAAATGATGTTGGGTATAGGTATGTTTGTTGTAGGTAGTTTAATATTTTTCCGTTTGCGCTATTATTGCGCTGATGTTTTTCCATAATATAGGAAAAAACATTCTTGTCGCGCTCACAATCGGTGAATGTCTCAATCGTTTTTATGGACGGGAAGGATTGAAAGCCAAATTCCGACAGGTAGCGGAAAAAATGATTGCGATATTCAGTAAAAGGCTCGTTTCCATGCCATACCGACCAGTAGTGAACATCACCTCTATCCTCACTGTTGGGGTCATCAAAGGAGCCACCACAAGAAGGGCTGGCGGGCCAATAGAAGGTGTTGGGGTCGTTTTGCTTGCATATTTTCGGGATAATGTATTCGTACATCTTGATATAATCCGCCTTTTGCGACGGTCTATCCACCCAAACTCCCTGATCGACAAACATCTCCATCTCATTGTTGCCGCACCAAAGTGCCAAAGAGGCATGATGTCGAATTCTTTTGATATTCTGCTCGATTTCTACACTTATATTCTCTTCAAACTCCTCGTCCAGTTCATACACAGCACACGCGAACATAAAATCTTGCCAAACTAAAAGCCCCAGCTCATCGCAAATATCATAAAAACTATCATCGGGATAGTATCCTCCACCCCAAACTCTAATAGCGTTGAAGTTAGCCTTTTTGCATTGTTCAAGCAGTTGATAGGTTGAGTTATAATCCACTCTTGAAAGGATATTATCCTGTGGGATATAATTTGCACCCATTGCAAAAATGTCTATGCCGTTAACGGTGTGAGAGAATTTGCTCCCGAACTCATCTTTTTGAGTATTCATTGAAAGGGTTCTGAGTCCGATTTTTTTGCCACAACAATCGCTCAACTCGCCATCAACATACTGTTTAATACAGATTTCATATAACGGTTGCTCCCCAAAACCGTTTGGCCACCAAATTTTGGGGTCATCAATAGTAAAAGTTGTTTGGTTATATGAAGTTTTGCTCCCGCCCGGTACCGTAACATCTATACGATATGTCGGTGTACAGCCGGTGTACAGCTTTGCCTCAAGCTCTATATCAATCTCAACACCGCCATCAAAATGACGCTGTGATACATAAAAATTATCTATCCTCGCAGTTGAGTTCCCCTCAATATACACATCACGCCATATTCCGGCATCCGGTAGGTGTGCGCCCCAATCCCAACCGAACATATAATGTGCTTTTCTAATCAAGGGAAATCCTTGCATAGCGTCCGATGTGCCATCTGTCTTACAACGAGAATAAGCATGTTTTATGAATTTTGTCGGCGAGCTGAAAACTATCGAAATATGGTTTTCACCATCAACAAGCTGGTTGGATACATCAAATCTATATGTCCTATGCATATTGTTTGTTGTTGCTATTTCGATATCGTTCAGCCGAACTGTCGCCAAGGTATCAAGACCTTCAAACACCAACTCTTTGCAGGCATGGGATTGTATCTGAGCATCGACAAAAAAGGTTCGATGGAAAATGTAGTCATCTTCCATCAATTTTAATGCATTATCTTCGTTATCTCGGTAAAAAGGGTCTTCCATCAAGCTGTTTTCAAGTAACGAACCATATACGCTGCCGGGTACGGTTGCGGTTATAAACTCGTTTTCTCCAACACGAGCCATCTGCCATTTACCGTTTAATAATTGTCTTTGCATCCTCATTCCTTTTTTGAGTTTTCTCGTCCTACAAATTTACATATAATTATGTTCCTTTAGATATTTTATCTCAGATTCATAATACTTATCAACACTTTGAGGAGATACATGCGGTTCTAAGGTAACAAACCCCTCATATCGGTCATCCTTTAACCTCATTATTAGTCCCCCGATATTAACCGCACCATCAGATATTTGAGGGTAGAAAATTGTATTTCCTGTGAATATACCGCTCATCGGCGTACCTTTTCCATCCAGACCGTCATGCATGGATTTATCAAAAATGCACCCGTTTTTTATGTGAACGTATGCAATATAATCTTTTAGTAAATTATACGAGTATGGGAATCCCTCACAACCGGCATGGTAGTAGTTTGTCGCATCAAAGTTTGTTTTAAAGCACTCTTCACCGATTAACTCCAGTATTTGTTTCATCATTTCCGGTTTTGCGGTTGAGTCGTGCGCTTCATTTTCTAAAGCTAACGTTATATTGCTTTTTTTCGCTTGTATGATCGCAGGGCGCATATACTGCTCTATCCGTTCAAGGTTGATTTCTTCCATAGAGATATAAAAACAATAATGATTAACGGTCTTCGCTCCCACTTTTTCGGCGAATTTAACTGCTGCTACGAGCTGGTCGGAATAATCCCTTGAATCGCCTTTAAATAGTGTTTCATCAAAGGCACCACCAAAAGTAACACAGGAAACCTTAATGTTATAAACCTGCATCAATGACAGCACATACTCGGCATCTTTATCAACAAAGCCGCCGCTGTATCCTGTCTTGTTTTTTTCAAAGGGAATATTATCTCCCCAGAGTTCAATATATTCAATGCCATAGCTTTTGAGCAGCTGAAATATCTCTTCAAGTGTTTTCACACCGGCTAATGCCTGTCCTGAAATACCAAGTTTCATAATATATATCCCTAAATCATCATGGTTCTAAATCTGTACAATCTAAAATTATTTTTATGTATTTGTCGGGGAAATCCATGGTTAGCCTAAGTGCCTCATCCGCACGGTAAAGTGGCATTATTTTGCTTACCAGTGGTTTAATTTGCACTTTGCCCTGCTCTATCATAGCAAGGGTATCCTGGGCTATTGTGCGAATACAATTCATGTCATTTTCAGGCGGCAACATTGTTAGGTTTTTACTTTGAAAATAAAACGGGCTAAACTGTCTGCCATTTTCAGGATGTCCATATGAAATAACTATACCATTTTGTTTTGCAAGACATATCGCCTGTGTAAATGTCATCTGTTCCTTTAAGATATCATCACCCATTGCGTCGATAACAATATCAAAGGAATCATATTTGGCTTTTGTAGCATTAAACGCATCATTTGCAGGATCAAAGGTATCATCAAAACCCAGACTGTATCCAGTCTCGCGACGCATTGGATATAGATCCCAGCCTACGACCTGTTTTGCACCCAACGCTCTGGCGCGTTGCCCCATTACCAGCCCACTGGGGCCAAGACCTACGATCAGAATTTTTGTTGTATCCTTTATATGTTCGGCTCGAATCGCCCTCGCAGCTGCAATAACCAACTCCATTATCGGAGCTTCGATGCGAGATATGCAATCCGACAATTTTAACACTGTGATTTCATCCGGTGTAATGACAGCATACTCTGAAAACGCCCCTACCGAAAACCACCAAGTTATTCTATCGCCAACAGCATAACCGCTAACGTCTTTCCCTACCTTTACAACATTTCCGAACGGCTCGTGTCCGAATATATGTCGGAAATTATATGATGGATGACCATGTAGAATACCGGGGTCAGAACCATTACATATGCAAGCGGTGTCGATCTTAACTAATAGTTGGTTATCGGCACAATCCGGTATTTTAACTGTTTGATATTTTATTTCATTTGGCTGTTCATAGACCCATGCAAACATACTTTCCATCTACTCTCCCAATCTTGGATACACGATAATTTTAATGCATTTATCCAGCTGGTTATGGGTCATGTCAAGAGCCCACTCTAATTTGTCTAGCGTAACACAATGTGTTATTTCCTTTTCCAGCGGAACCTTTCCTTGTGCCACCATATCAAACGCCAGTTGAAAGTCGGAAGGTTTTGGATCCCTTTTTAAATAATGTCGATATTTAATATTTTTTCTGTTCATATTCATAGGATTGAGACGATGATTATGAGCAGAATGCTTAACCTCAACATTAAGTCCCGTTATACTGCCATTTTGCTTGGTGGCCTCGATAGCTAGGTGGAACGCATCCAGCTCCTTCGAGCGATCTAATGCTATACACATAAAGGTTACGTCTATCTCGCCCACATCTTTTTTAATAGCATCTACAATCTGATCAACACTCATCTCAGATCTGTTATAGGCAAATTTAGCTCCCATCTCTTTAGCAATATTCAGGCGGTTTTCATAAAAGTCAACCACCACAATATTCTTCGTAGAAAGTGCCGCTGTACCGATTGCAGCAAGCCCGAGTGGTCCTGCTCCGATAAACAAAGCGACACTATCGGCCGTTAATTCTGCCGGTGCCACCATGCATTCATATGCTCCGTTAAAGGTCTCACAAGCACACGCAACTTCACTTGACATATTATCGGGCACTATAGCCATCGTGTTGTCTTTATTCACCAAACAATACTCTGCAAATGCGCCCCTTGAGGTGTATAACGCTACTCGTTGCCCTAACTTTACATTTTTAACATTTTTCCCTAATTCAATTACCTCACCACAAACTTCATGACCGAGAATTTGAGGGTAGTGATCGTGATATCCGTCAAAGATGCCCTCAACAATATGATTGTCGGTAGCATTACAGATAGATGATGCCAATACCTTTATAAGGAAATCGTCATCTGAGATAATTGGTTTTGGAACTTCTTTTAAGACCAGATGATGGGGTCTCTCCACTACTGCCGCTAACAATTTGTAATCTCCTTTTAAAAAAATAGTCTAAATATCGGTCGGACAAATTACTAAAACTAATTTGCCCGACCATAAGCATTAATGCATTTTATTGCATTCTATCGTATGCAGTGTTATAGTATTCGACCATAGTGTTGATTCCTAGGTTGTCGAGCTCGGATATATATGTATCCCACTCTGTTTCGATATCAACTTCACCGGTGATAAATAATACACGCTGTTGTTTTGCGTAGTTATTCACCTCAACCATAATGTCTGCAAGTGCAGTATTTTCTTCGTCGGTGAAAACGATGGGCGGTACAGTTTTTTCCGGCTCTAATCCATCATATGGCCATGTTTGTTCTATCAGTAGTTGCTCTATTCCTGCCAAGGAGCGAATATCAAAGTCGTCAGCTACACTCCAAGAACCTATAAACAAATCGTTAGTCTCTCTCCAAAGACCGGTATTGCCCATATGTTGGTTTTGAACGCCGTCACCGGTCACTAACGGAGTAATTCTTGTATAAAGAGCATCATTTCCATCAAAGGTTTTTTGACCTTCTTCGGCAACATCCCAATCTACACCAAACTCACCCTGACGCATACGCATCGAAGATTCCTCAGAATACATAAAATCACCAATTTTAAAGGCAAGTTCAGGGTCTTCACAAGCATTTGTAATAATGTATGCACCTGGTCTGAGGTCATTATATCCATAATATGCTGCTTGTTGTGTACCATCCGGCCCGATAAGCGGAGGTACAGTCACTGTATTGCTGTAAAATTCGCTATCAGCACTTGCAACTTGTAGTGCCGATCCACCCGGTGCACTACCAACGCTGTTAGGCGAGCCGGACGTTTGCGTTTTAATCTGATCCTGATTTTGTGCAAATGTTTCGGAGAAAATCAAGCCTTCTTCGTACAGTTTGTTGATATACCTCAGTCCCTCTCGATATGCATCCTGATTATATATGCTAATAATATCACCGCCGTCATCAAATGTAAGGCGAGTGTATTCATCATCATATATAAATGCATTCATTAAAAAGTTACTTGGGTCGGAATGCCATGCATTGGTAGCTCCCGATAGTGGAATTTCATCGTTCGGATCACCGTTACCGTTAGCATCCTGCTCTTTAAATGCCTTTAGAACATTGTAAAAATCTTCGGTGGTCTCAGGCATTTCAAGAGAAAGATTGTCAAGCCATGTTTGATCCATAAATAGCTTTAATGAATAGCGAACATGATAGATCTCAGAATAGGTTGGCAGAGCGTATATGTTACCATCCGGCATAGTAATAACACCCTCAGCATAAGGAACATCCGCTAAAAGTTGTTTTGTGTTTTCACCATGTTCCTCGATTAGATCGTTTAACGGCAAAAATATACCTGCTTCTCCATATTGAATTAGTGCCGAATTCATTATAGTGCTATTCATGCCTTGTACCTGTTGGCAACCAAAGTACACATCAGGGTAGGTTCCACTCGCAAGGGAGACGTTAAATTTTTGCAGTGCCTCAGCCGAGGAAATTTGCTCGAACTCTATGTTTACATTTTGTTCTTGTTCCAGCCATGTGATGTAAGCATTAGTTTGATAGTCTTCAACAGAATCCTCTCTCATCGACCAAAAATTTAGTGTAGGAACCTCACTGGATGAATCTGTTGAATCGCCTTGTGTAGCACTCACCGACTCTTCGGATGGTGCACTGCATCCGCCTAAGAAAATTGTACCAGCCAGTGCAAAGGCGATGCTTGTTCGGATCATTCTCTTCATTTTTCCCTCCTGTTGTTGTTTTTCGTATTGTTAAGTTAAATGAAAATTGTTAACACTTTTATTACATGCAACAACTTTCAAAACTTATAGGGTTAATCATCGGCATTCTTTTATATATGAACAACGATTATCTACCATACATTTCATGCATCATTTTAGTTTAAGGCGCTTATTATCCTTTAACAGAGCCGATCATAACTCCTTTTACAAAATATTTTTGAACAAAAGGATATATCACCAACACCGGAATACTCGCCACAACTATGACAGCATACCGTAATAACTCATAAACCCCTGCTCTATTTGCCATTTCGGTTGCAGATTGTAGTTGCTGCCCATCAATTTTGTTCAGCACAAGCAGTTCGCGAAGAACAAGTTGTAATGGGGAAAGTTCAGGGTTTGACAGGTATATTAATGATTTAAAATAATCATTCCAATGACCTACCGCATAGTACAATACCATAACAGCAATAATAGGTTTCGACAAAGGCAAAACTATTGAAATAAGTGTCCTCATATCTCCGCAACCATCTAAATTTGCCGCCTCATATATCTCTTCAGGAAGTGTGTTTGAAAAAAAACTGCGCATAACCAACATATTGTATATCGAAATTCCACCGAGCAAAATAATTACCCACCGGGTATTGTTTATTCCTAAACTTTCCATCTGAATGTATGTTGGGATTAGTCCACCAGAAAAAAACATAGTGATAAGAAAAAACCATGTGATCGGACCTTTACCATACAGCTTTTTTCTTGATAAAGGATATGCTACTAAGATTGTGAGAACAAGGTTAAAAATTGTTCCAAAAAAAGTATATATTATTGAGTTTATGTATCCGCTAACAATTGAGTCGTTTTTAAGCACCTCTTCATAGGCTCTTAGGTCAAAACCTACAGGTAGCAACCAAACATCACCCCTTATAACCGCCTCAGAATCGCTTAACGACGCACTAACTATGTAAAGCAAAGGATAGGATACTAAGATAAAACATAGAAATAAAAATATGTAATTTATTATCTGAAAAAGATAGTCGCCTTTAGCCTGCTTAATTTTTCCATTCATCATCTATACCTCTTACCACAAACTCGTTTCACTGGTTTTCTTACAGGTGAAATTAACTATAATTAATAAAATAATATTTACCACCGAATTAAAAAGCCCAATTGCTGTTGAATAGGAAAAATCCATATCGATTAATCCTACTTTATACGCATAAGTAGAGATGATTTCTGAAACCTGAACATTAAGTTGATTTTGCATTAAATAGACTTTTTCAAAACCTACATTCATAATTTGACCAACATTAAGGATTAGTAATACGACAAAGGTTGGTAACAAACTTGGCAAATCAATATGTATAATTTTTTGTATTTTTGTAGCCCCATCGACCGTCGCGGCCTCGTATAAGGAAAGGTCTACACCGGAAAGTGCCGCAAGATATATAATCGAGCCAAATCCTGTATACTGCCAAATTTGAGACAAAACATAAGTGGGTCTAAAAAAATCTGATTTACCAAACAGGTTTATTGGGTCTACGCCAAACAAGCCAATTATATTGTTAAATAAACCGCCGTCGATAGAGGTCCACTGCATTAATAAAGATACCATTATAACGGTAGAAATAAAGTATGGAGCATATGTAACCATCTGTACGGTTTTGGTTACTCCTTTTATTCTACATTCATTTAAAGCAATTGCTAACATTATTGGAAACGGTAAACCGATGATAAGGTTTAACAAGCTCAGATATACAGTATTAAAGAATATCCTTTCAAAGGAAGGAGCATTGAAAAAACGCATAAAGTGATTTAACCCACTCCACTCACTTCCGATTATTCCAACGCCCGGATTCCAATCTTTAAAAGCCAAGGTCGCACCGTACATGGGTATATAGTGAAACAATATTAAATATACTATCGGAATTATCAACAGTATGTAAAGTTGATAACTGTTAACAAACTTTTTGGCGTTAAATTTTAGTTTACGTCTTTTCACAATAACGTCCTTTCACTCTGTAACATTATTATATTTTTCGCTTATCTATAATAGTGTTTTGAATTTCCGTTTTATAATTTTGTTGAAAATCTATATCAAAATACAATTCAACAGCCTGCGCGAATTAAATAAATAATCGTCAATACATACAGTTATTAGAACGATTCAAAGAAGTTCATGTTGACTTTGGCTTAATATTACGATATTATTATATTATCAAACTTAACTTAAGTCAATCCACAATCCAATTAATCGTTTATACTATTCTTTTACACAGGGAGGTTTGAGTGCATAATTTTCTTATAGCGAATATAAACACCAACCACGATAGTGATTTCATTATGAAGCGTGCTCCCGACCCATCATCATCTACATGGATTGTGCTATGTTGCATTAACGATTGCATGATACATACAGCTCTGGGCATAAAACGTGCCATTCCCGGTGACTGTTTTATTAAATCTCCGGATTTTTTGGAATACCACTATACACCGTGCGATAGTAACGAAGGGTTTGAAAATGACTGGATTCATTTACGTTCTTCCACAATGGAGAATACACTCAATATGTTTAAACTCACTCCGAATGTCCTTATCAGAACTAATCAGCCGGATATAATACGAACAACAATATTGCGCATTTTAAGCGAGGAGCAAAATCAATATCCCTTGTATGAGCAGTTTATTAACAATCTGATTGAACAAATGTTTTTAAAGATTGCTCGTGCTGTTCAAAATGAAGAGGCAACACACTTTTCACCTTATTCCGACAAACTGTTAAAACTAAGGCATGAGTTATATAATGATTATCAAAAAAACTGGACAATTGAGATGATGTCAAATGAAATCGGACTTAGCTCAAGCCGCTTTGCTGTTTTGTATAAAAAAAGATTTGGGATTTCCCCTAACAACGACCTAATACAGATACGCCTACATGTTGCAAAAATGCTACTTTTATCTACCAACAAAAAAACAGGAGCCATCGCAAAGGAATGCGGCTTCAAAAATGAATATTATTTTTCGAGAATCTTTAAAAGTCGTGAAAACATATCTCCATCAGGATATCGCAATGCCGGCATCGTTTCAGAATAGTATGCTATATAAAATGATAGTGAAAGAATTTTTCTTTATCCTTGTCTGCACAGGAGAGTGTCTGTTTTACTGGTTTTTGGTAAAAATCCGTGTCCGAAATTTGGAGTACCATAAACATACGGTGTCTGAATTTCTGTTCAAAGTTGCCCGAAAGCGGGAAGCTTCAAACTTTACCATATGGCATGAAAATAATACAATCCAAGGGTTGTCGGAGGAATTATAAAAAATTTTAACAATCAAAAGTGCTTGCACTTTGCATGGTGGTGTGGCTTTTGCTGCTTTCTGCCTTTGCAGAGAGCACACCGCCCGCAAACAGCGAAAACATCACTGCAGTTACTGTGCCCAAGGTGGTACAGCAGGAAGTCACAAAGGGAAATATGGACACACCGACACTCCCCGCCAAACTTTCCGCAACGCTTACAAAGATAATAGTGTTAAAGGGAAACTTGCATTGATCATATTTTGATACACTCGCTGGGTGCAAGCCTCCTATTACGATTGCACATGATTACATAGAATGGCAATACTTTCTGGTAAATTTTTCAAAGAAGTGACATGGCTATTATATCCAAATAAACCATTTATAGGCTTGTTATTAGACCTGTAAACATAAGTAGCAAGTTCTCAACTGTATGAATTTTGTTGTCATAAAAATCTCTCCTGCACCTCACTGTGAAACCTTGCCCAATTTCCCGCCTGACTCTCAAGCGCCGTTGCATCAACAACCCCCAGCGCAAATACTTGGCAGTCAACTGATTTAAAGCATTTACAATCCCGGTCAGCTCACGCATGATCTGATAAAACTCTTTGTCCGGTTTTTCGGTGAATTTACAACCGGAGATTAGCATCCGCATAAAAAGCTCTTTACGAAGCCCGGACTTTTGTATTTTCTTTTCAAGTTCTTTCGCCTCATCCTGTGTGAGGCGAAAGTTTATCTGCACATCTCTTTTTCGCATGGGTATTATCCTTTCAAATTCAAATCGGGTCTTGGGGTGAAGCCCTGAAATTGCGAATTTGGATAGCCAAATTCAGTGCTTGCTGAGACATTTTTCAATGTGCTTATATTGCCTTTTGCTTTTTTCTTTGATGACTTTCTTTAACTTTTCTGCGACGATACTCTCTACATTTGCGCTGTTTTTCTATCTCGGCGAGTTCTTCCGGCGACATTTCCGACATCGGGATTTCAAATTTTTCAATGAACTTTAGATAGATTTTAACCTCCTGAACCCGTTGCCACTTGCCGTTTTACTGCATCAAATTTGAGTTTATACGCAAAGGCGCATTCGAGGCTAAGGATTATGCCGGCACAGGTGAAATATGGTTTTTAACAGGTGAGAGATGTCAGATGTCGCTTACCACGCAAAAAAACGGTGATTTAATTATGGACAACTTAAAGGGTGCAATAAAATCGTCGGTAGTGGATAATGACAAAACACTGATTTTCAAAAGATAATCGTTACATAATTATGTCTAAAAACTGAGATCATGAGACTTAAAGCCGCTACAAGAACACATGTAGCGGCTTTAAGTATTATATGTAGATGATTTCGTTATTAACTGTTTCCCGTGCCTGCTCTTTAAATGTATTCAT
>CAYJBH010000052.1:0-13517 GCA_964368625.1 uncultured Oscillospiraceae bacterium
CGGGAAAGCAGATGTCTATAGATGCCGACCTATCTACCGGTCTTATTGATGAGATGGAAGCAAAGGTTCGTCGAGAGAAAATTCAAAGAGAAGCCGATTTTTTTGGTTCGATGGATGGTGCATCTAAGTTTGTTAAGGGAGATGCAATACTATCCATACTTGTAACATTTATTAACCTTATTGGTGGAATTATTATTGGTTTTATAAATAATGTTGGTGATTTTACAACCATAATGAATATATATTCAACGGCAACTGTAGGTGATGGACTGGTTTCGCAGATACCGGCGCTGCTCATATCAGTTTCTACCGGTATGATGGTTACGAGAAGTGCTTCTGAAAACAATATAAACGATGATTTTTCGACACAGTTTTTATCCCAGCCAAACGTGTTAATACTAGCCGGTGCTACAATAGGATGTTTATTGTTAATTCCGGGTTTTCCTAAGGTTCAGATTATTCTGATTGCAGCGTTTTTAATTATTCTAGGTTTAATATTAAAGCGTGGCGGAGGGGTAAAACTATTAGCTGATGGTAAACAAACGGGCGAGCCAATTCAGGAAATTGCAAGCGAGGCTCAGTATTACAAAAATATTGAGAATGTTTACGGCTTATTAACTGTTGAACCAATTGAAATGGAATTCGGATACAGCTTAATACCGCTTGTTGTTGAGAGTATGGGAGGAACATTTGTTGATAGGGTGGTTATGTTTAGAAAGCAGTTTGCCACAGATATGGGTATAGTTGTTCCTTCTGTTTATCTTAAAGATAGTGGCCATATCAACCCAAATCAGTACATTATAAAACTTAAAGGTGAGCAGGTAGCTAAAGGAGATATCTTAATAGATCACCTTATGGCTCTTATTCCACCGGAAAAAGCGCCACCAATAGATGGTATAGATACTGTAGATCCTGCATTTGGATTGCCTGCAAAATGGATTAGCAACGATAAAAAGGTAAAAGCAGAGGTTTCGGGATACACGTTAATCGATCCTACCAGCGTTATGGTAACACATCTATCAGAAATAATTAAAAAGTATTCACATGAACTTCTTACAAGACAGGAAGTTAACAATATATTAACCAATCTAAAGAAAACAAATGAAAATTTAGTAAATGATATTATACCTTCGATTGTATCTCTTAACGATTTGCAGAAGGTTTTGGCTAATCTCTTGCAGGAAGGTGTACCCATTAGGGACATAGAAACAATATTGGAAACTCTTTCAGATTACGGAACAACAATAAAAGATACCGATATGTTAACAGAGTATGTTAGGCAGGCATTAAAACGAACAATTTCAAGAAGATTTGCTGAAGCTGGCCAGCTAAAGGTAATTAGTATTGATAATTCAATCGAGCAAACCATTATGGCTGCCGTTAAAAAAGTTGATCAGCAAAGCTATCTTGCGCTAGATCCGGACGTTATACAAAGTATTATTAACGCTTCATCTAAGGAATTAAACAAGGTTAAAGATATTGTTCAGCAACCGATAATTATAACATCACCGGTTGTTAGAATATACTTTAAAAAGTTAATAGATCAGTTTTATCCCGGTGTAACGGTGTTATCATTTAATGAGATAGATCAGACACTACAGATTCAAGCTCTTGCAAACATTGCTCTTAATTAATTAATATTTTAGCATTAGGAAGAAAGGTTATTGGTGTATGCCGCAGTATGAAAAACCCACCTCTGAGGCAATGCAGAGGCTATTTGAACAATATCGCAGAACAAGGGATATTAACCTTCGTAACGAGATTGTTATGGCTTATAACTATATTGCTAAGGCAGTTGCAGGACAGATGAGAGGAGTATCTTCAAATTATGCACAGATGGAGGATATAGTTAATCAAGGAGTTATCACTTTAATCGAATGTGTTGAGAAATACGATGAAAGCAAAAATGTTAGATTTGAGACCTATGCATTCACTAGGGTTAAGCACTCGATTATTGACTACCTTAGAGGCCAAGACTTTTTACCAAGACGGTTAAGACAAAGCTCGAAAGAAATTAAAGAGGCTGAATATAATTTAGGAAATACTCTGATGCGCGAACCGACGCTAGCAGAGATGGCAAATTATCTTAACATTACAGAGCAACAGCTTACAAAAACGTATGCAGAGCTGTCTAAGGCTTCATTAATATCACTTGACGAACTCTATCATAAGGATAAAGAGGACGGAGGACAGGATATATCTGATGATGAAAATCATCTTGATTCCGGTATTTTTAGACAGGAGCAGCGTGAAGAGATAATTATGGCAATTAAAACATTATCGGAACGCGAGAGAACTATCATATCACTTTATTATTACGAAAAATTAAAGTTACATGAGATAGCAAAAATATTAGAGGTAAGTGAATCAAGGATAAGCCAACTTCATGTTAAGGCTTTAAACAAACTTAAAAGTAAATTAGAGGAATATATTAGCTGAAAAGTGAAAGGAATAAATTATGTTAAGCGGATTTTATACTGCTGCCTCCGGTGTTTTGATGCAGCAGAGAACATTAAATACAATTTCAAATAACATAGCTAACGCTTCTACTCCCGGAGCAAGAAGTGCTAGATTAGTGAGTACAACGTTTGAGCAGGAGTTCACCAAAAGATTGGAGACGGGCAACACCGAGGTGATTGGCTCCCAGTCGCCAATTAGAATAGTAGATACTGTTTTTACCGATTTTGATATGGGATTGGTTGAAGAAACAGGTCGTCCATTCGATTTCGCAATAACAGGTGATGGATTCTTTTCTATTGCTATGGAGGGTTCTGATCAGATAACCTATAGTAGAAACGGAAACTTTGATGTAGATGATGAAGGCTATCTTGAACTTCGCGGTGTTGGTAGGGTTCTAGGAGAGGCTGGTGAAATATTTCTTGGAACAAGCGATTTTACAGTAACCAGCGATGGAACAATATATGATTCTGAAGGTGCAACAATTGATTCTCTTCGATTAAGAGTTCCTGCTGACTACGATGATTTACAACAGGTTACAAGTGGTTTGTATTTTAATACAAATGAAGCTGCTGCTGTAGATAATATTGAAGGAACTCCGTTAACTGTTCTTCAAGGTCATTTTGAAAACTCTAATATTGATTTGAACAGGGAATATACTCTATTAATGGAGGCTCAACGAGGTTTTCAATCCTGCAGCTCTGCGCTTCAGATGATTGACGTTATAAATCAAAAAACGGTATCACAAATATCTTCGCTATAACTAAAGAGAGGTTAATATGAATATTGCATTTTATACCGGAACTTCCGGAATGATCGCTTATCAGGATAGACTTAATTCAATTGCACATAATATGGCAAACATTAATACAACAGGATATAAAGAAACAACCAACTCATTTGTTGAGCTTTTGTATTCACAAATTGATACAAATGTTGAGGGTGATCATCTTGTTGGCCATGGTTCAAAATCTGATTATACCGACGTTATTTTTCAGCAAGGTAGCCTCAATTTTACCGGCAATGATACAAATTTTGCTTTAGTGGGTGATGGTCTTTTTGCAGTTGAACAGCTAGATGGATCAACTGCTTATACAAGAGATGGAAGTTTTATAATAAGCCTATTGGGTGAGACGCCTTATCTTGCAGACAGCAGTGGACGGTTTGTTTTGGATGAAAATGGACAACGTATTGAGCTTTTAGTAGATCCAGCTACCGAAAGCATCAATATGACACAGGTAATGGATAAGATAGGTATTTATACATTTGATAACCCTTACGGATTAATGCCGGTTGGAAACAACGCATTTGTTGAAACAGAGAAATCAGGAGCACCAACGGCAGCAGCAGGTGACAATGTTGAGGGTACCGAACTTGTACAGTTTGCGTTAGAATTTTCAACGGTAGAAATGTCTGATGAAATGGTAGATATGATGATTACGCAAAAAGGTTTTACTCTTAATTCAAAGGTTGTTCAGACGGCTGATCAGCTTCAAGAAATAATAAATAACTTAAGATAATTATAACATCATAATTATTGAATGAAAGGAATAACATGCCAATAAATAGCTATGAGGATCTCTCGGATATCCAGCTGGATGTTCTTCGAGAAATTGGAAATATAGGAAGTGGAAATGCAGCCACAGCTCTTTCTAATATGCTTGGAAAGCCTACTAATATTAAAGTCCCAAAAATACAAATATTAGATTACAATGTTGTAACCGAGCGGCTAGGTGGCCCTGAAAAGATGATCATTGGAATGCTTGTAAACCTTTCCGATGACATTAATGGTATGATGCTGTTTTTACTAGATAGAGAATTTGCTCACATAACAATAAATTCTCTATTAGGTCAGGATTTGGGTGACTTTGCAGAAATCGATGAAATGGGAGTTTCTATGTTGCAGGAAATAGGCAACATTATGGCTGCATCATATGTAAATGCAATTTCTATGTTAACAGGAATGACAATTAATATTTCAACACCATCACTTAACGAGGATATGTTAGGTTCAATTTTAAGTGTTCCTGCAATTCATTTTGCAAACATAAGCGACAACATTATTTTTATAGATGATGGTTTTGAAATTGAAGAGGGACGTGGTAACAACTCAATTTTACTGATACCTGACGTTGAATCGTTAGACAGATTAATGAACGCCTTAGGAATGTAATATTTATGGGAAAAACTGTAGTAGTAGGAATATCGGATTTAAATGTAGTTAAGGCTGGAGACACCCTAATTACCTATGCTTTAGGTTCGTGTGTAGGCATTTGCCTTTACGACCCAATACACAAGATTGCCGGTATGTCGCATATTATGTTACCAACTGCTCAGGTAACTGCTGCAAAAGGACAGGAGCTGAAATATGCAGACACGGCTATACCTATCTTGATAAACAAGATGATGGCTGCGGGTGCATTAAGATCCTCTCTTAAAGCTAAGATTGCCGGTGGAGCTAAAATGTTTGCCACGGTAGGAAATAACGATATATCAAATATTGGCGACAGAAATGTTGCTGCAGTTAAGGCAACATTAGCAAAAAATAAAATTCCAATTTTGGTTGCTGACACCGGAAAAGATTTTGGTAGAACACAAAAATTTGATGCTGACACCGGCACTATGAACATTAAATCTGCTCATAAGGGTGAATGGAGTTTGTAACAACAATAGTTTTTTATTTACATAAATTAGTTTAATACTAACCTTATTACATAAACGCTGTTGGCTTAATTTTATATAATTTAATTTTGGAGAGAGAGAATGAGTATAGATGATTCGTTAGACGTTTCAATAAATATGTCTACTTCAAATAATACCGAAGCAGAGGGTTCATTATGTAACTTTTCGTTACTTACTGATGATATTATTATTGCTTGTTGCATAGTTGAAAAATCAAAGGATATACTAGCCGGACTTAAACTAGACCTAAATAGAATTCTTTCCCTCTTTTCTGAAGATCAAGCCGCAGGTGTTATGGAAGATCTTAAAAATATTACTGTAGATTTATTAGTTAAAGCACTAAATAAAAATGGTGTTAATTTTGGAATTGATCTAAATGCATTGGCAAGAATAGTTGAAAGAGCTAGCTACGAAAGTGCTAGCCTTGTTGCACGTGGTAAAACCCAAACTGATGGTGTTGATGGACATGTTATTGAGCATTTTAGTCGTGAGCGTGATGTTAAGCCGCAACTACTAGATAATGGAGACATTGATCATAAGGAATTAGGATTAATACTCGACATAGAAAAGGGTACAATAATTGCAGACATCATAAAAGAAGTTCCACCTGTTTCAGGAACCGGGGTTTCGGGGAACGAGTTGATAGGTCGCCCAGGTAAGCCACCGGTTATTCCACAGGGAGCTAACACCTCCATCTCAGCAGATGGAACCCACCTAATTGCAAATGTTAGTGGAAATCTTGTATTTAAGCAAGGTAAATTTTGTGTTGAACAACTTGTAGTAATTAATGGTAATTTAGACTCTGCAATTGGAAATATAGAGTTTTCCGGCGATGTTGAGGTTAAGGGAGATGTATTTTTTGGATATACAATTAATTCAAAAAAAAGTGTTAAGATTAGTGGCTCGGTAGAAGGTGCTAACATTTATGCCGGCGGGGATATTACTGTAGGCTATGGTATTAATGGCCAGCAAAAAGGGTTTATATCCGCAAAGGGCGATGTAAAAGCGATGTTTATTGAGAATTGTGAGCTATATGCTGAGGGAAACGTATCTTCACAGGTTATTATTAATAGCCATGTTTCATCAGAAAAAGAGATTAATGTTACTACAGGTAAGGGAGTGATTTCGGGCGGAGAGATAATTGCTGTTAAGAGGATTGCAGCTAATACTGTAGGATCTGAGGTAAATATTCCAACAACGCTAAGATTAGGAATGACACAAAAATTAACTCAAAATATTCATGAACTTGAAAATTCAATAGCAGAAATTGAGGAAGAGATGGACTTGATTGGTAAAAACATTACCTATCTTGAACTATTGGAGCAACAGAACCAAATTTCTGCAGACCGCAAAGAACTTCTTGTAAAACTTAAGGCAAAGAAGCCGACAATGTTAATGATTCTTAAACGGCTAAAAACAGATCTTACCCTAAAAACAGAAAGCTGTAATGCATTTGAATTTTGTTCTGTTAACATTAACAGGTCGTTATACCCTCCTGTTAAGGTGCATTTCGGCAATACTATAAATAAAAATATTGATAACAACTATGGAACGTCAACAATAACCTACAGAGATGGAGATATACATATCGGCTAATTTAAAGGGAAATTGATGTATGAACAGAAGATACCTATTTATTGTTAATCCTGTTGCGGGAAAAAGAGATTCAAGTTTAACTTTGGTTCCTAAACTTTTAGAGTTTATTAATGAGCATAACATAGATGGTAAAATAGAACTAACAACAGCACCCAATGATGCCTTTTTATTAGCACAAGAACATATAAAAAAGGGGGATAATTTAAGAATAGTAAGCTGTGGTGGTGATGGTACGCTTAACGAGATAGCTAATGCTTCTCTGAGCCACCTTTATGTAGATATAGCTCAAATTCCATGCGGGTCCGGTAACGATTTCATTCAGGGTATCGGTGCACGACAGGATTTTTTTAATTTTAAGTCTAATATTATTGAAGGAGTCTCGAAACCTATAGATGTAATTAAGGTTGGAGATAAAATTGGTGTTGCTATATGTTCAGTTGGTCTTGATGCAGATATAGCAATGAACATCCCGAAATATCGCCGACTTAAGGTTATAGGCGGTGGTAGTATGGCATATAACATGTCAATATTGGAGAGACTTACAAAACCTCTTAAAACAAAATTAATTATCTCGGCAGATGAAGAACGGTTTGAGGGAAATTATTTACTTGTTTCTATTGCAAACAGTAAATATTACGGTGGGGGCTTTTGTGCGGCTCCGAGAGCCTTAATAGATGATGGTATTTTAGAGCTTTGCCTTGTTAAAGAAACAAATTTACTGCGTGTAGCAAAAATTATAGGTCAATATAAGCGCGGTGAGCATTTTAAAGGTGAAACAATAGCACCTGAATTAAGGGATATCATGGAAGCAAGACGTGTTAAACGAGTAGTACTATCTTCTGAAAAAGAGTTTATAACCAATGTTGATGGCGAATGTTTCCAAACAAGATTAGTTGAGATTGAGGTATTAGCAAAGGCTGTAAACTTTGTTATACCATCCTGTATTGCAAAGTAACAAATTAAATGATATGAGAGGGTTGACCGTTAAATGAAGGAAAAAATTAAAACAATTTTTTTATGTAATCATTGTGGAGAATCCTTTCCGCGCTGGATGGGAAGATGTACATCCTGTGGGGAGTGGAACACCTTGATTCAGGATGAGGTAAGGCAGACAAAAGCTTCATCAGGAATTTCAAGATCGGCCTCTGTCCCTAAAACTCATTTGTTACGTGATATAGATGAAAAAGAAGGTGGACACTCTAGGATAACTACAGGAATTGCCGAGCTAGATAGAGTTTTTGGTGGCGGTATTGTTATAGGTGCACTTATGTTGCTTTCGGGGGAGCCGGGGGCAGGTAAGTCAACGTTATTATTGCAAATTTGTGACTTTATTTCACAGCGTGGCAAGGTATTGTATGTTTCTGGTGAAGAATCTATACGACAAATCAAGCTTCGAGCTAATAGACTAGGCATTGATGGTGAAAATATAGTTCTCGCTACCGAAACATCGATTGAGGATGTTTGTCAGTTAATTGAAAGTACTAAGCCTATACTTGCGGTAGTTGACTCTATTCAAACCATGCAGAGTGAAGCAGTTAGCTCTTCTGTAGGAAGTGTTACCCAGGTTAAGGAATGTACTGCACGATTACTGTATGCAGCTAAGAGTAGTGAAATCCCTATATTTGTTGTTGGGCATGTAAATAAAGACGGTGCAATTGCAGGTCCTAAGGTTATGGAACACACGGTAGACACCGTTCTTTACTTTGAGGGTGATAAAACATTGCCATACCGCATACTGCGAGCGGCAAAGAATAGATACGGATCTACCAATGAAATTGGTTTGTTTGATATGACAGCTGGAGGTCTAAAAGAGGTTACAAATCCTTCAATTGCATTGCTGGAAGGAAGACCCACCGGCATAGGCGGCAGCTGTGTTGTGTGCACTATGGAGGGTTCAAGACCAATTTTTGCTGAGGTTCAGGCATTAGTTGTTAAAAGCAGTTATGCTGCTCCACGAAGAACTACATCAGGCTTTGATTATAACCGAGCAAATTTATTACTGGCAATACTTGAAAAACGGGCAGGATACCCATTCGGGGCTTTAGACGTTTATGTTAACGTTGTAGGCGGTATACAGATAGATGAAACAGCATGTGACCTTGCAGTTGCAATGGCAATAATTTCGGGCCTTAATGATAAGGCTATTGATGAACGAACACTATTTATTGGTGAAATGGGCCTTGGCGGTGAGATTAGAGCTGTATCACAGATAGAACAACGTATTAACGAAGCAGCAAGACTTGGTTTTTCTAAGGTTGTTATACCAAAACAAAATGCAAATAAATTATCTAGGATGAACAATACTTCAATTGAAATATTTTCGGTAGACTTTATATCATCTGCTGTAAAATTACTGTAAAACTTAATCTCAAACATAATTTCGAACGGAGTCTCATATCCTTTATAGTAAAACACGAAGGAGGTTTACTATGTGGGAAAAACAGGAATACGAGATGCCGGACGATGTTCTTTTTGCTCGCCCAACCAACAGGGCAATAAAATCAGGAATGTTATACGCTGATGACCTTCCAAGAATAAACAAAAACACTAAAAAGAACTTTTTGTTAATTAAAATTCAACTAGCTATAGCGATTGTATCTTTTTTGCTAGTGTTTTTAGTTAAAACCTTGATGCCGGGTGCATATATAGAGTTTCAAAAGCAGTACGGTATAATAACCGGTAGTCCGTTAACACAGGAACAACAGCAAATTGTTATGAATTTTGTTGATGAAGCTACGAGTAATCCTAATGAAGGAATAGAGGATAGCAACGTTTCTGCAACAGATGATAATGATAATGTTACAAATAGCAATTCAACCTCTGAAATAACTGCACCACAAACTATAACCGAATCGGTAGCACAGGGAACAGATAATTCAGGGTATGAAAAATTTGTATCTAATCCGGCTAGCGAAACAGATTACACCCTGCCAATAAGTGTTATATCACCAATAGAAATTGGATATATTACAAGTGAATTTGGTTCACGTATTAGTCCAATAACAGGTCAACCTGAATTTCATAGCGGATTAGATATTGCAGCAGCAGATGGTACCGAGGTATTAACTGTAGCAGATGGAAAAGTTGTAATATCAAATTATGATTCAATTAGTGGCTATTATGTTAAGGTGGATCATGGTTCGGGGTTTGTTACAGGATATGCACATCTTGATAGCTATTTAGTAAAGGAAGGTGATACTGTAAAAGCCGGAGAAGCTATTGGGATAATTGGTTCAACAGGTGCCTCAACCGGTACTCATCTACATCTTTCATTTGTTCTAGACGGTGTATGGGTAGACCCTATTTTATCTTATCCAAATGGCCTTTTTAGTTAGTATTACTAATTCTGCAATTCCTCTGCTTGTGGCATTATTTGCAGGGTTGTATTACGGAGGTAATATAGCTAGATATGGGTTATATTCGGCAATAATACATGAGTTTGGGCATATACTCGCCTTTTATATTATAAAAAGAGAGCTGCCAAAACTAAAATTCAAAGCGGGTGGGGTTTCTATTATTCTTCCAAACGCTTCCAGACTAAAAACTACGATAATGTTATCAGCAGGAGTTGTAGCAAATTTGATAGCTGTACTGGTTTGTATTTTTATTTCTTTATACAAACCAAGTTATAATTGTTACTTTATTTTATTTGCAAACTTAATTATAGCAATATTTAATATTCTACCTTTTTCATTTTCTGATGGTGGAAGGCTTTTAGAGTTATATATGCCTGCCCGATTTTTAGCAATACTTGATCATGTTTTTGCAATAAATTCAGCAATTCTAATTGCTACTTTATTTTATATGATACTTATTAATGGCTCAATGGTATTGCAAATTTCTTTAATAGGGATTATAATTATAATCACGATAAAAATATGGATTGATTATAATGATAAAAAGGGAACTTGAAAGAATTCTACCGCGTGTTCAAAAACCTGCTAGATATATTGGTGGAGAGAGATTATCGGTATTAAAGAACATTGATGATGTTGATGTAAACTTCGCATTTTGCTTTCCGGATAGCTACGAGATAGGTATGTCGCACCTTGGTCTTAAGGTTTTGTATGAAATAATGAATGCAGAGGACTGGTTATGGTGTCAGCGAGTGTTTATGCCCTTGCCGGATATGCGAGCTCAGCTGGAAGCAGAATCCTTGAGGTTGTTTTCATTAGAAGAAAAAAGGCCGCTTGATGAATTCGACATTGTCGGTTTTACCCTTCAATCAGAGCTAACATATACAAATATACTTGCAATGTTAGACCTTGCAGATATTCCGGTTTGGGCAAATGAAAGAGATGAAAAACACCCATTAATTATAGCAGGGGGACCATGTGCATGTAATCCGGAACCATTAGCAGACTTTTTCGACCTTTTTGTTTTGGGTGAAGGCGAACGAGTTAACGTTGAAATATGTAATGTTTTAAGAGAATCCAAGAGTTTAGAGTGCTCAAAAAAGGAAACTTTAATAAAGTTATCGCAAATTCGCGGAGTTTACATTCCATCCCTCTATGAAGTAAGTTATAACGGGGATGGGACAATTAAGGAGGTTACAACACAAACAGCCTCTTTGCCGGTTAAAAAAGCATGGCTTACTGATTTTGATACCTTTAATCCACCAACAGAGTTTACTGTTCCTATGATTGGAGCAATCCATGATAGGGCTCAGATTGAGATATTGAGAGGATGTATAAGAGGTTGTAGGTTCTGTCAAGCAGGTTATATATATAGACCTTTCCGAGAACGCTCAGCCGATATGCTATGTAATTCAGCCAGAATTATCTGCGATAAAACCGGATACGATGAAATATCTTTAACCTCATTATCGAGTAGTGATCACACCGAGCTAGAAGATCTACTTGATAAATTATTAGACTGGACTCAAAACGAAAAAATAAATCTATCATTGCCATCGCTTAGGGTGGATAACTTTAGTGCTGGGCTTGCTGAGAGGATTAGCAAGGTGAGACATAGCGGTTTAACATTTGCTCCGGAGGCCGGAACTCAACGTTTGAGAGATGTAATTAATAAGAATGTAACCGAAGATGAATTGTATAATACCGTTATAACAGCATTTAATTCAGGATATAGCTCGGTTAAGCTATACTTTATGATGGGGTTACCTACAGAGACCGATGAAGATATTGTTGGAATAGCCGATCTTGCAGGTAAGGTTATCGACTGGTTCTATAAGAATCCTAACCGTCAAAAAGGTAAGGGGATAACGGTAACAGTAAGTGTTAGTTGTTTTGTTCCAAAACCCAATACGCCATTTGAAAGGGTTCCACAGGATATATTTGACGAATTAAGACGCAAACAAAAATTACTACTTTCATCAGTTAAAACTAAAAAAATATCGGTTAATTATCATGATGCAGATGTTTCGGCTGTTGAGGCTGCACTGGCTAGAGGTGATAGAAGATTATCTGCAGTAATTAACACCGCTTTCAAACTAGGATGTAGCATGGATGGTTGGCATGAACATTTTAACTATTCACTATGGCAAAAGGCCTTTGAAGTTAATGATTTAACACAGGATTTTTATGCTTCAAGACAAAGAGGTGTGGACGAAGTTTTGCCCTGGCAACATCTTGATTATGGGGTAACAAGAGAGTTTTTATTAAGAGAATACGAAAAAGCTTTGCAAGGTGAAACCACACAACCTTGTAATATTCACTGTGCAGGATGTGGTTTAAGGTCAGAAACCAAAGGGGTGAAATGTGTTTGTAATTAGAGCAAGATTTGCAAAGTATAATGAATGTGCATATATTTCTCATCTAGACCTTCAAAGAGTAATGTCGAGAGCACTACGTCAAAGCGGGGTGCCTGTATGGTACTCAAATGGTTTTAATCCGCATATCTACATGACGTTTGCTTTACCATTATCTCTTACACATGAAACTGTTTGTGATGCAGTTGATTTTAAAAGCGAGGTAACAGCTCAGCAGGATTGGATTGATATGATAAACCATTGTCTTCCACATGGGATTAAGATTATTTCAATTTACACAGCCGCATCAAAGCCTAAAGATATATCATTCTCTAGCTACTCCCTACATTCACGTGGCAAGCTGGAAACATTTACAGATTCAATTAATATTTACAATTCGATGGATAAGATTGAAGTAATGAAAAAAACTAAGCGAAGTGAAAAGTTAATAAACTTAAAAGAATATATACCGGAGCTTAAATATAACAATGAGGAACAAAGCCTAGAGGTAACGTTACCTGTTGGGGAAATAACTATAAGCCCAACTCTTTTAGTTGATTATCTAGAATCTACAGGCAACATGGAAAAAGGCGACATAGCTGTTATGAGGACTTCTATTTTAAACAGTAATAAATCAGAGTGGATTTAGCAGAAAAGTTAATATATATACAAATAATTAGTAAAAATGAAAAAAAGACTTGCATTATTAGTTGAAATCTGGTAAAATATTATAAGTATTCAACGCTTTAAGCTTAATAAGCAAAAATTATAACACAAGGGAGGTGTAATAATGGCAAAATGTGATTGCTGTGGCAAGGGTGTAACATTTGGTATTAAAATATCACACTCACATCGCAGATCTAACCGTACATGGAAACCCAATGTAAAAAGAGTAAAGGCAGTTGTTGGCGGCTCTAATAAATACATTCATGCATGTACTCGTTGCCTTCGCAGCGGAAAGGTAACAAGGGCAATATAATTAATTAGGCCGAATGGATATTTTCCATTCGGCATAAGATTTGTATAATTTATTGTCTATGTGCACTCGTGGCGGAATCGGCAGACGCGCTAG
>CAYJBH010000053.1:0-13280 GCA_964368625.1 uncultured Oscillospiraceae bacterium
GCCTTTGGCGGAGCTATTAGAAAAATTCTTAAAACCTTTTTCTTTTCTATACTTTAACAAATAAATTGCTGTTGAATTTATTAATGTTTAGCTGTATAATATTAATGTAATATCTATAGCTATAGGAAGGGGCAGTTTGGACACTTTTGCATTACAAAATTTTCCCAAGGTTGATTTACACTGTCATCTAGATGGTTCAATGTCGGCAGAGGTTATAACCGATATTGCTACAAAAGAAAATATCTTTATACCCTCAAATACTAACGAACTAAATACTCTTTTAACCGCTCAGCCAAGCTGTGCCAGCTTAAAAGAGTATTTAACACGGTTTGATCTACCAATCTCCTGTCTGAAAACCCCATACGGATTGGAGGCAGCTGCCTACAACCTAATAAAGGATGCTGCAAAGGAAAATATTATATATTTAGAAGTGCGTTTTGCGCCACTCTTTTCGGTAACCGAGGAGATGAATTTATGTGAAGTTGTTGAAAATGTTTTAAAAGGGTTACATCGGGCTAGGCTAGATTTTGCTGTACAAAGCTCATTAATTCTTTGCGCCATGAGACATCAACCATTAAAAGAAAACATGATTCTTGTTGATATTGCATCGCAATTAAAGAACCAAGGAGTAGGAGGAATAGATTTAGCCGGAAATGAAGCAGATTTTCCTCCTGAATTGTTTGCAGAACTTTTTAGCTATGCCGGTAAATGCAATGTTAACTTTACTATTCATGCCGGAGAAACCGGAATTTTTCAAAATATTGCAACCGCTGTTAAGTTTGGAGCTAAAAGAGTAGGCCATGGTATTTCGGTAGTTAACGACCCGCAAACAGCAAAGCTATGCAAGCAGCATGGATTAGTTTTTGAACTTTGTCCAACCAGTAATTATCAAACAAGGGCGATAGCTAAAAACATTGATTACCCTATAAACAGATTTATCGAAGAGGGATTGTTATTTACCATCAACACCGATAATCGAACCGTATCAAATACTACAATAACTAAGGAATTTATCCTGCTTGAAAAGTTTACAGAGATATCTTATAATTTAGTAAAAAATATAACCTTAACGGCAATAGCTGCAGCTTTTACAGATGCCACAACAAAACAAGCTTTGAGAAAAACGGTTGAGCAGTTTAAAACACCATAGATGGAGTAATATGAACGAAAATCTTAATAGTATGTTGGAATATAATGCCGCATTTGTAAAGCATGAACTTTACAGTAGATATACTACATCAAAATACCCCGATCGTAAAATTGCCATAATATCCTGCATGGACACAAGAATGACCGAGCTTTTGCCTGCGGCGCTTGGCTTAAGAAATGGCGATGTTAAGCTAATAACAAATGCCGGTGCTACCATAAAACATCCCTATGGTAGCGGAATTTACAGCCTTTTAATAGCTATATATCAGCTAGGAGTAGATACTATTTTAGTAGTAGGACACGACGATTGCGGGGCCTGTGCATTAGACGGTAAAGAGATTGTTGAAAAAATGAAAAATAGAGGAATAACACAGAATGATTTAGACGCCGTAGAGAATGAGTTTAAACCTGTAGAGGATTGGCTATCCGGGTTTTCATGCATAGAAGCATCCATTAATAGTACTGTAGAAATTATTAAAAACCATCGTTTAATTCCAAAAGAAATAACTGTGCTTGGATTTGTAATGGATCCAAACACCGGTAGGCTGAGTCGCATATAGTAGCTAAAGATAAAAATAATAATTTTTGGACATATTAACGATTGTTTAGCTTATAGTTAGTTATAGCTAACTATATTGCACATATTATAGCTGTTTTAAGGTCGAAACATAGGGTTAAAGTGCGCTATTTTGGCTTAATTAGAGCCTCTATCCTATAAGCGCAAACATTGACTGAACTGCTTATTTATGGTAATATTAATATATAAAATTGCACAAAACATTAGTTAATAATATTTTAACTATTAATATATTAAAAAGAAAAAAGGAGGAAATATATGGAATTTGTATATTCAAAAAGTTGGGACAACTTTATAACAGGTAAATGGAGTGATGTTTCTATAGATGTAAGTGATTTTATAACACTAAACTATACACAATATGATGGTGACGAATCTTTTTTAGCCGATTCTACACAGGCAACAAAAAACCTATGGGATCAGGTGGTAAAATTAAATGCCAAGGAACAAGAAAAAGGTGGTATTTTAGATATGGATACCAATATAGTATCCACCGTTACCTCCCACGGTCCTTGTTATTTAAACAAGGATGAGGAAACAATAGTTGGTTTTCAAACTGACAAGCTTTTTAAACGCTCCCTACAGCCTTTTGGGGGTATTCGAACCGCTAATAACGCCTGTAAACAATATGGCTATGAGGTGTCGGATGAGATAAAAAACATATTTACAAAATACAGAAAAACACATAACGATGGTGTTTTTGATGTTTATACCGATGAAATTAAGCTTGCTAGAAAATCGGCAATTATAACCGGTCTACCCGATGCATACGGACGAGGAAGAATTATCGGTGATTACCGTCGTGTTGCCCTATATGGAATTGACATATTGGTTATCGATAAAAAAGAACAACTAAAAACAGCCTCGGTTAGAATGACAGAGCAAAATATAAGGTTACGTGAAGAACTTGCTGAACAGGTGAGAGCTCTTGGCGAAATAAAGGAGATGGCATTAAGTTACGGCTATGATATTTCACAACCAGCTTCTAACGCAAAAGAGGCCATACAATGGCTTTATTTTGGCTACCTTGCCACCATTAAGGAGCAAAACGGAGCTGCGATGAGCCTTGGTCGTGTTTCCACCTTCCTCGACATCTATATAGCAAGAGACCTTGAACTTGGTATTTGTACCGAAAAACAGATTCAAGAATATATCGATCATTTTGTAATGAAGCTTCGTCTTGTTAAGTTTGCACGTACTCACGAATATAATACATTGTTTTCCGGTGATCCTACCTGGGTAACTGAATCCATTGCCGGCATGACAGTTGACGGCAGACATATGGTTACTAAAACCTCATTTAGATTTTTGCACACCTTAACAAACCTAGGTCCTGCACCTGAACCGAATTTAACGGTGTTATGGTCGCCCAGATTACCGATAAACTTTAAAAAATATTGTGCAAAAATGAGCATTAAAACCTCCTCCATTCAGTACGAAAACGACGAACTTATGAGGGCTGTTCACGGGCATGATTATGCTATTGCTTGCTGTGTATCCTCGATGAAGGTAGGTAAAGAAATGCAGTTCTTCGGTGCACGTGCAAATCTTGCAAAATGCCTGTTATATGCAATTAACGGCGGAGTAGACGAAAAACTAAAAATACAAATCGGGCCAAGCTACAGAGCAGTTACCGGTGATTATCTCGAGTATGAAGATATCATGCAGAAATATGATGATATGCTGGAATGGCTTGCAGGTATTTATGTTAGCGCACTTAATATTATTCACTATATGCATGATAAATATTGTTATGAGCGGGTTCAGATGGCATTACATGATCGTGAGGTAAAGCGATATTTTGCTACCGGTATTGCCGGACTGTCTGTAATTGCCGATTCTTTAAGTGCTATTAAGTATGCTAAGGTAAAGGTTATTCGAGACGAAGATGGCCTTGCTGTCGACTACGAGGTAATAGGTGATTACCCTAAATATGGTAACAACGATGATAGAGTAGATAAAATAGCGATAGATATTGTGCGCAAGTTTATGGAAAAAATTAGGCGTCACCACACCTATCGAGACAGTATTCCTACAATGTCTATCTTAACAATTACCTCTAATGTTGTATACGGGAAGAAAACCGGATCAACCCCAGACGGTAGAAAAGCAGGCGTTCCTTTTGCACCGGGAGCAAACCCGATGCACGGAAGAGATACATGCGGCGCAGCAGCCTCGCTTGCATCGGTTGCTAAACTTCCATTTGAAGATGCGCTTGATGGAATATCAGATACCTTCTCCATCGTACCGGGTGCCCTAGGCAAGGACGATAGAGTTTTTATGGGTGATTTTAACATCGATAACCTTGTTATCGAAACAATGGATGAATTTAACAGCGACTGTGGCAACCTAGCTTGCAGACAGCCTAACGAAATTATAGAAGAAGACTAAAAATTAAGAAAAGGAGAAATAATATGTGCGTTACAAACGAAAAACAAGTAGATAATTTAGTTTCATTATTAGATAGCTACACCAGTATGGGTGGGCACCATCTAAATGTTAATGTTTTTACCAAAGAAACATTACAGGATGCACAAAAACATCCCGAAAACTATCCTCAACTTACCGTTAGGGTTTCGGGATATGCCGTTAATTTTGTTAAGCTGAGCAAAGAACAACAGGATGATATTATATCTCGAACATTCCATTCAAAGATATAGTATTTATAATATTAACAAGGAAGAGAACGTAGATATGAAAGGGTATATACACTCTATAGACTCTTTTGGAACTGTAGATGGCCCAGGCATAAGAATGGTAATTTTTATGCAGGGGTGTCCCTTAAGTTGCGGGTATTGCCATAATCCCGATACCTGGAAAACAAATATCGGAACTGTTTATTCGGTAGATGATATACTAAATAAATATGAAAAAACTAAAGGTTTTACCACCGGAGGAATAACTGTTACCGGCGGTGAGCCGTTATTGCAGATAAAATTTTTAATCGAACTTTTTAAACGATTTAAAGAAAAGGGGGTTAATTGCTGTGTAGATACATCAGGGATAACCTTCAACAATGAGAACAGAGAATTTTTTGATGAATTAATGCATTATACCGATCTTGTATTGTTAGATATAAAGCATATTGATAGTGAACAACATAAAATATTAACAGGTGCCGGTAACGAAAATATATTAAGCTTCGCAAAATATCTATCAGAAATAAAAAAAGATGTTTGGATTCGTCATGTTGTTATAGAGAGTATCACATTAAACGATGATTATCTGTTAAGGCTTGGTAGCTTTTTATCAGAACTTAAAAATATTAAGGCACTCGACATTATACCTTACCACACAATGGCAATCGATAAATATATAAAACTCAATATTAGCTATCCTCTTGAAGGAATTGAGGCTACCTCTACCGAGAGAACCTCCTATGCATTAAAGGTTATACTTAAAGGAATTAAGCAACAGTTAAATATAAAGGCGGATAAAAAGTAAATGAATATTAGTAATTTTATTAAAAGCCTACTAGCCGGAATGATTATTTCAGTTGCGGCCACAGCATATTTGAGTATAGAAAACATCATCGTTGGCGGCATTTTTTTCAGTGTTGGATTGCTTACTATCTATTTATTTGACTGGAATTTATATACCGGTAAGTGTTGTTATGTTCCAGAAAATTTAAAAGTATATCTACCCATAACTATTATGGCTTTTATAGGAAACTTAATAGGAACTGTTATAACAGGGTATTTGCTAAGGTTTAGCAACATTTTTGTGGTAAATAAGGCACAAGAATTAATAGCCTATAAACTAAACAACAGCTATCTTGAAAGTTTTATACTTGCAATATTTTGTGGAATTCTAATGTGTATCGCAGTTTTGGGATACAAAAAGCAATCTGATGATTTTGGACGAGCTATAATAGTTATTTTACCAATAACGGTTTTTATTATTTCAAAGTTTGAGCACGTAATAGCAAATATGTTTTATATCTCGGTTGCTAATAAGTGGGATATAAACACATTTTTATTTACATTAATCTGTGCTCTTGGCAATGCGGTGGGCTGCAGTATAATACCGTTAAGCCGGATATTAATAAATAAAACAGAAAAATAAAAAATTAATTAAAGGAACACAGCATAATAAAAATTATATGCTGTATTCCTTGTTTATAAAATTAGCTGTATCTTAATTTATCTCGATAGAAAATATCTTATTCCAGCTTTCTTTATCCACAGTTCCTGTCTCAATTAGTCCAAGGTTTTTTTGAAATTGTTTAACCCCATTTTCGGTATTCTCATCAAAGAAGCCGTTTTCTTCAACGAAGAATGGCTCGGCATATCTTGAAGCAACTAATACCATCTGTTTTTGAAGAGTAAGTGTTGCCGGTCCAAAAGAACCAAGGTTTAACACATATCCCGGATAGGACTGCGGATTTCGGTATATTCCGCTATTATATGCGGCCATACGATAGTCTACAAGCTGAGAAGAGTAGTTTAACAATAAACTATTCCATGTTTTTTCATTCACCTCACCTGTAGCATCAATTCCAACCACATTTTGAAACCCAATAACCGCCTCCTGCGTCGACAAATCATATTCTCCGCTTTGCTGTGGTGGTATTATCTCACTGATAAACATAGATATATACTGCAATCTATATTGAATTTCCAAAACACGATCACCTGTTGAACCGAGCGATATAACATAACCCGGATATGCAGATGTATAGAATGAAAAAACCTCACCGTCATTTGATGTTAGTTCTGAAAATCTTTCATAAATTGCTGTCCATGTTATTCTTCCAACAATTCCATCGTCATCAAGATTAAATAGCTGTTGAAATTGAATAACTGCCGTCTCGGTAGCGGCTCCGAATAGTCCATCATAACCTATAGGGTTAATCGATGTATAATATGCCGATAGTATAAACAGGTAAAACTGCATTTCTTTAACCGAATCTCCTGTTGAACCTCTTTTTAGCGATGTTCCGGGATACTCACCAGGTCTTTTACCCGGCTCTAACAAATAGTTAATCGTTAAAGCAAATACCTGAAATATTTTTCCCCATGTTTCGTTTCCTACTACACCGTCAACGGTAAGTCCGAAATAATCTTGAAAGCTTTCTACCGCTGCCTTGGTTGCATTACCAAAAATACCATCGGCAGTAACTCTTGGTATATCACTATAGTTATAACTGATTATGTTAAGCCAGAATTGAATTACCTGAACATCATTACCGTTGCTACCGTTGCTTAAAGGTGTTCCGGGATATTCCCATATATCACCTTGTTCGGGTGGAAGCGTATCCGATGTAAGAGACACATAGGTGTCGTAAACCTTATCCCATGTTAGTTCCCCAACTATCCCGTCTACCTCAAGACCATAGTACTCTTGAAATGCCTCTACTGCAGCCTCGGTTGCCGGACCAAACTGTCCGTCTGTCTGCAAGGATGGAATGGTATTGTTATACTCGGATATTTTAGTAAGATAAAATTGTAGCTCGGCAACCTCACTTCCAGAGCTTCCAACCTTTAATGTTGTTCCGCTAAAATCTCCGGTAGACGGTGTTCCCGTTGGTTTTTCTCCTTCACTGGTAAGCTCTGCTAAATCCTTAATGGAAACATATATATAGCTTATTGCATACCATGTTGAACTTCCAACCACACCATCAGCTGTTAAGGTAAACTGCCGCTGAAATGCTTTAACTACCGATTCGGTAGCGGTTCCAAAATTGCCGTCTACCGTTACCTTTCCAAAACCGGGAAAATCCTGAACTATTCTGCTGAGCTGGCGTTGAAGAGTTGTTACATCACTTCCACTTGATCCCACCTGTAAAGGTGTTCCGGGATAGCTCTTCTCAATATCCTGAATATTTGAATTTTGATATAGTTCAACTCCATTTCCAAAATAATAACGCAGTATACCTATTGCACTGTAACCTTGGTCTGCCAGGTCTTTTGATCCCCACTGTTTTAAACCATCACAGCTTATTATTTTTCCATCACAATAAGATGAAAAATATGGTTCAACATTATTATTATTTCTAATATATGTATCAAAAACTTCATCAACTATAGCTGCAACACTATCAAATATAACTCCGCTATGGTTATACTTTTGATCATAGCTGGGCGAGTTAGTTATTTGAAAAGAATAACCTTTACTTATATACCATTCAGTATAAACCCTATTTAGTGCAACCGATATCTGTGCATAAATATTTGCATATAAGCACTCGGTTGGCCATGTAGGATAAATTTCGCTTGAAGCAACACTTTTTAGATAGTTTATAAAACTTACCGAAACATTACTTGCCGTCTGATTAGGGCTACCAAGATGAACAACAATATTTCGTGGTATTATTGCCTCATTTAAAACTCTTGGAACCATATTTAATGAGAGAGGTTCCTTTGCACTTCCACCGCTGTTATCATAAAGAGAATGTGGTGGAATAACTATATTAGTTAGTGAAGAACTATAGTTAATACCATCTGTTATAGAATAAAAATTGATTGGAATAAGTGATGTAACCCCATCAAATATTTGAACTTCTTTTATATTAATTTCCTCATATCCTTCGGCCGTCGCCTTAATGTTATAACAACTATATGGCTGTATATCATTAACTCTATCAAGTGAAAGGCTTTTATCAGGCGCCTCTAGCTCAACAGAATCTGAATATCCGTTTACATCGGTAACATAGCTATATAATTGTCTATTTATTCCGTTAATTGTCTGTGTTATTTCTATAGTTGCATATGATACCGGAAGATTACCCTTTGCAGTTAATGAAGTAACCTTTAAATATCCTGTAGGCATATTTAATCTCCTTAATAAAATTATCTTAAAATATAGTATGCAAATAATATCAAATTTGTTTTAGTTTATTTTGATTTTTACAGCTACTAATCATTTTAAACAATTTACGATTTTAGGTTGAAATGCTTCCTATATAATGGTATAATAATAGAAGAATAATTTTTATTTTTCACCAAGTTTATTCTTTGGTGTTTTGATTTAATGTAACGGAGTAAATATTAGTATGGAATCATTCGATCTTCTTGTCGCCCAGGTAAAAGAATACTGTAAAGAAAAAATAAACCCAACTTCTTATTTTGTTTTTTTTGAAAAAATAGAACCACTAAAATGGGAATCAGATACAAACACCGCTTATTTAGAAGCTCCTAGCGGTTTTCAACAAGATGTTATTATTAAGAGATATCTTGATATTATTGAAGAGGCTTTTCTCTCGGTTATAGGTTTTGAAGTAAAGGTTGTAATAACAGCCGCAGAAGGCGAAGAAGACGAAGAACATATTACCCAGACTAACGGCAACTATGCACTTACATTTGATAATTTTATTAAAGGCGATTCTAATTCACTTGCATTTGCAGCAGCCATGGCAATTTCAAAAAAACCTGCTGCCGACCGTAATAACCCACTATTTATTTACGGTGATTCTGGTCTTGGAAAAACTCACCTTTTAACCGCAATATGTATTGAAACAAAACAAAATTTTCCTGATTTTAATATTGTTATGGTCGATGGTGAAAGCTTTACTAATGAATTTATCTATGCTGTTCAAAACAATCAAGCTGCCTATTTTCATCATAAATTTCGTGAAGCGGATATGCTACTTGTTGATGATATTCAGTTTATTGGAGGTAAAGAACAAACCCAAGGTGAATTTTTTCACACATTTAATACTCTACAACGGGCAGGAAAACAGATTGTATTAGTTTCTGATCGTCCTCCAAAAGAAATTAGAAGCTTATCCGACCGACTACAAACTCGTTTTTTATCCGGACTCATTGTTGATATCCAACCACCAAAATATGAAACCCGTGTTGCTATCGTTAAGCGAAAAGCTGAACTTTTAAATATTAACCTACCTGATGATGTTGTTGAATTCTTAGCAAACAAATTACAAAATAATATAAGACAATTAGAGGGGGCCGTTAAAAAGCTTAACGCTTATAAAAAGTTAGAAGGCATTGATCCTTCCTTAACTGCTGCACACAGTGCAATTAAGGATATTTTAAACGAGATACAGCCGGTTCCGGTTACCATAGAAAAAGTTTTATCAGAGGTTAGCAGAACAATGGGTGTAACTCCGGACGATATTCGTTCGTCTTCTCGTAAATCTGTAATTAGTAATGCACGAAAGATGTGTATGTATATTCTACAACAGGTTACTTCACTAACTACTACCGAAATAGGAGGAGAGTTTGGCGGCAGAGATCATTCAACTGTTGTTTATTCCATTCAGGATACCGAAAGAAGAATTAATAGAGATAAGCAGCTTAGAACAGTTGTAGACGACATAATAAAAAATGTAAAAGGTGCTTTTTAGTTTTCAACATTTTTATTAGACTCTTTAAAGATAATTTAACATAGCTGTTGAAAGTTTATATACTTTTAACATTTTAACAATTTTTAAAGAATTTATGTCTAAAAACTTAAGGTTAAATTATTCTCTCTTCAAAACGTTTTATGTAATTTTCAACAGTTTCAATATCTATAATACTAATACGATTATAATATTTATTTTAATATAGTATTTATTTTATAATATTGTTTTTTATAAAAATAGAAAAGAATAAGAAAGGAAGTTGTAGGTTAATGCATATATTAAATGTTATGTTGCATGAAACAAACAAACGGGTAATATTATGAAATTTAGTGTAGAAAAAGAGAGTTTTCTCTCGGCCGTTGCCAAAACATCAAGAAGTGTTGCTCAAAAATCATCTATACCAGTGTTGGAAGGAATTTTAATTAAGGCAGAGGGTGAAAAAGTTTCTTTAACAGGTTATGATTTGGAAATAGCAATAAGCTGTGAGGTTGATGCAAAAGTAGCTAGAGAAGGTGGTGCTGTTATTTCAGCTAAACTTCTTGGAGATATATGTCGTGCTACTAACGGTGCAACAATTGATATTGATTGCAGTGATGTAAAGATAGAAATTACTAGCGGAAGTGTTTTCTATGAAATAAGTTCCATGAATATTAAGGATTATCCAGAACTTCCTCGTGGTGATACCGTTCCTGCTGCTACCATCGATGGCATGGATTTTAAATATATGATAGATAAAACTATCTTTGCCTGTAATCAAAATGATAAGAGGCCTGTAAATACCGGCGAGCTTTTTGAACTCAAATCAGATAAACTTACCGTGGTAGCTCTTGATGGTTATCGTCTTGCTGTTTGTTCAAAGGATGTTGGAAAGGCAGAAGAAGATGTAAATATTATTATTCCATTTAAAACTATGCAGGAGATGAGCAGGCTCATCAATGATGATATTGGAAATATAACAGTTTGTGCTTCAAGATATTATGTACTTTTTAGTTGTGATGAATTTTCATTATTATCAAGGCTGATAGAAGGTGATTTCGTAGATTATAAAAAGGTTATTCCGGATGGAGTTAAAACAACTGTTAAGGTTGATGTTAAAGAATTTACTCGTTGTATCGAAAGAGCCTCTCTTGTTATTAGTGAGAGAATTAGAAATCCCTTAAGAATAACTTTTGATGAATCAGGTATTCATGTTTCATGTAAAACTGCCCTTGGTAGTGTTAATGATAATATAGATTGTGAGTTTGAGGGTTTACCCCTGGAAATAGGTTTTAATAATAGATATTTGTTAGATGCTCTTCGTGCCTGTGGTTGCGAAAAGGTGGTTCTTGAAATTATTGATTCCATAACAGCTGTTAAACTTATATCCGATGATAAAAATGATGAATTTTTATATCTTGTTCTACCGGTAAGATTTAAGGTATCGGCAGGCAAAACCGAGGAATAATGTGTTACTAAAAAGTTTAAGGATAGAAAATTTTCGCAATTTTAAAAATCTCTATTTAGAACCTAACATTGAACTTAATGTCATAGCCGGCGATAATGGAATGGGCAAAACAAACCTTATAGAGGCTATATACATGTTAACCGGCGCAAAGAGTTTTCGCATGGCTAAGGATAAAAACCTTATAAACTTTGAATCGGAATTTTCAAAAATTGAAGGTAGCATAAATAAGGGTAAACATTCCTTTAATCTTGCTGTTTTTATGGATAAAAACCCTTCTAACTACAGAAAAGGTTTCATAAATGATGTTGAAAACGGCAGAGCGGCAAGGCTGGCAGGGAATTTTTGTGCGGTAGTTTTTTCGCCAGACCATCTTGGTCTCGTTAAGGGTGGCCGAGAAGGAAGGCGATATTTTATGGATAACGCTATCTGTAATCTATATCCGGGACATATAGATGATCTTTATAGATATAATAGGATTCTTGAACATCGAAATAAGCTTTTAAAAAGAATTAAAAATCAAAATTATAAAGATGATGGATTATTAGATGTTATTGATTTGCAAATTTCAGAATATTGCATAAAGGTTTCAACAAGAAGACGTAACTATGTTGAAGGATTAATGCCACTAGCTAGGCAATACTATAATGAGATTAGTGAAGGAAAAGAAAAACTTGAAATTTCTTATGAAAGTAGGGCAGAAAATTCTGTTGAATATCTATCTTTGTTGAAGGATAATAGGGATACCGATATTAGGCTAGGTTTTACCGGTGCAGGAATACATCGAGATGATCTGTTAATACAGTTATCTTCTTTACATGCGGGAAACTTTGCAAGTCAGGGTCAACAACGAAGTATAGTTTTGTCACTTAAAAAGGCAGAGGCAAAATACTATAAAGATATAACAAGTTACGCTCCTGTTTTATTATTTGATGATGTTTTAAGTGAACTTGATAGAAAACGTCAGGAATATCTTTTAATGGGAACAGATAATTTTCAAACTTTTTTTACCGCCTGTGATAAAAGATTATTTGAAAAGTTGCCGGTAAAGGTTTTTAATATAAAAAATGGAGAATTAATTTGATGCAGTGTTATCTAAATATAGGTGGATATATATCAACAGATGATATTATCGGAATATTTGATCTTGATAGATGTACTGTTTCAAAAAATGGAAAAGAATATCTAAATAAAGCACAAAAGGAAGGAAGGATAATTTATGATTCATACGAACTTCCTAAATCTTTTATAGTTAAAAGAAATAAAGATATTATTTTATCTCAATATAATACCGCCACAATTATTCAGAAAGGAAATTAAATGACTATAGATAAGGGCTACGACAGTTCTCAAATACAGGTTCTGGAGGGGCTTGAGGCTGTTCGTAAAAGACCCGGAATGTATATCGGAAGCACAGGACCAAGGGGTTTGCATCATCTGGTATACGAGATTGTTGATAATGCAATCGATGAAGCATTAGCCGGTTTTTGTAAACATATTACAGTTAAAATATTACCGGAAAATGTAATCGAAGTTTCAGATGATGGACGAGGTATTCCTGTTGGTATACAGCCAAAACTTGGAATTTCAGCTGTTACTGTTGTTTTTACCGTTCTTCATGCCGGTGGTAAATTTGGAGGTGAAGATAGTGGCTATAAGGTTGCCGGTGGTCTTCATGGTGTTGGTGCTTCGGTTGTTAATGCCCTTTCTGAATGGCTTGAGGTTACTGTTTGTAATGGTGAAGGAATTTATAAACAAAAGTTTTTAAGAGGTAAAGAAACAGGACCTCTTGAGCGTGTTGGTGATGC
>CAYJBH010000054.1:0-12849 GCA_964368625.1 uncultured Oscillospiraceae bacterium
GACTTCTGCGACGATAGGGCGGATAAAGAGGGGCTTAACTACGGACTTCTTGCAACGCCTGCCGAGGGACTTAGCGGTAGATTTGTTAAGATGGATGCCAAGAAATATGGCGAGATAAAGGGTGTTACAGATCGTGAATACTACACCAACTCTTTCCATGTTCCTGTTCACTATAATATATCTATCTACGATAAGATATATAAGGAAGCACCGTATCATGCATATACGAACTCGGGGCACATTAGCTATGTTGAGCTGGACGGTGATGTTGCAAACAACCTTGAAGCCTTTGAGAGTGTTGTTAGATGTATGCATGATGCCGGTATAGGATACGGAAGTATTAACCATCCGGTAGACAGGGATCCTGTTTGCGGATATGTTGGGGTGATTAACGATGTTTGCCCACGCTGCGGCAGAAAAGCCGGCGAGGCACTAAGCGACGAAAAAATTGCCGAGATAAGAAAAAAATATCCCGATGCTGTTAAGAGTATGTTGGGAACTTAAAATTTAAAGGGAGAGAAAAGATGAGTCCAAATCGTGAAATGAGTAAGGATGTAAGACAGGGCAAGGGTGTTGGTTTCGAGCGTATTCGCAGAATTACCGGCTACCTTGTTGGAACCATGGATAAATGGAACGACGCAAAGAAGGCTGAGGAGTCACAGCGTGTAAAACACGGCTAAGATGGAAGAGCTTAATATAGCAGGAATTGCTGTCGATTCGGTGGTAGATGGTCCCGGCATTCGGGTTGCCGTATTCTGCCAAGGTTGTATTCATTACTGCGCAGGTTGCCATAACCCTGAGAGTCACTCCTTCGAGCCTAACAGGGTTATGTCGGTGTCTTTAATATACGACATAATAAAGAAAAACCCCCTCTGCAGGGGGGTAACATTTTCCGGTGGTGAACCATTTTGCCAGCCATCCGGCTTTTTCGAGCTTGCTAAAAGGCTAAAAGCAGATGGCTACGAAATAGCTTGTTATAGCGGATATACCTTCGAGGAGCTTGCCACCTCTAACGAGCCGCAACAACAGCTTCTCTCGATGTTAGATGTTTTAATCGACGGTCGATTCGAGTTAGAAAAGCGCAATCTTAGCTTGCTATTTAAAGGAAGTTCTAATCAGCGCATAATAGATGTTCAAAAAAGTTTAAAAAACAACTGCGTTGTTATTGTTAGCGACAATCGTTGGGTTGCCGAGGTTTAGCTTTTATTGTTTTTACCTAACAAAAGTTTTATTTAACCAAAAGCTCTGCAACTGCATATTTTATCTTGCAAGGTGCTAATTTTTAACACAGCTGCTTTGACGCAAAACTTTTAGCTGTATCAAAAACTCTGCAAAACCTACATCCCATTTTTTATGCCTTGCGTGGCAGAAGTTGTTGATATAAATCCGCTTACAAAGCAAAAACTGCAGGTGTAAAGTAGTTTTTGTTTACGCCCCCTCCTCGTTATAATAGGCATAACGAAGAGGGGGTAGCTTTATTATTAAGGTTTTAATGTTAAACTATCTTCGCATTAAAAAAATTGCACATCCTATCGATTATCTTTGCGCTCTCATCGTAGAGCGGATAGGCAACAGGGTATATATGTGGTAGCGGGTGTATTTCGCCTTTTTCTTCATCGTGTAAGCTGCAAACAACTTTTTTATCTCGAAGCTGGCGATAAAGCCGAAGTGTTTCCTCCCTTAACAAATCCTCCTTGCTGGTTATTAGCATGGTTTTAGGTAGCCTTGTTAACATCTCCTGTGGGTTGGCAAGATATGGGTAGGCAGAAAGCTCCTTCTCCTCCTCACCTATAACAAAATGGTTAATAGCCCTTAAAACAGTTTTTCGGTGGGTATCAAGCATGATTGATATTAGTCCTAACCCCTTTATACTTACCTTTTCGGGATAGATGGAAAACACCTTTTTTAGGTCCTCGCTATAATTTATCGACGCAAACATATAGCAAAGCAGTGCCCCTGCCGAATCGCCAACAAGGTATAGTTTTTTCACATTAAGGTTATATCGGTTTCGATTAACATGTATAAATCGCATTGCCGCAGATATATCCTTAAGCTGTTTTAACAGGGTGGTATCGGGTATAAGCTCATAGTTTAAGCTTACCACCTTAAATCCACGACGCACCAGCTCGCAGTTAAAGTTATAGTTAAGCTCCTTGTTGCCATATATCAGTCCTCCACCGTGAACATTTACTATCACGGGGGTGTTTTTATGCTGACCTTTCATGCTGTAGATGTCAAGCAGATGGCCTTGCTTATCGTCGTTAATATAAGATAAGTCAACCTGCTTAGATATAAATGAATCATCATAGGCGAGATCTTCTAACCTTTTACTATCGGCATACCCCATTATATTCTTTATGCGTGATATAACCGATTTATCAATTTTCTCCAGTATCATCCCATGCTCCATATAAAAAGTATTGCTAATAATTAAATTCTTTACTCCTTTTAGGCTAAGCTATAGCTGTTTAAGCTGAAAAACGACACAAGTTTTGTCGTATTAAAATTATGCCTATCAAGGCGGCAGAATGAAGATGCTTTTGTATTCCGATTTACAACAACAAAAAAACAACAGGTAAAATTTCTGCCGAAAAGATGTGGTGTTTTTTAAGTTCTATAGCTATAATTCTTTGGTGGCCTTTTGCCCCACTTATATTTATATATAAGCTACCGTGTACTAATGAAAAAACATTAAGACCCTCCGTTATTATTGGAAGGTCTTAAAAGGTCTCTATAAATAGTCCCCTAAACGGTAGCGGCAACGAACTTAATAACAAACAGAATCGCAATAACTGTAGTTACGATATCTTTCTTTGTGTATTTGCCTGTTGCAATGGTAATAACTATATATGCAATAGAACCTATTCCAATACCGTTTGATATAGAATATGTCATAGGCATGCAGAATAATGCGAGGAATGCGGGAACTGCCGAACGCATATCATCCATGTCTACCTTGGAGAAGTTTTTCATCATTAACACGCCAACATAGATAAGTGCAGGAGCTGTTGCTGCCGCCGGTACTATAGAGGCGAACGGTGCAAGGAAAAGACAAACAGCGAAACAGATGGATGTAACCACGCTGGAAAGGCCGGTTCTGCCTCCTGCCGAAACGCCTGCTGCCGATTCAACAAAGGTGGTACAGGTAGATGTTCCTGCAACCGCGCCTGCAACCGTTGCAACCGAGTCGCTCATCATGCATTTTGAAAGGTTAACAGGATCACCGTTTTCGTCTAACATCTCTGCCTGTGCTGCTGTTCCGTATAGTGTTCCTATGGTATCAAACATGTCAACTATACAGAATGTTACTATAAGGAGTATAGCAGTTATGGTTCCGCCGATCATCGGGCTTATAAAGGCATCGCTCCATGCCTGCGGTGCGAACACAGCGGCAAGACCTGTAGTAGCAAAATCGCTAAACGATTGTCCCACCTGGCCCATATCGAAGGTTGGTGAGGTTCCGGTTAATGGGTAGTAGGCAATTGTTATAAGTAGTATAGCAATAAGTACCGAACCCTTAACCTTAAACTTTTCGAGGATGGCTATAATAATTAATCCTAAAAGTGCAAGAATTGCAGGTATTGGTGATATTGCGCCCTCTGCACCTATTAGCCAGCCGTGTATGTCTGCAAACTGAACCAAAACATACTCGTTGTTTTGAATAATTCCTGCATTCTGAAAACCGATAAATGCAATAAAAAGACCGATACCGGCAGGAATTGCCTTTTTAAGACAGTCGGGTAATGCTCTTGCTATCATCTCCCTAGCACCGGTTATTGTTAGAACCATAAAAACAATACCGGACACAAGAATAATAACAAGACCGGCTTTATATCCTGCAAGAATATCTCCGCCGCTTAAAATCTGTGGAAGTATAAATGATACAAAGAAGAACGAGTTAAGACCCATTCCACATGCCTGAGCAAAAGGCATCTTGGCATATAATGCCATCATAAGAGTTCCTAAAACGGCAACTAGGATAGATGCAATGTAAACCGAATTCCAGATCTGCTGAAAAACAGGGTCAGCCCCCTCTACAAAGTTATTGAATCCAACCACCTGGTTAGGGTTGGTTACAATAATATACGCCATTGCAAAAAAGGTAGTAAGCCCTGCCATTACTTCGGTTCTTACCGTTGAACCACGCTCGGAAATTTTGAAAAACTTATCCAAATCAACACGCTCCCTTCATTATTGGTACTTATATACAGATAAGTATACACCATATAATAAAAAATACAATAACTTTAAAAATTATTGTATTATCTCAGACTTTTTGTTAAAAAATATGTGTTCAATTTGTGAAACATGCACAGCACCTGCTTCTCCAATTAGTATATAATAATAAACATTACACAATTTGTAGAAAAATGTTGTATTATAGCTGCCCAATCTTTACAGCTGCATTTAGAAGTGCTATTCTGGATGCTGCAAAGTTTAACCCACCCTGTAAAAAGGCGGTATAAGGTTCTCGCATAGGACCATCACAGGAAAGCTCTATACTACTTCCTGCTGTAAAGGCTCCTGCAGCCATAATAACCTCGTCGTCGTATCCCGGCATGGGGGCCGAAACCGGACAAACAAAGCTATCAACAGGTGATGCTGCCTGAACAGCTATACACATTGCCGAGAGCTTTGCAGCGTCGCCGGTGTCTATTGCTGTTAGGATATCGGTACGCATCGAGCTATATCCCGGGCGGGTAACCATTCCAATCTTGCTAAATAAGCAGTCGGCATACACCGCAGTTTTTACGGCCTCACAAACCACTCCCGGAGCAAAATAAAGCCCGAGGTAAAGTTCGCGCAGCATTCCGCCGCTACAACCTATCTCGCTGCCTATTCCCGGAACAGTAAGCCTAAATGCTGCCCGTTCAACGAGGTCGGCCCTTCCGGCTATGTATCCGCCCGATGAGGCTATTCCGCCACCGGCATTTTTTATAAGCGAGCCTGCCATCAGGTCTGCTCCTACCATGGTAGGCTCTGTTGCTTCAACAAACTCGCCGTAACAGTTATCTACAAAAACAACAATTTCTTTATCTATTGATTTAACCGCCTCTACAGCCTCTTTAATCTGATTATTACACAGCGATAGCCGGCTATCATAACCACAACTTTTTTGAATCGCCACAACGGTAACCCCACCGTTAGAACAGCGTTTTTTAAGCGCCTTAATATCTATACCGGTTTTCGGCATTGCTAGCTCTTCATATTTTATTCCAAAATCTCTCAAGGAACCTGTTTTATCTTTCCGTTTGCCGATAACCTTATGCAACGTATCATAGGGACGGCCGGTAGCATAAAGAAGGGTATCGCCCGGACGAAGCAGTCCAAAAAGTGCTACCGAGATGGTATGCGTTCCGCTTGCAAAGCTATGACGGAATATTGCCGCCTCTGCACCAACCAGCGAGGCAAAAACCCTATCGAGGGTATCCCTTCCAATATCATCGTAGCCATAGCCGGTTGTTCCGGTAAGGTGTGCCGTGGAAACTCTATTTTCCACAAAAGCCTTTAGCATCCTCTCCTGGATTTTCGCCTTAATGCCCTCTGCCTCAGCAAAGGCAGAGGAGGTCAAAGCCTTAACCTCCTCATCCAGTTTGCATATTTCATCGCTAAATTTAAAGATCATAACGCGTTTACTATCTCCTTAAAATGTCTTCCTCTTGCCTCAAAATTACTATAGGCATCGAAACTTGCCGATGCCGGTGAAAGGGTAACTATATCCCCTTCTTCCGATATGGAATATGCTATAGATACAGCACTTTCCATGCCAATTGCATCAAACAGCTTTAGCTTTTCCGGTATATAGTTAGGATATTCCAGCAAAGCCTCTTTAATCTTTGGTCCGGTTTCTCCCATAAGTATAACCGCCTTTGCTCCGGCGATTAGCTCCGGTGCAAGCGGCGCATAAGGTATGTTTTTATCATATCCTCCTGCAATAACAATTATCTTTTTATTAAAGGCGCGAAGGCCCGCAATAACACGGGTTGGTGATGAAGCTATGGAATCGTTATAAAACTTAACTCCATTTACCTCGCGAACAAACTCTATACGGTGTTCCACGCCGGCAAACTCCCTAGCGGTTTTTGCCATAATTTCGGTGGAAACATCCCCGTATACCGCAGTATAGGCCGCCAACATGTTTTCAACATTGTGTCTACCGGGAAGTTTTATCTCCTCTGCCGGCAGTATCTCTACCCTCTCGCCGTTTATATCTAGGGTTAATATCTCGTTTTTGAGATAGCCGCCACACTCAAGCTCATTCTTAATAGAAAAAAAGCGAGTCTCACCGTTTACATAGTTTGAAAAATCTCTGGAAAGCTCATTATCAAAACCTAAAACAGCAACTCCGTTTTTATCCTGATAATCAATAATGTTCCGCTTTGCTGCTATGTACTCCTGCATGTCGGCATGGTGGTCGAGATGATTTGGAGTAATGTTGGTTACCACGGCAACATCAACCCGATGTTTCATCGACATTAGCTGAAAGCTGGAAAGCTCACACACAACCACATCGGTATCCTTAACCTCATCAATTATAGGTAGCATCGACCTGCCTATATTGCCACCAAGATGAACCGTTTTGCCGGCACTTTTAAGCATGTCGGCTATAAGACTTGTTGTTGTTGTTTTTCCATCCGACCCTGTTACCGCATATATCTTTGCCTTACAAAGTTCAAAAAATATTTCTATCTCACTTGTAACTATCGCCCCTCGTTCTATTGCCTTTACTATAGCAGGTTCGGTTGACATAAATCCCGGAGTTCTAAAGATAACGTCGGCATCATCCAGCCCACAAAGGTAATTATCACCAAGTCGGCACAGAACCCCGGCAAGATCAACGCCCTCTATCTCCTTCTTTTGATCGCAGAGAATTACCTCGGCGCCATGGGCAACAAACAGTGGTATTAATTCACGATGCGCAACTCCGGCACCGATAAATGCAACCTTTTTTTTGCCAAGGTTATCTATATAATTTTTAAGCACGCTCATCCCTACTCCTCAATAAAACTCTTAATCTCACCCAGCCTTTGCAAGCAATCCAGATAGCCATGCCGATACAGCTCCATTAGCTTTAAAGGGTTTCTCTCGGTTCGCTCGACGCCACATTCTGTTTTCGGCCTAAAAACCAATGCCGACCCCGACAGCTCCTCCTGTTTAACCAGCTTTAGCTGAGCATTGTAAACCGAATCCCTTTTCGACGCCGTATGAAGAAGATTTGGAAAGTGTTTGTATTTTATTCTTCCTATTGCCGAGCTTGCTCTGTTATTATTTGTTTTTCGGTAACCCTCCGGTCTTGTTAAAACTACTATGTTCTTTAAATTTCCTTTGTTTATAGAATATTTAAGCGGAATAGGATCGCTTACTCCTCCATCCATATGCGGCATTCCATCAATAATTACCGATTTGCATACCAGCGGTAGCGAACAGCTAGCCATTACATAGTTATAGTCGATATCCATATCCCTAACTAAAAAATATGCCGGCTTGCCGGTAATACAATCGGTGGTTACTGCAGTTAGGTTAACAGGCGATTCCTTAAAGGTCTCGTTATCGAAAGGATAGTATTCCTTAGGAATAACATGAAATGCAAAATCCATCTTAAATAGGTTTTCGGTAAATGCGCCCCAAGGATCAAGGTATCTACTGTCGTTACAAAAGGTTGTAATTATCTTAAAATTCCGCCTTGGCTGGTTAGATTTATAAGACATTGCGTTTGCTGCACCGGCCGACACGGCATATACATCGTTTAACACTATGTTGTTGTTTAATAGGCAGTCTAATACACCCGAGGTATATACGCCGCGCATACCCCCGCCTTCTAACACTAAACCAACTCCCATATTATCCCCCATTGGCTATTATATCAAAAAACATTATACTATAAAGCAATATTTTTTTCAATACTACAGCCGCTTTTTAGCTGACAAATAATTGACAAAAAGGGATAGCATATGTTATTATTTTTAAAAATATTGTAGGATAAAGGAGTGGAAATGGATTTTGTTGGAACCGCCTGGGGGCTGTTGCCTCCGATTATTGCAATTGCTCTTGCATTGATCACCAAGGAGGTGTATCTGTCGCTGTTTATCGGAATTCTTTCCGGCTCGTTGTTATACAGCAATTTTTCAGTTATGGCAACGGTAGAGATGGTTTTTCAGGTTCTAGCAGAGAAGCTTGGAGATTCTTATAATATAGGTATACTTATATTCCTTGTATTCCTTGGAATCCTTGTTGCCCTTATGAATAAGGCCGGTGGTAGTGCCGCCTATGGTGAATATGCAAGCAAGCATATCAAAACTAAACGTGGAGCAATGCTTTCAACCTTTGGGCTTGGCGTTCTCATATTTGTTGACGACTACTTTAACTGTCTTACCGTAGGTAGCGTTATGCGTCCCGTTACCGATAGATTTAAGGTTTCACGTGCAAAGCTAGCCTACATAATCGATTCCACCGCGGCTCCTGTATGTATTATCGCTCCAATATCTTCCTGGGCGGCGGCTGTTAGCGGATATACATCTGGGGATGGATTTTTACTCTTTTTACAAACAATACCATACAACCTCTATGCATGGCTTACCCTATTGATGGTTGTTGCAGTTTGCGTTTTTGGAATTGATTTCGGAAGAATGAAAAAACATGAACTCGCCGCAAACGATGGTAACCTTCTTTTAGATAGCGAAGAGTTTGCCGCCGAGAATACTGCGCCGACCAAGGGCAAGGGCGGAGTTATAGACCTTGTTCTTCCCGTTTTGGTTTTAATTGTTTCCTGCATTATGGGAATGATTTATACCGGTGGATTTTTCTCGGGCGAGGGCATTGGCTTTATCGAAGCTTTCGGTAACTGCGATGCATCAACATCTCTCGTTCTCGGCTCATTCTTCACCATAGTTTTCACCCTTTTCCTCTATCTACCACGCGGAATTCTTGGCTATCGTGAATTTACCGATTGTTTCCCTGCAGGCTTTAAGATGATGGTTTCGCCGATACTTATCCTTGCTCTTGCCTGGACACTTGGTGGCGTTTGCCGCGATTATCTACAGGTTGATGATTTTGTTGGCGTTGTAATTCAAAACTCCAGCTTTATTGCAAACTTCCTACCGGCAATACTTTTCCTTGTTGCGTTGGGACTTGCATTCTCTACCGGTACTTCATGGGGAACCTTTGGTATACTTATCCCAATTATTACCGGTGTTTTCCCGGAGAGTGAACCCATGTTGGTTATTGCGATATCTGCAATTCTTGCTGGCTCGGTTTGCGGAGACCATATCTCCCCCATCTCGGATACAACCATTATGGCTTCCGCCGGTGCCCAGTGTAATCATATTGCACATGTTAGCACACAAATACCGTATGCCCTGCTTGTTGCTATAGCTTGCTTCGTAGGCTATATAGTTGCCGGATTCACCCAAAATGTTGTTCTAACACTAATTGCCGGACTTGTTATTATGGGATTGATATTAACCTATGCTTTAAAAAAATCTCGTACTGCAAAGCCGCAAACAAAAAAGATATAAAACCCATTAAATAAATTGTAAGGTAATAGGCTTATTTACAGCATTATAGTAAAAAGCTAAACCCGATGATAACATCGCTAAAACTATATTAACAATATTAAAACCGCAGTGAAATTTCCTCTGCGGTTTTGTGTGTTTTAAACTAAAATTTCTAACAAAAAACAATTCTTTATTTAATTACACTCAAAAACAATGTATTTTTATAGTATTTTTCTACAACTCTTATCTGTTATAACTAAAGAGTTTCGTCAATATTCCCTTCTTTTGACATAAAGCTTTACAACAGCAACAAAATTTGATAATATTATTATAGTTTTTTATTCTGAAGGAGGCCTGCATGAATGCGTTTGACGGTGAGTTGTATATGCGTCTTCAAAAGGAGCAAATCCTAAAACGTATAGATGGATTTGACGGTAAACTTTATCTCGAGTTTGGCGGCAAGCTGTTTGACGACTATCATGCCGCCCGTGTATTCCCAGGTTTTTCCAAGAGCAGTAAGATAGAGTTGTTGCTCTCAATGAAGTCTCAAACCGAGATAATTTTTTGCATTAACGCAAACGATCTTGAAAAAACGAAGCTTAGAGCCGACCTTGGCATCTCTTATGCCATGGAGGTTTTGAGGCTTATCGATGATATAACCGCAACCGGTCTTATGGTTAGCGGCGTTGTTATAACCAGATTTACCGGCCAACTTTCTGCCGAGCTGTTTCGCCAAAAGCTGCAAAACTATGGTGTTGCAACCTACTATCATTACCCGATAGAGCGTTACCCTACCGATGTTGAGCATATCTGTAGCAAAGATGGGTTTGGCCGTAACGACTATATTAAAACCACTAAACCACTGGTGGTTGTTACTGCGCCCGGTCCGGGTAGCGGTAAGCTTGCTACCTGTTTATCCCAGATATACTGTGATATGACTCATGGCATAAAAAGTGGTTATGCTAAATTTGAAACCTTTCCGGTATTTAATCTTCCGCTTAGCCATCCTATTAACCTTGCATACGAGGTGGCTACTGCAGACCTTGCCGATATAAACATGATAGATCCCTTCCATCTTGAGAAATACGGCTTAAATGCAGTTAACTACAACCGTGATGTTGATGCCTTTCCGATTGTTCGTTCGGTTTTAGAGAGCATCTATAACGATCAGGATTGTTATAACTCTCCTACCGATATGGGTGTAAACATGGTTGGTTTTGCCATTCGGGACGATGAAGCGGTTCGCGAGGCGGCAAAGCAAGAAATTATAAGACGATATTACCGTGCTATGTGCGACAATAAGCAGGGCAGGATTAAAAAGGATGAGGTTGATAAAATTTACCGCATAATGTCTGCCTTAAAGCTTAACCCAACAAAACAACGTAGGGTTGTAGCACCTGCGTTAGAGCGTGCAACAGAAAGCGGAATGACAGCTGCTGCCATCGAGCTAAAGGATGGTAGAATTGTAACCGGTAAGGCTTCTAATCTAATGACTGCCGTTCCGTGTTGCATATTAAATGCACTAAAAACTTTGGCGGGACAGGAGAGCAAGGCTCATCTTATCCCTCCCACCATTCTTGAGCCGATACTACGACTAAAGATGAACATGTTAAGCAGTCGTTCATCGGTATTAAAGCTGGATGATGTTTTAACCGCACTTTCTATAGCTGCTGTAGAAAGCAGACTTTCAGCAACAGCATTAGAGCAACTTCCCAAAATTGCCGACTGCGATATGCATACAACGGCAATGCTTCGCAGTGGAGATGAAGCTATACTGCGTCGACTTTCCATTAGGCTGACAAGTGAGCCCGAATTTCCTTCAAAAGACCTATTTTTTTAAAATATTTTTAAGAAATTGATGTTTTTACAAACAATTTACACATTTCAAAATTATATTTAATACATATATTATACAGTGAGCTATAACAGAATAATATCTCACGGTATTTATCTGTGTTAAAATATATTTTGAAAGGGACAGATTTTAGAATGAATACAGAGCATAACAGTTACAACTACAATCAGATACATCAAAAGAGAAAAAAGAGTAGAGGCGGATTGATTACAGCGTTTTTTTTAGCCTCTATTTTAATTCTTGCTACGCTGGTTGCAACGATACTTTACCTTTTGCTAGACAGCACCGGTAGGCTTCCCGAGAATTTACGTAGCGACCGGTTATTTGGCGTTAACAACAACGATTTCGTTGGAGATTCCATCTCAGCTACACCCGAGCAGGAGCTACAGCTTAACTATGAGGCTGTAACCGATGGCATTCTTACCACAGAAACAATTTACAACATGGTTGCTCCGCAGGTTGTTGGAATTCGCGTATACCTCGATCAAAACATTGCGGGAAACGGTAGCGGCATAATCATGAGCGAGGATGGTTATATAATAACAAACGAACATGTTATAGAGGATGCCACCTCCATCTCGGTAATTATGAATTCCGGTGATACCTATGAGGCAAAGCTTGTTGGCGCCGATCCCAGCTCTGACATAGCCGTTATACAGCTTATCAATCTACCTGATGATCTTTCGGCCGCCTCATTTGGAAATAGCGATGACATAGATATTGGTGAGAAGGTTGTTGCTATAGGCTCACCCGGAGGACTTGCCGGTTCTATTGCCGAGGGAATAATTTCGGGACCAAGCCGCCCCAAAAATCAGATCACCGGAAACAGCGATGATTCCGACACAAACCTACTTCAAACAACCGCCGCAATTAATCCCGGTAACTCCGGTGGCGCGCTTGTTAACGCTCAGGGACAGATAATAGGCGTTACCTCTGCTAAAATTTCAGGCCTCGACTACGAAGGCATAGGATTTGCCATCCCCATTACCGAGGCTATTCCTATACTGGAAGAACTCATAAAGAATGGAAGCATTAAGGGCGAGGCAAAGCTTGGAGTAACCGTAGTTCCGGTTAGCAATATTACAACAGAAATACCGGGTTACGACCTTGAAGGTGGCCTTATGATTATGGAGATAGAACCATATAGCGACCTTAACTACTACGGTGTAGCTGTTCAGGATATCATTGTTTCGGTTGATGATATAACTCTTCATGCTAACAACGATCTTACCGATCATATTGCCGGAATGGAGATTGGCGATACCATTGAGCTTGTTATCTTTAAGCTACAAACCGGAAAGCTGATGCAGATAAGCGCCGTACTGGGCGACTCTAATGTAATTTATGGATAAATTATCTCCACCTTTGGTGGAGCTATTGGAAATATTGATTAACTCTCTTCGTTCGTTATTTTGCAAGCAAAAACTCAATATTTCTCGTGCTTTTAGGTTCGGGGGAATATAAATTATCTCCACCGGAGGTGGAGCTATTGGAAATATT
>CAYJBH010000055.1:0-12807 GCA_964368625.1 uncultured Oscillospiraceae bacterium
TACGTCAATTCTTCCGGTATTCTAGGTTTTGTAAACATCTCGCGTAGCAAGCCGCCCAAGAATTGACTACGTCAATTCTTCCGGTATTCTAGGTTTTGTAAACATCTCGCGTAGCAAGCCGCCCAAGAATTGACTACGTCAATTCTTCCGGTATTCTAGGTTTTGTAAACATCTCGCGTAGCAAGCCGCTCAAGAATTGACCTTGTCAATTCTTCAGGACTTTTTGGTTCTTAACTCGCTTTTCAAGCGAGCTGAACCGCTACTTTTAGGTTTTATTAGAGTCTCGCTTTGCTTGCCGCTTTAGAATAAGATTAGTTTAGTATTCCGGTTCTTTTTGGTTGATGTTTTAATTTATCAGCCACCAATTTAATAAACGCTCCCAATCCAAAGACCGAGGTGACCTTTTTGGTCGTAAGCAGATTTTCTGCACCACGTGAGGAGAGGATGTAGTTATAGTATTAACTTATGCTGCCTCTCTCCGTTTTTGGGGAGAGGTTTTAATATATCAGTATAAAGGAGGTGAAAAACCATGCCAAGTGAAAAAACTTTAAATGCAAAAAAGAAATTAGTTGCTGACCTTAACGAGCAGATTATGTCGTCTACTTCAGGCGTTCTTGTAGATTACAAGGGTATATCTGTTGCCGATGATACTAAACTTCGTAACGAACTTCGTAGTGCAGGTATTAAGTATGGTGTTGTTAAGAACACTATGCTAACACTTGCTCTTAAGGACACACCATACGAAAGTCTTTCTGAGTGCCTAAAGGAATCGACCGCCCTTGCGACGGTAGATGCAGATGCAATCGAGATTTCAAAAATTCTACAGGACTTTAGCGATAAATCCAAGGGTGTCTTTACAATTAAGGGCGGTTTCATGGAGGGTAAGGCTGTAGGAGCTGAAACTGTTTCTGCAATGGCTAAAATGCCCAGCAGAGAGCAGCTTCTTTCCATGCTATGCAGTGCACTTTCCGGCAATGTTCGCGGACTTGCTGTTTCGCTATCCCGCGTAGCCGAGCAAAAAGAAGAGCAGGGTGCATAATTTTTATGCCCCAACAATTATTAATTAAAATTTTTAGAAAGGTAAAGGTATAATATTATGGCAGATACTGCAAAGTTTATAGAAGAAATTAAGGGCATGACCGTCCTTGAGCTTAACGAGCTTGTAAAGGCAATTGAGGAGGAGTTTGGTGTTTCTGCAGCAGCTCCGGTAATGATGGCAGGCGGCGGTGCCGACGCAGGCGCAGCAGCTGAAGAGAAATCTGAGTTTGATGTAGTTCTAGCTGAAGTTGGCGGTAACAAGATGGCTGTTATTAAGGCAGTTAAAGAAGTTACAGGTCTAGGTCTTAAAGAGTCTAAGGAAATAGTTGATAACGCACCTAAGGCTGTTAAGGAAGCTGTTTCTAAGGCTGATGCTGAAGAAATCCAGAAGAAGTTAGAAGAAGCCGGCGCAAAAGTTGAGCTAAAATAATTTTTCTTTAAATGCGAGGATGTCATCCCAACCTACGTTATTTGGACGGTTTGAGGGGTTGACATCCTTTTATCGTTATTTAGCTTAAAAAATAACACTTCTTATCGGCAAAAGTTTTGTTTATCTAAATTGTTATACGATAAATGCATTATCGTTAATCTCAAGGCATAAAGGATTGCTCAATCCTATGCCTTGATAAACAAAATTTTTGCTCGATTATCTGTATTGTTTTTCAAATTAAGTAACTATTTATTTTTACTTTAGATTATATATGTGGGAGTCTATTTCCTACAAAGGGTTAAAATGCAACCAAAACATCTTATTAAAGCATTATTTTTTACCGCCATTGGGGTTATTGTGGTTGGGCTAATCTATCTTTTAGCCGGCGCCATGACAGCCCGGGTGGTTTTTGCGCTTATTTTAGGATTTTCTGCCGCAGCTTTAGCAGATATCATGCTTTTTCTTGCCGCAAGGTTTAACAAGAGTTGGCAGATTTTTTATATCTTAAGGGTTATTATTTTGCTTATTGCGGTTATTGTTTCGGTTGTTTTTACCGATGTTTTTAACCCAACTGTTACCGTTATATCACTTATTATATCGCTCCCGGCTCTGGCGGTTTCGGGGCTTGGAGGCAAAAATGTATAATGGCAGAAAAACATCTGCGGTTATTGTTGCCGCAGGAAAAAGCAGCCGCTTTGGAAGAGATAAGCTTCTTTTACCAATCTGCGGAAAAACCGTTATTGAAATGTCGGTTGATGCCTTTATCTTTTGTGGTTTCTTTGATGAAATTATAGTTGTTGCCGGCGATAACAAGGTTGAATTAGAAGAGTTACTAAAAGATCGTTCAATCTTGATAACCGCCGGGGGTGAAAACCGCTTCGATTCGGTTTTAAACGGTGTTCGTTTAGCTACCGGCGAGGTTGTTGCTGTTCATGATGGAGCAAGACCATTTGTTTCTACCGAGGTTATTGTTGATACTATTGATGCCATGGATAGAGTTAGGGTTGCCGCCCCTTCGCTTCCGGTTGTTGAGACGGTAAAGTTGCTTGATGGTGAATTTGTTGAAAGCACTCCGCCACGAGAAAGATTGGTTAGCGTTCAAACTCCGCAAACCTTTTATCGAGAAGATTATCTTTTAGCTGCAAAAAATTACATCGGGGATACACCTACCGATGATTGCATGGTTATGGAATCTGCCGGTCACAGGGTGTTAGTAACGAAGGGTAGCGCCGACAATATCAAGATAACTACAAAGGCGGATATTCAAAAACAGAAAAGAGGAATGATGAGGGTAGGACAGGGATACGATGTTCATCGGCTGGTTTTGGATAGAAAGTTAGTTCTTGGTGGTGTTGAGATTGAGCACTCACATGGATTGCTTGGCCATTCCGATGCTGATGTTCTCTGCCATGCAATTTCCGATGCACTGTTAGGAGCTGCTGCGCTTGGAGATATTGGCAAACATTTTCCGGATACCGACCCGAAATATAAGGGAGCTAACAGCATAAGGCTGTTAGAGGAGGTATCATTGTTGCTTGGAAAACAGGGCTACAGAATTATTAACATCGATAGCACGGTTATTGCCCAACAACCAAAGATAGCTCCATACATTCTGGCCATGCGCAAGAATATATCTGATGCAACCGGTATCTCGTTAAATTCAGTTTCGGTTAAGGCTACAACCGAAGAGGGGTTAGGATTCACCGGAAACAAGGAGGGTATATCCTGCGTTGCCGTGGCTTTTATCGAAGAATAAATGGTATTAGCAGTATTTATTAACATGAGAGGGTAACATGATCATTAACAACAGAAATGCGAGGATAAAGTTATGAGCGAATGGATTGCTGACACCTTTTTTCTTATAAGCACAATGGAATTGCGTGATATTCTGGATATCATAATTGTTTCAATAGTGGTATATGCCCTTATTGTAATTGTTAAAGACACTAACACCAGTCAGGTTGTTAAGGGAATTCTGTTTCTGTTTGCCGCCAATATATTTGCCGGCGAGATTGGGCTGCGAACCTTTGGCTATTTTTTGCAAACAGTTTTAGATTTTGGAATTATTGCACTATTTGTTTTGTTCCAACCCGAGATAAGACGAGGACTCGACCAGATGGGAAGAGCAAGGTTTTTAGGCAACAATATTTTTACCCGTAGGTATACCGAAGAAGGGTTTCGGGATAAATGGTTAAAAACGGTTACTTCTGTATGTGACGCTGTTCAGCAGATGTCAGATAAACAAACCGGTGCATTAATAGTTTTAGAGAGAAGCTCGCATCTATATGACTATAGCAGAAATGCCACCAGAATTAATGCAGATGTTTCAACCGAGCTATTGTGCAACATCTTTTTTAACGGCTCACCATTACATGATGGCGCGGCGATTATTGCAGATGCTCGCCTACTTAGTGCCGGCTGTGTTATGCCACTTTCCGGTAATATTGAGCTTAGTAAAGACCTGGGTACAAGGCATCGTGCTGCGCTTGGCATTGCCGAGATGACCGATGCTATTGCCGTTGTGGTATCTGAGGAGACCGGAACCGTTTCTATGGCTAAAAACGGCGTTCTTATCAGAAGAATAAATCGTTCTAGCCTTTACTCCATGTTGGTAGAGGAGCTTGTTCCAAAGAAAAAAGGCGATGATACCAGTCGTGGACTTAAATCATATATTGGTAAACTATTAAAAAAGGATAAGGCTACCGAAAACACAACCCTAGAGGAGGGCGGAAATGAAGAAGCCTAATGCACCAAACCTATCTCGACTTTTTGAGTCTAGAAAATTTAATCTGGTTTTTTCGGTAATAGTTGCGATTATTTGTTGGTATTACACCGTTAGCACGGTGGAGACCCAGCATGACGGCGTTGTTGAGGATGTGCCTGTTAGCTTTGATGTTGGCGAGGCCGCAGTTAAGTCTCAGGGGCTTAGTATAATAGAAACGCCCGAGGCGACCATTGATATTATGGTAACCGGTAACCGTACTTTGGTGGGAAGCCTTCGAGCGTCTGACTTTAATGTTACGGTTAGATACGACACGGTAACCGGTCCCGGCAGTTATTCTCTTCCGGTATCGGTTAGCAAGGCAGATAGCTATGCCGACTTTTCAATTCTATCAATTACGCCACTTACCGTCGACATTGTTGTTGATAGAATAGAGAATATCTCCATTCCGGTAACAGTAGATATTAGTGATATTGTTATCGAAGAGGGGTATATCGCAGGAATACCCTCAGCAACACCTGCCGAGATAACAATACAGGGCTCGCAGTCTGAAATTGAGAGGATAGCCTCTGCCGTTGTTAGTTACGAGGGCTCTGAGCCTTTATCCGAGAGAACTGTTAGCTCCGGTGAAATTGTACTTTATGACGTAGATGGTGGCGAGATTATTGCCACAGGGCTAACCTTGAATGCTACCGAGGCTGATATCTCTATCCCTATTCAAAAGATGGGAACAATGAATACCAAGGTTGAGTTTATAAATGCTCCCGACGGATTTGACACAAGTTCGTTAGATTATGAGATAACTCCAAAAACGTTACAGGTTTCCGGGGCTGAGGATGATATCGACCAGGCAGGAGATCTTCTTCTTGGATATATCGATCTTAAAGCATTTACTATGAATGCAAACTACACCTTTGATGTTGTTCTTCCATCTGGATTTACTAACATCGATAACATAAACACTGCTCAGGTTGTTTTTGATACCAAAACCCTCTCGGAGCGAACCGTTTTAGTTGAAGACTTTAGAATTAAAAACCCCATCGCCGGAATGGAAATTAATCTTGATAATCTTGTAATACAGGATGTTACCCTTATCGGTGATATCGAGACGTTGGAAGGCCTTGCAAGCGGAACCGTTATCGGCGAGATTGATTCCGACGATATAAATGTAACCCAGGGGGTTCAGGAGGTTCCTGTTAAAATTCAGATACCAACCACCGACAATATTTTTGCGGTAGGTGAATACACCGTTGCGATAGAGATTGAGTGATATCAGCTGGTTTAGTGGAAAAAAATTAGAGAGGTAGAGCGCTTAATGATAAATCTTGAATATAAAATCTGGGATATTCCAACCGTTAAAGGTTCACTGTTCGAGATGGTTAAGGAGCTGCGTGGCGATCCGAACGAGCAGGAAATTATAGATCCTTTTCGTTTAAAAGATATTAATGCAGCCGCTCTAATAATTTTGGAAGCTGTAGAAACAGAGCAAAGAATAGTTGTTTTCGGTGACTACGATGTAGATGGCATAACAGCCTCGGCTATTATGATGAACTACCTTGAGGGCATTGGAGCCGACGTTTATTACAAGCTTCCCAACCGCATAGAAGAAGGTTACGGCATAACAGAGGATGCTGTTTTACAGCTAAAGGAAAAAGGCGTTAATCTAATTATTACGGTAGATAATGGCATCTCGGCTCAATCCGCCGCACAGCTTGCAAAGGATAACGATATAACCTTTATTATTACCGACCACCACCAGCCTCCCGAAACCCTACCCTGTGCCGATGCCATAGTTAATCCCAAACGGGTTGACGACGACAGTGGATATGATACCCTTTCAGGTGCCGGTGTTGCACTATGCCTTGTTGCCGCAATGGAGGGTTGCTCTGTTAACGAGATACTATACGAATATGCAGAGCTTGCCGCTCTTGGAACGGTTTGCGATGTTATGCCCCTTAACAGGCTTAACCGAACCATCGTTAAGGCGGGACTCTCGGTTATGAATGAATCACCAAGTGAGGGGATAGTTGCAATTCTTACCTCTGCAAAACAGATTGAGAGGGAGGTTACCTCAACTACGTTAGGTTTTACGATAGGCCCAAGGTTAAACTCGGCCGGAAGAATGGAGGATCCCGCAGCGGCACTTGCATTGCTTCTATCTTCCGATGAAGAGGAGTGTTACTACCTAGCTGAAAAGCTAGAGGAATGCAATCTTGAACGTCGTAATACCGAGCTTGCCGTTATTGAACAGCTAACAATAGAGGCAGAAAAACAAAATCGCAGCCCTATTCTCGTTTTGTTTGCCGATGATATACACGAGGGGGTTATTGGCCTTGCTGCCGCCAGGTTGATGCGCAGTTATAGCAAGCCAACCATCGTAATATCTCTCTCGGGCGATGAGGGCAAGGGAAGCGGTCGCTCTTTTGATGGCTTTTCTCTTTACGATGCACTTTGTAGCTGTAATGAGTTGCTGATAGGGTTTGGTGGACACACCCTTGCCGCAGGACTTTCGATAAAAAGGGAAAACTGCGAACGGTTTAGGGAGGCAATAAATCGGTATGCTGTATCGGCAATGTCTAACTCTACATTGCGCAGGGTTACAGCCGACGGATTAATAACCGATTCCATTTCGATTAATGATGTTATAGCACTAAAGGCTTTTGAGCCTTTTGGGCAGGAAAATCGAACTCCTACCTTTATGGTAACCGATGTTGTTATTGAAAAGGTAACTGCAATGAAGGATCAACATTGTAGAATATGCTTTGTACATAAAGGCGAAAAATATTGGGCTACCTGTTTTTCAAGAACTCCCGCTTCGCTTGGCTATAAGGCCGGCGATAGGATAGATTTATTATTAGAGCTATCCATCTATAGCTCGGCTTCCGGCGATAATCTCTCTTTATTAATAAAGGAGATAAGGCCTAAAGAAATGTCTAAAAGGCTTTGTGAGAATGTTAAGCTTTTTTCAGAATATTATTATGGCAGAACTTTAAGCTGTGAGGAAAAAAACTGTTTATACCCCGATAGGGATTTTACCGCGAAGGTATTTAGGTCGATTGAGGGAAGTTCGGCAATCGATATGGCTAGTTTTTTGTGCTCCTTCAATCCGGATGATTCCGGTAGGGTTTTATCGGCAATACTAGGACTGATAGAGCTTGGTTTTATCTATGAAAAAGATGGAGTTATTTTAAAAACCGAAAACCCGCAAAAAAGAAGTTTAGATGAGAGTTCGGTTATCGGAGGGTTGGCAAATTGACCTATGAAGTATTAAAGGAACGAATAGAGTCGCAAAATCGAGGCATCGATCTTGATGCCGTTAATAACGCCTATGTTATGGCTAACGAGGCTCATGATGGTCAGCTTAGAAAATCAGGCGAGCCTTATATAATACATCCTCTTAACGTTGCCCTCTTACAGGTTGAGCTTGGTATGGATACCCCCTCAATAGTTGCGGCATTGCTGCACGATGTTGTTGAGGATACCGAGGTGTCACTGGATACCGTTAAGAAAAAGTTTGGGGCTGAGGTTGCTGAGCTGGTGGATGGACTTACAAAGCTTGGTGCTATCTCCTTTTCCTCGATAGCGGAACAGCAGGCAGAAAATCTTCGCAAGATGCTTCTTGCCATGAGTAACGACATAAGGGTTATGATAATTAAGCTGTGTGACCGTATCCACAACATGAGAACACTGGATGCTGTTCCCCCAAAAAAACAGCTAAGCACCGCTCTTGAAACGATGGAAGTCTATGCGCCTATTGCATATCGGCTTGGTATGAAAAAGCTTAAAGAGGAGCTTGAGGATCGAAGCCTTTTCTATCTAGACCGCTTTGGCTACAACGAGATTACCGAGGCGGTGGGCAATACCGGTGAAACGAAGCAATATATCGAAAGGGTAACGCAGGAGGTTGAAAGAGGAATTCTGGAGGGCGGAATAAAAAATGCCCAGTTTGAAAGCAGGATAAAAAGTGTTTACGGAATATACCGTAAGATGTTTATTGATAATAAGGATTTCGATGAAATATTCGATATCTATGCACTACGTGTTATTGTTGATAATGTTGGCGATTGCTATAGTGCGCTTGGAATTATCCATGATCTTTTTCATCCGGTACCAAACCGTTTTAAGGATTATATATCTACTCCAAAGCCGAACCTATACCGAAGCCTGCACACCACGGTTGTAGGCCCGGGCGGAACGCCGGTAGAGGTTCAGATAAGAACTTTCGATATGCACCGAACTGCCGAATTTGGAGTTGCTGCACACTGGAAGTATAAGGCCGGCGTTACCGGCGATGATCGACTGGAAGAGCGGCTATCCTGGGTAAGACAGCTTCTTTATGAAGACGGAGATTCCGCCGACAGCGATGAGATCATTAGAAATATAAAATACGAGCTTGTTCCACAGGAGGTATACGTTTTTACGCCACGTGGAGATGTTGTTACCCTACCTATCGGTGCTACCGCAATCGACTTTGCCTATGCAATTCATTCTCAGGTTGGCAACCGCATGGTTGGTGCAAAGATTGGTGGGCGGCTTGTTTCTATCGATCATGTTTTAGAAAATGGCGAAATTATAGAGGTTATAACCGGCCCGGAAAACAAGGGTCCGGGAAGAGACTGGCTAAGTATAGTTAGAACCAGTGAGGCAAGAAACAAGATAAGAACCTGGTTTAAAAAGGAGCGCCGAGAGGAAAATATCGAGCAGGGGCGCGATATGATTGAAAAGGAACTTCGCCGTATTAGTATATCATTCACCCCCGAAGAAAAAGAACAGGTTCTTTTTGATATAGCCAAAAGACAAAGATTGCACTCGGTGGATGAACTTTACTCCACACTTGGTTATGGCGGAATTACCCTAACCAAGGTTATGTCTCGCCTTAAAGAGGAGTATGCCAAGATATTTAAGGCAAAAGACCCAGCCGATGTTTTTGCTATACCTGCAAAAAAGGAGCGTTCAAACGAGGGCGTTATTGTTGAAGGCATTGATAACTGTCTTGTGAAATTTGCAAAGTGTTGTTCCCCTCTTCCTGGCGATAATATTGTTGGATTTATTACACGCGGACACGGAGTTGCAATTCATAAGCAGGAGTGTTCCAACTACCAACGCGGCAAAGATTCTCCTGAAAACAGCGTTCGATGGCTATCGGCACACTGGGCGGGAGATGTTAAGGTAGACTTTAACGCAATGCTAGAGATATCTGCAATTAACCGAAATGGTGTTCTTGCCGACATAACCGTTGCTCTTGCCAACATGAAGGTACCCATCGTTAACCTAAATGCTAGGCAGTCGAGCGATGGTGCAAATGCTGATTTTACCATAACGATATCGGTATCTAATCTCGACCACCTAAACACCGTTCTGGGTAAGCTTAAAAAGATTAGGGATGTTCACAGCATAGATAGAAGATAAAAAGGAGAAAAGATGGAAATTAAACATATAGTGGCTGACCCTCCCTACTGCACCAACAGCTTTATTTTAACTGAGGGGGATGACCTTGTTGTTATCGACCCTGCGGCAGATTTTAATGAATATTCAAGGTATGATATTGGTAAGATGAAAATTCTGTTAACCCACGGACATTTCGACCATGTTACCTCGGTTGAACAGCTTCGTATGGGCGGAGCTAAGCTATTTATGTCGAGGGAGGATGCAGCACATTTCGAGATGCAGCCCGACGAGTTTCTTAAGGATGGCGACAAGATAATGGTTGGTAAAACCGAGCTCTGCGTGTTATCAACCCCGGGGCACACACCGGGCAGCCTATGTTTTTACACCATGGGCCATCTCTTCGCAGGTGACACCCTGTTTTACCACAACTGCGGAAGATGTGATCTACCTGGTGGTGACTATAGCATTATGCTAAAAAGTCTTAAAAGATTATCTGAGCTTCCGAGTGATACCACGGTTTATCCCGGCCATGAGAGCTTTGGCAACATTGGTGATGAACGAAAACATAACCCATACATGAAGGAAGCCTTGTAGCGATGAGGCTTTTTCTAAAAGACTATGTAAATAAATATAAGGCTGAAAACATAATTAGGCTTTTCTACCCAAACATTGAGCTTTGCCACGATAAGAGGCATGGCGATGATTATATCTACCAACGAAGCCGAGGAGACAAGGCTTTTTTGGTACTTAAATGTGGCGGCAAAACACTAACTAAGCTTGGAAAAACCGATAATCTCGAATATTTTATCTACACCTTTCTCAGGGAGTATACCGGAATTAAACCACCATGGGGATTACTATGTGGGGTTCGTCCGCTATGGCTTTATCGCAAACGTGTTGAGGGTGGAATGTCGCAAAACGAGGCGGTATCCGATCTTATTGACCGTTTTGATGTATCGTTAGACAAGGCAGAGCTGCTTAGACGTTGCTATGATACCCAAAACACAATGGATATAAGTAAAAACATAACTAACTACAGCTTATATATCTCGGTTCCCTATTGCCCTTCTCGCTGTAAATACTGTAGCTTTATATCCATGGCTTCAAACAACAAAAAGGAGATGCGCAAATATATCCATCTTTTGATAAATGAGCTACAGGAGATATCGAGAGAATACAGCAACAGAGATTTGCAGACAATATACATAGGGGGCGGTACACCAACGGCTATCGAATCGGAATTACTTTTTGAGCTGCTGTGCGCTGTTAACGAGCTTTTTCCTAACCGAAAGGAATTCACCGTTGAGGCCGGCAGACCAGACTGTACCGATGCAGCAAAACTAAGAATTATTAAGGATGCCGGAGTAGACAGAATATCTATAAACCCTCAAACCTTTTGTGACAATGTTTTAAAAACTATCGGCAGGCACCATAATTCTGATGATTTTATGCGTTGCTATAACGAGGCTATTGAGCAGGGGCATGAAAACATTAATATGGATTTAATTGCAGGTTTGCCGGGCGACACCGCTGAAGGTTTTTTATACAGCCTTAAACAAACGTTATTGTTAAATCCAAAAAGCATTACGGTTCATAGTTTTACTAAAAAAAGCGGCTCACTTTTATCAGGTGGAGACTTTAATGCTAACCCACACATACTGGAGATGATGAAGCTAAGGGATGAGATGCTCTGTAGCTATAACCCTTACTATATATACCGTCAGAAAAAAACACCGGCAAATCTCGAGAATGTTGGCTATGCAAAAAAAGGCTATGAATGCCTTTACAACGTTTATATGATGGATGAACTGCATACCGTTATTTCGGCAGGAGCAGGCGGTGTAACAAAACATGTTACCGAAACACATTCCGGAATAAGAAGACAGTTCCACCCAAAATATCCCACAGAATACATTGCCGATGCACTAAATAAATAAGATTTTGAAGGCTATGAATAAAGCAGTTAAAATAAACAGTTGACAACTTCTTCAATGTGATGTATAATAAGTATCGCAAGTCGTTAATTTGCACAAATTTATAGTTGCCATTTTGGCGTAAATAACTAAAAATTGATAGATGACTTTTGCACATAGGGTTTGATAAAAGATTATAGCGTTAACTGTTTTATCGAGCAAACAAAAAGAATTAGAGGTAAAAAATTGAAGAGAAGTTTAACTATTGTATTAACATTAGCATTTTTGGTATTAACCTTAACTGGTTGCCAGGGAACAGACCAGTATTTAGGTGTATGGCAGACAACCTATGATGAATCTACCGAAGTTGAGGGAACAACAATTGATTTTCAGCTACTAGCAACACTTGAGGTTAACGAGGATAACAGCTTTAGCCTAAACGTTACTCTTGCCGATGAAGATAAGCTATATTCCGATCTATCGGTAGTTTTTGACGATGTTAAGGCTGCAGCATTAGCCGAGTCCGGTTTAAGCGAGGAAGAATTCGACCTAAACATTGAGTCCTCCTTAGGCATGACATGGGACGAGTTTACCGAGGATGCAATGGCTCAAACAAAGTCAATGATGGATGAGATGATTGCAGAAGCGATTCTATCCGGAACATGGGAAGTTTCCGACGATGCACTAAATATTTATGAAGAAGGTGCAGAAACAGCATCCGATTCCTTTGTGTTAGATGGCGAGACCTTAACCTCGGTTGAAGGCTTTGCATTCACCAAGGCTGCATAATTATTTGTAGGGATTTATTTAAAATACAGTGTGATAACGCCACACTGTATTTTTTATATCCTTTAAACAGGAAAAAAAGTATAGATAAAAAAGTTAATAAAAATAATGATTGACAAAAGCAAAAGGTTATAGTATAATAATAACGTTAATTCAATAGATGCGGATGTAGTTTAGTGGTAGAACTCCAGCCTTCCAAGCTGGTCGTGTGGGTTCGATTCCCATCATCCGCTCCACGTCGCTGTGAGCTTCACTAAGTTCGCAGCGATTTTTTTGTGTAGCAAAAAATAACGGTTCACACCGTTACGCTACAGCTCCTTTTCCACACAAAGGCGTTCGTTCACACAGGGCGCTTGTAAACTCACCGCTTTTTCCTGTGTTCACTCTCTTCATCCATTGTGTGGGTGGCGCTGAAATCGTGTGGTTACTATAAGTTACCCTTACCACGTTGTTATAGGATTTACTAAGTTTATAGCAATTTTTTTGCGTTGCAGACCTTCATGGTTTTTTCGACAGTCCAAAAAATTTGC
>CAYJBH010000056.1:0-11311 GCA_964368625.1 uncultured Oscillospiraceae bacterium
TTTTCTCGAAGTGCATCAGGACCTGCGATACGGAAATCATTTACCCATCTAACTAATAATGATGGATTGTTTATCCCTACACTTAATGCAAGTTCCTGATATGACACTTCATTCGTTAAGTACAATTCTACCACATTTAACTTAAATTCAAAAGTGTATTTTGTCTTTTTTCTTGAACGCATTAATCCCTCATCGCCAAATTCTCTGTAAGCTTTTACCCAATTTTGCAATATGCATTTATTTGCAATTCCGTTTCGCTTCGCTAAATACTTATATCCTCCTTTTGCTTCTAAATATTCTTGTACTACTTTCTTTTTTAATTCATAACTATATTTTGCCATGAAAATACCGACCTCCTAAAAGTTAGATTCTTAGGTCTAACTTTTTGGGGTCGGTACATTTGCTACAGCGGTTTTTATTAATTTTTGTTGAATCGTTCAATGTTTTCCACTAAATATTCTTTTCGGCTGAACACAAGATTCAGTACAAGCGCCATGTATTTAACTATAAAGGTAAGAATTAGAAAAATACCAAAAAAACCAAATGATAGAAGTGCCATGGTTGTTGTCCAACCTGCAATCGGATCACCTAGTAGCCAAACTATTACAATATACACAGCACTGAATAATAGCAAGGCAATCATTGCAGAGCAGAGTATGATGCTAACCTTATATGCAATATCGGTAAAAAGAATAAGGCTGTTTGTTGCAAGCTCTCTTTTAATTCTTCCTGTAGCTACGTTATGCTTACTTCGATTATTGGGTCGATAGTCCACATCTCCTATTCTTAACCCAGCCGAGGCGCAAACTGCTTTGCGGTAAACTGTTTTAATTCCAATTTCTTTCATTCGATTGATGGCTCGTCGGCTAACTATAGATAGATGTGAGGTTTTAATCTTATACTCATAGTTAGAAAACCGATTAAATAATGAATAAAATATCCTTGAACTGGCCTGAACGCCTACACTTGGAACGGCAAAAACTATGTCGTGTCCTTTTAGAGACTTTTGGTATAGGCAATATATTAAGTTCTCGTCATAATCTTTATTGGTATCATCCAGCTGTAAAACAAAGTCTCCTATAGCAAGATCTACAGCCGCAATTGTTGCCGACTCTAAACCCTGATGAAAGCTGGTATTTATAACAGTAACATTCACAAGCCCCGCACTTTTTATTTGCTCTACCGTGTTATCGGTTGAGCAATCGTTAACACAAATTATCTCAAACATTTCAAAGTGTTCGGTTAAAGATGCTTGCAAGCCCAATAGGAACTCGGCTACATTAACGCCGCAATTATAGCAGTATACTACTGCAGATATAAAGTTTTTTTCTTTATCATTCACCCGAAAGCACCTCCTTTAGGTCGTAGACTGTGTTAATTTTTCCCGATAAAACACTAACAAATGTCGGATTATGAGACAGTTTTCTTATAACTGTAGGGCGGCTGTCGTCAATCTCACTTAGTTTTAAAATTGGTTTAACAGAAAAAAGCGAGCTATGATACTCAAACGACAATACCTCCTTTAAATATTTTCGTGCAAGTTGGGACATATACGGAAATGCCGTAGGAGGACGGTGTTCACAATTGTTGCAGTTACCAAGGCGCTGCGGCGAACAATAGTCTCCTGCTTCCTGTTGACATTGAAAGCTCGGTAGTCGATCAAAACATGTAAGATGTGGGGTAAATGTTACCGAGGTTAGCGAATGTAGCCCACTTTTCCCAAATGGCATTATGGAAAAGAACGGTCCATCCATAACGGTAATACCAACATTATCCAACAAGCCGTTAACCCTACATAATATTATTTCACATAGCTCATATTTAATTGGAAAGCTTTCAAAACCTGCCATTGTGTTAATCTGATTAACCGAAGCATAGGTAGAATTAAGAACAAAATTGCTCATAAATGTTCTTTTATCCTTTAATTCGATAATATATTGTTTGTCTACCGCCTGAATTGAAGTTATCTCACAGCTATAGATGATATCTATAAAATCTCCAAGTAATTCTATATCCTTATACAGATATTCTAAAAGTATCTTGTGGTCGTAGGTATATTCCTTGGTAATAAAACTACCATCGCATAAACCCTCTTTAAAATAGCTGTCAGGAGATATTTCGGTGCAGGGGATGTTGCAATCGTTGCAAAATTTTCTGAAGCACTTCGCATTAGTCCACGAATAATTCGTTGATGTTGCATAGATCTTAGTAAAATCATTCTTGATACTGTCAGGATAATCCTCACAGAAACGGTCAAAATAGCCTCTAGATTTAACAGCGGTAGAAAGGCTTCTGGGATAGTGATAGCCCATGTGCACCCTTGCCTGATTAATATATGTAGCACGAGAAAAAGGGCGATCGTCGCATTCAAGTACGAGCACCTTTTCGCCTTTTTTCGCACAAAACACCGCACTGTATAATCCATACAGTCCTGCACCTATTATAATCTTATCGTAGTGTTTCAACTTAACTCCCGGGTTTATATCTTCCTGTGGCATTTAACAACAATATTTTAAATAGATCAATATTGCCCTTTATAGGACTTATCTTGGTGGGAACTGCCCCCTTTTCGGGATATCTACGTTCAACCGGAACCTCGCAGCAGGGAAGACCAAGCTGTGCCGCCCTAACAGACAGATATGCCAGTAGTTCATAACCACTAAAAATCGCCCTTAATGGCTTCACCTGAGGGTGTTTTAGATAATGCATCGAGTAGCCCCTAAAGTTGTTTGTGGTATCGGTAAAATGTTTGCCTGCAGTTAACGAAATAATCGGCGCATGTATTAATGTTACTGCAAGATGTCGTGCCTTTGGAGTATTTTCTGCAACCCCTCCCGATACATATCTAGATCCCTGAACAAAGTCAAAACCTTGCTCCAACTTATCTATAATTCTACCACAGTGCTCTATCGAATCCTTGTTATTGCCATCGATAGTAAGCACCCCTCTATATCTGCGTTCTATAGCAAGATGTATACCACATCTAAGCTGTGCACCCTGCTTCCCCTCTCCCTTTTTAACTATGAGCGTATTTACCGAAAGGCTCTCTAACAAGTTTGGCTCGGTGCCTGCATCGGTTGAGCCGCCATCACAAACTATAATGTCAATATTATCGCCTATACCATGCTTTGCTGCTCGTTTTAGCTGCTTTGTTATATTCTCACATTCATTTATTATCGGAATTAACAGGCAATAATCTGAGCCCTTTTTATTAAATTCAATACAGTCGTAGTCCGGAACGCCTCTTAATGAACTTCTATGTGTTTTTTTCATCCTTAAAAAACTCCACAAGATAATCTAATGCCGTTTTAACCCTGTCAATATTTTTAAAATTTTTCATCTCTATCGACAGATATTTCTTATATTTCATATCTGATAAAACCGTCTTTATTTCTTCATGTATCGGGTGATATTCTACATATTCAAGGTAAGGCACGCTTAGATGAATATGATTAACAAGCTCCTTATTCTCTAATAATATCTTTGGGGATTCCCCCTGGTTTATCATTGTTCCAATATCAACATTAACCTTTAACCCTTTCGAATTAATTTTTTTAGCAAGTGAAAAAGCCTCTTGTGTTGTGTTGATAAAGTTTGTTCCATAAATATCTGGGTTAGGTTCTACAGCAAAAACGGTTCCATTTTCATAAGAGTATTCAGCAAGCCTAAACAAAAATTCTTCTGCAATTCTGAAAGCTAACTCTTTGTCTGTAATAATGTCGTTACTATGTTTATCTTCAGGGATATTTCGGTTTTTAGGGCAGCCAAAAACTATATTACCTATATTTGCTGCCGCTGCAAATTCAATAGCCGAAAGGCTGTAATCGTAGATTGTTTTTCTTTCCTGCGCGTTATATATGCTTTCACTTCTACCATACCATATACTTTGCATACTACATATAGCAAGGTTGTGTTCCTTCTTTAGGTTACTGCTTAACTCTGCCACCTCGTTTATATTGCTATATGGCTTTTCGAATAATCTCGTTGGTGCAATCTCTAATCCGGTAATCTCTCTTTCCTGCATATACCGATATATTTCTAGATCATACTCTTTATCCCATGCAATGTTTGAAATTGATAACTTCATAGATTGCTTCCCTCTACGAATCGCTTTATGTCTTCAAGGATTTCATCCTTAGAATAAAGGTATCCATCTCTGCCTCCATATACCTCAAAGTGCTTTGTTTTAAAGTTATAATAAGGAGGCTGTTTTGCTAACTCATTCACGAACTCTTTCTGTGTGATATAGCGATAAACATCCGATGCTGTAAGTGGTTCGGTTGCTATATTAATAACCTTTATATCGTTTTTAATCGCAATCTCAATGTCACTATAAAGATTATTAAGGTTATAGAACTGAAATAATGCGCGTGAATCGGTAAATTTTAATGCAGAAAAACCGAGCTCTTTAAACAGCTGTTTCGACTCTGCTCCATCAACATCTGCATTTATTCGAAAAAAACCGTTTTCTTGCTCAGTATACATTTCGTATATTTTACGGTTTATATTACCAAGTTCGGCTATTTTATCCTTTGTTAGCATAGATGGTGCATAAACTAATAAGTCGTAGATAAAATTCTTTTTTAAGTTTTCACCAAAAAGTCCCGGCAAGCGTATAATATTATAGTTTCTAAAATTCTCGCAAACAAAATTTTCTAACCATAACCTATTTTTTCCGTATGGTGTTTCGGCCGGAATAAGTTCATCTTCGGTGCGATTATCTGTATCTCTATAAACATCAACAGTAGAAATGAGTATAACTCTCTTTGGGTTTATAGCAGTAATATTTTTTGCTGCCTGTTCCACCCTCGCTTTATCCTTTTCAGGAAACTTATCAGCAAGAAATTTTTCAGCCGGCAGACCGCTGTAAAACAGCACATCAGGGGAGGACCCGAAGGCCTCCCCAATGTTTTTACTATTATAAAGCTTGTCGAAATTAGCGCGTGCTTTAAGGTTGGAGCCAACAAATCCGCTATAGCCGACTAAAGATATCATAACCCCTCCAAATACGCCAAAATCAAGTTACACTACAGGCACAGCCGGATCTGCATGGTTTGAGGTACAAACCGGTGGTAGGCTATCTCTGTTATAGTATCCGGTTGCTCGTGGGCAACCCTCTGCTGCGAGCATGCCCGAAGTTGTACAATAGGCCATCTCAACAACATTATCGGAGGTTGGAAACGCCATAAACTCAAGGTCGGCCTGAGCCTCATTCATAACCCACTCCCAGGCACGTGTTGGTGGATGAATGTCGTAATCAGAACCTTTCCATGGTAGTTCTTGTGGTTCATCGTATCCCCACCATGTTGCTGTTGAATAATACGGAGTAACTCCGATAAACCAGTGGTCCTTATCATCCGACGTTGTACCGGTTTTACCAACCGACGGTATTCTCTCCGGCGCCATTCCGTAACCTGTACCACCGGCCTGTGTTAAAACAGTTTCTAGCAGTTTATTCATAATCATGGCGGTTTCAGATTTAATGGCCTGTGTAGTTGTTACTACAGGTTCCATAACTAGTTCACCATTAAAGTCTTCGATGCTGGTATAGCTATGTGGTGTGGTAAATTTACCTCCGCTTCCAAAAATAGCATAAGCAGCAGCCATCTCAACCGGTGCGACACCTTCGGTCATAGCCCCAAGAGCAAGTGGTGCAAGACCAACGTCGGTCATTATCTGTCCATTTACCTCCAGGCTTTCATAAAGTGTGCTTATCTGTAATGATTCTGTTAGGAAATCAAAGCTAGTTTCAACTCCAAATTGTTGTAAAACCCTAACAGCAATGGTGTTTAGTGAACGTGAAATAGCCGACTGAACCGTTATTAGGTTACCCGACGTAGTATTTCCATAGTTTGTAGGCCATGCTTTATTCCCCGTTTCAGGCGATGGTTCGAGGGAAGTATCTGAATATAGCTTGGAGTAGTAAATATAGTTATAGTCAAGTGCAGGCGCATAAGAACCTATCGGTTTCATGGTTGAACCTGTCTGCCTTACGCTGTCTACCGCACGGTTAAGAACGCGGTCCTGCTCCTTTTCATCAAAGCCACCAACAACAGCAACAATCTCGCCCTTCATGTTCACCGATACCATGGCAATTTCCGGAGTAACCATTATCGGATTCCCTGCATCGTCAAGAATAAGCTCGTTGTTATAATCGACCATTTCTGTCTCCATCTCGGGATAAAACTCCCGATACATGGCAGGGTCTGTATAAAGATCATCCATAGCTTCCTGCAAGGTAAGATCTATTGGTAGGTATATTCTTAATCCACCGTTATAAACCAGATCAGAAGCGGCATCTCGTGTCATTCCCTGATGCTCAACGAAATCGTCAATAACATCACCGATAACCATGTCGGTATACCAGCTATAAACACCTTTGGTTCGAACTATGGTGCCATCCTCGTCAACTGTAACGCTAACATCACTATCAACTGTTTCGCCTTCCACAGCCTGTGCAAGAGCCTCTTCTTCGGTTGTTTCTACAATCTCACCTTCCTCGTTTTCCACAACTATCTCGGTTGTAACCGGCTCGGTTGTAGATATTAGGCCAAGTGGTTGTTCTACTGCAAATTCGTATTCTTCATCTGTTAAATATCCAACTCGGTTCATATGGTAGAGAACTGTATTCCGTCGATCAAGGCAATTTTCAGGGTTTTTGTAAGGGTCGTACTGAACCGGTGATTGGGTTATACCTGCTATCATTGCAGCTTCGGTTACCGAAAGTTCAGCAGCAGTTTTTCCAAAGTATATATTTGCTGCTGCCTCAACACCCGCAATGTTACCGGATAGTCGGAAAACATTTAGGTAAGCTTCCATTATAACTTCTTTTGAGTAACGATTCTCAAGCGCCATGGCACGGAATATTTCTCGAACCTTACGCATTGCATCAACTTCGTTTTCATTGGTAATATTCTTTACCAGCTGTTGAGTAAGTGTAGATGCACCCTGAGTTCCTCCACCCAATATCGCAAAAGGAGTATATTCATTTATAGCTGCAGCAACCGTACGAACATAGTTAACACCACTATGTTCCCAAAAACTGTCGTCTTCAACGGCTACGATTGCATTAACCATATTTTGCGATATATCATCGTAGTTAACCCAAATTCTATTTTCATCATCAACAAGCCTCTCATATTCTTCATATTCGCCTGTTGAAGGATTTTTGGCATAGAGTATCGTTGTATAGCTTAGTTTGAGGCTACCGAGGTCTAGGAGAGTATCATCCTCTGCTGTTGCCTCAACAACATAAAGACTAACCATAACCGCAACTATAGAACCGGCAATTACTCCAAAACAACCAAAGATAATTAACATTCTAAATATTAATAAAAAGAAATTACCTATACCTTTTAGTATAAGTTTACCTACATTTCCCGGGGTTACCCCTCTTCTGCGAGGTTTTTGTGAATAGCTTGGCATAAGAAAATCTGCTCCAAAAAATACTATATTTTCATCAAGTCATAATAACTTATCTTATATTCTACCACAAACAAATCCGTTTGACTATATTAAAGCATAAATTTTCACAATTTTGTCAACACTACAAACAAAGAGTAATAAACGAGGTGCTAAATGAAGAGATGGATTACACTATTAAGTATTACGGCAGCGGTGATAATTTCCGGCTCTGCAGTAATTGTTTACCTTCCTATCCACCAATCTACAGCTCAACAGGAAGTTAATGAAGATGAACTTATAAGTACTACAATCCCAGACCCAACAAATGTAATTGAGGTTCAACCTCAATCAGATTCTCTTGCTAGCTCACAGGAGGATGTAACCAATTATTATCATCTTGGCAGATTTGGCAGTATGGTTGCACTATTCGACGAGGAAGGGGCCGTATTGGAGGTTTACGAAATATATGTACATCTCCTACCACCCGATGATGCCCAAGCACTTTCCGAAGGCATTAAGATAGACAGTGAAGATCAACTGCGAAGGTTACTTGAAGACTTTGGGGGCTAGCAATAAATTAATCTTGCTACATGTTCCATAAGTAATTAAACAAAAATAGAGCCGTTGCAACAATTGTATTTGCAACGACTCTATTTTATTGTTATTTATGCCTTTGCCGGTGTGTTAGAATCTTCATCCCTACCTTTTTTCTTTCCTCCTGCTACTGCCATAAGGCCAAACTGGAAGAGAACGTATACTACGTGTAGGATTGTCCACATATCGATGAGTGTCATCTGTAATGTTATATCCTGTGTTAGGAAGAAGGTTATTATTGCTAACAATGCCGATAATGTGCTCATCACCTTGAACTTATTCGCTTTCTTTTCGCGACTGTTCTCATGTGATATATTACTGTATTCTTTCTTATCCTCGTACTTTTTGAATGCTTGGATTCCTGCTACAAGTATTGCAAGTAGTGAAAGAATTAGGTTTAATAATGCCCATGATGCACCCGAGGCTGTCGGTGTTATTTCATCCTCAATCTCAATAGGTGTATCTTCACCGGGGCCGGTTGGAGTTTCATCATCCTCGATGGTTACTGGCTCGTCAGGTTCTGGGTCAGGAGTTGGATCCGGAGTTGGATCAGGTATCGGGTCCGGTATTGGATCAGGTATTGGGTCCGGTATCGGGTCTGGTATTGGATCCGGTATTACTGGTATCGGATCCGGTATCGGAGTAGGTGTTGATATCGATGTTAGGCGAAGGTTAATTACTGTTGCCTCACCAAAAGTTGTTACGTTTTGTGCCCAATCAATAGTAGGTGTTTGATATGCTGTTAAGTCATAACCTCTTGTTGTAAGCGCTGTTTGTACAGCAGTTTGGTTAAGCACATCAGTCATAACAAGGTTCACGGGATCCCATCTTGAAATATTGGGGTCTACTATAGTAATATTTCCGATAGCTGTATCCTGTATTCCATTTACATAAACTTTTACAAAGTAGCTAATATCTACCTTTATTTCTTTATAGTAGAATATGTGCTCATAGTTGGTGTTTAAGGCTAACTCTACGCCTAATGTTAAGTTTGCACGGGTTAAATTTATATCCGGATTACCCTGAGCATCGGTTAAAACATATTGTTTACCGTTATAAGTTATATACTGCTGTGCAAGTTCTACAACTGCCGGACTTTCATTTCCGGTCATATCTCTGCTAACCGCTCCGGCAAAAGGTTGTTGGCTTAGATTACCACTGCCATCATCAACCAGCTCAATAAACTCTACGGTGTAAGGATATTTGCCTACCGGAGCTGCCTCATAGAAGTAAGTTATAACGCCATTATTTAGTGCATTACTACTTACAAATCTATAGTAGCTGTTTGAAAGTTTTGGCCAGTTAGTAAGAGTAGAAATTTGAGTATTAGTAAGCTCAGCTGATGGTTGGTTGATGCTTATGCCTTTGAACTCGTAAGGAGTAGCTGATGCTACCGGTGTAGTAGTTCCTGTTTCAAGAAGTACATGCTTTGCATCATATGTCCATTTTGCATAGTAAGTAAATGTTGTATTTGTAATTAATGCAGGAACATTATTCATTGATGCAAAATCAACAGGGCTTCCGGTGCACTCTGCATTGTCGTACCAACCTGCGAATATATAGTCACCATTCACAGGTGTAGGTGCAAGGTTGCTAGGAATAGGCTGGCCTGACATTAGAGCAACAGTTGTTGTTGTTGGCGTTGTTGAACCATCGTTGTTATCAAACTCATAGGTTGCGTCGTAACGATTGTGGTAATGACGTAATTCAGTAATACCGTTTGTTGTAACAAATGATGACCTAACATAGTAGGAACCCGATACATTTGCTGCGTTATATAATTCATAGTTAACGCCATCAACTGTTAGTATTGAACCTGAAGTATTCCATGTTTCAATATAGCTATTTTCAATGAAATTCTGATTTGGAACTGGATAAGGAGTCGCAAATGCCTGCTGCGATTTGCTTCCGTCTGTAGGTATCATCTCATCGGTAAACACAGTAGGTACACTAGTATCATCAATTAATGAAGACATTGAGGCCAGATGCCATGCACCATACCATTTAACCTTATAACTTCCGCTATTATCGCTAACATATGCATCCCAGGTGTCGCTACCATTTAAAAGAATCTCTGTGTTAGCAGTGGTCGGCCATCCTGTTATAGCTTCGCCATATTTAGCAGTTATAGAATAGCTAACTACCGGAGAAGAATTATAGTTCATGGTAAAGCCGTATGCATGTCCATACTCAAATACTATAGTAAATTCTATAGACTTAAAGTATACATTTATAGTTTGCCCGTTTACGTCAACTTTTTCATATTCAGCAAAAACTTTTCCGCTTGGAGTTAAGATAACATTATCAATTTTAGCATATCCGGTTAGTTGACTTATTTGATCACCGGTAATATCTGTTGCCTTAAAATCTGCTGGAAGTGAAATTGTGTTTGCTGAGGTTCCTTTTGCGCTGCCATCAACAAAATAGTTTACGGCAAAATCCACTGCATCGGCAGGCTTTTTAAGCGTTACGGTTATTACAACCGGGTTGGTTGAGCTGTTGCCGGCAGGTGCTGTTATTCCTGTAAAGTTAACTGCAGGAGTAGCATCAACGGTAACTCCGGGCATGCTAGGGCATGCTACACTAATAATGTTGGTGCCGAACGCAGAAACCGGTATATTTCCTTGTAGACCTGCATCTAGAGCAAAATTTATTGAGTTGTATCCTGTATCGCTTCCGTCATCATATTTATATTGAATTGAATAAAATACAGCAGTGCTTGATTGTTCGTAAACAGCGCTAAGCTGATATGTTGTTACATTGGTTACACCGTTTGTAGTTACCGGTGAGGTAATTCCACCTGTTGCAGCTTCTAAATCAGCAACTGTTGAAATTTTAGTTCCATTATATTGCCATTCTTTAAAGTTATAGCCATTCCAGTTTAATGTTTCTACCGGATCAGGAAAGGTTATATTGGTTTCATTTGTGTAAAATCTTACGCCGGTTTTTGACAAAAGTCCGCCTTCGCCGTATCCAACAAAGTCAACATAAAATAGATTCTCTTCCTTGTTTGGATCGCCATTTGTCACATTAAGTAAAAGTTCATCCTGAGTAAGCTGCAACGTATCCATGCTCAGCTGAGGGTTAAAACTCTCATCCGAAGATTCGTTAAGTCCATCTTCATCTTCCGGTGTTGGCTCCGGAGTAGGTTCCGGTGTTGGTTCCGGAGTAGGCTCCGGTGTTGGTTCCGGAGTAGGCTCAGGAGCTGGTTCCGGAGTTGGTTCCGGTGTTGGTTCCGGTGTTGGTTCCGGTGTCGGCTCCGGTGTTGGTTCCGGTGTTGGTTCCGGTGTTGGTTCCGGTGTTGGTTCCGGTG
>CAYJBH010000057.1:0-11103 GCA_964368625.1 uncultured Oscillospiraceae bacterium
TTTTTGTTAATTATCTTGAAAGATTGTATACCGACTTTATGCATTTATTCTCCTATCGATGCACTGTTTAGGGCGTTGAAGTCAACTAATTTTATTTCAAGCTCTTTTATCCTGTATGATTGCATAATTAGCCAAACCGTAAATAAGCGCTCTGCTATAAACCCCACGGCTCTTTTGCTGTAATCGTCATAACTTTGCAAATCAACGTTATTACATACATCTAAAATAAAACTAAAAAGCCACTTGCAATAAAAATTTACAATTTTCTTGTTTGCGAAAAACATATTGCAAGGGAACATTTCGTTGCCTTGCATCACATAATCAAAAGCGTTTAAATACAACGGCTGTTTTTTTAACATAGCACTTTTCACAGCTGCAATAGTTTCTTCAAACGCATTTTCATTTATAGTTTGATATAATTGCTCTTTCACAGTCAAAGGATAAAGGTTCTCTCTTTGTGCAACTATAATATCGCATTGATTCAAAATTTCAGTAAGCTCTTCTCGCATTATTATTTCATTATCGTATTGACTAATAAAATATCTTCTATAATGACATAAACCTATATAGTCATGATTATCATTTTTCCACAACCAATAAAGAGCGGTACATTCATTTATCATGCTATTGTAACTGGATATGTTTTTTCCGCTGTTATCACCAATAAATCCAAGCTCTACATTGTTTTCACGCCCGGCATGTATTATATTGTAAAAAACATGATTGACAGGTATATCAAACTTTTTGTGTGTTACTGTGAACATGGCCGAGTTGTCTTTTAACCATTTATGCTCTGTTTCAATTATCAACAGCTTACTCGTATATTGGTTGTAACAAGTTACATATCCCCAACTGCTGAAATTATATCCAGCCCATTCTTCATACTCATTTGAGCCTACAAAAGGAACTGTAATAATTAGCGTCTTAAACAATATGTTGTCTGCACTAATTATTTTGATAAATTCATCAATAGTGTACTTTGTAAAAGGTGCTATAGCTATAAGAACATCATATCCGCACTTTTGAATTTGTTCAAGATTATGATAAGTATTGTGATATAAAAAAGGTATATTGCTTTTCATCATGCAAATTGCATCGATGGTTTTGTCATTATTTAAATAATTCAAATTTTGCAAATGCCCATCGATATCAAGAATTTTCGTGTAATTTTTTGCTTTGAGATAATGAACAACTGGTTCATTTAGCATTTCAATATATTCATATTTATGTATAGAGTGGCGCGTTTCTATATAGTGGTGAACACTTGTGATTTTTTCTTTTTCTATATTATACTCAATAACTAGATCATCGATTATTTCTTCTAAATAATTTACGGAGGTTACTATTATTCTATCAAAATCATAACTTTTAATATCTCTAGGTGAAATAATAGGTAGACCCCAAAAAAAGCCACCTATTTTAGTGGGATCTTTATCCACAAAAGCTAAAATTTCATTTTGGTTAAAAAATTTAATTCTATTTGCGAATGCATTCCCCGTGCCGTATATTATTAGTTTATTCAATTATTTCAATTCCTTTCGATGTAAAACTTTTCAATAAAGTTTAACTAATATCAGAAAATAAAAAGCAATCGGTAATGCCCATTTTTTTTATTTTGTCAATTACATTTCTTGTGTGGTATACCCCCAATGCTAAAATTAATCCAGTTTGTCTGTCTATATTAATATCATCGATTGAATAAACAGGCTTACCTAAAAACTCACTAGGGTTGTTTTTAGAATCTGTCACAACATATCCAATTATTTTTGAGCTTTCATTTAATAACATATTTGTCACAGTCGTTGCTATTTTACCGCAACCATAAATATAACACTTTTCATGCAATACAACATAGTCTCTTAAATACCGAGTATGTGTACTATTTGCAACTACTTGTTCAAAAAAACTCATTCTTCTACTTGCAAAATCTGTGCTTTCTAAAACACCTGTTGCATAGCCGGCATTCTGAGCGACAAATGGCAAAACTCTTTCAACAGCATGGCTCATTGTTCCGTCACTGGGCAATGGTTCATCAATAAAGTCCTCTAAAACAAAAGGATAATCCAATAGTTTTTTTAATGCTTCAGTTTTTGCCCAAAAAGACGTGCCGATTGATAAAGGTTGATGTGATTTGCTTATGTTTGCAATGTCTATATTTAACAATTCTGCAAGTTTTATCGTGTTTTTGAAATTATTTCCCCACCAATCTTCACTTCCTATGCTAGCTACACTATATCTTGGGTATGGAGGAACTAACAAACCAATTTTAGGATTATCTCGAAAAACACTTAGTAAATTTGTTATAAAACAATCGTTTTTTATAGAGTTTTCCCATAAAGTTAAACGGAAAAGATCACCCATGATAGCGGGTGAATTTTTTGTGCTTTTTTTATCATGGGTGAAGCAAAAATAATCATAGGTTAGAATGTCTTTTTTGTGATAAATAAGCAATGACGCGATGTCTCTTCCTTTATTAGGGGTTAATGATATTTTTTTAATATTTTGTATGCTATCTGATAGTTCCTGTATTATTTTGTGTGTTGTTGAATTAGATGTTGTTATATAAACATCCACCCAATCTGGAAACTCGACTATATAATTAAAACATTCCTTCACTAAATTTTCATAGTACAAATGTATAAAAACAGCCACCTTTGATTTAATATCATTTTGTTTGACTTTTAGTTTTGTCGGCAATATATAGTGCTGTGATAAACCGTTATATATAATTTGAACATTTTGAGTTCGGATTAAATAGTCCCAAATGCAGTTCACATCATATCTTGTATGTTTTGTTAAAAAAGTTATAAGATCTGTACTATTTAAATTAAACATTCTATTGTAAATAAAGGCAGTCTTTTTAATTATAGGAAAATTAAAATTTTGAATCAAATCTAAAGATTTTAAAACCGACCAGTTCATTGTTGAAAATCCGTGTTCTTTTTCATACGCAATAATATCAACAAACACATCACGTTTAAAACCTAACTTGACAAAAAAATCTGTAAATTTATTTTCAAAATCAATTATTGCATCTTCAAATAATTCTAAATCATTTAAGCCATTCCAAAAAGATTTAAAGTGGTTACTTAATAACATATTTTTGCGAACAACTATAAAGTAAGATTGTATGTGGTCACTAATAGCCAAATGAGACAGTATATTAGTACCCTGATTAAGAAGTCCCCAAAAATCCCCTTTTGAAGTTTGCATTTTATCGAATACGAGTTTAAAAGGATATAAGGGACCAAAAAAACTGTTGTTAAAAAGCAACAATTCATCATATTCTTTTAGTTCTGCATTGCTTATATGGTTTAAAATCATATCCTTATAAGCTCCACCATCAAAGCCTTTATTTTCTCTTACATATATTTTATCTGTGTACTTATATAAAGTTTGCATACCAACATCATTAACAGTTCCGTTGCAAACTATGTATAGTTTCTCTAGATTTAGAATAATATCATCAAGCAAAAACTCTATATATTTATCAACTATACCATCTTTTTCATTAAAACAAAAAATTCCCAATCTTTTCATTGAATTGACCTCTTTTTCCTACAATTCCATCACAACTTCTTTTATGGAGATTATGGGGCTGTTTAGCTTTTTTGTTAACGCTTTCTTTATTTGCTTATACTCCATAAATGGCGTAACAATCACTGCATCCACTTCTTCTAAAGCATCTTGAAGGGTTTTAGCCAAATAAGGAATACTGTTTTGCTTTTTAGCTTTATCAATAATATACTCGACCTTTATCCCGGAGTCAGCTAATTGAAACAATAAATGCTTGGCAAAATGACCGTATCCGTAAATGGCTATTTTTCTAAAATTGTTTTTTAAGAAATAGCTTGCAATAGGTTTTTCATCTTCCAGTGAATACATCCACTGATTCATCAATGAAAAATATTCACTCATTTTCTGCAAACTTGCATTCAGTTTGGTTTCCAATGCAATAGGGTTAGAGTTTATCCACAGTTTATCACTTTGCTCAAACCTTTCAAGAGCGTTTTTCGTCGCCTCCAAATACGCATAGCCGTTTACCGTATCGGGCTCTAAATGCATTCCTTCGCCCCACTCATTCCAGGCATTAATAAACTGAAATTCGTTCCCGTAGTGGTGGTTTTTACACATAGCTTGAATTAAATTTTTCTCATAATTTTGCGGAGTAACTCCTAATATAATACTTCCGTTAGTTCTCCTTGGGGTGTCGTCATACCCTACGGTTGCGCCAAAATAGGCCTTATCATAATCGTCAAAATTTGCACAAAGAGATAATTCGCAGAGTTTTGTATAATCAAAAGTTTGAACGCGATTGATAAATATGTTTTCTTTTCGCAAAACCATTTCAGGCATAATATAGCCGGGAGACTGCTTAAGTGATGCACATACGTTATCCCAGTTTTTTTCGTTTTCGTTTGTCACTATTGAATAAATTCCGTCCAAACCGTGTTGTTTGGCAAGTTTTTCCCAAAACTCTAACATATCATCAAGGCAATAAACGTTTTGTGCGGCATAAAATAAAAACACTGGCTTGTTACTTATTTTTATATAGCGATTATCAAGAAAAAAAGGCAGTAAATAATCAAAATGCTTTTTCCAATAATCGGTTCTGCCAAAATTTTGCTCAATTAAAAACTCGCTTCCATTCTTTCGTTCATCGCTTTTTTCTTGTTGCGAAGTCCAAGAATATGCGAAATTCACTCGACTCCATGTGTTTGCCCAGGCGTTGCTGTCCCAACTAAAACAAAAGTTAATGTCAACATCTTTCCATTTAAGCAAATTTTCTGCCGGTTTCTCAAGAATCATTCGCCCATCTTTAAACCAATAGTGATAAAAGCAAAAACCGTGAAGGCTGTATTTTTTTGCGAGTTCAGCTTGCCATTGCATGGTTTTTTTATCGAGAAGGTTATAGTAGTTATTGTTTAGAGGAATGTGTGGCTGATTATGTCCATCAAAAAGAGGTTTAGCGTTTTTCGCTGACACCCAATCGGTAAACCCCTCCCCCCACCACTCATCATTTTCTTTTGTTCGATGAAACTGAGGGAGATACATTGCAATTATTTTCATTTAACACCTTTCACATTTGATGATAGCCCGTACGACCAACACAGATTCAACGGCATTGGGCAAATAATTAGAGTCGTTGTAGACAGGGATTATGAGTGATACTTTAGGCCTAATTAACCCCGTAAATTAAAAGTTTTTCTTATGTTTTTTTTAAAAACTTCCATTGTAAAATGTTTTTCATAGGTTTTTCGTGCAGTGCTTCCGAGCTTTATTAATTCACTTTGATTTGCTATACACCAGCTTATGCGCTCAAAAAGTTGTTTTGAGTTTTCGCTTTCGAAAATCAAACTATCTTCGCCGTGCTTGAGAAAAGCGCAAACCCCCGCCTTATCGGATACAATAGTCACTTTTCCATACATTAAAGCCTCCACAATCGTAGCAGAAAGTGTTTCCTCCCTCGAACAGCAAACGGTTATATCAATTTTTCGCCTCAACTCATCAACTTTTTGTGGCGAAATTTCGCCGGTAAATTCAATGTCGCAATCTTGCATGTGTTGAATATGGTTACATATTTTAAGATCGTTTTTTGCTCCGACAAAGTAAAACTTACATTTATTCATTTCATCGGGAAGGAAAGCTTTAAGAGCTTGCAGAAGAATATCTTGCCCTTTGTTTTTTGAAATAATTCCTATAACCGCAAAGGTCAATTTTTCGTGTGCGATTGATGGTTTTGCCGTGTCCGGTATACCATAGTGCATAATTGCCACATCCGTTGCCTTGTAGTATTGCAAAAAATTATTTTTAGCGACTTCGCTGACCGCTATCACTTTGACGTTGGGGTATTCTGATTGATTAAAATTTATTTTTGTGTTTGCATAATAATCACTCGGCTCATGTAACCACCAAAAAACACGCTTGCTTTTCGGTAAAGTCGTAATTGTGTGAAAGGCTTGAAACGTATTAATAACGATAAATTCAGACTTTTCGACGACTTTTTGCTCCCATTCACCGGCAAATCCTCGGATTAACACGATGATGCCCTCTTGTTGAATTTTTTCACACAAATTACCGTCGTGGATAGCGATGATAATCGGCTCAAACCCCATTTCCTTCAGCACTTTAACAAGATATAAAAACACAATCACTCCTCCCGCTATACAGATTTCCGAAGTGTAAAGCGCTACTATTTTGTTGCAAATCTCGCTGCCCTCAATTAGTCTTTTCACCTTTTCAAGCTGTTCCGTGTTGCGTTTTGATTTTATGTAATTGTCGTTTAGCATCTTTAAGTTTTTGTACCGACATATACGCGATTCTTGAACGCTCAGCTTTAGCAATTGTTCTATAATTTCATCAGCCACAAGCACACCTGTCATCACAACAATAATATCAAAATTTAAATCTCGAACATTGTCGGGCGAGTAAATCGGCTTGTCGTCAATTACACCGCCCCACATCTGCGGATTATTATCCAAAAAACCTACCACTTCACATTCGTGAGTGTTATATAACTCGTATTTATTGTCACGAAAAAATTTGCCTACTCCGAAAACTAAAAGCTTTTTCATCTCAATCCGCCCATAAATAAAGTATGTTTTCACCCTCGCCAAGCATTTGTTTTATGCCTAATCGTCCGGGGGTTTTTAGGGTCACAATGATGCAATAGTTTTCTTTCGAATAGGTTTTAATAAATTCTGGATATTCAATTATGGGAATCTCCGCAAAATTTTCTATATTTTTATGTCCGGCAGAAACAAGTATTGCTTGAATGGGTTTAATGTTAGCTACGCTTTTTAACAAATGTAACGAATAAACACCTGCTCCGAAAAAAAACACGATTTTATGTGCATCAATAAACCGCCTAAGTATGTCAAAATTGCAAATAGCCTCCAACTTCTTATTTTCCGGTATCATTTTCACACATGAAACGCTTGTTATTTGTTCTAATGTAATATTCAAACCGAATTCACGACTTATTTGCGAAAGTATTATTGATATATCATAGCGCATATATTTTTTAATATAACCTAAAGATAATAACACCGCCGTTTTGTTGATATAATTTTTTGCAAAACTTTTTCTTTTCATTATTGGCATTTTATACTCTGCGATAGAGGAATAAGGGTTTCTGAATAAGTCAACATTTGTCTCACGGCAATAATAAGCGAAATTGTATTGTTCATTCAATGTTTCAAATAGCACATGCTCAAAATAAATTGTTGCTTCGGCATAGCTTGTAATCGGGTGCATAGATTTAAAAAAAGCATTTAAAATATTAGAACGAATAACTCTGGATTTAAAAACTAAAAAATATGATGTTATGTACTGTGTTATTCCTATATCCACATAATTCAACCCCCAAAAATCATATTCCTTTTTTTCCATTTGCTTAAAAATATCGACAAACGGCACAAACGGGCCAAAAAACGTGTCATTGCACAAAATCAACTCGTCAAATTCGTGCAACTCGTTATTTGAAAAGTACGTTGTAAAAACATGGCGATAAGCCTCTCCGTCAAAACCTTTATTTTCACGCACCGAAAGCACATCACACAACGAGTTAATCCTGTTTCTGTGTACTATATCGATTTTTCCGTTTACCACGACAAATAGTTTTTCAGAAATCGTTTTGAGTTCGTCAATCAAAAAATATACGTACTCATCGAAAATGCCTCCCTTATCATAAAGAACTAAAACCGCACATCTTTTTACTTTGCTCATACCACCCAATCCTCTAATATCGGTTTTCCATTGCTGCGCCAAAGTATTTCGTGCTTTTCGCGAGTGCAAAACTCACACATTTCCACTGGGCAAGAATGTAACTTGTTAAATGCTCTCTCCCAATTTATTGTTTCGTCATATAGTTCAACACCTCTTGAAATGTCAAACTTTTTGCCAAAATAGTCCGAAAAGTCGTCAATAAATGCTTCAATGCAACACTTAAACAATTTGCCCTCTCGAAGAATCAGACATCGCATGGTGCAGCTTTTGTTTGCTCGCTCAGCATCGTTGTTTTTATTGCCGGTCAACTGTTTAAAGAATGTCGAAGTCGGTTTAAATTCAAACGAAAAATCAACCTGCTTTTCTCTGAGAAATGCCGTTATTTCCTTTTTTTTCTTAACAATCGGAGGATAAGAGGAAATATCAAAACCTACATTTAAGTTTCTCATTGTTTCAAACAACATTTCATCTTGTTGTGGTATTAGTAAGCCATTTGTTACAACTGATATATTCGCAAGTGGAAATTTTTTTCTTGCATAAGCAATATACTTATATAATTGGGGGTTTAGGAGCAGTTCACCTCCAAGTATTCTAAATTGCAACAAATCAGCTATTGAAGCTATTTTATCAATGTCACTGCAAAAAGAATTAAAGTCAACAAGCTTAAGCTTGTTGTGCAAATTTGAAAAATGAGCACAACCGTTACACTTCAAATTACACGAATCAGCCACATGGGTTTCGAGATACGGGATACAAATACGTTCTGTATTTATCTGAATAAGATAATCACTTGGCGTTGTACTGCTCTTTTTATAATAATAATATCCTGTGTTAAATCGGTATAACAGTGTTTTATGTGGTGGATTGTTTTTCAACTCGTAATATATGCTATTGGTAGACGTTTGCCCTTTGGACGCAATAATAATTGCATCAATATTATTGGAGTGATTTTTAACAGACTCAGCATACTCAACAACGGGCAAGCCACAAAATACCGGTGTTGACTTAGAATTGTCGATGAAAAACATTACCTTATTATCTGGATTAAAGTTTAAGAGGTCGTTAACATAAGCACCTTCATTATTCGTAGCCCAAATTGCTATATTCACTCATTATCTCCCTTAAATATTATTGCTTCACTCTGCTTTGCCGGCTCGCAAATCACCGAGTTTTCTTCTCTAAATCCTCTGCAATGCTTACATAAGTTTGTGTAGCCTTTGCCATTGTAGCCTAATCTAAACTCCACTAATTCCTTTAATTTTTCCTTAGTATGTGTCCGTAAGTCATAAACCTCCTCGTCCTGTTGTGGGTTTATGCCTGCGACCGTTGCGTAACCGTCGTAGTTACAGCTGTAAAGTTTGCCGTCACGCAACTCCTGCCAGGACTGTGAGCAACCATCAAAATAATCTATGAGTTGTTGCTCTGTAAAACTGCTATTATCTGTTTTTGTTGGGGCGAGGTCTATCCAAAAATCATCCTTATTTACTGTGTAAGTGATATTGAATTTTTCGAGTTTCGAGATAAGTTTATCGAAATTTTTGGCAAAGTGCGGGACGGCATCACGATAATCATCCACAATGATATCAAAATCACACGTACTCAACCTCTGAAACACCTCATCCGAGGGGACAATTGTACCATTCGTTATCAAACGTAGGGCACCTATTCTGCCTCGGTAGTTTTCACTCAAATAAGTAATAACATCTACAACATTTTTATACAAAAACGTCTCTCCACCACTTACATGGAAAAGCATAACCTTATCGACCGCACCGAAAAACAAATCGATATCACTTTTAACAGCCTCGATTGGTCTAACGTCGGGATTTTTTGCATAAGGATTAAAATTAAGACAACACTCACAGTTTAGATTACATTTTGTGCTCGGGAGCATTGAAACATTTGTAAAGTATACCTTGTTGTGCAAGTAGGCAAAATAAACGGATAAAAAGACTTCGAGAATATAATAGTCAATATTCTTTTTATAATCGAGTTTATCAAGCACTGCAAAGATCTCCACGCGTGCAAATTGCGAAGCAGTGACAATGATTGCTGTGGTTTCATCAATTTCTATACTTTCGGGCGCAAATACGGGTACACCTTTAATAAGCGAGCCCTGCTTGCTTTTGTCACTGTCGATAAAACCGAGTATTTCTATTTCATTATTTACGACATCAAAAAAAAGTCTACCGTAATCTCCGCCACCAAAAAGGTAAAATTTTGATTTTTTTCTTAGGGTTTCATAAATATTATCAAATTCATGCCCTTTGTTTTTCCACTTCAAGTTTTGCACTCCTTATAATATTGTTGAACCAAGCGTGCCTATTGGGGTACGCTTTATTTGTTGCTTTATATGCGCTTTCGTACAAAGTGATGATATCTAAGCAATACAGTATACCGTCTGTATCGTGTTTAGCAATACAGATTTCAGTTAAAAGCAGTGTATGATACACCAAAAATCGCTCCACCCATACTGTGATATTCCTTGAAATATTTGCTTCCTTTTGCTTTTCCAAAAGAATTAAGTATGCTTGCAACCAATGTTTACGCCTTTGAATGTCCTCGGTTTTACAACCGGAGTTCAGCCGCTGCCTATAGTGATAAAACGCCGTATCAATGTACTTTGCCCTCTTTGAGTTGAGGCACAGTTGCCCCAACATCAAAACATCACCGCCAAGCATCAAATTTTCATCAAATCGCAATATTTCGCCATTGTCGTTGAAAAGTTCTCGTCTGTACAGCTTGTTCCACATATAGGCGAACCCGCGATACTTATCACGCTTATAAATGTATTCAAGCAGTTCATCGCGCAAAATAACGTCGCTTGAAGCCTCTGCTAAGTTGATTATCTTCTCCGTCTTATGTTCCGCTTCACTTATCCAAGAGCTTGCAATAATGTCTAAATTGTTGCTCACCGCTTCATGAATTAAGACCGAATACATATTGGTCTCGAGCCAATCATCGCAATCACAAAATGCAATATACTCGCCTTTTGCCACGTCTAATCCCGCGTTTCTCGCACAACTCTCCCCACCGTTTTCCCGGTGTATCACAACAACCCGCGCATCACGCTTTGCGTATTCATCACATATCTCGCCCGAGCCGTCAGTTGAGCCGTCGTCCACAAGAATGATTTCAAGGTTTTCGTACGTTTGATTAATTACACTGTCCAAACACTGCGGCAAGTACTCCTGCGTATTATATATGGGGATAATTACCGATATTAAGTTTTCCATTTTATTCCTATATTTTTTTTAGTCAATACATTTGTTAAATGCCATACTTCAAAATATCACCGAAGCTTTGCGGTTATTATCTTTACAACCCTCTCGCTCGCCCTACCATCCGCCAGCACATCATGCTCTTTCAAAAAAT
>CAYJBH010000058.1:0-10892 GCA_964368625.1 uncultured Oscillospiraceae bacterium
GTAATGGCAAAGCCACTTTGTGCACTGCCTGTGCCCGTTTGTGTGCCGCTTGTGGTGCCTGTGCCGTTATCATCGTCCGTGTCGTCCGTGCCGTTATCATTGTCGTCTGTGCTGTCTGCTCCGCTTGTTTCGTCCGTTTCGTCATCGTCGCCCTCTTGCGTGCCGCCGCTAGCAGATGAAGAGCTGTCTTGTTCGCTGTCATCGCCCTCGTTTGTGGTGATTGAAGATGATGGTGCATCGACGATTTGGCCGCCAACGGATGTATTACAACTGGACGGACCACAAGCGGCAAAGCTAAAGCATACCGCTAAAATTACTATTAGGCAAATTAATCGTTTTATCATGGTTTTTCCTCACTTTTATTTCGATTGCATTAAATACGCTGTTAGTATATGTGCAAATTTATATTTTAAATAGTATAATCTTATATATTTTAACATAATAACATTATAATTGCAACTGTTTTTGTGCTGTTGTTTTCTATAAAAGAATAAAAGCCGCATTTCACTTTTGTGGGCTTCACAAACAGCTACCATTAGATTTCGGGCATAAAAAACGCCCTCTAGCAGATACTAGAGGGCGTTTTGGGTGCAGCGTCACGCTGCTGGTGGAGCATAGGAGATTCGAACTCCTGACCCCCACACTGCCAGTGTGATGCGCTGGCGAGTTAGCGGTAAAACGGACCCTAAATTTTCATGTTTGCTTAAAACCACACTATAATTATACAAAAGGGTAATTATTGGACGTGATTAGGTTAGCAGATGACATTCAAACCCCATAATATCCGCAAACATTTTAAGCTGTTCAATATAATCACCATCGGTGATTGCATAATGCTGTGTAACACCTATCTTCATAAGCTCGGTAAATTGCTTATCAGATAAGCTTTTAAATTTAAAAACGCCATGTGAATATCCTGCTAAAAAGTGTTCTGTTGGTAGGCATTCCACAACGGTACAAACCATTTTAAAATTGCCTTGTGACTGTGATAGGTGTAACATTGTCTTTTTGCCCGGAGAAAATGTTGTCCATGCAAATGGCGCTCCGGCATATTTGTAGCCGGATTTGGCAAATCGCGTATCGGTAGAAAGTACAGTGTTTGCATCTGGGTCGGTATAATCATTTGGGCCCGCATGTCCTGCGTGAAATGTGCCATCAGTACTATTAATATAAAAGGGTTCTATATAGTTAACAACCCTTCCGGTAAGTTTTGCAAGCAGATAGCAGGCAACTCCGGCTCCTATATCTCCTTCCGGTACCACGAGTACATCATCGGTGTCGGGACAGGGAGTAAATCCGGGTCTAAGACCTACGGTGGTTAAAAGAGTTTTGTCTACATCATTCAGCACCATCAACTCTATATTGTTTGCACGTGCCAACGATTCAAGGGCAAGAGATGCCTTTACCGAGGCATACATTTTTTCTACATCAATTTCGCCATCCGTTTTATAACCTGACAAAATTCGATTTACTGCAGCTTTTGTTTTTTCTTTTGAAGTTTGCTCTATCTCGTCTATAAGCTCGCCCACCGACAAGAATCTTAGTTCCGGCCCTACCTTTTGAAACAATAGGTACGGGTCGATATATGTTGACCACATCACCTCGTTAAATGATGGCAGTAGCCCGAATGTAGCCTGTTTCAAACATTTTCGCACACTGGCAACCTCTGCAAACATTTTTAGCTTTAAAAAAACATCACCTGCACTTCCAAATACACTGTAGGACATAGGACGCGCAAAGCGTTTAAAGGATCCGGAACCTTCAAGCGACCCCACAAGGCCTCCTGCTGCTAAAAACTCTACAAACCTATCCTCGCTTAAGGAATCATCAAAACCTAATTCATCGCGAATTAACCCGCCAAAGAACAATGGCACCGGTGCCATATCCCTTAAAAAGCGGATAAATGCAAAATCATCACTCCATGAAAGAAAATGTGCAAACACCATGTCGACATCTTCCGACACAAAGATATTTATTGCTTTTTTAACATCCTCCCGAGTGTAAATAACGCCCGGAAAAATGATATCAGCAAAATCTATTCTGTCGAGTAGCTGTTTGGACTCCACCTCTTTTCGCTTACTATATACTCCACCTTGTGTATCCTCTCCCAAATTTTTAAATCTTGGGGTGGTAATGAATAGAACTCCTATTTTAGGTCTTTCGATTTTTTTTAACACTGTCTACCTCGATTGATAACTATACTCGACATGCATACTTAATTTAGATTCTACTCACGTACAAAAACCCTCACATGGTCGACAGCAAAGGTATCACCAATCGCTACCGAATTAAATGCCTCGGCTCTCGGTTTTTTGGTTTCATCCCTGTACCCCTTCACCTCGGTGGATATAAGAATAAACTGGTCAATTTTGGAAACAGGTTCACTCTGCCTTCCGGTTTCCTCTCCGTCTATGTAGAATACATAACCGTCTTCACTCCAATCAACCGCAAAGTAATGGTAATCGTCCGGGTTTAAATCAGGCTTGCCACCGGTTCGTTTTACCTGGGTATCCTGCCCGTAGCCGCCCCAAATTAGGTTTTGCGGAACAACAACCGGTGGATCGAAACATTCCATTATATCAACTTCTATTCCTGCCTGTGCCGGATCAAGGCTACACCCTATTACAGGGGACTGCAGCCAAAAAGCACTCCACCATCCATCTGTCTTTTGGAGTTTGCACCTGCATTCATAAAAACCATAACGATGCTGAAATTTGTTTTCTTTTAGTTTTCCTATTGGCCATTGCAAAAAGGAATCCAAAAACTTCGTATTCTCTACAGGCTGGTCCATAAAATTATACCCTGTTTGAAGTTGACTGGAAACTATATGCCCATTTTCCTCAAATATTGTAAAGATGGCATTGCTGTCGGCTATTTTGACACCCTTATCTGTCCATGCATCATGTTTTTTCCCCATCATACACAGACGATAGTCCCATTTGCTTGTGTCCAGTTTGTCTCCGTCAAATTCATCATTCCAAACCAACTTCCAGTTTCCTTCGGGCAAAAAACTTGGCTCATGGTCTGTAAACTCATATTTTTTCATAATGTTTTCTTCCTTAGTCGATTATACTGTGTTTCGGTAATTAATGTACAAGATGCCTAGATATCATAAATCACTACCGCAATGCTGCCTGCCGGAATTTTATCGGGTATCCTGTTTTGAGTTTCTTTTGTTGTAGAGTATTCACGCATGGTTCCCAAGGTAATTTTTAGGGTCAATTTTTTTGTCTCGCTACTATCATTCCATAAGGTAACAGCTAAGTTTTTATTGCTTACAAAACATTTTGCAATTATGCCGTCGGTAACCTCTGCAATATAGATATCGTCGCAAAAGTCTCCTTTAATAAGCTCATTAATATATTTTTTGCGTAGCTGGGTGACCGATTTTGCATAACAACGATATTCCGGCCATTTATCTGCAAGTATGTCTTCGCAATCCTGCTGATATCTTATCTCCATTTCATAGACAAAGCCAAAGGTAAAGGCATAATTTACCGTTCTGTAATCTATATAGGGAAACGGATTTCTTATTGTACATCGTCTTTTAGGGAAGCAGTATTTAAAAAGAGATGGCTCGTTCACCTTATATGGTACTGAACGATCCCCCATATATTTACCCTCTGCCGAAGGCAATGCCATAATACCGTGTAGACAATCTAAATAACCGGCGTAAACATCGGTTATATGCTCCGACAAAAAAGCAAATTCGCTGTCTGTCTTTTTAGAACGTTGTTGCATGTCCTCCAACAACTGCTTGCGGCCGTTTGTTAATGCCAACGACTCTTTACCCTTTTCGTGTGGATGTTCATCGCTAAAACAAGGGTATGCGTACATTCCGCCAATCTGGTCAAAAAGCACACCGTCCGGTTCAAACTGCTTTGCAAAATCCACCTTTTCTACCATAAGCTCACGCCATTGTGGGCAGGATGGGCAGGACAATGCAAAATATTTGGAGGTATAGGTTCTTAAAAATTCGCTTTTATGTGATTTGTTATAGTATTCATAGTATGGCAGACCACTCCTGTTTATAAGCTGATAATTGTGCCCGCCATTTTTATAATATTCTGTAGTAGGATCTATTAGGTGTCCCTGCTGATATAGGGTCACCCTACCACCTTTTTCCTGAACTTTTTTAATGTTTTCCTTAAAATTGTCTTTGCCTCCAAGGGTAGGAGAAACCTCTAAATCAGGATATTGATTATCGTGACCACTATGATACCAACCAAACAGTCCGAGCGTATCACAGCCATGCTCTATCGCCATATCATATAGTTTTGGTAGGGTGTCATAAGGCCACATTTCATGCCCAAACTGTTGTTTGTTGATTACAAGGAAATATCCCAACATTTCGTCTGTCCATTTTGGAACATAATGGTCATAAGCGAATGTTTTTGCCCATTCACGATAGCTGTCGGCTCCCTTATGCCAGCTACCGATATATAACATCATATGTGTTGAGGGTGCATCCCAACTTTCTGCATGTTTAACAAAGGGGAGGATATTAAACACTAAGGTTATTGCTCCTTTATCCTCTCGACTTCCATCTGCACGCATCTCGGATGAATGGTGTAGATTATCCCTGCACTGTAAAAACAATGTTTCGGTTTTTGTTTCGAGCGCCATCCAATGCATACTGCCGTTATTTCCAGGATATCCTGTTCTAATACAGTTTGACCTGTTTTCACGGGATTCAGGAAGGGAGGATAGATAGCTCCCTACCTTATCATACCTTAAACCGTTTTGTATAGGAAAAAGTAATGACGGCTCGTTGTCACCTATTGTTTTTATTACTCCTACCTTAGGGTATTCAAAATCGGTAATAACTATATCTTTTTCGTTGTTATTAATATTAGCATCAAAGACAACTTCTTCATCTGCAAGATTTATGCTTAGGGTCAGACTTATATTCTTTAAGCCACTTAATGCATATATTTTTTCACTATGGTAGTTTATAGAATTTTTATCCTGTGTGACCTCAAACTGTTGGTCGGAACTTATAATATGGTCCTCCCAGTCTTCACAGTTCTTGCAGTTTATAAAAAAACTTTCATCACAAGGTTTTACGATAATATTTTCTTTAGATTTTTTTAAGTTTATCAACGATACCACTCTCGCCTTATCGTCTAAACAAATTTCGATAAAGTTATTTTTAAGAGTATACATTACTAATCCATCCTTATAAATACTATTAGTTAACTGATCCTTGTGCTTCCCATGCCTCGTTCAACTCGGCTTCCCACTCGGTACCGCCGGCATCCTGCCAACGCTCCATATATGTATCATAAACAGACTGCAGATCATCGTTTGTTATAAGTAATTCGGCATACATTTCTGCAATTATCTGATCCATGTCAGCGCCATACTCGGTGCGTGTGTCTAATACTGCGATAACATTTGCCGTGTTGTCAAGTGAATTATCCCAAGCTTCCTGAACAGCTTCGCGTGTTTGTGTGTTTAGCGTACGGAACTGAGTGTTATTTGTGGGTGCAAATAGTGCCCAGTAACAGAATCCACCTTCTGCGCGGTGAACGGCTGAGTCAACATAATCACCAAGATATTCAAAAGTTCCTGCTTCTTTGTCTACCCACTGGTACATCACATCTTCAACGCCAAGATATAGCAGGTCAGCACCCTCTGGTGTACTGCAGTAATCTGCAACTCTCATGCCGGCCTCTATGTCTGCATCTGCTGAGAATACATAGCCACTCATTACTGCTGCAAATTTTTCAGCAACACCAGCAGTGCCATCAGCACCTTCTATAATCGGGAAGTCAAATGTTGGTACAGGATCCTCGGTATAGCGAGATGGCATCCAGTTGTTTGTTGTGCCTACCGATTCCCACTCAAGGGCACCGGCTGTTCCGTCCCAAAGTTTTCCGAACATATCTATTGTCGGTATTGTAGCCCAGTCCGGCTCTATAAGTCCGTCTGCTAATAATGTACGGTTATATTCCATTGCATCAAGAAAGTTAGGATGCTTTACCCATGTTGTAACCGTACCATCATCAAGAATTATATTGTTGGACTGTGGTATACCGTAAGCACCAAAGATTGTAGAAAATGTTCTCGGCGAGGTATTTGCACAAAGACCAAAGGTGTCATTCTCACCGTTACCATCCGGATCTTCGTATGTAAAGGCATAGAAAGTATCATACAATTCATCAAGATTAGTCGGCATTTCCATTCCTAAATTAGTTAACCAGTCGGTGCGTATTGCAAGCTGGTCTGCCCATGGCAGTATCGGATTAACTATAAGATATGTGCCATCTGTATTAACCGGTGAATCTTCTAAAAGATCACCTACATTATCCATAAGATTAGGAGCACCGTCAAGAAAAGCAGATACGTCGGCTATCATACCGGCCTCCTTAAACTCCTGTGCCTGGTTAATATCTGATGGGAATATGTCGGTTAGGTCATCTCCGGCCGCCAAGGTATTAACTTTAACTGCAAAATCGGCACCCGGAACATAGGTCATATCGATTATTGTGTTTGTCTCTTCACCAAGTTTTTGTAAAACCAGGTTATCCTCTGCAGGTGTATTGTCGCCTTGAAGAAGTATGGAAACAGTAGGAGTTTCCTGATCTTCCGGTTCTGCAACATCTGCCGGTGTGCTTTGTGTGTCGTCCGGTGTTGTTGTATCTGCCGGTGCATCACCGCTACAGGACGTAATTGTGGCAGTTAGCAACAGCATTGCCAATAAAATTACTAATACTCTTTTGCGTTTCATAATAAATCTCCTTATTCAGTTATATATATAATCAGCCCTTTACCGAACCGACCATAACACCTTTGGTATAATATCTTTGCAAAAAAGGATATACTATTAAAATAGGTATGACAGATGCTGAAATTACAGTCATCTTTATTGTTTCTTCGGTAACTCCTGCTGCTTCAGACATTGCCTGTGCACTACTTAGCGCCCCCATTGCACCTGCCGAATTTATAAGCTGTCTCATGTAAACCTGCAATAGCTGCAGTGAACTATCGTTTACATACAGAACGCCATCCATATATGAATTCCAGTTTCCTACACCGTAAAACATTGCTATTGCAACCAGTGCCGGTCCCGAGATTGGAAGAATGATTTGAAATAAGATTCTAAACTGGTTTGCTCCATCCATCATTGCACTCTCTTCCAACGAATCGGGAATTGAAACAAAATAGTTTCTGAGAATAAACATGTTGTAAGCACTCATCATTCCGGGGATTACATAGGCCCAAAATGTGTTTAGAATGCCAACACTTTTTACAACAAGATATGTAGGTATAATACCACCGTTAAATATCATGGTAAAAAATATCAGTGCTGAAATCAGCTTGCGACCTTTTAATCTTTTTCTCGAAAGTGGGTAGGCAGTAAGAATTGTAACTATTAAGCTAAACGAGGTACCTACCACTGTTTTTAAAATTGTTGTCCTGTAGGCTATAAATATCTGTTCGGTTTTAAAAATAAGCTCGTAACTTAGCAACGTCGGGCTACGTGGAAGCAAAAACAGTCCGCCGCTTACTGCTTCTCCGGAATCACTGATGGAGTACATAAGCACATGCCAAAACGGTAAAAAGGTTGATAATGCAACTATGAAAAGCACTACATATATTACAATGTCACCTATTCTTGTGCTTGACCTCCTGTGTCTATTTAATCTTTTGTCTGTCAAAGTAACACCCCACATTCTACATAACAGCGCCATCTTCATCTATCTTACGAGCAATAAAGTTTGTCGCTATTACTAAAACAGCACCGATAAAGGATTGGAAAAGACCGGCTGCAGTAGCTATATCAAACTTAGCCTGTTCGAGACCTATTCTATAAACGTATGTATCTATAATGTCGGCAACCGATATAACTAAATCATTCGACATTGCATAAACCTGATCAAATCCTGCATACATTAGCTCACCTACTCTAAATATGAGCAAGGTAATAATTACCGGACGAATGCAAGCCAAGGTTACATACCACATCCTTGCCCACCTGCCAGCACCGTCTATTTCGGCTGCCTCGTAAAGGGTAGGATCTACATTAGTTATTGCAGCAAGGTATACTATGGTACCCATTCCTGCGCCTTTCCATATATGGGTAAAAACCAGGTATGCCCTAAAAGTTTCTTTGTTTGTAAGTATATTAGGTATATCTCCGGTATAGCCAAAAAACTCGGCTATTTCTTTTACGGCTCCGGACGATGGCGATAATATTGCGTACATTAATCCCGCAACTACAACCCATGAAATAAAGTTTGGAAGAATCACCGAGGTTTGAACTATTTTTTTATACTTAAGATGTCGTAACTCGTTAATTAATAACGACAAAATAATAGGTATGGGAAAACCAAACAACAATTTTGAAATACTAATAATTATGTTGTTTACAAGTGCCCTTTGAAAGCTGTTGGAAGAAAAAATGTTTTCGAAGTTTTCAAGCCCAACGAAATCCGCCGTAAATATGGAGGAGGTAATTCCATAATCCTGAAATGCAATTATAATTCCGCCCATCGGTATGTATTTAAATATTAAAATATAGGTCAATCCCGGTACTAACATAAGGTATAAAAGATACTCTCGTCTAAAATATCTTATACCTTTTTGAAAGTTTTTTCTATCATTTTTATCTAAAGGCGTTTTAGAATTAAATAATTTTTTCACATTATTTACCCCTTATCGACAATTATTCTGTCTGTTTTAACGATATTTTAGCACTAATTTGCACTTGTGTCAATGCCTTTTTGAAATTTTTTTCAGAAAAAATATTATATTCGAAAAAATTATTGACAAAATTTACAGTCGCATGTATAATAATTTTAAAGTATTACATTTAACCGAATTATTCAGCGATTGTAACCCCAAAAAAGGAGAGACTGCTATGAGTTTTATGTTTAATCCGCATCCCTATAATGACCCGAACGCAATAAACAAAATTAATGCAGACACCGCTATTACATCAAACATTTCTGTAGGTAGCACAGCCTGTGCAAAATTTGTGTTTTCCGAAATAGACAAGCTAGTGCATCGGCAAGGTTATGCCGTTATCGGAATAGACGGATATGTTTCCGCACCACTTAGTGAATTTTGTGGAGCCATATCTATTGCAGCGTCACTTAATGGTAAATCATTCGACATATATAATGCCGATATGAACAAATCCGAACAAGATATGGATTTATTAGTTGCAGACCATCTTCCATCCGACAGAGAAAAAGACCCTGTTCTTTTGTATGGAAAAATATACAAGGATGGATACAAAGGACTCTTTGACAACGAGAAGGTCGAAAATACTATAAACACAATAACAAAATTTAAAGATGGAAAAAAAGGGGTGTTACTCGTTTACGGTAACGGCGTTTTGTTTGAGCGTCTAGTGGATTTGTTTGATTATAAATTATATCTTGACATGACACCTAAAAGAACCGTTCTTAATATAAAGTCCGGAAAAACTCATAACTTTGGTACCGCAAAACGCAACACCTATGTTCAGATGTTACGCCGAGCTTATTATATTGATTTTGAAGCAGCCTGTGAACTTAGAGGGGATTTGTTACGTAATAACATGATAGATTGTTATATTGCAGCCGATAGCTTCGAGGAGATGAGGTTAGTTCCTGTTGATACGCTAAGACAGTTGTTTGAACTGATGTTGAGCTATCCTTTGCGTTGTCGTCCTGTATATATCGAAGGGGTATGGGGTGGTCAATACCTTAAAAAGATCCGTAATATTCCGGACGATGTTAAAAACATAGCCTGGGTATTCGACATGATTCCTCTTGAGGTTTCGATAGTTGCGGATATGGACGGATTACAGCTGGAATTCCCTTACTTTACCTTTGTTCAATCAACCGGCAAAAATCTTATGGGTGAGGTAGCCTATAAAAAGTTTGGCGGATACTTCCCGATAAGATTTAACTACGACGATACCTTTCATTCAAGCGGAAACATGTCTATTCAGGTTCACCCCGGCGAGGATTACATAACCGAAAACTACGGTGATTTTGGAAGACAGGACGAGAGTTATTATATCGTTCATACCGCTCAGGATGCAAAAACCTATATAGGTTTTCGTGAGGGTGTTGATGTTGAGGAATTTATCGAAGGCATTAAAAAAAGTGAAAATGATGGATTACCAATTCCACATGATGATTATGTTTACAGCAAACAAAGCATCCCGGGACAGCAGTATTTACTTCCGGCAGGAACAATACATGCCTCTGGAAGAAATCAGGTCATATTGGAGATCGGTAGTCTAACGGTTGGTTCCTACACATATAAACTTTACGATTATGTAAGAAAAGATTTTGACGGCAAACCTCGTCCAATCCACAGTTATCACGGCAACAAGGTTTTAGACAAATTGTGTAGTGAAAACATTGCCGAAGCAGAGCTTATTCCGCTAAGAACCCTGATTCGCGAAGGCGATGGGTTTAAAGAGTTTATTGTAGGCGAGCACGAAAAAATATATTTCAGCCTAAGGAATGTAATTTTTTCCGAGAAATACGATGATAACACAGATGATAAGTTCCATGTATTAGTGTTGGTAGACGGAGAAAAGGTTATGATAAAATCCCTTAAGGCTCCCAATAAATATTTCATTCAGAATTACCTTGATATGGTTATTGTTCCGGCTTCTTTTGGTGAATATGAGGTTATAAATATGGGGACAGGTGTCGTAACCATTCACAAAACCATACTCAAAGATTAAAATAAACTGTTTTCATAATTGACTACATTTCTTTTTATGATATAATACAGTTAAAGGATTTTATCCTATTAAAAAGAATAGAAAGGATGCACAGCTTCTGTAAAAATTAGCTTACACTCGACAGATATGTGCACTGGTTTAAACATATGATGCCGTGTTTATTAAGGATTAGCGAGGAAATCGACAGCTATTCTCC
>CAYJBH010000059.1:0-10769 GCA_964368625.1 uncultured Oscillospiraceae bacterium
GCTGTCAAACAAGATGAAAGTGAAGCCTGTTGTTTTGATATGCCAAGGCCTGAAGCGGTGCTTGCATCAGACAGGGCGAACAGCATTGTGTCTGTCAGGTATCCGTTTGGTGATAGTTAAAGTTGAAAAACAACGATATCTCGAAATCAGTTCAAGGTGATTCTATTCGATAATGTATTGACCATCATCTACCTTTTTAGAATCAAGTTCATCCCAAAGATTATCAATATAGTTTTGTGCATTATCCATTTTTCCGATTTCTCTACCATAAGAAACCCATTTTAATGTTTGATAGCCATATTTAGCTGTCGATATCCATGATACATAATTAATACTCATAGGATTTTCGGTTATAACAACTTTCCCAATATTCTCGGCAAACAATAAGCTATTACCTAAAAACAACATCGTTTGCAATTTAGGGTTTTTATTCATTTTCGAGTCTTTCTTTAAATACAGATTTTCTTTAACAAAAAAGGCTACTCGGGTAAAAACCTCAATTAAAAATACAGGAAGACTCATCCCTAAAAAATGATTAAAATTGTATCCATCAAAGTACATTTTTTTTGAAAGCTCTGCTATGGTTAAGTTTTTACCTTTATATTCGATTGATCCACTTTGCACTAACTGTAACAATGGTGTTAATGGAGCAGGAACACTTAAAATTTTACCTTTTTCACTTTGTGTTGTCACATCAGATAAAAAATGTCCGAATACATATATTACTGCTTCAATAATGTTCTTCTTTTCGTTTCCAGCAACATTTTGAATAATTACTCTACCTGCACCGTCAATTGCGGTAAGTTCACCTAATATTAAGTCTTTGACTCCAAAAAGTAGGCCTAAAATAGGATCGTGTCCTAAAGACATAAATCTGTGGTAATTTGGACAAAGTCCCAAAATATCTTGAGTTATTTTACTCGTGTTTTGCGATATATCGTAGCCAACCTTGAATTCCTGTTCAAGGTTAGCTATAGTTTCATTTGATAATAACTTTTTCCATAAAGCTTCGACACCTGATTTTGCTTTTCCAGGAGTTACTGTGTCACCTTTAATAGTAGTCACAAGTAACAGATCCATTAATGCTGCTATTGTACCGATAATACCACTTAAGGCATAGTCGACGGCATCCAAGTCATATTGCTCTGTATATTCTTTATAATACTGTCTTAGTAAAGAATTAGCTTCATTAACCTCTTCAATAGTTGCTACATTATATATATCAATATTTGTGTATCCGCGCTCATTTGCCTCTTGCAATATGCTCTCAAACTCTTCGTTTTTATCATCTGATTGCTTTTTTGATGTTGGGAATCTAATATTACTTGGCAACTTAATATTAGATGTCAACCCAAATGCCACATCTTTTAAACCGCTTAATTTATTACCTACTTCATCTAACAATTTTGTTTGTTCATCAACTGCATCTGACGCCGTTACAAGCCTATCTCTTTGATATTTAAGCACGTCGGTTTCATCTTGAAAATCATTATTGATTTTGCCTTTTTCATCTGCGCTAATAGTAAAATCTGGAAGTGGAATTCCTTTCAGTTTTTGTATTTGCGATGCTAAAGCAAACATTGCACCTTTAGCTTTATCGAAACCTTTAGTTAAATTATCAGAAAGTATATTTTGATTATTATTGGATATTTCCGCCGGCGTATATTCACGCTCTAACATTGCTTCATGATCTGATTCTTTTTCATATGATGCGTTTTTTTGTGGAATGCTATCTTCCAAGTCTTTTTTTACGCCTAAAAGCAGATCAATCATTAACTTCAAATGTGCTATTCTCTCAGCATTTGCAGCGTTTTGTGTTTCTAATTTTTTAAGTAGGTGCTCATGTGCAACAACAATTCTCTGTATAAGTATTTCTTTTTCTTGGATCAACTTCGTTTGACGTATTTTATTCGCAGCATAATAAGCTCCACCACCAAGAATAACTGCCGGAGCTGCCAAAACGCCTATACCTGCTACCATTGAACCGCCCACAAGTCCACCCGCAGCAGCAAGTCCACTTGTGATTCCTGCTGCACCAAGACCAGTAACCGCACCGAGTGCACTTAGTAAGCCCACACCTGCAATTCCGCCAACGACTAATCCGGCTCCGGCAACACTTGCTCCAAAAATCTCTGATTTTAAAATACTGTCCATAAGCTTCCCTAAATCGCCTTGAACATCTGAGGTCACCCTTGAATCGTCTTCAATTGTTTTATCGGCTTCGTTTAGCAAACTATTCACGAGCGTGAAATCCACTTTTTTATTTTTCGACATAATATGATACCTCTTTTCTTAGATTGTTTTGCATCTCAACAAGTTAATGGGTTATATTTTTTCGAAATTAATATCTGGCAACATCACTATCACTAACCACTCAATACTTATAATACTCCCGCTTGAAAATCATCTGCAATTTTATTAAGTTGCGTTGCTATTTCATAAAACTCGCAATTTAAATTTAAAGTTTCAACATGAATATCGTTACCGCTCATTTTATAAGAATTGTTTGGTTGAATTTCCGCATCGGTTCTTGCATACAAAAGCATACCCGAAACGCTATGGTTTTCATTTGGCATACTCGCTGCTTCGTTTTTCACATAAGTAAATATTTGATATAAGTTACCTGAATGTACTTTGTGGGTATCATAATGCGTCTGTGTTGTATTCGAATAGTACTTTGCGTCTATTATCAACGTCTTGTTATTGCTTGTTAGCGTAATATCACTTTGCATTGAAGGCAACATTGTGCCAAATCCGTCATCAAGTGCCCATGAAATTTGAGAGGCATGTGCATGAAGCTGCGGATGTTCTTTTATATAATATTCCAAAATGAATTTTTCATATAGATGATGCATGCATTTTTCATCAAAGAATTTAGCTAAGTGATAGTCGCCTTCATTTGTAGTTAATAATAATCCCTCAATAATTAACTGACAAATGCTTAACAGCATGCGATAGTTTTGACAATTGCGATTAAACCGTAACGCTTGCCATCTAATTAAAGTGAAATCGACTTCATCTACATTAGAAAAATAAAGCAATTCTCTTTTAAGATTGCTTTTATTTTCAGCGGAAACTTCACCATGGCGTAATAGCAAAACCACGGTACTTTTAAGTATTTGATTAAACAAATTGTTTTCCGAAAGCTCGTCATATTCACAAAACAAGTTACGATTTCGAGCCATTTTGTTTTTAATACTACCATTCATATCAATTTTGCCACGCATGACAGTAAGATTTTCCGATTTATTAATGTATTCTCGATGTAAACCTTGCTTTAATTGGTAGCTTATTCCTTTGAATAATATTGCAGATAAAAGATCATGCAGGCTTTCAAACTCTTCGCCTGCAAGCTCTTCTTCATTGGATTGCTTCATCGTTTCAAAGGCGTAGCTTAACATATAATATATGTTCTTTATAAGTATGTTGTTATACTTAATCATTGAAATACACCACGCAATATGTTTTCCCAATTCTTCAATTGGTTTACATCGTCAAACCAATATTCATGCAGCATAGGTATGATATCATGGTTCACAATCGATAAGAGCCACTCTTCAGTGCATTCCACTTGTCCACAAAAATAACTGTGTCCAATACAAAATCCATTTCCTAAAGTTTTATCAATTATAATAGCTTTGTTTAAATCAATGACTTTTTCAACAAGCCTATCAAGTGTATCGTCATTTAGCTGTTTTCGATAATCCGAAAATCCGTTTGTTTCAAAGCCAGGATCAATATTAAAAAAGCTGAATCTGCGACGAAGTGCATAATCAATCATTGCAAGACTACGGTCAGCAGTATTCATCATCCCTATAATATGTACATTTTTAGGCACAGAAAATGAAAGGCCGTTATATGCAAGTGTTGCTTTTGTGTCCCTGTAGTCACGCTCTACAAGCATTAATAGCTCACCAAATATCTTACTAAGATTTCCGCGATTGATTTCATCAATAATAAAAAAGTAGTCTTTATGGGGAGTGTTAGATGCTTTTTGGCAAAACCGATAAAATATTCCGTATTTTAGCTCAAACCCATCATTGACAGGTTTATATCCCATCACAAAATCCTCATAAGAATAATTTTGATGAAATTGAATAAATTCAATGCGGTTTTCGTCTTTTTCACCCATTATTGAATATGCCAGGCGCTTTGCAGCAAATGTTTTTCCAACACCGGGTGCGCCTTGCAGTATTATATTTTTCTTATTTTTAAGCACTGAAACAAGTGTATCGTATTTATTCTCTGTCATGAAAACTTCATTCAGGAAATTCAATTTAGTATATTTTTCATGTTCATCAGCAATAGCTACAGGATTTTCTTCACGAATCATGTCATCTATAAATTCATATTCACCTTGAGTCAATTTAAAAAGACTACCTTGTGGGCTTACAAAATATTCCATTTTCTCAAGCTCTGGGCAGCTTTTTAATGTGTGATAATCGATAGGAGAAGTTAGTGATTCTATTTTTTCAAATGTAATACTACTTCCGTCCTGTTCGCTTACAAACTTACCCAAAGCAACAATTTGCTTTACCGGGTTTGACTCATATCCTATTATTATATCGTCAGGTTTAGCGTCTAAAAAATTCTGAAAAACTCTACGCTTATTTCCGTTGCCATTATATAAGGTGTAAGATTGCTGTTCACCAACAACAATGTCGTTAAAGCTCCATGTTTTGGGGTTTGCATTTAACCACCAATACTGCACATTTATGCTTTCGTTTTCACTTTCAAAAAGAGGAAATTCTGACAAATCAATTTTTTTCAAAGCTTCTGATAATTCATCTCTGAGTTTCCAAATATATGAACCTATATCTGCTTTTTCAGCATGCTTGCCCACATAAATAACAGGCCACCAACGTGCGTTTTCATTATGGTCCTCTAAAACTTGACACTCTATTTTGGCGACGATTCTTTTGGCTAAAGATGTGGCACCCACATTGTAAAAATTCTTGGTCTTCCCGTATTTTACAGCAAGTTGAGTGCAGGTGGCTTGCCCACCATAATCCAACATACGCTTCATGATGGTGAGCGAATCATTATAGAAAACTTGTTTATCATTTAATAGCTCAACCCATTGTTCTACAGATATCCCCGGCGAATAATCTTTTGGAAACCAGTCACCTATATCTTTATACTCACGACTGATAAAAAAACCAATATCTATTGTTAATGTTTTACATTCCGGGTCAGGGTAACATTCAGCAGTGATTTGTGATTTCAAAAGACTTAGGATTTCCTCGTCTTCTTTTAAAGCAAAGGAGATTTCGTTATACAAATTATAAAAATTGCGCAAATTATCTGAATATAGACCTTTTTTTATTTTGAAATCACATTCAAGTACTTCGGCAATTTTTTTCACTTCGCTATATTTGAAGATATAATATTTATCGGGATATCGAAGCCATAAATATGTAGATATTGCATTTTCATTCTGATAATGGCTTCCTGCGTCACCACCATATTTTTGAAGTAAAATCCCAGATTGATCTTTAAACTCACTAATTCTTTGTACCACATCGATGCGCTCATCAAAAAGTGATATAAACATAGATCGAACTTCTTCAGGAGCTTTCTCAGCAAAATCTTTAATCATTTTAGCCGGAAAATTATTCATTGAAGCAAGAAGATTGAAAGTTTTTGACAGTGAGCTTGTGAGCATCACATGAAAATCATTGGCATTAATATCCCATGAATCTTGAAATTGTTTTACCGCCACCCATTTATATTTTTCATTTTTCCATTGCGTGTCAATAAAAACTTTCTTGTATTCATCGAGTACATTCTTCAAGATTTCTTTGTTCATCATTTGAATTCCTCCAATTTTCAACAAACATGGCATCATTTACCTATATAATACGCATATTCGATGAAAAAAGCAATTGATTCATATGGATATTTCGCAAACCCTATATATAGTGTATTACTACTGTATTGACATCAAAAGCAATGAACAGCATTGTGTCTATTAGATATCCGCTGAAAACTGATCAGGTTTTATTTTAATTAAACCCCGAAGTCCTCAAAACAAAATTCATCTCATCAACGAGGATCTTATTATCTGTATTTACAATACTTTCATTCCGATTTTCCGGGAGATCTATAATGCTATTTATATTATCAAAATGTGCCCTATTTTCGCACAGCGCATTGCATTTTGAAATAGAATGATATATATACTTGAATAGTACATCCCACCATGGAATATTTTTGCTCGAAATGGTTTTTGTTGACAAACTGAGTCTAAGGATATACTATAATAACAACAGTACCCGACACGCCTCTCTTTGATGCGTACCACGTCGGGTCATTGATTTTATTGGAAAAGTGTTGTGATTCATTTGATTAATGTTTTTCTTGTGTATTAGTGCGAATTATGCTACAATTAATCTAACAGAGTTGCCCGAACCGATTTACAAATCGGGCTTGGGGGCCGGAGCTAAGGTTCTTTTACTTAGCTCCTTTATTTTTTGTTGTAGAGGTGAGATTTGTGGATTTAAAAAAGCCCTTAACTTTATATGAACAAATCGATAGACTTAAATATCATAACATGAAAATCACCGATACTGATTACGCAAGAAAAATTCTTGGAGAAATTAACTATTATCGTTTCACAGGCTATGCTTTTCAATTCAAAGATAAAGATAACCCCGACGACTATCAAAAGGGAACCGATTTTAACGATATAGTTAAATTGTACATGTTTGATGCAGAACTTAGGTGTATTTTAAAAAAGCAGCTTGATATTGTTGAGTTATATGCACGTTCAAAAATTGCCTATGAATTTTCTTTGATAAAATGTTGAGATCCGCCACACGATCAGCATTATTGCTCTGATAATTTTCACAACACGAGTAGCTACAACCAAATTATCAATATAAGCCTTAATAGAGAAAAGGTAAATAGTAAAGATGCGCTTTTTGTGATTCACCACGAAAGTAGATATAAAGGCAAGATGCCTCTATGTGTTATTGTGGAGCTTCTTTCTTTTGCGAATCTATCAAAATTATATAGTGCCATGTATCGCAATGAGCAAGATGTTATAGCTAAAAGTGTTGGCAGTTCATCTAAAACTTTAAAAAACCATTTACATTGTCTTGCCAATCTTAGAAACAAAGTTGCTCACGCTGGAAGATTATATAATGCAAAGTTCAATCCTCCGGCAATACTGGGTAAAACTTATTTGCAAAAAAATAGCGATATCCTTACAGACACTTTATTTGCATACATAATTATCATAACTAGGAGATTGCCTCAACGTAAGCAACAAGAGCTATTTTTGAATTGCTTGTTTTCTGTATTTAAGGAATATGAACATTTTATTGACTTGTCTTTGCTCGGATTTCCATCCGACTACAGTGCACGTTTAATTGGCGAAATTAAATGATTAAGTATATAAAAAGTCCCGTTGAAAATACTGACCTCCTAAAAGTTAGACATGAAAACTAACAAAAGGGAGGTCGGTATTTTTATGGCAAAACCAGTTATGAAATAATCATAAAGATATATTTCTGGCGTGGTACCTATGATACACATTGCGTGTCTCAACGTGGCTTGATACTTTGGTATAATGTCAGACTATCATGATAGTATCTGCCTATTTGTGGAAATATCTCAAGATGAAATTATCCCATTACGTACGCCGATGATTTTTGGTGGAGATAAGGGGGATAGTGTTGTTACCAAAATAGCACGCATACTTGCCGTGGCTTTATTTAGTTTCATTGGTAGTCCTCTGTTAGAGCTATTGTTATCGGCGGGATGGAAAGTGTGGTGCTTATAAAATAATCACCTACGCTTTTTGCAGTGTCCATGCTTGCTATGTCGCCAAAATGCCACCACTCTGATGCGAGTGGTACAAGTCCGGCATTTGTACAGTAGTTCCTAAGTAAAGCCGATTCGGTTGTGAAATCCTTATAAACTGGCACACTTTTCCATGCTGTTTCGTTTTTAGATGAGATCGGGTATGCAAGGCTTGCAGAGTGATAGCTTAGCTCATGTATAGGCGTTTGCATAATATATTCTTCATAGTTTAGAATTGTTGTAAACTCATACTCACCTGAAGTTGAGATACCTGTTTGTGTCACTTTTCCAAGTGTAGTATCAACTGCGTATCCCATTTGATGGTTTGAAACAGATGTTGCAATAAACCAATTTACAGACCAAGGCTCAGTTGAAATGCCTTTCAAAACCTCATTGTTTACATTGGATAAACTTGTGAGTTCCGCCACAATTTTTTGTTGCACTTCGTAAGGGCGATAAAGCTCGTTTATAATTAAAGTATTGCCGTCTTGTAAAGCCATATATTGTGCATGTGCTATCTTTTTTGCAGTAGCATAAAGTACAGGCATAATATACTCATCACTACCTAAACGCTCGTTATAGTCATAAGCAGAGTATAATTTTTCTCCTGTTATATTTGGTATGTCAATAAAAGAAGACTTAAGCACCGATGCTGAAGCATTGGTGTTGTTATAAACTGCAGATGGCAACACATCCGGCAAATTTATTAAACAGTCTATGTGAGAAACATATCCCTGCGTACCATCTATTTCAATTTTCCACCAAGTATCTATTTCTTCCAATATCAAAAATGCACTTCCTTGTGCTAAAGACATAATTATTTGCGAGTTTATGTCCGGCGTGCTGTGCAAGTTTATTTCACTCGAGGCATATCCAGTGGAGCCATTCACGGGAAGATCAAAAAAATTCTCATCGCTGTCATATTGTATATATGTAGGTTCGAGCTCAGGTGGTGGCTCAGATGTCGGACTGTATACAGACACGATTTCGGGATGCGAAGTAGGTGTTTCGGTTGTTAAAAAGTCAAATAGACCTAAAATATAGCCTACCGAAAATAAAAACAGAAACGCTGTAAGTATAACCAATATTTTTAAAAACATTAATGCAAATGCCGAGATGTTTTTCATTTTATAACCTCAGATAATATGACTTTTAATGGTGTGAAAATATTTATCAAATATAAAATAAGCAAGTGTGCCGGATAAAAAATATAAAATCCATATCGCCCTATTTTTAACATATCATTGCCCCTATTTCCATTATAAAGGCAAAAAAACGGTATGGCCAAAAACACTCCAAACTGGTACCAATGTGGATATTCACCATGGTTTAAGCCAAAATTTAAAAAAGTTGGTACTATATGTGCCAAAATACTTATTGTACAAAATGCTATCATTTGTTTTTTGAAATCACCATAAAAAATCCCAAACCCTACTATCCACAATACACAAACATAGCTCCAGTCGGCTGTGATTGAAAATGCACAACATAAAACCAACGCGGTAATTCGTACAAAGATATGAATATTGTCACTTTTAATTATCTTTAGCGCAAGTAGGCCTAAAAAAAGCCCCCACATTACACTTGTTGCCTGAAAAAAACTATATCCAAAAGCAACGTTGTAAGGTATATGTGATATGAGCGCAAAAACAAACAGCCTGAACAAATATTTATTGACATTAGAGGTTTTGTAAAATCCCTCTGCTATCAGAAAGCACATAATGGGAGCAACAATTCTACCGCTAACCCTTAAAAGCATACCAAGCTGGGTATTGTGATTAATAAAGATGGCTACAAAATGGTCTAAAGCCATCGCTATAATTGCAATGGTTTTTAAATGGCTTGAAGTTAATGATTTTATCAAATTGATTTTCCTTTAAATTAAAATAAAGTATATAAATGTTCGGATTTTACATGTATAATATATTATACTCATGATGTTTTATCAAACGCAACGACAATTAAAACAATAAAGTAAGATATTGGACTAAAAAATTAATTTGTACAGAAATTGGGGCAAATAATGGACAGGCGACAAGTGAAAACAAGAAAAGCTATATTAAAAGCTTTCAATGACCTTATGGATGAAAAATGTGTTGACAAAATAACTGTTACCGAAATTTGTGAATATGCAGATATAGGAAAAAGTACTTTTTACACCCATTATGAAACAAAGGAACATTTAATAACAGAAATCTGTGAAGACTTTTTAGGGCATTTAAAACAAAATGAAAAATCCGAGTTATTTCCTGATTTGGAACAAATGTTATTACATTTACTTTGGCACATATATGATGATAAGGGCAATATATTGAAATTGATTAAAGACGAAAATATTATTTGTAACATTTATTTCACTAAATATTCCAAAGAAATATTTGCAAATTATTTGAAACTAAAAAGTGATAATAAGTTCAATGTTGAATTCGCATTAAACCATATTGTAGAAGGTTTTGTTTCGGCAGTACGCTGGCATATAAATAACCCACAAAAATTAACCGTTGAAATACTTATCAAAGAGTTTATTTATTTCAATAGTGCTTTGCTATAAGCAGATAGCCCTCCGATGGATTTTGAAAATGCTCAGATGTTTTTTAAAAAATAAGTACAGTTTTTGAGTTTGCCATTTTAGTATTTTGATAGGCTATATTTTACAATTGATTTTTTTTTAAGATATCGTCAATGGGTTCAACAGTAGCCATAGTACAAGTCACATGTTATTGAATGAAAATTACTGGTTAGCATATACCGGTTAAGCCCGGAAATTTAAGAGCAAAAATATTTCCCATTACGTACGCCGATGGTTTTTGCCCGGGTTTTAAAATCGCAAATTTTAGCTTGGATATGTTTTGTGATGAAAATATATCGATATAACGAAAAAATCCACTGACATTTGTCAGTGGATTTTTGGTGGAGCTTGTGCGACCAACGTAGAACACTTTTCGTTATTCGTCGCACCACTC
>CAYJBH010000060.1:0-10393 GCA_964368625.1 uncultured Oscillospiraceae bacterium
TCTACCGAGGGATTTTAAGTCCCTTGCGTCTGCCTGTTCCGCCACAGCAGCAACAATAGCATTATAATATATTTTATTTGATTTGTCAATCCCCCATTGCAATATTTTAACTAATAAAGCAATAACCTACTCCTTATATTTACAAAGCATGAGGTTATATTATCATCTATGTATTAGGTAAATAGGATAAACTGGTAGCTATTACTGAACCATTATCAAATATCGCTAGTGTACAAAAGGGCGATAAAGGTAAAGTTAAAAGACAATACAATTTTAGCGCAACTAATTGCAAAGAACTTTATATTGATACACCGCTTATTGTTGCGATAAGCATCCTGGCTGATAGCCTTTTGTACATGGGCAAAAAAACACCTTAGTAGTTTTAACTAAGGTAGCTTTTTTGTTGAATTAACCGTTAAACGGTTGTTGTTTCTAGATTGTTTAATAAAGTTGGCTTTGCAAGATGATACCCCTGAGAATAGGTGATACCTTTATTAGTTAAGAAGTTGTGCAACTCTTCGGTTTCAACAAATTCTGCAACGGTGTCGGCGCCAATTCTGTTTGCCAGATAACAGATAGAATCCAATATTACCTGGTGATCTTCGTTTTTAAGGAGATCTTTAATAATTGATCCGTCTATCTTAATATAGTTAGGTTTTAATGCAACAATGGTAGTAAACGTAGAATAGCCTGATCCAAAATCATCAATTGCTATTTGTGTTCCTAATCCTTTTAGTTTATTTATAAAACCAAACAATACATCTGTTTCGGTAAAGTCTTCTGTTTCTAGAAATTCAACAACTATACGTTCCGGCTCAGGGAAATTAATAATGGTGCTAATTAGCCAGCTTCTAAAATGTGAAGATACAATATCATATTTAGAAATATTGATGGAAACCGACTCTTTTCTGTTTTTAAAATCTATAAGTACCTTTTCTATCATGCGTTGACTTATGCAGTTATAGAAACGGTATTTTTTAGAGGTACTTAAAAATGATACGGGACTGTAAACAGTGCCATCAAGATCTACAATTCTGATAAGTGCCTCATATTTGTCTATCCTACCGTTGTTGTTATCGTAAATTCCTTGATAATAGGGGACAATAAGATCCTTGTCGATAGCTCTTTTTAGTAGCTCTATACCCTTAAGATCATCAATAGGGTTGTTATTCTGGAAATCGTAATAGCTACTATCAAAAACAATAAAGGTTTCTTGGCTATCCTTAAGACTCTGTAAAAAACTAATGCCTTGCTCAATTGGATTATCCTGATTAATCATTATAACAACCCTGTTAACGGCAGTGATTTTAGTCCGTTTTGAGGTGGCATAACCAAAGTGTTGATATAAGTTTCTTGTAAATTCGATAAAATCTTGTTCGTTTAGGTCGGTGTCTGATGCAAAAACAAGAGTTTTATAATTTAATGCATATATATTAAAACTAACCTCTGATGTTACATTAGATAAGGCTTCGTTGAACATTTGAATAAAATCGCGAACAGAATCATAGTATTTTTCCTGGCCGGCAAAAGCTATGGTAGCATCGGCAGTTTGGCTCTCAACAAAGCAAATTTTAGTATATTTCTTATTAAGGTTATCCTTTTCAAATCGATATATATTAGGTATGTTGAAATTATTGTCGTAGTGAAGATTATCGGTAGCTATAGTCTCTTTTTGTTTTAAAGTGCTTAATAGAACATTGCTCATCATATTTTCGCGTTGCATATCATGAGCTTTTTTCAAAAATGTTTCATCACCTCTAACGCTACCTGCATTTTCTAATGCAACATAGTCCGGTAAAATATATTGTTCGCCTTCGGCAATGGAGGTAAAAACGTTTGCACCGTTGTATAGTGAGTTAATGTCGTTAGCATAAGCTATTTCACCCATTAAAAACATACCACAAATGTTATGTTTAGAAAATGGCGCTATTTCCCATTTAGCACAGTTCTCTAGAAAGAGTTTGCGGAAATAGCAAACATAACAAAACATTCCCTCTGAAGGGGTGTCGAGGATTTCGGAACATATTCTGTATGTATCCTTAATCACCTTTGCAGGGTTAACGTATCCAATTCTAAATGGTGTGTTATCAAAAAGTTCGGTTGTATATAAAGCTAATTTACCACTGCTACTATCAATCTTGGTGAATCTTCCGCTACCGTCACTTTCTAACATTAACGGGAAATGAACCAAATAGTCTTTTGTGGCTACATCCTGCCAATTTTCATAATCGTTTTCTGATTTTGAAAAACTTAAAAAATCATACATCCACCTTAGTGCCGGAACACCTTCGATTTCATCGATAATTCCGTCAGAGGCTTTGGTGATTGTATAGCTTGGGGTTATGGTGTCCTGTGATGAGGATAAATACATATAGTGGTGACATTCAGCGCCCACTATGGCAAATGTAAATACGCTGTTACTAAAAACACCGGTTTCATTGAAGATAAACCCTTCACCGTTATCGGGGTTTAAGTGGTTTCCAACACATCCACCCGCTAACCTAATTATAGGGGAGAGCATATTGAATGATCTAATAAACCTATACACACCCTTGTAAGCGGTAAAGAGTATGTTGATGGGGGAAGTACTACCTGCTAACTCACCATTGTATGTATTATACACTAATGAGGAAAGCTGTTCGGGAGTGCTATCTGCTAAACTAAAAATCTCAGATTTTATAGTGCAGGTATTATAATATTCAAAAATAACGGCCGTGGCCTCGGTATATTGCTCTCCGTTTAAAAGGATAACATCACTTGAACTGGCACCCGCTATAACTGCATTCGGAAAACAGTTTTTTACCTGACGCGCTATTTGGCAAGCTTCATCCTGGTTGCCTGAGGCTGTTATTATTTTTACCAAAAGAGAGTGGGCATTACTGGTATCCCTGCTTTTCATAAAATGACTAAGCTTTTCTTCACTTTGGTAAAGATGTGAAAATCTTTGCATAAAAAAAACTCCATAGCAATTAGCTGACATTTAGAACAACTATTGCAACCGGCTGACCTTTTATTCCGAGTAATTTATAGGTCCCGTGGCTTTGCGTCACTGCCTTACGGTAGTTTTGCCTTTGAAATAATTAACATACTTATATTATATATAATACTATCTATATATTAGAATACCAATTTTAGTCGAATAATTCAAGACTAAACTACATTTTTTACAATAGTTACAAATTTTATCAAAATTTAACATTATTTTTGCCCACTATTTTAGTAGACATTCTTTATTCAACCCTTTCACCCTGAACAAGTAACCTATGTGTGTTAACGCCATATGGCGTGCATGTTATTAAGGTGCAAAGGTCCTTTTTATTTTGTATAGCAAGAAGCTCTGTTTCGTCCGGTAAAACCATTGATATATTATAAACCTCATAATAAAGAGCCTGACCAGATATATTCAATATAAAAATATCTCCTATTTCCATTTGATCAATATCGCTAAACATCCTGGCACTGCTCATACCGCTATGTCCGGTTAGTACTGTGTGATTTGAACTTCCGCCTATAGGTAGTGCCGTGCTTTCAATGTGTCCAATGCCTGTCTGTAAAACAGCCTCGTCACTACCATGGAAAATGGGGAGGGATATTAGAAGGCTAGGAATTGATATATATCCCATCATTCCGTCGTTACGAGCATTTAGTGAGCTGTTGTATAAATCTAACTCCTCTATGGTAGGGGTAAATCCATATCCACCGTAGCTACGAACAATATCATTATACCTTTGTGCATCTACTAAAAGGGTTTCATACATACCGGAAACTGATTGTATTTCAACCTCATAGCTTCGTATAGTGTGTTGGTGCTCAATTTTCACCACCCTGTCAGACAGGGTGGGAAATAGTATGAGCGTTAATCCGATAACAAGTAGTAAACCGGGTAAAATATATTTCTTTTTACAACCTTTCATTTTTTGAACCCTTTTCAAGAGCGTACATAACTACTACAGCCAATATAAGCATAGATAGGCCAAATAGTATGTAGATTAATCCGCTGTTACTTCCGGTGTCGGGAAGCTCTCTTCCTAGGTAGTTAACAATTTCAAGAACAGGTGCAACCGGTGTAGTAGAATCTCCTACCGTCATGGTTGGATATCCTGGCAAAAGGTCGCCTGTTACATCATTGTATTCAGCCTGCAGCGTAAAACTTGTTGGGGCGGTAGTGGATACATAACCATCTGGGGGAGTTACTTCATGGAGATAATATGTTGTGTTACTATTAAGACCTAATATTTCTACCGATCCGGCGGTTATCGTTGTGGTTGTAGTGCCTGAATAATCGCTTGGTGCCCTTGTGTAGTTTCCGGTAGGCGATTTTATAAGAGATAATGCATTTGTGGGAACGCCATGACTGTCTGTTAGTAGCTGTTCATCTAATGTTAAAACAAATTCTGCATCTTCCAGTTGGTTGCCAGATAAATTAACCTTGGTTAGCTGCACCTTGAATGTAGAACTTTGAGTTGTGCTGGTAGGTGTGCTACCTATGGAGACAAGTTCATGCGGGTCATTGCTGTAATCCAATTTTACGCTGTTGTCGTTTGTGCCGTCAGGAGTTACTATAGCTTCTTCGGTAAGGGTAGCGGTATAATTAGCAATTAATGAATCGCCGGTGGATACAAAGCCATCGCTTATTGCCTTCATGATATCGATGTCGAGTATAAAGCCATTATCAGGAGGTGCGACCGATGAAATTGTGTAATAGCTTGATGGTAGATTTACTGTGGTTGTGGAGGTTTGAATGGTAATGGTAAGATCGTTGTTAAAGATTAAAGCATCGCTTAATATATCTGTAATAATATAGTTGTAATCGGTATAGCCTGTAGTGGCGGGAACTGTTGCGGTTATTTGATATTCAACTTCATCACCGATTTCATGGTCGGAATATAACTTAAAACTGTTAACATCTTCGTGGTATACCTGCTTTTCAACATGTGGCGCGTCCATCTTAGGATTAATTACCGATGTTGGGTTCGTTACTGTAAGTGAGGATAGTGCGGTTATAGGACTATGATTATCTGCACTTTCACCACCACCGGTAACAATATAATATCCAGGTGTTGTAAGTGCTATAGTAGCATGCTGACTATACGCGATAGCGCTGCCTGAAGGTGTTGGAGCCGGGTTTGTGTTAATGTAGACATTGTAGGTATAGGTAGAAAATTCATGCAATTCATCGGTTGTTCGAGCCGGGTCGGAAAGCCAGTCTAAAAGCGCTGTGTCGCTAATTGGACTACCTCCAATGGGCGTATAGGTAACAGGTAGGCAGGTAGAAGGATTGAAGATGTAACTGCCAGGGTTGTCTGCTACCGCCTCAAATAATAGATAGGCATCATATTCAGTATTATTTATGGAAACTGAAGAGTTGTTGTTTTGTATCGAAATGCTATAACTGTTAGCATAGGCCGAGAAAGAAAATAGTGCTAAAGTTAGAATAAATGCTATTATTAATGATATTCTTTTAACGGATTTCATCTTGTTCTCCTGTAATTATATATTAATGATGCTGAAATAAATGTTAACAGAAATCCTATAATTAAAATTATGTATTGATTACCACCGGTTGCAGGCAACGTTATAGGAACATTCCCTTTTTGTCTATTTGTTATTGTTATGGTTTGTGAATTAGACTGTAAAATTGTTGTGGTGAAGCTATCTGTAACATCGTCAGTGTGGTAGTATGCTGATATTTCCTCTATAGTATAGCTGTAGTCAACATCAAGCTCGGTATATACATGGCTAAAGTTATTGCCTTCGTTGAGGGTTACCGGTTCACCAAACTTAACTCCATCACGCATAAGGTGTATTACGGCGGAATAGCTAGTACTGTCTAGGTCTGATCCCGTACTAGTTAACCATGCCTTGCTTACTGTAACTGAAATAGTAGTTTTAGGGTTGGGCAATGTACCAATAAAATCATCACGATGACTTTCAGCCCGTATATCTATATTTTCAGCAATAACAGTGCCGTTTAAGTTCTGTGTCGCCACTACGTTTGCACCTTCAGCCATTACACTTCCATGTAATAAAGAGGCTGTTATTGTGGTTCCGGACGAAGGCAAAACATTATAAAAGTTCCATAAAACCCTGCCGTTGGTAAATGTTGTTGTCTCGCTACATCCTATTTGATTGTTGTCTATCGTTATTAAGCTTGTAGGTAGCTGTATGTTTGCGGCTCCTTCACAGTCGATATTAATAATAACCGAGTTCCTGTTAGCACTTGAGAATCCCTGTATACCAAGATATTTTAGTGATGATAGCTCGGTAGCAGTTGTGTTAAAAACGCCGGAAGCAGCTGCATCGGTTAAAGCTATATAACTCTCGTTAACACTTCCACCAATAGGGTTCAGGTTGGCGGTTATGTTGCTGTTTGGATAACTTTTTAACTCAGTGCTAAGTTCTTGAACCTGAACTCTAACAGCAGATAAATCTATGAACTGTGTATCCGTATCCTGCCAAACTGTTTTTGGTCGGTCTAGTTTTCTGTCGTTTATTGCTATAGCATTGCCGTTATCCACCAAGGAAACATTATTAGTATTTCCTACAACCAGGATATGCTTATCAGATGTAGCGCTTCCGCTGTTTATGGTATTGTAGTTAACTATATAGCTAAGTTCATCCTCTAAATTGTTTGTTCCGAAATTTGCATTTGCATAGAGCGAATTAACTAAGACATTGCCGTTTGTATGTGCGTTCATAGTTATCGAATTGAAGGCTACAAGATGAAAGCTTCCGGCAATTCCCAGAGGATTGGTAGCGTTATAGTATATGGTGTCGGTAAATGCTGAGGGTGGTGGACTGGCAATCACCGGCAGATTTATAGTTGTTGGTAGCTCTTCTTGCTGAGGCTCAAGCGTTGGTTCAATTGTGGATGCTGTTGATGTATCCGAGGGGATTGATGTGCTTAGTATGCTAGAGATGTTCGAGTTATCAACATCCTCTGTTTTCGAATCAGGTAACGAGTTACTTTCTGAGGTAACGCTACTTGACTCTAAAGATGAGGCTGGGATAGAAGGTGCTGATTGCGGCACGGATAGTGACTGTGAAACTGATATAGAGTGTGATTCTGCTGTAAAGGAAGAATTGACAATAGATTGTGAAACTACACTTGGAGCAGGGGAGACATTACCGGGCTGAGATGAAGGTGGTAAACTTGTATCGTTAGTGATGGATGATGCATACGAAATTAGTGATCCCACTACTGTTAACAATAAGAGAAGTGCTGTAATACTTATGTACTTTTTCATTTAAACCTCGAAGTGCTCGAACATCTTGTTACAGTTTATTCATAGCAGTCTTAGCAGGTGAAATAATATTGCACAGTTAGTAAGAATAAAAAAACATAAACAAATAAATATTAAAAATTCAAGGTAGGGGAGGAGCGTGTAATAAATTTTGTGCCAAGAAAAAAATTATTTATGGTTAGTTAGGTATTGCCCATAAAAATGCAGGATGGTTAATGTTGGTCGGTGAAGTTAATATAAGTTGTTGAAACAAAAAACACCCATCGATAACGTGAGTGTTTTGTATGGAATACTAATTTTTTTGTAATAGTAGTGTTTATATATAAGCCGATAATGTAGGGTTGTTGTACAAATTTATCTGTTAGTCCCAATAAAATTTATCATCGAATATTTCGCTAATTTTCCAATCTAGTCCATCCGGATCATCGGTTGTTAGAATAAAATATGTATCATAGCTGCCACCACTCACCTGAAGTCCAAGTGGTGTGGTATGTGGATCTAAAACTTCATTTACCCTGCAATACATAATAACTGTGTTCATGTTTGTCAAATCAGCAATATAGTTTCCAATATCGTTAGCCATTTCAACATTTTCTATCATATCGTAGGATATCATTTCTAACTCAGATAAAATATAGCCGGGAACATAGGTGTGGCTGTCTGAGTTGTGCCCAAGTTGATAACGCTCTATCTCTTCGTTACTAAGGGTTAAATCTGAAAGAGCTTCGTAATCACGAAGGGTAAGAGACTTGTAATAATTCCTTATTGCTATTTCAGGCGGATAAAAGTCTGCTGAGTAGTGCTCGAAAAAGTAAAATTGTCCGTTGTTATAAGCACCACAGTAGGTAGAAAAGTTAGAGATAGGGTAGTCTTTTAAGAAGTTAAAGGTATTATTATTAATCTCTTTAAGCTCGGTTAAGTAATCACTGTTTAAGTTATCAATAAGATGAATTTTACTCTCGCCGTAATTTGAAATTATTCTATCATATTCTTCCGGAGGGTAATCCTTAGCGTTAATAGAATGAGTTCCATCCGTGTCTATTTTAAAAGAAGCTTCTAAGCTAAAGAGTCCTTCGGTAAGTCCATAGTATAGCGTTATACCGTCACCCATTTGATATATTTCCTTGTAACTGATATAGGTTTTATCCTGAGCAACAATATATTCAATCCCGTAGTTAGTGGATACCGGCATAGATATATGTGAAACAGGTAAACTGCCAAGAAATTCTAACCCATATTCAGGAACAATGGTGTAAACCTTAATGATGTTAGGATACTTCAATTGGTGTATGTCTAGGTCTAGATCATCATAATTGTCATATTCCTGCTCATTATATGCAATTAAAACCAGTTCTAAAATTCCGTTGTTATCAAGATCAACTAAATTAGCATAACAGAACCCACTAGCATCAAGTAAATTCTCGTTTGGCATATCAGGGAAGGTAGGGTTAAGCGTCATTCCGGTAATCTTGTAATCGGTTGCGCTTATATTTTCTATATTGTAATCTAGTTCATATGCTTTTAGTAGTGCTGAATAGGGGCTATAATCAACTAGGGCTAAATCTGTGCTGACTTCGCTCGAATTTTGTGACGACTCTAAGCCTAAAAATTCATAGGTATCATTATTGATAGCTATTAGCTGAATTAACTCATCTTCATTTAACCAGCTAATAGGGTGGAAAATAGTCTCGCCGTATGTTGCATTAATATAGTTGTTAAGCTGCTCAGCGTTATTAAAACTTTCGCTGTTTACTGTACCCTCCAGGCTGCCGTTATCGTAATCGTACATTAAATCTACATAAGCTATCTGTTCAAAATTGATAGCATTTTTTAGTTCGTAATACGAAATAGTTTCGAAATTACTACGAAAACTTTCAATTACATAGGTAAGCGAATCATTTATAGAATATTCAATTCCATATCTAACGCCTCCGTTTCCGTGAGATGATAGCTTAAAATTATGCAAGGGTATAACTTCGTTCTCGGCAGAAAGGGTGTAAATGTTGATAGGGCTTAAAGCTTCTTGGTTAACATCGTAATAAAGATCTAACGCACTTCCTCCATTTTCGATTGAATCGTGTACATCTTCGACAGTTATAGTTATAAGTTCCAATACGCCATTGTTATCTAAATCTATGAGATTTACATAGCATAATCCGGCACAATTATAGAAAGTATCGGTTATATTGTACTCTTCTATAATTATGTCGCCATATTTTGATAATTGCTCGTTTAATAGCTGTGTGTAGCTGCTGTAATTGACATTTGAATTATTGGAAGCATCGCTCTGTGAGGAAACCTCTGCATTATTTAAAAAAACTTGAAAAACATCATGTAAACCATCCTCTTCTAAATCTGAACATGACGTTAAGGACAGTAATAACACACAAAGTAATATAAGCGTAAGAACCCTATTCATTATCAACCTCATCTTGTTTTTTACTAGTTCAATTTTTTAGCGGTGATGAAATCCCCTATAGAAAAATTATATCAAAGATTAGAAGGGGTTACCCCGTACAAATGTATAGTCTTTTAGAGAATTAATTTAGATATACTGAGTTTACTGTTAGAGTAAAATTTACAAAATGAAACTATTGAAGTAAATATCAAAAGGGATTATTTGAATTTCATCAAAAGAAATAAACGTCATCCATTTAAATGAAGTGGGCAAAGAAATAGGGACGAACTTGTTTTTTTATTCGTAAAAGTCATGGTAGCTGTATAAAGCCATGTTTCAGTGGCTATATTTAATAATATTTTGGGTTGCATATAAAATGTATACCCATAAAAAATCACAGCGCCGTAGGCGCAGGTCCGAAAAAAGGTGGTAGCGATAGGTTTTCGTAGTGAGGGCATTTATAACTGAACAGAAAACCCGAGCGTGCCTTTTTTCGGAACAACGAGGAGCAACGGAGCAATGTGCGCGATGATTTTATATAAAATTGCAAAAAAAATCGTCGCAAACTTAAACTTAGTTTGCGACGAATGGAGGTGCTGGGCGGATTTGAACCGCCGCATAAAGGTGTTGCAGACCTTTGCCTTACCACTTGGCGACAGCACCATAGTGCCCTCTGAAAGATTAAATACCGGCTTACAGTATGTAGCAGACAACTGAAACCGGCATAATCATGATGGTGCCTCCGGACGGA
>CAYJBH010000061.1:0-10256 GCA_964368625.1 uncultured Oscillospiraceae bacterium
ACCCAATTTCGTGAGGTTGGGTTCAGCGTTATTTGTTTGTCAGCGCTCACGCTGTTGGTTAGCTTTGGTTATGCATATCCGTACCACTCGTCGCGGACTTCACTTAAGTTCGCGACGTTTTTTCTTCGAAAAAATATCGCTCACCCGTTTCGTCGCTCCTCGTTATTCCGCCCAAAGGCGTTCGCTCACACAGGGCGGTTTGTTCACTCTCTTTTTCCTTTGTGCGGGGAGACGGTGCTTCGCACACCCAACGTTCGAATCCTCAAACTATTTGCCGTGACATCTTTTTCGGACGTAAAAGATGTTTTTTGTAACCATAACCGAGGTGAGGGTGTAATTACTCAATTTTTTCTGTGTAAATATATTTGTTTGTTTTATAGTTGTTCATCTTAAAAAACGTCACAAGACTGCTGAGCAAAAATTTCGCCTATCAAGGCGGAGGATTGAGGAATACTTCCGTATTCCGATTGACGACAACGCAGGTAGGTGGGATTTCTGCCGGGAAGATGTGGTGGTTTTAAAGTTGAATGACTATTATTTTTAAGCTATGACCATGTAGTTTATCGCTACTCTCTGTCTTGATTCAAGGGTGTAACTATCGGTTGCCGGAGTTTTTGGGATTTCTAACAGACCTATGAAATTATAGACTATTTATACCCTTTTTGTGCGATTTTTGCCTTTGCCTTCGATTGGGTAGACTTCAATCCGCTCGACAATCGACACCTCACATCACACCCTTCCCCTACCATTACGCTGCACCTCTTTTGGACTGTATCCGAAATACTTGCTGAATGCTCTTGAAAATGATGCTGCGTTGTCATAACCTGTTTTTTGGGCGACAGTGCTTATCTTTATACTGTCCCCACATAGCAATTTATGGGCGCTTTCCATTCTTATGGTGGTCAAATAGTCGTGATAGTTCATGCCTGTCTCCTCTTTGAAAAGGGCGGAGAAATAGCTTGGGTTTAGCATTAGGTGTTCCGCAATGTCTTGTAGTGACATCCAGGACGATCGATAGTTTTGATTTATATATCTTACTGCTTGGTCAATACTGACCGATAAGATTTTCCCCGATAAAATCAGGTGATTTGGTATCTGCGCTATCAATCTCGACATAATGGTTTCTGCTTCAAATATATTTTCACTCCCTCGCAATTGCTTTTTAATTTCGCTCGGTTCGAAGTCAGCACCTGTGTTGTTGGCGTGTATCAGGTCAACTGACCTTTCCAGTGAAGATACTACATACGTTTTATCAAACACCTGCTCATTTATGATGGTAGCAAAAAATGATTTGATCGTGTCTTCAAGTTTGTTGCAAGGAAGTGAGCTATTGAACCTTTTCACTATCACCGACAAAGCATCATATTGTACACTTTGTATTGACAGATAATTATGACGAGAAATTATCGTCGGTTTTTTGTAGAAATAGCATTGCTGGGATAGTTTGTATGCCTTTATGATGAGCATTTTGTGGTTTGCTCCACCTCTGGAAATCTCACTGACTCCAATGTTTACTTCAAGTTGGCGTTGAGTGGTTCGCAGAAGTCTATTAAGATCGTTCTCTTGTATTCTTGAGTCGATTTTTTCGATAAAATTGCCTATCAAAAAAACACTCTTATTGTTATAATAAATCAGGCGGATATTATTAAAGTTATCAAACTCTCCCTCCTCGAAAAACGAGATTATTTTTTCCACCTGATTTTCTTTTCCAAGAAAGATACAGGCGCAGAAGTAGCTTCTTGCGGTATCAATCTGCAACAACGTCGCCAACAACTGCTCATCGGTTGGTAAGAGGTCGAATTCGTTCAATAATATTTCGATTAGTTGGTTGATGCGTGGGCGGTTGAGCATTAGTTGTTTTGAACGTTTTGCATCCTCGTCCAGACGAAGTTTTAATTTTTGCATGGTCGTGACAATATCCGCCTGTGTTACCTCATCTTTTAGTAAATATCGGCTTATACCAAGTTCAATCCCCTCTTTGGCATAGGAAAAATCGGAGTGACAAGTCAGCATAATAACAACGGTATCGCTACTGATGTCCCTTATCTTTCTCGCAAGCTCAATTCCGTTCATAATCGGCATCACTATGTCTGTTATCACCACGTCGATAGGCTTGTTTGATTCAAGAAATGCGTTCAGAGCCTGTTGCCCATTGTTAGCACTGAACGCCAGTTTGAAACCATCGCAATTATTTTTAATAATATGACATATCCAGTTATTTATCGGAATATCATCTTCCGCTACGATGACTCTATACATCTTTCAATAGTTCTCTTTCTTTGTTTGGTTTTTGATTTTGGGGAATCCGAAGTAGTGCCGTTGTTCCATCTTCTAAACTACTGGTGAATACAAGATGATATTCTTTGCCGTAATAAAGCACCATCCTCTCGTTCACATTCTTAATCCCTATACTGTTTGAAGATGTGTCGTTATTAAGTTGATTGTTGTTTAACATACACAGCTTTTCCTCATCAATACCGATGCCATTATCCTTTATTGTTATGACCACATCATCGCCCACAATCCTTCCCCCTATTATTATTAAGCCGTTGGTCTTGTTAGTTGCTACACCGTGGAAGATGGCATTCTCTAAAATTGGCTGTAACATCAAAACAGGAATATCAACATCAAGCACCTCATCTTTAACATCAAAAATCATTGTAAAACTGTTATTGTATCTTATTCTCTGGATTTCAATATAGCTTTCCAGTATCTTGATCTCATCTCGTAGAGGTGACATCTCGTTACTATTTTGGAAGATGTTCCGCAAAAGCTTGTTGAGCGACAATATCATCTGTTCAGCTTCACTCGTCTGCCCCATTATTACCATGCAACGGATGGATGTTAGCGTGTTGTGTATGAAATGAGGGTTAATTTGTGCTCTCAAAAACTTGATTTCAGATTTGCGCTTAAGACGCTCTTCCATTATTTTTTCCTGCAACAATCGCAAAAGGTTTTCCGACATATCTCGAATTCCGTCCGCTAATACCTCCACTTCTTTGACGCCGTCAATGTCGAATTCAACCGCTACATTGCCATTTTTTATCTTCTTCACCACCTCACACAACGCTTGAATAGGAATGGATATCCTTTTTGAAGCATAGAAAGCTATGGTGTAGCTTGCGAACAATGAGATGATCATGACTATGGCAAATAACAGCCATAGACGATTTAATGGTTCAAGAAGGGTTGATAGCGGCACTTTGTCCACAATAGTCCAATCTGTTTGCGGTATACTATAAAAGGAATAAAGATGTCCACCATGAACGATGCTTTCGGTATTGTTTACCACCTGCTGTTTGTCAGCCTCGGCAAGAATGTGTGATTGTTGATATTGCATACCTATCAAGTCTTTGCCGTTAGACGAGACAATTTTGCCTTCTTGATCCAATACGACAATCTCACTTTGTGGCAGAATTTGATTTCCGTAGCACTCGTATAACGCTGATTCGTCTATCGAGATGACCAACAACCCGTTCGACGACCATAGATAGTTGTTGTTCATCTGGCGAACAAGATTGAATAGCAGTAGTTCGTTGCCAACCGAGTCGATATACTTTTCGGTAGAGTGGAACTGGTATGGAGCGTCATTGTTGACAAGTGCTTCTTCCCAGAAATCAAACGGCATATAGTCGGCTGCATCAGTAGATATTAGAGATCTGACATAGCCATTATTAGCATCTACCGTGATATAAAACTCTATTGAAGAAGAAAAGCCAGCGTGTTGCACCTGTACTTCCGCGAGTTGCCTGTTGTTTTTAGCGGTGATATAATCTGAAAGTTCATCATCCTCAAATATTTTTACAATATCAGGATCAAAGTAGAGGTTTTGCAGTATATCGACAGCCTCGTTGATAACATTGTCCACGTTTGCACCAATCAGCGAGAGCACCTCACTGCGATTTTTTTTAGCTTCCTCCAAAATAATATCCCGTGCAATATTGGATAAAAATAGTGACGCGATAAATACAGATACTAAGGTGACAAAAAACAAAAACAAAAATATAACCTGCCGAATATTCATTTTTTTATAATGATATTTCATCTCTTCCTTTTTTGTGCTTCGTTTTCGCTTGATTTAGCTGATGCCTTACATTTTCACTGAATAGCTTGTTATTTACTAGGCTTTAACTATAACACATTCTTACCCTAAACACAATAATCAACAAAAATATTGCAAAACAATCTAAAAAAATGTATGGTAAGTATTTTTAAATTGATGCTATAATGAATCCAAGATAAAAAAAGGAGAAGCAATGATGAAAAAACCACTAGCATTTATGATGGCATTGATCCTTATTGTTGGTCTGACTGCATGTGCAGCTCCGACAGAAACAACAGAATCTCAAAGCACATCCGCAAGCGAAGAGGCCAACACAGACACACAGAGCGAAGCTTCCTCTGATGAAGACATCACCCTCACCTTTTGGGAGGCCGGAGCAAATCCAACACAAAAAGAGTATTTCGATGAAGCTGTGGAGCGTTATACAACAGCGAATCCTAATGTGACCATTGAATATAGTCAAGTAGCAATGGAGGACACTGAGGCAAAGCTCACTGCCGCCTACGCAAGTAATCTGTCACCTGACATTATGGATGACGGCATATTGACAATCGTAGGACGTGCCGACAGAGGAATGTATGAACCTCTCAATCAATACATCGATACAATGGAAGATAAAGATGACATTGTTGACTATGTTTTTGATATAACAAAGTACAACGAAGAGTCATACGGTGTTGCCTACTATCCAAACCCTGTACTATGGGCTTATCGCACCGATTTTGTGGAAGAAGTAGGACTTGATGCTACAAGAACAACTCTAACCTGGGATGAAATGCGCGAAATGGCAATCGCCACCACCGTGAAAAACGGCGACCAATTCGAGAGGTATGGTTGGGCACTGCCAGCACCAAGCTTTACCATTCTTGTACCGTTTGCTCATATGAACGGTGGCGCTGTTTATGATGAAGATAGCAATCCAGTATGGAATACCACCGAATGGGTCGAGACGCTAGATTATCTCAGTGGAGTAGTTTTAGATGATGGTGTTTGTGAAGTCATCGCAACCGAAGCTGATTTCGGCGCAGTTCACCCCTTGGCTTCTGGCAAAGCAACCATATCCAATATAGGAAATGTATCATTATATGCACAGATGATCGCAGATGATCCCAGCCTGAAAGATAAGCTTCAATTCTTCTTCCCAGCTAGCAATGATGGTGTAGAAAGTGCATGGTGTGGTGCTAAAATCCTATTTATGTCGTCACAAAGCCAAAACAAAGATGCAGCATGGGATGTTATTGAATTCTTCATGCAACCGGACGAAATGCAAGAGCGTTATAGCAAGGTTGGCGCTGCCATCACCCGTCATTCCATGACTGAGGAATACATTGCCGACAACCCAGCTGCTAACGAGGCAGTTTGGAAAGCAATTGAAGTGGGCGTTGCAGCACCGATGGTTCCTTGGGCATCTTCATTCTTGTTCACACACCTACCAAACACAGGTCAACAGGTATTCTATGAAGTAGCTTCATCGCAGGATGCACTAGATGAAAACATGGCTAACCTAGTGCAAGAAATAGCAGATATGCAATAAATCAATCGAACATCTTTTATGTGCGGTAGAGTTCTTCTGCCGCACATTTTGAAAAGAGGTATAATGAAAAAGGTAAAAAAGGCATCAAACCACCATGTTTTGACACCATACTTGATGATTTTCCCAGTATATTCGATATATATAATCTTCATATTCTTTCCTATTATCAACACCTTTGTAATGAGTTTTACCGATTATGATCTCGGAACTGATAGGAATTTTGTTGGTTTTAAAAATTATCTGCTACTGTTTGAAGATAAGCTGTTTTTGACCGCATTAAAAAACACGGCTGTGTATGCGGTTTTTACCGTGACCTTGCAGTTGAGCCTTGGTGTGTTGCTCGCAAATATTCTCAACAGCAAGCTTGTGAAGTGCCTGTCGTTCAGCAGGATGGCAAACTACATACCACACATCACCTCGATGGTTGCAGTTTCAATGGTATGGCTGTATCTGCTTGACCCTATGTCGAGCGGTATTTTTAATCAACTGTTAGCCTTGGTAGGGCTCCCTCCATCTAAATGGCTCAGCGACATTGATTTGGCACTCCCTATGATTATCATTATTTCGGTATGGAAATCACTTGGCTATACCATGACGGTGTATCTTGCAGGGTTGCAACAAATTCCAGGACCACTTTATGAAGCGGCAAAGATCGACGGTGCAGGTGCTGTGCGTAGATTTTTCAACATTACGTTGCCGCTACTTTCTCCCACCACATTCTTCCTACTTGTCACTTCCTGCATATCTGCTTTCAATGTATTTGAGCAAGTTAACATAATGACCAACGGTGGACCTGTGAATACGACAACTACCATTGTGCATCAAATATACAACAGGGCGTTTATAAATCTTCAGATGGGCTATGCCTCTGCAATGGCGGTCTTGCTGATTTTGATAACACTTGTATTAACTCTTATCAACTTCAAGATGGGCAATCGTGGAACGGATTTATCACTTTAGGCTAGCACTGTACAATTTTTATGGCAAGATAAGAAAGGTCATATTCATGAACAATAAGACAAAAGCACTATCCATCATGGCTACCACATTGACGATTGTTTTTTCGCTGTTGGTATTGTTCCCATTTATTATGATGTTATCGACATCGCTTAAAACTCCTATAGAATTGATGTCAGGTGAATTCAACCTCATTCCAGAAAGCTGGGCATTCAAAAACTATATTACAGCTTTTGAAACTGGAATGTGGGCACGTTGGTTTTTTAACTCATTATTTATAACGGTGGTGGTCACCGTCCTTAGCTTAATTTTCAACTCTCTTGCTGGCTTCGCCTTTGCGCGACTTGACTTCAAAGGTAAAAATGTATTATTTGTTCTTCTTCTGTTAGGTTTGATGGTTCCTATCCATGTCATAATAGTTCCCGAATTTGTAATCATGAAAAACTTTCCTTTTGTCGGTGGGAACAATTGGCTTGGAGAGGGTGGAACAGGGTTTATTAACACCTATCTTGCATTAATGTTGCCACAGCTAGCAGGGGCGTTCGGCGTTTTTCTGTGCCGCCAATTTTTCATGAACTTCCCAAAATCACTTGACGAGGCTGCGATGCTTGATGGTGCATCAACACTCAGGCTATATGCGCAGATTTATCTGCCACTGAGTATGCCACTTATCGCCACCTTGGGAACATTGAAATTCACAGGTGTGTACAATGACTATCTATGGCCGTTAATCGTCACACAGGTGGAGAGCATGAAAACCGTCCAACTGGGACTTACCATGTTCAAACATGATGTGGTGGAATGGGAACTGTTGATGGCAGCTACTGCTGTAACCATGATACCTACGTTGATGGTTTATTTCATAGCACAAAGATTCTTCGTGGAGGGATTAGCCTCTGCATCGGTGAAAGGATAAAGAAAGAGGTGTTTTTTATGAGTGCAGGAACAATTATATTTTTTATGGTAGATCAGCTATCCGCAAAATGGTTGGAGTGTGGTTTCGACGGTTGTTTCCCTACACCAAACATCGACAGACTGCGCCAAAATGGCACAACATTCACTAACGCTTTCAGCAGTAACCCGGTGTGTTTACCAACCCGTGCTACCATTGCGACAGGCATGACCTCTCGTGGACATGGTGTTCTGGAGAACGGTTATCGCCTTGACCCAGAACAGACGCCGACATTTATGCAAGAGTTGCAAAAAAACGGTTGGCACACCGGTGCATTCGGCAAGATGCACTTTACACCACACTATGAGACTATAAGAGAAGATTGTGAAGCTTATGGATTTGACATTTCCCATGTGACACAAGACCCACGAGCTGGTGAGTGGTTGGATTGGGTAGAGGAGTGCCATCCCGAACATTATGAGGCGGCACTTTCAACAGCGTGGGGGCTAGATACCCCCGCCTATCACAGCTATGGCAAAAATAAAATTAACCTGTGCGAGCGAATTCAACGTGCAAAGGAAAAGTTTGATAACGGCGGTAAATCGGCATATCCGATACCGTTTCCAGAGGAAGTTTCCCAAAGTGCATGGATAACCCAACACGCCAAACATTTTATAGAATCCACACCCAAAGACACAGCTATATTTGCACATATAAGTTATGTGGCACCGCACAGTGACTACTGCCCCCCTGAATCGTTCCTCGATATGGTAGACACCTCGAAAATACCAACGCCTGTACCTGCCGAATGGCTGACCGACCCGAATGCACCCACCTATTTTGCGGACAAAACCCCATCGGAGAGCGACTGGTTCAGCAATCGACATCACTATTTTGCCGACATAGTATTTCTTGACAAGCAACTTGGGAAGATTTATGAATCGCTTGAAAAATCAGGGCGATTGGAGGACAGTTATATTATGCTGATTTCCGATCATGGCGACCTTTTGGGTGACCACGGTTTTTATCTAAAGGAAGAAAAGCATTATGATGCCTGTATTCGAGTTCCGTTGATAATCAGTGGACCATTGCTAAACAAAAATAAGGTATGCGAGAAGATGGTACAGATGGAGGATATCTGCCCCACTATTCTAAAGATGGCACAGGTGGAAAAAACACTACCAACATTGATAAGTCCGGCTCTCGAAGGCGCAGGAATTACCGCACATGATATAAAACAATTTTATGGCGATTCCTTGCTCCCTCTCTGCCGTGGTGAGGACATTGATTGGAAAAGTGCCATCTATGTTGAAAGTTACAATTCACTTTGGTCGATGTATATGAAAGACTGGGCAAGAACGGTGAGAACGGCACGGTACAGATATACTGTTTATCCCGATGGAGTCGGCGACCAACTATTCGATTTGAAAAACGATCCCGACGAGCAACACAACCTGGTTAAAGAAAAAGACTATCAAGAAATTCGTACTGAGATGCGTGATCGGTTGTTTGAGCTTGTTATAGCACAAGATTATCCCAAAACCACTCGCAATCTTTTTTCTTTCTGTGTTCACTAAACATATATAAAAGGGAAACGTGATGATTAACAATTTTTTATTATCTGATGAAATCAAAAGCAGAAGCATCTGCCCAGAAAACCCGAACGGAAGCAAAGGTGGAGCTTGTAAGGAATTACCCCTGCCAGGTGAAGCGGCAGAAAAGCTGGGCAAGGGGTGGAAAGTTCGACCGTTCGTAAAGATAGCACCGGGAGAAGTATTTGAGATAGCAAATATAAACTGTTCTGGCGAAATTAAAAGTATGTGGATGGCGGGCAATGTCGACAAAGGTTTGATAATTCGTATGTATTGGGACGATCAGCAACACCCATCTGTCGAATGCCCTATGTCAGACTTTAACCTCTACGGATGGATAAGACCTCAATCGGGTGGTGACTACAACACAGGGCCGCATTATCATGTCGATTCCGAGTTGATGGCAGTGAACCCAAACCGAGGATTTAACTGTTTCATCCCCATGCCCTTTCGCAAAAATGCGAGAATAACACTGGAAAACCGAACAACTGAACAGAAAAACATATATTATCAAATTAATTATGATGAAAAAACGGTTGAAGAGAATGCAGCATACTTCCATGCACAGTATCGAGTTTCAATGCCTGTTAAATACAAAGATGTTCACACCATACTGGACGGTGTGAAAGGCAAGGGGCTGTACATAGGGACAGCGTTGTATGTCGGTCTAAATCGTGCCGCAAGATGGTGGGGAGAGGGTGAAGCAAAGTTCTATCTTGATGGCGATACTGAATATCCAACCATATGCACGACAGGGCTTGAAGACTACTTCGGTGGCGCATACAACTGGGAGACACTTGGGGAATACTCTTGCTACAATTCACGCTATATGGGTATGCCTTACGTTGAAAAACCAGATGGGCTATACAACATACAACAAAGATTTAGCCTTTATCGCTGGCATATGGTAGACCCAATACGTTTTGACGAGGACATCAGGGTCACAATACAGGATCTAGGCTGGAAATCAGACGACACGGCAAAGTGGAACGGATTTTTGCAACGTGAGGACGACTTTATATCAGTAGCCTATTGGTACCAAACTCTACCAACCGCCCAATTCAACCCACTAGTATCACATAGCGATTTGATAGAGCGATTTTGAACAATCGATATAAATTGAATACAACTTGTTAAATAGCCTGTAATAAAATCTGTAAAGCTTAGTTAAATATGCCTGTAGTGTTAAATTTACTTGGGTTATGAATATCCGCACCA
>CAYJBH010000062.1:0-10173 GCA_964368625.1 uncultured Oscillospiraceae bacterium
TAGCCTGAACACGATTTCCAATCGTGCGCCTTAGACCAACTCAGCCATCTCTCCGTAAGCGGTAACTTTTAACCGCTATGTTATTATACAACATTATAGTATGGAAATCAAGCTTTTTTTGCATCTAATCTAAATAATTCTCGACAAAAATTGACGTGTTCTTTCATGCTGTGGGTTTTCTATAACTTCTCTGGCAGAGCCTTGTTCAACAATGTAGCCATCATCCATAAATATAATTTCATCCGCTACATCCTTAGCAAAATTCATCTCATGTGTTACAATTATCATTGTAGTGTTCTTTTCGGATAATGCCTTTATTACCTTTAACACTTCACCGGTTAGTTCAGGGTCAAGCGCCGATGTAGGCTCATCGAAACATAATATGTCCGGTTTGAGTGCAAGAGCTCTTGCAATTGCAACACGCTGCTGTTGTCCGCCGGAAAGTTGGTGAGGGTAGTTGCTAATTTTATCTGATAATCCCATCTGATCCAAAAGAGTTGTTGAATAATCTTTTATTTCATTAAATAACTTCTTTTTATCATCACCTTTAACGTTATCCTGCTTAATTAACAGCTGCTGTGCAAGCATAATGTTTTCTAATGCTGTGTATTGAGGAAACAAATTAAATGATTGGAAAACCAACCCAAAATGCAACCTCTTTTTTCTAATTTCAGCCTCATTTTTTGTCTGTTTTTTGCTACCATCAAATAGCATTTCGCCATTTACACTTATTATACCTTTGTCTGCAGTTTCTAAAAAATTTAAACATCGTAGAAGGGTTGTTTTTCCTGACCCGGAAGATCCGATTAAAGCTAAGGTTTTGCCCCTTTCAAGCATAAAGCTGATATCCTTTAAAACATTAACATGTCCAAACGATTTTTCTAAATTATCTACCTGTAAAAGTGACATCATACCCTCTATATCTTAAAATAATCAAGTTTCTTTTCTATTTTTGAAAATAGAATTGTAAGTAAACCTACAAAAAGCAAAAAATAGATTGCGGTTGAAAATAGTGGCCAAATTATACCTGACGATGCATATTCTCTTGCAGTCATAAGTATTTCTACATTAGAAATGTAGTTTGCAAGTGCTGTATCCTTAACCAGGGTGATAACCTCGTTGCCCATAGGGGGCATTATCCGCTTAAAAAGCTGAACTAGTTTCACCTTGAAAAATATCTGAACCGGATTCATTCCCAAAACCTGTGCAGCCTCGGTTTGACCTTTTGGTATACCTTCAAGTCCACCACGATAAACCTCAGAGAAATAGCAGGCATAATTAATGGAAAAAGCAACTATTGCTGCAACTAATCTTCCAGAACTACCGGGTGGCCAAGGCGACTGAAATCCTAATAGTCCTGGTCCTAAGTAGATAATTAATATCTGTAGAAGAAGAGGAGTTCCCCTTATTATCCATACGAAAAACCTAACCAATGAAGCTAAAGGTTTAAATGATTTAACCTTATTTTTACTTTTAAATGAAAATAAAACCCATCCATTCATGGATCCAAAGGTTACAAGAAAACCAAGTGGGATAGCAAAAATCAATGTGAAGACAAAAAGCTCCACATTGATTAAAAAACCTTCAGTTAATCTTATAAATACAGCAACTACTTCATTTATAGACATTAATAGTAAACTCCGTTAAAGGTTTATGTTATTCTGCAAGTTCCAAGTTGTATTTTTCTGCTAGCGCCAACATTGTACCGTCGCTAACCAGCTCTTCAAAAATTGTGTTAACTTCGTCTCTTAAATCAGAACCTTTTCTAAAAGCAACACCATAATTTTCTTCTGCTAGATAATCAACAATCTTTAGGTCTGAATAATCAGTTCCTTCACCTACCATAGCGTTTGCTAAGGTCATGTCTAAAATAGCAGCGTCGGCAGTTCCGGCCTTAACCTCAAGCAGACAATCGGTTTGAACAGTTTTTCCAACAAACTCTGATTGCATTAAGTTCTCTTCTGTCTCTACCTGTGTTTCACCGGCTGAACCAACCTCTGCAACTACGGTTTTACCAATTAAAGAGGCGGTATCTTGATAATCGCTATCGCTCTTTACAACAACAACCTGTGCATTCTTAACATATGGGTCGGTACAAGCCATATTTTCCATACGCTCTTCATCTAGTGTCATGCCGTTCCATATACAATCAATACTCTTGCCGGCAAGCTCAGCTTCCTTAGTATCCCAGTTTATAAGTACAAATTCGGCTTCAACACCAAGCTTTTCAGCAACAATTTTTGTTAATTCGGTATCAAATCCGGTGAATTCGCCGTTTTCATCGGTGTAGTTCATGGGAGCATATACGGTATACCCAACAACGAGCTCGCCTTTGTCTACAACATACTCTAAATCGCTGTCAGTACTCTGACTGCATGCAGTTGCTGTTAGCAACATTAATCCTGATAACAGTAAAACAATAATTTTTTTCATAAAAAAATAGATCCTTTCAATATAAACAAACCATACTTGGTTATTTTATCATGAAATTGGTAGAATGTAAATAAAAAATTAATATTTTAGTAAAAAAACAGAAAAATAAACCGTGATGAAATATTTATCATCACGGTTTATTTTGTTAGAATTACTCAGCAGCTTCTTCAGAATTTACTTCTTCGTCTGTAGCTTCTTCGTCTGTAGTCTCAGAAGTTACCTCTTCGTCAGTTGCTTCTTCTGTAGCATCGTCAGTTGCTTCTTCTGTAGCATCGTCAGTTGCTTCTTCTGTAGCATCATCAGTTGCTTCAGATGTTGTAGCATCATCGGTAGCTTCGGATGTTGTTGCTACATCGGTAGCCTCTGATGTAGTGTCGTCGGTGCAAGCTACTAAAGAAAGTGCAAGAATTGCAGCTAATGCTAGTGTAATAATCTTTTTCATAATAATACCTCATTAAATGTTTTTCTAAAAGTGTTAGGCTTGGCCGTTTGCTTTTGCCTTGAACACATAATATCACAGCAATTTAGTGAAGTAAATAGAATTTAAGTTAATGTAATTCTATTGATATCTGCCATTGTCTTTTGTTACAACAACGATCAATTATTTGCATAGAATTTGTTTATATTTTTGTGTAAATTTTATGATAATGATTTTGAAAAGTTTGTATTATGGCTTAAATAAAGAAATTGTGAAATTGTTACAAAAAAGTTAACGCAATTTTAACAAATTGTTACAATGGAATTTATATCCTTAATTTAACCCATTCTCCCTTTTTAAAACGTGTTGATGAAAGAATTACTCGAATCGCTTGATCAACTATAACCCCTAACCATAATCCTATAAGTCCCCAGCCGACAACATAACATAAAAGATATGAAATAATCGGACGTATAATACCTATTGCTATAAATGAGATATATGCTGTATACTTTGTATCTCCTGCTCCACGAAGACATCCTGTATATATTAATTGAGCTATCTGTAACAATACTATGGCTGAGATAAGGTTAGTAATTATAGTGCCATAAGCTAAGATGTCAACTCTATCGGAAAAAAGATTGTAGATATTAGTTCCAAAAATAAAATAAATTACTGCGAGTATGCAGGATATAATTAATCCAATCCGCTGACATAGTGCTCCGTAAAGCTTTGCAAGGTCTGGACGGTTTTGCCCCAAACTTCTTCCAACAAGGGCTATTGCTGCTACAGATAGCCCATCAGCAAAAGAAAATGACAACGACATTATGTTTAATCCAATTTGATGTGCTGCAAGTGCAATTGTGCCTAACGTAGCAGCAATAGTAGTAAATACTAAAAATCCAAATCTTAAAAAAATTTGCTCTATCAACGATGAACTTGCTAATTTAAAAATTGACCGAATGGTTTGAAGGTTAAATTTAAAGAAGTTTAGGTTGTTTATTTCCACGAAGCTTTTTCCCGGTAGAACAGAAACCACAGACATTATTAATGCGGCAATAGTACCAAGAACTGTTGAAATAGCTGCACCGGCTACACCAAGTGCTGGAAATCCGAAATTCCCCTCAATTAATAGATAGTTAAATAACAGGTTTACAAGATTAGAAACTATATTACTTCTCATAACTACCTTGGTGTTACCACTTCCACGCTGAGCTGCATTAATAGTTAGTGAGATTACCTGAAATATCGAAAAACACATAACTATCTTTAAATATTGTACTGCTTGTGTGTGGATTTCATCGTTACTACCTACTAGTATCAAAATTGTATCGGTAAAAAAGTAGAAACAAAGACTAACTATCAATGTTCCTATCAAAACTAATCCTATAGCATTACTTAACGTTTTATTTGCATCGTTCTGATTGTTTTCGCCTCGCCTACGAGCAATAATTGCACTTACCGACATGTTAATAGCTATGAAAAAAGCAAGACCTATAAATTTGGGTTGAGTTGTTATTCCTATAGCAGCAACAGCACTCTCTCCAAGTGAACTTACCATAATTATATCTACCATTGCGACCATTGCAATAAAAAAGGATTCAACAGTGCTAGGCCATGCAATTTTAACTACGGTGTAAATTAATTTTTTTGTTGGTGGTATTTCTCCAAGATTTCCGGTACCTTTTAATATTCTAGATGGACTATAAAATATGTTTCCCATTTATCTACCTTAAATCACTTAAGTGTATACCCTATAATATAAAGGTATCACCTTTTCGAAATTTGTCAATAGCCATAGTGTGCTAAAATTTCGGAATATATGAAAGAATTTCGTATAATATATAATTTAATTCTTCTTGACTAAGTAGTTTGAATAATGTAAAATTAATATGGATAGATAGGGGGGGGATATTATGAAGGAAGCTGTGTTGTTTTACTCTTTGTCGGGTGTTACAAAAACAGTTGCAATAAAAATTGCCGAAATACGTAGCTGTGATTTACTTGAAATAAAACCTGTTGAACCATACACACGTAAAACTGCTTTTTCTAAAGGGGTAGTTGATACGAAAAAAGGAATAAATATAGAAATTGAAGAGTTAAAAGTGTTGGATGATTACCAACGTATTTATTTGGGAACCCCAATATGGGCATTTGGGTTTGCAGCACCGCTTAACACAATATTTGCGCAAGGAGTGCTTAACGGTAAAGAAGTTATATTGTTTTCAACCAGTGCCGGATTAGCTGGATCTAAATCTTTAGATTCGATAAAAAATAAGTTAACGGGAGCAAAGATTATTGGGGGGAAAAATTTTTCTGTTGGAGAATTAAAAAAGAGCAATGCTGTAACCGATTGGATAGAGAGCATAAACCGATAGTGTTGGTATACTAATGATAAAAAGACTTGGGATTAAGGGCATGACCTGTGCCTCGTGTAGTGCAAGGATAGAGAAGGTGGTAGGTAGGGTAGCAAACATTGAAAATGTTAGCGTTAACCTAGCTACTGAGGTATTAAGCTATTCTTCAGAAAATGACATTGATGAAATAGTTAAAGGTCATATAGAGAGATTAGGCTTTGGCTGGTATGAACTTACCGAAAAAAAGAAGGATAATCAAGAGGATAAAAAAAGAGAACTTAAGATTTTTAAGGTTAGGCTTATTATAGCGCTGCTCTTTTCAACTCCGTTACTATATATAGCTATGGCACCGATGATATCTATTAATGGATTCACGCTACCAAGCTTTATTACGCCAAGCGATGGAATTAGTTTTGCAATTGTTCAACTGGTTATGACTATACCGGTTATGGCAACAGGATATAGCTTTTATGTTGTTGGTTTTCGTTCGCTTTTTAGAGGTTCTCCCAACATGGATAGCCTAATTGCTATTGGAACTTCTGCAGCCTTTATCTATAGTATATATTCAACAATTCAGTTAGCACAGGGCGACATGCATGCAGCACATAACTTATATTTTGAATCCTCTGCTGTTATTATTGCTTTAATTACTGTGGGTAAATATCTTGAAGCAAGATCTAAAAATAGAACCGGTGATGCTATAAGAAGACTCATTGATCTAACCCCAAAAACTGCTACAGTAATTATAAATGGGGTTGAGCATGAAACCCCTATCGATTTGGTTAAGCTCAATGATCTCGTTGTTATTAAGCCTGGAACATCGATACCGGTTGATGGAACGGTGGTAAGCGGCCGTTCTTCGGTTAACGAATCAATGTTAACCGGTGAAAGTGTTCCTGTTGATAAAGGCGAAGGAGATAAGGTTTTTGCCGCCTCGATGAACAGCAATGGCTTACTTATAATTAAAACTACAGGTGTGGGTGAGGATACAGCCCTTTCAAGAATAATAAAACTAGTTGAACAGGCACAGGGTAGCAAGGCGCCTATAGCAAAGATAGCAGACACAGTATCGGGCTACTTTGTGCCAATAGTAATGTGTATTGCCGTTATATCCTCTGTGCTATGGTTTATTAGTGGAGAATCTATAACATTTTCTTTATCTATCTTCATTTCGGTGTTAGTTATTGCCTGTCCTTGCGCACTCGGACTTGCTACCCCAACTGCAATTATGGTAAGCACAGGAAAGGGCGCAGAAAATGGAATCTTAATTAAAAGTGGTGAGGCACTTGAAACTGCACATTCAATTAATACGGTAGTTTTAGATAAAACCGGTACGATTACTCAAGGTAATCCGGTACTAACTGACGTTATAACATTTAACAACTATACTGAAGAAGAGGTTGTAAGCCTTGCCGCATCAGCCGAGATGGGAAGTGAGCACCCGTTAGGGGTTGCGATTGTTAAGCATGCGAAGTCAAAAAATATTGAATTAAAACAGGTTTCAGATTTTAGTGCCTTAACAGGATATGGAGTTGAGGCAAATGTTTCTAATAAAAAGCTTTTTATTGGAAACGATAAACTTATGCAGCTGCAAAATATTAGCCTTAGTGTAGCAGAGGACAAGGAGCAGGAGTTATCATTAAAAGGAAAAACTCCGATGTTTATAGCTCATGGAAATATACTTGTTGGTATTATTGCCGTAGCGGATACCGTTAAACCTTCTGCAGCTAATGCGGTAGAGAAGCTTAAGGAATTGGGTGTAGACGTTCTAATGGTTACAGGGGATAATAAGAACACAGCCAAGGCTATCGCTGATGAGGTAGGCATTAATAAAATATTAGCTGAGGTGTTGCCACAGGATAAATCAGCTGAAATAGTAAAGCTTAAGCAGGAAGGCCGAAAGGTCGCAATGGTTGGAGATGGAATCAATGATGCGCCTGCATTAGTGGAAGCTGATATCGGAATTGCAGTTGGTAGCGGGACCGACGTTGCAATTGACAGCGCAGATATAGTTCTTGTAGATAGTAATCCAATAGATGTTGTTACTGCAATAAAGTTATCAAGAAAGACGATTAGAAATATAAAACAAAATCTTTTTTGGGCGTTTGCGTATAACGTTGCAGGAATACCTTTGGCAGCAGGAGTGTTGTATATCTTTGATGGGCCACTATTAAATCCTATGTTTGCAGCAGCTGCAATGAGCCTATCTTCGATATCAGTTGTTTCAAATGCATTAAGGTTATTGAGATTTCGGCCGTAGTATAATAAAGAAGATAATTTTTAGTAACCTTACATAATATATAGGGGGATTTATGAAATACAAATTAAAGGTTGAAGGAATGACATGCGAACATTGTGTTAAGGCTGTTTCAGACGCCCTTACTGCCGATGTCGACGCGATAGATATTTCAGTTGATCTAAAAACTGGTCAAGTTTTACTTTGCTCTAATGCACTAGAACAGGAAATTAAAAACTGTATTGAAAACCAGGGTTATGATTTAATTGATATTGATACTAGCACTGCTAACTGATAGAATCTTACGGAGAAATCATGACGGAAAGTTTACAGTCAATTCCATTTTTAATTGCATTTGCTGCTCAGAACCTGTTAATGTTTTATTTAACAGGGCGAATTATGGAAAATCGCGTTAATAAGCGATGGTCCATTCCGTTGGCAATTTTAAACAGCATATTTTTTGTTTTGTTATTGAATTTATATCCAGATAGTTTATCAATATTATATCTTTCATTAACCATAATACTAATTCTGCAAATGGTTCTATTATTTAAAGGAAATGTTTCGGTGGTTATTTCTTGTGCACTGGCAATACCTATTCACCTGATGGGCATAAGAAATGTTGTTGTTTCAAGTTATGTTTTAATTGATGGCGCGAACTTAATACAGGTTCTTAAGCCTTCTGAACTATTTTGGAACACATTCTCTATTACCTCTATACTATGTTCTTCCTTTATAATGATGGTTTTATTAATTATACCGGATAAATACTTTAAGATGATGAATCAAGATGTAGGAAGAATGACACTCTTTTTGGCATTTTCAGGCATTGCAACTATAAACTTAATAGTTAACTCGCTTGAATATAGGAGTGAATATTTAGTTAATGTACAACCGATTCAACAAATCTCAATCGGCGTTTCCTGGATGTTAGTTTTTTATACCGGCGTATTTATGCTGGTAGGGTTTGATCTAATAGACGAAAATAAAGATAAATTACAGCAACGACTGGCTAGGGAACGAATGTATCGTAAGGCGCTTTTATCGAATTCTGTTATGACACTTGAGGTTAACTGTGATACAGATTTATTATCTTACGTAACAGTTAATGGCTCAGTAAAGGAGAGTTTAATCGGTAGCAGTTACTCGGAATATATAGTAGGACACATCCAGGCTACAATTCATACAAATGAAAAGTTGTTATTAAGAAAGCACATTCTGCTTGAAAATCTAAGATCAAAATTCTCAGCGGGTGAAACCGATTATGTTATTGAATATAGAAAGAGACAAACTAGCGGTGAATATGAATGGCATAGAGCTGCAGTAAGCCTTGAGATGAATAAAGAAACTGATCAACTTAATGCAATTATTAACATTGAAAATATTAATGAAGAAAAATTAAAGGCTATCGAACTTAAGTATAAGGCAGAAAGAGATCAGCTCGTTGGGCTATATAATAAGGTAACTATCGAGAGGCTTATTAATGATCATATTGTTGATGGTGGAGCCGGCACATTATTAATGATAGATCTAGATAATTTTAAAAGTATTAATGATAATTTTGGACATAGCTATGGTGACAAGGTCTTATGCGAGGTTAGCGAGAAACTAAATCAGCTATTCCGAGATAACGACCTAATAGGCAGAGTTGGCGGTGATGAGTTTGTGGTTTTTATCAAGGATGCATCAGATATGAATGCAATTGCTGATAAAACTAAAATGGTTTGTAATTCGCTTAAAAAAACATACTACTATCAAGGTGATAACGGAATAACGGTATCATCAAGCGTTGGTGTTGCTTGTAGTCCAAAATATGGACAAAACTTTAAAGAACTGTTTGATAATGCAGATGTTGCAATGTACGAATCAAAAAATAACGGAAAAAACACATATAAGATTTTTGATGAAACAATGCTTAAAAACATAAAAAGAAGAGTAAATGATAGTTAAAGGATATATAGTTTGAAGTAATTATGCACTTAGATTTAAATGAAGCAGACGAGATGAAAACTTTAAACAATCTTACCCGCTACCTAAATTTTTTGAAAAGCCAGAACCTTGGCACAGTTTATACATTTGGGGAAAACAACTTTTTCTGAGATGTGTTGGTTCAACAATTATATTGCCACAAACAACTGGATTGTAGATTTAAACGATTTCTTTAAACGCCTTAAAGGCGATAGCAGGGAATAACTTAAACACAGATATTACAAGCTAGACTAAAAACATTGATATAAACAACGATGGCAGTAAATCTTTCTCGATATCGCAATAGTAGGGAACAGCAAGATTTATGAGAGATAAAAACTTTTTTGTGAAAACATCAAAAAAACTATGTTTATAATCAATATTTAAATGCTGATCTGTAATGCTTTATTTTAATTGATACAAACAAATAAAAAGCTAAATATAGAAGATAACACCGATGTAATCATAGCGTTTACCTTAGATTACAGAAAAATTAGAAATTATTTTATTTTTTTAATAAAACTACTTGCATTTTAATTTAATATGTAGTATAATATCAATTGCGGCTGTGAGTAAATTACAAGAAGACTTGCGGCACGGCGATAGGACATACTTTGCAAAGAGCGTATGGACAGCACAAAGGATTGAACGAGTATACCCATTTTAGTATACTAAGTAATCTGCTCTCCCTCTGGCTACGACACAAACGTCGACTTTGCCTAATGTTTCGCCGATACAACTAACAGGGGTTGGTTGGTCGG
>CAYJBH010000063.1:0-9514 GCA_964368625.1 uncultured Oscillospiraceae bacterium
GCTACATTGCTCGTCTGTGGGAGCTGGTGGATTATATCTGTGAAAATAAAACCGGTATGGTTTTGTTGCTTAAATGCTCCGACGGCACAAAATACGAGAATTTCACCGACAAGTTTCGCCTACAAACCGGTTCTCGTATCTCAGATTCGGCACAAAGTGCGAGTACGGAAAGTTTGAAGGTTGACCCGATTCTTGTGGAATACTTAATGCGCGGCTATTACGACATCTTATCTCGCATTGTTGTTGAGATTAACGACCGGCAGGAGATGTATAGTATGTTGCAAGATGTCGCAATTGTCTATAAAAACGGAATGATAAGCCTTATGAAAGGGGAAAAATAATGCATATTTATTATCAAAAAAACCAAGCCAAACTAAAAAAGCAGATGGCAAAACAACTAAAATTTATTAAAGCCGAGCTTGAAAAAGAAATAGGAAAGAGCTATGACGAGCTGTTCGAGGAAACATGGCTTGTGTATAAAAATGATATGCTTGAGCGATTCCCTTATATAGGTGGTGACAAGGTAAGTGGCACTAAAAATTTAACCGGTGCATACTGTTTTGTTGCCCTTGGTGAAGTATGTTCAAAATATGGAGTGACGCTGGAGCAGTGGGGATATCTTTCCACCGTTTGTTATAAACGTTTTTTTGAAAACATGCCGATTTTTATACGAAAAATGATTGGCAGTATGTATAACAACCCCCCAAAAGCGATAAAATTGGTTATGAAAAAAGATATTCAAAACGATAAAAACGCTCTTAAAAACCCCGAGAGTTTTAGGACAAAAACACAGGAACCCACAGAAGAGTATCCGGTGATTTACCACACAATTGCCTGCCCACTTGCAAATTTTGCGGATAAATACGGCTACAAAAAGTATATGCCCTATCTTTGCAACCTCGACTACGTTATGTTTGAGGCGTTTTTCGTGCCGTTTTACCGTGAAAAAATCTGCGCCGACGGCGATGCCTACTGTGATTTTAAAATAAAGCCGGGTGCAGATATCGTCCCGTCATGGCCATGTCATGCGCTTGATGAGAGCGACCCGTTGAAATAATAAGAATATTAAGGAGTTTAAAATGAAAAATCATAATGAAATCATAATCGGTGCAAAAGGAACAGAGTACGGTAACTGGATGTCAATGCCTGTAATTCGCATGGCCTACATAATAACAGCAATTGTCGCTATTGCATTTGTTCTTACTGCACTAATATGGCAAAATATAATTGCTACTATCATCGTTGGAATTTTGTTTGTAGCAATTCTCAGTTTTGCGTTATACCTTCAAAAGGTAAGAAATATCTTTTCTTTCAACAAAGGCAAACTTATGGACAAAATACAACAAAACTGAATGGAGCATTTAACCTTTGACGGAAATGGGAAAGTGCTTGACGTGGGCTGCGGCAGCGGTGCACTTTCCATTCGTGTGGCAAAAACTTACGAGCACGCAACGGTGCAAGGTATTGATTACTACGGTACGATGTGGGACTACAGTGAGAATATGTGCAAAAAAAATGCAAAGTTTGAAGGTGTTGCGGCTCGCTGTGATTTCACGCACGGTGATGCTAAAAAGTTAAACTTTGAAGATGAAACGTTTGATGCTGTGGTGAGCAATTTTGTATATCACGAAGTCTTGGGAGTATCCGATAAAGCGGATTTACTGCTTGAAAGCTTGCGAGTGCTTAAAAAAGGCGGTTCATTTTCTATACAAGATTATTTTGACAGGGAAACTATGTTTGGAAATATAGATAATTTAACAAAGAAGTTAAAGGCAAGCGGAATATCGGAAGTTTACTATAAAGGTAATATTGATAGTGAAGAATGGATGCCCAAAGCAGTCCTCAAATCTTTCATCATTAAGGATATCGGTGTTTTGTACGGAAAGAAATAATCTTGACTGTACCACTTAATAGTTTTGTGAAAGTAAGTTTATCATTTCATACATTGCTTTTGGGTTTCAGAGATGCAAACATTTATACTGTTGAAAGAGGCATTGTGGATGAAATGTTGTTTATGAGCGGCTCACTTTATGGCTATATTTTATCAAAATATTCTGAAACATGCCTTATATTCTCCTCGCTCCAACTGCCACTTTGAGTAATTATGCCGCTCTCCATATAAATAAAATAATCGCAACATTCGCGGACGAGTTCCGGGTCGTGTGTGATGATAAACTGTGTTTTGCCCATATCGGAGAGTTTTTCTATGCTTTGTGCGACATCTTTCATGTGCCGATAATCAAGACCGCTTGTAGGCTCATCAAATACAATTATTTCTTTATGTGTTGCGATAGCACCGGCTATTGCAACACGTTGTCTTTGACCACCCGACAGAGACAACGGATGAGCATCTTTATACTCTAGCAAATCAAGGCTTGAGAGCATATCATCGGCAATCATATTTCGCTCGCTTTCTCCTGCCACATCCAAGCCGAGCAAAACTTCTTCCGTAACACTTTCTGAAAATAACTGATGATTAACATCTTGCATCACCATATAGCACAGAGCTAATCGCTGTTTATAGGTGCATGTTTTGTCATTGAAAATTAACCTGCCTTTTGCTTTTTTTAGCAGCCCACACAAAACTCTTACAAATGTAGTTTTCCCTGCACCGTTGTTACCGAGAACAGCCACAACGGAGCCTTTTGGAATCTGTAAACGCTGTATGTCTAGTATTTTAGCGTTATTTATGCTGTATTCAAAACCCTCTATCGTCATCAAATATTCACCACTGTGATTTGATGTCTTTTTTGGCTCGAAAGTAGGAGAAGCACGCAATCCCATGTTATGCAGCATGCTTAAAGGCTTTTTGAAAAAAAGTTCGGCAGATAAATCCTCCGCTATTTTCCCATCTTTGAAATAAAGAACTCTATCTGCAATATCCCGAAGCCAGCTCAAGCGATGTTCGGCAATTATGACCGTTTTGCCTTGCTTTTTCCACACAGACAATATGTTTTGCATATCTTGTATCGCTTTTATATCAAGGTTTGATGTAGGCTCGTCCAAAACAAAAACGTCCGGTAATAATGTATCTACAGATGCTATCGCTATTTTTTGTTTTTCGCCACCCGACAAAGCAAAGAGACTTTTTCCAACCAAATTTTCTATGTTTAGAGATTTTACGGTATTATCAAACCGTGTCAATATATCATCTTTGCAAAGACCTATGTTTTCACATGCAAAAACAATTTCCGTATCCGTCAGTAAGGTGTAAAATTGAGACTTCGGATTTTGAAATACCGAGCCTACATGAGGGGCTAACTCATACAACTGCGCCTCACTTGTGTTTTTTTCGAAAACATAAACAGTTCCGTTTAAATCTCCCTCGTAATAAGAGGGGATAAGTCCGTTTAAAAGTCGGCTGAATGTGGTTTTTCCACTTCCGGACTCTCCGCATAGCAGTACAATTTCGCCGTTTGGAATTGTAATATTTATATCTGTTACAGCAGTACCGTTTTTAGCGGTTTCATATTTAAACGAAACATCTTTAACTTGTATCAAAATCTCACCTCCTTTTTACTGAATTATAGAAAGAATACAGAAACAATAAATACCACCCAAAAAATTAAACAACACAAAAACGCTAATCCATCTTGCCAGTGAAAACCCATTGAACACAAATGTGTGCGCTTTTGTGGGGACTGCAAACCACGTGTCAGTGCCGATGCCGACAGCTCGTTGCCGATGACGACAAGGCCGGTAAGCAGTGGAACAAAGCGATATTCGAGCATTTCCAAAGGATTGCGCACAGATCCAACACCTCGAAGTCGCATAGCCTCTGAAATATGCGCATATTCTTCTCGTATGGTTGGAAAAAATCGAAACATTACCGATAGTGTGATAGATATTTTCTTCGGTACATGTAAACGGTCCATTGCCGCAATAAATTCGCTGACACCCGTAGTTAAAATCAGAAAACACATCATAGACATGCTGGGCATTGCCTGTGTGATAAGCGTAATAAATCCGGAAAAAGCCAGCGCTATCGCAGATGGAAAATAAGGCAAAAGATAATATGGCAAAAGGAGAGCGAGTAAATAAATGCCTGTATAGTAGCCTGCCAACGCATACTTTTTTAAGAAAAACAAAAACAAAATAGGCACAGCCGCTAAAATAGGCTCTACATAAGGCATGAGGCCAACTCCATTACCCGCCAACATAGCAAATGTTACCGTGAGGCACAGCAGCAACTTAGTGCGTGGGTCCAAGTAAAGCTGTTTTGCTCCCGGGCGTGTTTGGCGCAATATTGTATTTATCATACAAGACCACTTTTGGCAAAGTGCTTTTTCATAATCACTTTTCCCAAAAGACCTCCGAGCAGGCCGCCCACAAAAGCAGAAAGCATAATCAAAGGAAGTCCCCAGTCGTTACTAAAGTAACCCAGCACAGCATCAAGATATTCTTGACCCATGGACGCGGCTGTTTGCTCTAGCAAGTCACTTGCGCCCGTTACCCAGTACAAAGTGTTTGCGTTAGCTCCCACACAAAGTAAAGCAAATCCGAAAACGGCGATGTTGATACTTTTGTATCCTCCAAGACGCAACAACAACTCGACGAATAACGCTATGACCACACTCGCTATAAGTGTATAAATACCAAGTCCTAACATCATCATTACCACGCCATGTATTAAAAACGTGATGAATACCATGCCAAACTTTTTGATTTTACTGAAATAGAGTATCATAGGGATGCCTAAAATAAAACTGCTTACAAAATTCATAGTCACGGCTAAAATGGGAATAAACCCAAGTACCACTGATGTTGTTATATAAATCACTAAGTATACCGCGGTAAAAATGCCTGTTGTCATTAGGTCTTTTCCGTCAAGTGTGCTTTTATTGTTTTTTGCTTTCATATTTCCTCTCACTTTCTTTTATTAAGATTTTTTCAATGCCCATCCCAAGCTTTCGTTTTGCAGAGTGTATAGTTTTTTGTATAAACCCTCGTCTTGCATCAGCTTTAAGTGATTGCCTTGCCCGACAAGTCGTCCATCTTCCAAAACAACAATTTTATCGCAATCCACAATGGAGCGTAGCTTGTGGGCGATAATTAAAACCGTTTTATTTTCAATCAGCTTGCCGATGGCTTCTTGAATTTTTGTCTCGTTTTCGGGGTCGATAGATGCTGTACTTTCATCTAAAAGAATAATAGGTGCATCCTTTAAAAAAGCTCTGGCAATAGATAAGCGTTGACGCTCACCTCCCGATAGCGTCTTTCCGTTTTCACCGATAACTGTTTCGTACCCCATCGGAAGATTGTTTATAAAATCTTCGCATCTTGCCATTTTAGCGGCAGCGTAAATTTCCTCTTTTGTTGCATTTTCTTTTCCGATTTTTATATTGTTGTATATCGTATCGTTAAATAAAACAACGTCTTGAAACACAATAGAAAAGCTTCCCAGTAATGTTTCCGGTGCAATTTCATTCACACAGACACCGCCTATGGATACACTTCCACGACCGACATCCCAAAATCGTGCGGCCAATTTGCAAATTGTACTTTTTCCACAACCTGAAGGCCCTACAAGCGCAGTGATTTCCCCTTGCTTTGCTGTGAAAGTAACATTGTGCAACACATCTTCTTTGTAATATCCGAAGCTTACATTCTCAAATGATATATCATGATTATTAAGTGTCGGGTTATCCGATCCCTCTTGTATGGGGTAGTCGAGCAGCTCGCGAATTCTTTTTGCACTGACAAGAGAATAAATCAACTCTCCGAGTAGCTCGCACCCTTTCGATAAAGGCTCATAAATTCTTACCGCTACAAACAAAAACAGTAGAAATGCCGTCATGCTTACTTGAGCTGATATTAAAAGTGTAGAACCTACAACAATGACAAGCCCAAGCCCTATACGCATCATATTGTATGATATGGCAATGGACATTCCTGCCAAAAGTTCATAAACAACAAGGCCTGTGATAATTTTCTTTATTTTTACAGCTAAGCCACTTTGATAGTTATCCATATTTTCCGATACTCTCAAAACTTTTATGTTTTCGAGGTATTCTTGCAGTCCATCACTTATAGCTAATTTCTTTTGCTTATTCTTTTTGTTTGTACCTTCCGATATTGCCTTTGAAACCCCCATAGCAATTCCGGCAAGAGGCAGGCACACCGCTAAACTCAAACCTAAACGCCAATCATAAAAACAAAGTATGATAAGTGTTATTATGCCGGACAGAAAACCGCTGATTAGCTCGGTGGTTATATTTGAAAGCATATTGGAGGTAACGCCGACATCATCCATAATAATAGAGGTAAAATCACTTAAATCTCGTTTCCCAAGATAGGAAAGTGGGAGTTTTCGTATCTTGTCGGCAAGCTCCATGCGTAAACGCATTTCTTCCTTGCCCGATGTATAGTATTTTTTTCGATATGTCATCTTATATGTTAAAAATACAGCAATAAGAAGAAGCAGCGAAGCTGTAAAATATCCCCAAAGAGGGATGTTTCCTTGTGCATATCCAAAATAACGATTTAGCATTTCGGTTGTTACAAGTGCAAACAAGATGACGGGAACTAAGGTGAAAAGATTGAAAGCGGTCATACTTAAAGCGGATTTCACCAATGAATTACTGCCTATTACGCTTAGCCGATAGGTGTTTTTAAACATTTTCAGCGCCTCCAATCTTCCAAGATATACTGTTTTGGTATTCACGAAACATTTGTGCATATTTACGGTTTTCTTTGAGGAGCTCTGGATGTGTCCCTTTCTCTATAACTTTTCCGTGTTCTAAAACACAAATTTGGTCGGCGTGAATAATTGTCGAAAGTCGGTGTGCAATCATAAGAACCGTTTTACCACTAAGCAACTCATCTAATGCTTTTTGAATTAAGTGTTCGTTTTCCGCATCTGCAAAAGCCGTCGCTTCATCAAGCAAGACAATCGGAGCATCTTTCAAAATTGCACGAGCCAAGGCAATACGTTGCATTTCACCTCCGGAAAGATATACTCCTTTTGCGCCTATAATTGTGTTTTCTCTATTTGGCATTTTTTCCAATATATCATCGCACTGTGCAAGCCTGAGCGCTTTTAATATATCTTCTTTTGTGGCATCCGGTGTATAAAAAGCAACATTGTCCGCTATCGACATTTTGAAAAGAGTTGTGTCTTGAAAAACAATGCTGACCTTATTCATCCATTCGTTATAGTCCATCTGGCGAATATCAACACCGCCCACTTTAACGCTACCTTCACCCACATCCCAAAACCGTGCAATCAAATTTGCCACTGTGCTTTTTCCGCTTCCGGACTCTCCTACTAAAGCTGTAATACTGCCCTCGTTTATGTCAAGCGAAACATTGTTCAGTGCTTTTTCGTTGTTTTCTTCATAAGAAAAAGATACTTGCTCTAAAGATATATTGTAATTTTTAGGAGTTTGTGGGGTTGCAGTGGCAGGCAAAGGCTTTTCCTCAAATATCTTGTCAATCGCATCTAACGACGATTTAGCTATCATTAAATTGGAGGAGCTTTTCATTATTTTATTCAAAATTGTGACCACAGCCGGAATGAGTACAGCAAAGAAAATAAAGCTGAGTACCATTTTTTCAGTATCCCCACCCAAATTAAACAATACAATTCCCGCAGGTATTAAGAAAAAGAATATCCCATTGATAATTGTGTTGTAAATGCTGTCGCTGGACTCCATTGACAGGGCATATTTTATCACGTAATCACTGTATTCCTTAACGGCTGTCTTATATCGCTTAAACGAATTTGCAGTTTGCCCAAAAACTTTCACCACAGATATACCCCTTACATATTCCGTGGCAGCATTGCTGATTTTTTCCGCTGACTCTTGATACTGTTTTGCAAGCCCCTCACTTGTCCCCTTTAACATAGAAGCAAGCACAACGAAACCGATTAAAATCGGCAACAGACAGATTAAAGATAATCGCCAATCATATATAAACATAAAAAATAAAAACGCAATAGGCAACACTGCCGATTGAATAAAATCCGGTATTTGGTGTGCAATGATGGCTTCTAAAGTATCGGTGTTTTTTTCAATGATTTTTCGTTGTTTTCCACTGGGATTTGCCGAGTGATAACCAAGTGGTAATGCCCCTATATGCTTTATTAGTTTAATCCGTAGTTTTGCAACTGTGTTGTAGGCTGTAATATGAGAAAAGAGCAGAGAAAAACCATACAGCCCAAAAGATGCTCCTATTAAAAAGGTTGCTCGAAGCCCCTGCTCGGTTAGATAACTTTGGTCTAAAACCCCAAAATCACCTAAAGAACTTACGATTTCTTTTGCAACATTATAAACACATACAAAGGCACTTAGATTTACTACGGCGGCAACAGCCGACATGATAGCCGAAAGCAACATTGTTATCCTAAATTTGCCCATGTACTGAAACAGTTGTGATATTACACTTTTTTTCTTCATTTTGTTTTGCCCCCTTCTGTTTTCATTTTGATTTTATGCAAGTTAGTGTTATCTAACTGTGTTTTAAAAAATAAATACCCATCAAAGCATCTATTTTTTCAGTTTAAGAATATCTGCCCAGCCAACATCAAAAAAGTATTTTATTTGCCTTGCATAGATTATTGCATCATCTTGTTCCATGCTATGAATTATCGGCTCAAAGAGACCGTACAAATACGAACTTATCAATATATGAATTGTTTCCCGAGTTGCTTTCTCACCGAGAATAATCGCCTCGTGATTAGCCATTTTCATATATTTTTGTGTTGACTCTGTGAGTATTTCAACTAACTCACCCATATAGTTTTCATAGGACGAGCCTTTAGAGTGTTCTATTAATAATTTAAAGCTGTCAAAGTGTTTATAGACATAATCTATAAAGCCTTTTGCATCTGAAGAGGGGTTTACTGCCGCTATTTCTTTTTCTTCGCTGGACATTGCGTGAAAATCGTTTTGTGCCGACTTAAGCATCTTTTTGAACTGCTCTGCTGTATCGGAAACTAACGCACAGAAAAGCTCGTCTTTACTAGCATATCTTTTATAAAGCGCTCCCCATGTAACCCCAGCATCTTTGCATATTTTGTTTGTAGATGTTTTCTCATAGCCATGTGTTAAGAATTCCTTTTTTGCTGAGGCTAAAACACGAGGGTCGATACTTGTATCTGGTTTTGACATGTTATTTCCTCCTTGACAAGTGAAAGCACCACTACCGAAAGTAGTACTATCATTTATAATTATAGCAAAGCTACGATTGTTTGTCAAACAGTTTATTTTAAATTCTGTTTTTGAATAATTACTTTTACTTCATACTCTTAAAAACGTGTTGTTTTCTGTTCTTAACTTCAGAGTCTGCTGCCATTATAAGGTTGCAGATTGATCTGACCTATAACTCAAATCACATCGAGGATAGCCGCCTTAACATGGTTGCCACCGAAATGCACCAGCTACTATTTGACTACAACAATAAAACACAAAATACGATAGAGGACATCATCGCATTTAATCACGCTTTTGAAAATACACACCCATTTCAGGACGGCAACGGACGTGTGGGGCGGCTTATCATGCTGAAAGAG
>CAYJBH010000064.1:0-8762 GCA_964368625.1 uncultured Oscillospiraceae bacterium
AATCGGTTAAACTCGGAAAGACAGAACGACAGAGCTTTTCAAAAATCAACGAAGTTTTATCCATGCCGAACCTTATCGAGGTTCAAAAAAACTCATATGAATGGTTTTTAAAGGAGGGATTAAAAGAGGTATTCAGGGACGTCGCAACCATCGAGGATTACACCGGTAATCTTGTCCTTGATTTTGTAGATTTTAGATTTGAAGCCATACCGAAATACACCATTAAGGAATGCAAAGAAAGGGACGCTACCTATGCGGCCCCGCTTCGTGTTACCGCAAGGCTTTTAAACCGCGAGCTCGGTGAGGGTGAGTTTATCGAGAGCGAAATTTTTATGGGCGACCTACCCATAATGACCGATAGCGGAACCTTTATTATCAACGGTGCCGAGCGTGTTATCGTATCACAGCTTGTTAGAAGCCCCGGTGTTTTTTATGGTCAGAGCTATGATAAAACCGGTAAAAAGCTGTTTACCGCAACACTAAATCCAAACCGTGGAACCTGGCTTGAATACGAGACAGACAGCTCCGATGTATTCTATATACGTATTGATAAAAACCGTAAAATTCCTGTTACGGTGTTTCTTCGCGCCCTAGGTTTTGGCGAGAATCACCAGATAAGGGAAATCTTTGGCGATGATGATCGCATCGAGGCAACCCTTGCTAAGGATACAACCGAGAGCGTAGAGGAGGGTCTACTCGAAACCTACCGCAAGCTTCGCCCGGGCGAGCCACCAACGGTGGACAGTGCCCAGACACATATAAACAACCTATTCTTCGACCCACGCCGTTACGACCTATCCCGCTTCGGACGTTATAAACTTAACAAGAAGCTTTCCATGATTCGTCGTTTGCCGGGCTACGAGGCCGCCGAGAATGTTATTGCCCCCTCCACTGGAGAGATTATCTGCGAAAAGGGCGAAAAGATAACATCCGAGATGGCAGAGGTTATAACCCGTGAGGGAATTAAGGTAGTCGTTGTTCGCCATATGGACAGGGACGTTAAGGTTATATCTAACGGTGTTGTTAACCTATCCGATTTCACCCCATACGATGGTTCGGAATACGGAATTAACGAAAAGGTTTGCCTATCGGTATTAACCGAGCTTTTAGAAGAGGCCGCCGGCGATATTGAGGATTTAGGAGAACTTATCCGCAAAAATCGCGATCGCCTACAGCCAAAAACATTAACGCTAGATGATATTATAGCATCCATTAACTATATTAACTGCCTCGGCATGGAGATGGGCAACATCGATGATATCGACCATCTCGGCAACCGCCGTATCCGCAGCGTGGGTGAGCTTATGCAGAACCAGTTCCGCATCGGCTTTTCTCGTATGGAGCGTGGTATTCGTGAAAAGATGGTTGTTCTATCGCAGGATAGCGAAACCATAACACCTGCCGCACTAATTAACATTCGCCCCGTAAAGGCGGTTATTAAAGAGTTCTTTGGTAGTAGCCCCCTTTCCCAGTTTATGGACCAAACAAATCCGCTTGCCGAGCTAACACATAAGCGCCGTCTTTCGGCTCTTGGACCGGGTGGTCTCTCCCGTGACCGTGCAGGCTTCGAGGTTCGTGACGTTCACTACAGCCACTACGGCCGTATGTGCCCAATTGAAACCCCTGAAGGTCCTAACATCGGACTTATATCCTACCTTGCTACCTATGCAAAGATAAATGTATACGGATTTATCGAGGCGCCATTCCGCCGCGTAGATAAGGCAACCGGTGTTGTTACCGATGAGATTGTTTACATGACAGCCGACTCTGAGGACGATTACGTAGTAGCCCAGGCAAACGAGCCGCTGGATGAAGCAGGCCGTTTCTCCAAGGAGCGTGTAAACGCCCGTCACCGTGAAGATATCATGGAGATCGAGCGTGAGAAGGTAGACTTTATGGATGTTTCGCCGAAGATGGTTGTCTCGGTTGCTACCTCCATGATTCCATTCCTTGAAAACGATGATGCTAACCGTGCACTCATGGGATCAAACATGCAACGTCAGGCTGTGCCACTGCTTATACCGGAACAACCGATAGTTGGAACCGGAATGGAGTATAAAGCGGCTGTAGATAGCGGCGTTTGCGTAATCTGTAAAAACGACGGTACGGTTGAGGAGGTTTCGGCCGACCGCGTAACCGTTAGAACCGGTGTTACCACGGTGGACGAGTATGACCTTATTAAGTTTATGCGTTCCAACCAGGGAACCTGTATAAATCAGCGCCCAATTGTTAAATCGGGCGAGACAATTAAAGCAGGTGAGGTTATTGCCGACGGCCCTGCAACCGCAAACGGCGAGATAAGCCTCGGTAAAAATGCCCTTATCGGCTTTATGACCTGGGAGGGTTATAACTACGAGGATGCTATTCTAATTAACGAGAAGGTGGTTAGGGATGACGTTTTCACCTCTATCCATATCGAGGAATACGAGCTTGAAGCACGTGAAACAAAGCTTGGACCGGAGGAGATAACACGCGATATTCCAAACGTTGGTGAGGATGCAATGCGCAACCTCGATGAGCGTGGAATTATTCGTATCGGTGCCGAGGTTACCGCCGGCGATATCCTGGTTGGTAAGGTTACACCAAAGGGTGAAACCGAGCTAACATCCGAGGAGCGTCTGCTTCGTGCAATTTTCGGTGAAAAGGCTCGTGAGGTTCGTGATACCAGCCTTCGTGTTCCACATGGTGAGTATGGAATTATCGTAGATATTAAGGTGTTTACCCCTGAAAACTGCGACGAGCTTCAGGCAGGCGTTCGCATGATGGTTCGTTGTTATATCGCCCAAAAACGTAAAATCTCGGTTGGAGATAAGATGGCGGGTCGCCATGGTAATAAGGGTGTTGTTTCAAGAATTCTTCCTCAGGAAGATATGCCGTTCCTACCTGACGGTCGCCCGCTGGATATTGTTCTAAATCCACTTGGCGTTCCCTCTCGAATGAATGTAGGACAGGTTCTTGAGGTTCATCTGGGCTATGCCGCAAAGGCTCTGGGCTGGAAGATTATGACCCCGGTATTCGATGGAGCACACGAGACCGACATTGTTGAATGCCTAAAACAAGCAGACTACTCTGAGGATGGAAAAACCTGGCTGAGAGATGGACGAACAGGAGAGATGTTTGATAATCCTGTTACCGTTGGATACATGTACTTCTTAAAGCTACACCATCTGGTTGATGATAAAATCCATGCCCGTTCAACCGGACCATACAGTCTGGTTACACAGCAGCCACTCGGTGGTAAGGCACAGTTTGGTGGTCAGCGTTTCGGTGAGATGGAAGTTTGGGCGCTCGAGGCTTACGGCTCGGCATATACCCTACAGGAAATTCTAACCGTAAAATCAGACGATATGTCGGGACGTTTAAAGACCTATGAGGCTATTGTTAAGGGTCAGCAGATACCGAAGCCGGGTATACCGGAGAGCTTTAGGGTTCTTATCCGCGAGCTTCAATCGCTTGGTCTTGATATGAGAATACTGGACGAAGATCAAAACGAGATAGACCTAAAACAAAACTTCGATGAGGATACAGGCTTTGCACCGCCGGAGTTCGATGTTGGCGACAATGTTGAGGTTGCGGGAGAGTTCAGCGATGGCTACAGCGTTGATAACATCGATGATATGATTGAGGGAGAAGTTGCAGACACAACCAGCGAAGGCTTTGAAGAGGACTTCGAGGACATAGACGATATCGATGATAACGCTGCATATAGCGATGAAGATTTTGAAGGCGATGCTTTCGGTGCCGGGTTGGAGGATGATATTGGAGGCGATGGCCTAGGCGATATCCTTGGAACTCTTGACTTCGATGCAGGCATGCTCGACGAGGAGTAAAGATAAGAATAACCCAGTGCAAAAAAAACATAAAAAACCGGAGGAATGATGGATTTTAAAGAGTTTGATTCTATACGAATCGGTCTTGCGTCACCAGAGATGGTGCGTGAATGGAGCTACGGCGAGGTTAAAAAGCCGGAGACCATCAACTATAGAACATTAAAGCCCGAAAGGGAAGGTCTTTTCTGTGAGCAGATTTTTGGGCCACAGAAAGACTGGGAGTGTCACTGCGGTAAATATAAAAGAATAAGATATAAAGGCAAAATATGTGAAAAGTGTGGCGTTGAGGTAACCAAGGCTAAGGTTCGTCGTGAGCGCATGGGGCATATCGAGCTTGCCGCACCGGTTTCTCATATCTGGTACTTCAAGGGAAATCCAAGCCGTATCGGAACGATTTTGGATATAACCTCGAGATACCTCGAGAGGGTTCTTTACTTTGCATCGTATATAGTAACCGATCCCGGATTCACCTCTCTTTCAGAAGGACAGCTATTGTCAGAGCGTGAATACCGCGAGATGCGCGAGCGTTATGGTGAGGAATTCCGTGCTTCCATGGGTGCCGAAGCTATTAAGGAACTGCTTGAAAAGATTGATATCGACGAACTTTCAGATAAGCTCAAAAAGGAGATAGACGAGAGTGCAGGGCAGAAGAGAATTCGCCTTATGCGTCGACTCGAGGTTGTTGATGCATTTAAAAACAGCGGAAACAAACCCGAATGGATGATAATGGATGTAGTACCGGTAATTCCACCGGATATTCGCCCAATGGTTCAGCTAGATGGCGGACGTTTTGCAACCAGCGATCTTAACGATCTATACCGCCGTGTTATCAACCGTAACAACCGCCTTAAAAAGCTGTTAGAGCTTTCGGCTCCGGATATTATTGTTCGTAACGAGAAGCGTATGCTTCAGGAGAGTGTGGATGCACTTATCGATAACGGCAGAAGAGGTCGCCCGGTAACAGGCCCGTCTAACCGTCCGTTTAAATCGCTTTCAGACATGCTAAAAGGTAAGCAAGGTCGATTCCGTCAGAACCTACTTGGTAAGCGTGTTGACTACTCCGGCCGTTCGGTTATCGTTGTTGGTCCGGAACTTAAGATGCACCAGTGCGGTCTGCCAAAAGAAATGGCACTTGAGCTGTTTAAACCCTTTGTTATGAAGGATCTTGTAGAGCGTGGCTTTGCAAACAATATTAAGAGCAGTAAAAAGAAGGTTGAGCGTGCACATCCCGAGGTTTGGGATAGCCTAGAGCGTGTTATTAAGGGGCATCCGGTTCTACTTAACCGTGCACCTACCCTTCACCGTCTTGGAATTCAGGCTTTTGAGCCGGTTCTGGTTGAGGGTCGTGCATTAAAACTTCATCCGCTGGTTTGTACCGCATATAACGCCGACTTCGATGGCGACCAGATGGCTGTTCATGTGCCGCTTTCGCTAGAGGCACAGCGCGAGGCAAAAGAGCTTATGCTTGCCTCCCGTAACCTGTTAAAACCATCTGATGGTAAACCGGTTGCCGTTCCAACACAGGATATGGTTTTGGGTAGCTACTACCTAACCATGGTAAACGATGCCGATAAGGGCGAGGGTAATGTTTATCGTGATGAGAACGAAGCAATCATGGCATATCAGGAAGGCGTTGTATCGCTTCATGCCAAGATTAGGGTTCGTCGAGAGATTAACGGCGTAACAAAATTGGTAGACACAACAGCCGGTAAGATTATCTTTAACCAGCCAATCCCTCAGGACTTAGGTTTTGTTGACCGCACAGACAGTGAAGAGAAATTTAAATACGAAATCGATTTCCTTGTTAATAAAAGCAAGCTAGGAAAGATAATTGAACGTTGCATTAAGATACACGGCGCAGATACTACAGCGCTTGTGCTGGATAGAATTAAGGCTCAGGGCTTTAGATATTCAACAAAGGGTGCCGTTACCGTTGCTATTGCCGATGCTATTATTCCACCTCAAAAGGCTCAGCTGCTTGAGGATGCTGAAAAACAGATTGGCGAAACAATTAAGAACTTTAATAAGGGTCTTATTTCTAACGAAGAGCGTTACCAGAGCATCATCGATACCTGGAATGAAACTACCGAAAAGGTTTCCGATGCTATAACACAAAACCTTAACGACCGCAACCCCATATACATGATGGCAGACAGCGGTGCTCGTGGCTCGATAAACCAGATTAGACAGCTAGCAGGTATGCGTGGTCTTATTGCAAATACCGCAGGTAAAACCATCGAAATTCCGATTAGGGCTAACTACCGTGAAGGTCTAAATGTTCTGGAGTACTTCATTAGTAGCCGTGGTGCTCGTAAAGGTCTTGCCGATACCGCACTTCGTACCGCCGACTCGGGATACCTAACACGTCGTCTTGTAGACGTATCGCAGGATGTTATTGTTCGCGAGGAAGACTGCGAAACAACATTCGGAATTACCGTTTCAGATATTAAGGACGGTAACGAGATGATCGAGCCGCTAACCGAGCGTTTGCAGGGCCGATACCTCACCGAGGATTTAATGCATCCCGAAACAGGAAAACTGCTATGCAGCAGCGATTATCTGATAGATGCAACAATGGCAGAAAAAATTGTTGAGGCCGGCGTAACCAAAACCGTTATCCGTAGTGTTCTTGCCTGTCGTGCTAAGGTTGGTTGCTGTGCTAAATGTTACGGTAATTCACTTGCAACAGGTGAGAGAATTAACATCGGTGAGGCGGTTGGAATTATTGCAGCCCAGTCTATCGGTGAGCCGGGAACACAGCTAACCATGCGTACCTTCCATACCGGTGGTATCGCGAATGCCGATGATATTACACAGGGTCTTCCCCGTGTTGAGGAGCTGTTTGAGGCTCGTCGCCCTAAAGCACTTGCCATTATGAGCGAAATCGACGGTGTAGTATCTATTGACGACACTAAGAAAAACCGCTATGCAGTAGTTAAGGGTAAGGATGCCGACGGTGTAGACATTGAGATGAGCTACATGATTCCTTTCGGACAGCGCCTAAAGGTTACCGATGGTGAGGTTTTAGAAAAAGGCGATATGATAACCGAGGGACATGCATATCCGCAGGATATTCTAGCAATTAAGGGTGCGGTTGCAGTTCAGAATTATCTAATTCAGGAAGTTCAAAGGGTTTACCGTATGCAGGGCGTTGATATTAACGACAAGCATATCGAGGTTATAGTTCGTCAGATGATGAGACGTGTTAAGGTGGAAGATCCGGGCAAAACAACCTTAATAGCAGGAGCAACCATAGACCGTAACGAGTTCGAGCTACAGAATGCATTTGTTAGAACATATACAAACGAGAACGAGCATGATGCAGCTTGCGCAACCTGTTCATCAACACTGCTGGGAATAACTAAGGCATCCCTAGCAACCGATAGCTTCCTATCAGCAGCATCATTCCAGGAAACAACAAAGGTTCTAACCGACGCCGCAATTCGCGGAAAGGTTGACCCGCTAACAGGACTAAAAGAGAATGTTATCATCGGTAAGATAATACCGGCGGGAACAGGATTAAATAAATAAGCCTGTTTGGTTTAATTTGACAAAAAAAAATATTTGTGATACAATAACAGCGTTCGGGCATTTTTGTGCCTAAACATAAAATAAAATGAAAGGAGAATATAATGCCAACATTTAACCAGTTAGTTCGCAAAGGTAGAGAGGTTACATTTAAAAAGTCAACAGCACCGGCACTGGGAAAGAGCTTTAACTCACTAGAGAAAAAGTTTTCCGACACAAATAGCCCACAAAAACGTGGAGTTTGTACAGCCGTTCGTACAATGACACCAAAAAAGCCTAACTCTGCGCTTCGCAAGGTTGCTCGTGTAAGACTTTCAAACGGTATCGAGGTTACATCCTATATCCCGGGCGTAGGTCATAACCTACAGGAGCATAGTGTGGTTCTCATTCGTGGCGGTCGTGTTAAAGACCTACCGGGTGTGCGTTACCATACAATCCGTGGTACACTAGATACTCAGGGTGTTGCAAACCGTAAGCAGAGTCGTTCTAAATACGGAGCAAAGAGACCTAAGGGTGCTGCCGCAAAATAATTAAACGGACTTTTCGTGTGGGGAAACTCTACGCGTGTACGCCTATTCATGGCGTACAGAGAATTAAGATGAAAGCATTTTAATTTTTTGAGTACCGAAGAATTCACATCATGTGATGGAGGGAAGAACAAGATGCCAAGAAGAGGCAATATAGCAAAGCGTGAGGTACTGCCGGATCCGCTGTACTCATCACCAATGGTGACACGCTTAATTAACAGTATTATGTATGACGGTAAGAAGGGTGTAGCCCAGAGTATCGTTTACGGTGCATTCGAGATTGTTTCTGAGAAATCGGGTAACGATCCGCTTGAGATGTTCGAGAAGGCACTCGAGAACATCATGCCAACCCTAGAGGTTAAGGCTCGCCGTGTTGGTGGATCCACCTATCAGGTGCCAATGGAGGTTCGTCCGGAACGTCGCCGTACACTGGGACTTCGCTGGTTGACTCTCTATTCAAGAAATCGTAATGAACGCCGCATGAGGGAGCGCCTCGCAGCAGAAATTTTGGATGCCTGCAACGGCACCGGTTCGGCTGTTAAGAAGCGCGAAGATACCCACAAGATGGCGGAGGCAAACAAGGCTTTTGCTCATTACAGATATTAGTAAGTGATGTCGAGTATCTCGACATCGTCCGAGAAAGGGGTTACCCTTTCACGGTACCTCTATAAAAAATAACTATAATGCGAACAACGTTTGTGATGAAGTTGTTTTTTAAGATTGAAATTTGTTTTAATAAACATGTTTTAAAAACAGAGGCTAAACGAACAATATTTCGAGAAAGGAATAGGCATTAGAATGCCAAGAGACGTATCATTAGAGAAAACCAGAAATATCGGTATCATGGCTCACATTGATGCCGGTAAAACAACCACAA
>CAYJBH010000065.1:0-8227 GCA_964368625.1 uncultured Oscillospiraceae bacterium
CACCGCCGCCGCCAAGAAGTGAACTTTTAGCAGCGTTTACAATTGCGTCTACCTGCATTTTTGTTATGTCGTTTCTTACAATTATTAGTGGCATGGTTTTTCTCCGCTTTATATGGTTATGTTACAATTTTTACAAGCTTTTAAAAATATTAGTGTAAATTAAACTTATCAATATTAAGTACGAATATCATTATCTGTCCACATTTCACACTGGCTCATTACAGTTTGCACTGCATCTTCCATGCCCTCGGGTGGGTATTTATACTTTTTAAGCAGCCGCTTCACAAGCTTGCGCATGCTTGCCCTAGCTGTCTCTTTTTTCTGCCAGTCAATTGTTCTGTTTTTACGCAATGTTTCTGTTAGCTCTTTTGTAATTGCCACAAGCTCGTCATTTTCATAAAAATCTTTTATAGCCTGGGGCTTTGTAAGGGCATCATAGAATGCCATCTCTTCTTGCGATAGCCCTAATTTTTCGCCATCGGCGTTTGCTTGTGCAATCTCTTTGGCGAGCTTCATCAGCTCGCCAATAACTTCCTCATTCGTCAAAAGCCCGTTTAAGTATCTATACATCGCACTTTGTATTTTTTCGCTGAATTTCTCGCTTTTAACAACATTTGTGCGTCTGTATATCGATACTTGTTCTGCTATCAACTTTTTGAGCAACTCTACGGCTAAGTTTTTCTCTTTCATGTTCGCTATTTCTTCTAAAAATTTTGGATCGAACAGTGAAAACTCATTTTTTATATCCGAAAATAAATTAATTACACCCTCACTTTTTATGCTGTGTTTTAATAGTTCGTTAATGCGCTCATTAACTTGTGGTAATGACAATTGTTCGCCACTTCCACCACCGCTAGACAGTCGCACTACCATTGTACGCACTGCCTCAAAATACGCCGCCTCAAATCGTGTTTTTTCATCAACTAAAGAACTGCACAAAGACAGCGCCTGTTTTAAAAGCAGTGCTTGTTTAATAAATACATTTTGAGTTTTTTCATCGTCAGGCTTATCTTTTTCAAGCACATTTTTGCCTAAGATAAAGTTTACACCGCCGCTAATTGCCTTGGCTTTGTCGTAATTTGTGCCACTCATAAATGCAGAGTAATTAAACCCATGCATTAAATCTCTGCACACGGATAATTTTTCAAGAAATTTCGGGTATGCAACTTTGTTTATATCGGTGTTGCCGTAATTTGCTTTGTCTCGTTTTGTGTACTCATTCATCGCATTTTGTAGTGCACTTGCAATGCCCACATAGTCAACAACAAGGCCGCCCTCTTTTTCTTTAAACACACGGTTTACACGTGCAATTGCTTGCATTAAATTATGCCCCATCATAGGCTTGTACACATACATTGTTGCAAGTGACGGCACATCAAACCCCGTCAGCCACATGTCCACAACAATGGCAATTTTAAGCGGTGAGTCGTTATCTTTAAATTTACGGGCAAGTTCTTCTTTATAAGATTTATTGCCAATAATTTTGCGCCATTCCTCGGGGTCATTATTACCCTGTGTCATAACAAGGCCTATTTTCTCACCCCAACTTGGGCGCATCTCAATAATTTTATTGTATATTTTCATCGCTATACTGCGAGAATACGCAACAATCATCGCTTTGCCCGTAAGTAGGTTTTCTCTGTTTTCCTCATAATGGCGCAAAATATCTGTGACAAGAGACTCTATCGTTTCATCTGCACCTAATATAGCGTCCATTTGCCCTAAATCTTTTTTACTCTTTTCTATAACGTACGGGTCGGTGTTTTCTGCCATTATCTCATATTCATTGTCAATCATGGCTAGCGTGTTTTCGTCTAGCTTAAGGTGAATTACACGGCTTTCGTAATAAACAGGCTTTGTCGCTCCGTCCTCTACCGCCTGTGTCATGTCGTAAATGTCAATATAATCTCCAAACACCTCACGAGTACTGCGGTCTTTTGATGAAATTGGCGTGCCTGTAAAACCTATGTATGTTGCATTTGGCAAACAGTTCCTTATTATGCGTGCTGTGCCCACAATTGTTTTTGCATCAATTTCGCCATTGTCTTTTTCTTTAATAACAACTTTTTCGCTAAGGCCGTATTGCCCACGGTGCGCCTCGTCTGCCATTACAATTATATTACGTCGCTCGCTTAACGGCTCTGCGCTCTCTTCAAACTTTTGCATTGTTGTAAAAATAATACCGTTTGCCACACGTTTATTAAGCCAATCTTTTAAGCCCACTTCGCCCCTCTTTGATGTTTCACCGAGTTTGCGGCACGTTGCCTGCACTGGTGTTTGGCGTAAAAAATCTCTACAACGTGAAAATTGCCCGTATAATTGGTCGTCCAAGTCGTTTCTATCTGTTATAACAACAATTGTTGGGCTTTCCAAAGTTTGTTGTAATAAGTGCGCATAAAACACCATAGACAGTGATTTCCCACTGCCTTGTGTGTGCCAAAAAACACCGCCTTTGCCGTCTGTTGTGCTTGCCTGTTTTGCCTTTTGCACCGCTTTATTTACAGCAAAATATTGGTGATACCCTGCAAGCACTTTAAATGTTTTCTCACCATCCACATTAAAGCACACAAAGTTTTTAAGTATATCTAAAAAGCGCTTTTTCTCGAAAATGCCCTCTAAAAAAGTGTCAAATTGTGCAAACTGTGTGTTTTCATAGCTACCGTCTGTTGTTTTCCACTCCATAAAGCGGTCTTCGCTTGAAGTTATTGTGCCTGCTTTTGACATTGTCAAATCGCTCATTACAAGCAGCATATTAAAGTTAAAAAGCGACGGTATTTCGTGTATATAATTGCGAAGTTGCCTATATGCCGAGGATACATCAGTCTCTTCACGAGAGGGAGATTTAAACTCGAACAGTGCAACAGGCAAGCCATTTAAAAACAGCACCATGTCCGGGCGCTTTTCCGAGTTTTCAATATATGTCCACTGATTTGCTATTGTAAAGTCATTGCTGCTTACATCGTCAAAGTCTGCAAGGTAAACAAGGGCAGAATTCTCCTTGCCGTCTTCAAAATATTTTACAGGCACACCATTTTGCAAGTAATCTGTAAACACCATGTTTTTTTGCACAAGCGTGCCACTCTCGAAGTTTTCGAGTTTATATATTGCCTCGATTAAAGCGCTTGTGGGCAAATTTTTGTTAATTCGCTGCAATTGGTCGTGCAAAACGTCGTCTAAAAAGGGGCGTTTATAATCTCGCACTAAATCCGGCGCATATATGTAGTTGTAACCAAGGGTATTTTGCATAAAGTCGATTATAGCGTCTTCGTAGTTGGCTTCGGTGAAAGATGTGGACATGTGTGCACCTCGTTTATAGTTTTAGTTGTTTTTCAAAATTTTCTATTACATTTTTGCTTTTTAGTTCTTCACTGCTTTCTTGTAGAGTTGTAATTGCTTCAACTAAAGATTGAGAAATATAATCGTTTTTTATTTTAGATTTAAAATCTTCGAGTTGCATCGGACTTTCTGTATTTTCTTTTTCCAATATATTATACAATATTTGGAATTTATACATTGTTTGTAATAAATTCACGTAGTTAATTATAAAGTTTTTTGCACAAATTGAGGCAATACTATTAAACACAAGTTCCGTTTCTATCGCTATAGTTCGAAGTTCTTCCAGTTTGTTTAAATATGTAATGTGGTACTTATCATCTAATGGATATTTTATTGCATGTGCAATGTTTTCTAAGTACGAGTTGTTTGTTAAACACACAAACCCATGAACTAGACTATTTGTTGGCTCGGATTTTGCCATTTTTAAAAGAACATTAGCACCATTAAACAGCGACACGCAGCCTGTAAAAATAGCATAGCATTTTAATCTACGCTCAAACAATGAAATTTTGTTTTGTTGTTTAGTTGTGTTTATTGATTGATACAATGCAAAGCAAGAAATAATTAGTGTACCAATAGAAAATGTAATTGTAGCAATTACTCCAATCGCGCTCCAATTGGGTTGAACTCTACCCTCGGGTAATATTAGACGGTATCCTAACAAAAAAGAAACAAGTATAAATATAAATAATAGTACAACAAAAAACACGCCAATAAACTGATAAAAATATTTGTTCATAAAATTCATCTCCACATTATGCAAGCAGACTTTGCTATTTGTTTGTAATTAGTACTAAATATCATTTTTTTCTGATTCTTCATTGTCAGAAATCATTCTAGCAATAAAAAATTCTTTATCAATATCTATTCTTGTTTTTTCTAAGGTTGTATAAGTTTTCAATTAATGAATCAGCATCTTTAAATTCATTTTCTTTGGAATATAAAAGTTTTCTAACCGTGTTTCTCCAAAACGAAAGTTCTTTGTTCAAGTCAGATATTCTTATTTGATAAAAAATTCGCATTTTTTTACCAAGTTTTTTTATATCCGCCATATCTTTTTTATCTTTCTGAAATCTTATTTTATCGTCAAGACGAAGTTGTTCGTGTTTTTTGTTCAGTTTATCTATCGTGTCTTGGTTCTCTAAGATTTTATTGCTTATATACTCATTTTCTTTATTAACTTTTTCTAACGCTTTATCCCACTCTAATTTGTTTTTTCTAGCATATGCACGATTTAATTTATCTGAAATTATAGTTGAAATAAATGTAATAACACAAACTATTACAGTATAAATCATAATCATTTCAAGCAAGGTGTACTCGAAGAATGAGGAAGAAATATTTATTGGGAAATCTTCATTTACAAAAAAAGCATCCTTAGTAATAGGATTTTCAGAAATAATCATAAAGCTATCGGTCGATTTAGGTGCAATTTCTGATATCGCGATATTATTACCTTCATGATTAATATCAGAAGCTGCTTTTATGCCATTTAAAGTATTATTTGTTATATATATTTCTATGTCTCGATATACTTTATCGGAAATACTTTCAATTGAAATCGTTGTAAAATAATTATTTTCAAAATATGTACTTTCAGAAATACTAAAGCTTAAATTTGGTAGTGCAAAAAAAGAAAGCGCATAACTTACTAATGCTACAACCAAGCTTGGTGCAACAGAAGAAATTATTATCTGTTTCCAATTTATGTTTTCTTTTGAATTCTCCATATTTTCTCCTTAAACCTCCATTTGTGACACGTCTATTTCGCCGCTCATAAGGCGAGGGAGTAGGGTGTTGCGGAGTTGAGCGAGCGAAAGATTTTCTTCATTATTTAATCCGATTTGTTTGAACAGAGGTGTAACGATGCCATTAAACTCACTAATATCAGTTTTTTGAATATTAGATAATGGCATTTCCCCAATATGTTTTGGATAAATATGTGGTTGAGCTGAACCAGTTTGAGCTTCATAGATTTCTTTTTGTCTTTTCTTTAATAAGACATACCAAAAGTAAACATCTTGAGTAACTGAGTTGTCTATGAATGATGAGTCAGATGACCAAACTGGAATGTTCCAAAGACGAACAAACCCTGCATTAGCACCAGATGCTGAAATAGTTATTACTGGTGCAGAAGTATTAGCTTCATTATGATATGTAGAAGGTTCTAACCCACCTGCAACAACTGGAACGCTGCCCATAACAGCATCTTTGGAAAGAAGTCCTTTACCTCTTTTGGGCAAAAGTATATTGCCTATACAATTTTCGCTGTTTTTAGTATCATCAAACATATTATCGAAAATCGCCTGTGCTTGCTTTTCTAAATTATCGTTTATCTTATTATTAAGCTCTATTTTATCATCAAGTGCCGATAATGTTTTTGCAATTTGTTTTTGGGTTTCTAGTGGTGGGAGAGTAATTTTATATTCTAACAAATGAGCTATTTTCATGTTTGGCTGTGCTACAGTCCCATGTGCTATTCCATCTATGTGCCCTTTAAAGTTATCTGATTTAATTAGGTATTTTATAAATTTTGAACTGGATATATTTTTATTGTTTCTTAATCTAATTAAACCATTATTAAAAACAGCTGGCATATCCTTCGAAATATACATAGATACTCCAACTGTTGCCCCAGTTCGTGCTATTATAATATCGTCTTTTAGTAGTTTGAATTTTTCAAAGTTCTTGGTTTCAACTTTAGTAAAACCCCATTCTTCAAACGGCTTGTTCTGTGATATATCTTGAATTCTTAAACATTTTAATCCTGTGTTTTCTTCAACAATAGGGGCTCTTTTAATAGCATCTAAGCCTGTATTTGCATATTCAATAATATCCCCCAACTTAACCTGTTTCCACTCACACCCCATACCCAATCGCCCCCAAGTTTTGCCTTATCTCATCTTCAAGTTCACGGCTTTTTTCAAACAACACTGCAAGCTCACCTGTAAGCCTTTTCATCTTATCATCAAACGGTTCGCCGTCGTCTTCTTGTTCTTCTATGCCAACGTATCTTCCGGGCGTAAGTATAAAATCTTGCCTTTCAATTTCTTCAATATTTTTTACAGCGCAAAAACCTTTTACATCTTGCAACTCACCATCAATAAATGCATTATATGTGTCGGCAATTTTCGTAATATCTTCGTCTGTCATTTCACGCAATTTTCGTGTTACCATAGTGCCCATTTTTCGTGCATCTAAAAAAAGCGTTTTACCTTTTTGCTTTTTATTATTTGCCAAAAACCAAAGCGAAACAGGTATGCCGGTAGAGTAAAAAAGCTGTGTGGGCATTGCAATAATGCACTCCACAAGGTCTGCAATAATAATATTTTTGCGTATTTCGCCCTCGCCGCCCGTCTGTGAGGATAGCGAGCCGTTAGCAAGCACCATGCCAATTTTGCCGTTTGGCGCAAGGTGGTGTATCATGTGTTGCAACCACGCAAAGTTTGCGTTACCATTTGGCGGTGTGCCATATTTCCAACGCACATCGTTTACAAGTTTATCTGCGCCCCAGTTTGAAATATTAAACGGAGGGTTTGCCATAATAAAATCGGCCTTTAGCTGTGGGTGGCAATCATTAAAAAACGTATCGGCATTATATTTGCCAAGGTCTGCCTCAATGCCACGTATGGCAAGGTTCATCTGAGCCATTTTCCAAGTGGTGGGGTTAGAGTCTTGCCCGTAAACGGCTATTTCGCCAATGTTGCCGCCGTGGCTTTCTATAAATTTTGCGCTTTGTACAAACATGCCGCCACTGCCACAGGCAGGGTCATAAACTCTGCCGTTATAGGGTTGCAAAACTTCAACAAGTGTTTTAACAATACAAGATGGCGTGTAAAATTCTCCTGCGTTTTTGCCCTCTTGTGCGGCAAACTGCGACAGGCAATATTCATAAGTGCGCCCTAAAATATCTTTGCTGTTTGCGTGGTCTGTCATTTGCACATTTGTAAAAAGGTCTACAACTTCACCAAGGCGGCGTTTATCAAGCTCTGGTCTTGCAAAGTTTTTTGGCAAAATGTCTTTTAGGCGTTTATTCTCATTCTCAATGCTGCGCATGGCATTATCTATAACAGCGCCAATTTCTGCAGTGTGCGCCGCCGCAGAAATAACGCCCCAACGTGCAGTTTCCGGCACAAAAAAGATGCCTTCGCTTGTGTATTCGTCAATATCCTCTTCAAAACCGTCACCCTCTGCCACAAGCTCGTTATACTTTGCCTCAAAGCGATCTGAAATATATTTTAAAAATATAAGCCCAAGCACAACTGACTTATACTCCGATGCATCTAAATTGCCACGGAGCACACAAGCGGCCTCCCATATCTGCTTTTCAAAACCTATGCTGCTTGAATTAACCTCAGGCATAATAATTCCTCACTTATAAATAATTATATCTTTTATTATAATGGCTTTTGTGCGATTTTACAACAAAAAAACTAATCAAAAGGTAAAATATGTTAAATTTTACATAATTGAAATTATAGCAGTAATTAGAAAGAATGAACGAGTTAATTAGTTAATTTTGTAATAAGGCTGTAATAATTTATTTGAGATTATTTCTTGCGACATACAATATATAGTGATATAATATTAGGTATAGTCAACATACTGTATAATATTGCATTATGCTTATATCAATATTTAAATATAACAAAAGAAAAGCCCTGCTGAGTTACGAGCTCAGCAGGACTTCGGAAACAACAATAAACGTGTTATTATTATTTCTAGTTACAATAGTATAATAACATGTTTGACTTTACCGGTCAATGTTTCTAGCTAAAATAGTGCCTTAAAGGATGTGAATTTTTACTGGCAAGGTTCTTCTGTTTTATTTTAATATAAAAAATTAAAAAGGAGGGCTTATGATGCCAAATAAAAATTTAAAAGCAATAAA
>CAYJBH010000066.1:0-7079 GCA_964368625.1 uncultured Oscillospiraceae bacterium
TTTAAATCGCTGATAAGCGAGGCTGATTTTATTGTTGTTGGTGCCGGTGCCGGACTTTCTGCTTCTGCAGGGCTTTTGTATAGCGGAAAAAGGTTTACCGATAACTTTTCTTTGTATATCGAAAAATATCGTTTTACCGATATGTATTCCGCGGCTTTCTACCCTTTTAATACCGAGGAGGAGAAATGGGGATATTTTTGCAAGCATATCTATCACAACCGATATGAGCCGCTTGAAAGCTCGGTTTACGACAATCTTTTTAGCCTTGTTAACGGCAAGGATTATTTTGTTATAACCACAAACGTTGACCATCTTTTTCAAAAGAATGGTTTTGATAAACAGCGGCTGTTTTATACCCAGGGAGATTACGGGCTGTGGCAGTGTTCTGTTCCCTGCCATAATAAAACCTACGATAACCAGCGGCAGGTGTTAGAGATGCTGAAGGCGGTTAAGAACACCGAGATACCTAGTGATCTGGTGCCACACTGCCCAAGGTGCGGTGCGGTTATGGCTAACAATCTTCGTGCCGATAGCACCTTTGTGGAGGATGATGGCTGGCATAACGCCATGGATAGATACGAGAGGTTTTTAAACGGATGTGAGAATAAAAAGGTGCTGTTTTTAGAGCTTGGCATAGGTGCAAACACCCCCTCGATAATAAAATATCCGTTCTGGCAGATGAGCTATCAAAACAAAAATGCCACCTACTGTTGCATAAACCTAACCGAGGCGATATGCCCAAAAGAGATTGCCGAGCGCTCTTTGTGCATTAAGGCAGATATAGCCGAATTTTTAGCCGGTGTTTTGTAGGCGTAGCTCGATATTTTGTTCCTACACTAATGTTAAGTTTAACTATATTGAAGGTATTGACAAATCACGGCTTGAAATGGTACAGTTTATATGTTGGTTTTAACACTGTGTTTTAGATTTTTAAAGGAAGGAATAATATGAAAAATGTAATAGCTAAACACTCATCACGAATTTTCGTGGTGTTTACTATCCTTTTTATAACCTTGCTGTTGTCGGCAAAGGTAAATGCCGCATCGGTGGGCGACTTTACCGTTACAGGCAGTTCGAGCGACTACAGCTTTGCAGACAACACCCTAACCATAACAGGTAGTGGTGAACTAACAATCAGCGGTACAAGCACCACCCAGAACATCGCAGTGGCAGATGGAATCACTGCTAATGTGACGTTAGATGGCGTTAACATAGATAACTCATTAATGAATAATTATAATAAATCACCCTTTGAAATTATCGGTGCAGGCACTGCAAATATAACACTGTTTGGGGAAAATGTACTCATCGCTGACCAATACTATGCCGGGATTAGTGTTACTGAAAATGCAACGCTTATTATAACAGAGAGCAGCACTGGCACTCTGCAGGCCGTAGGGGGGAGTGAAGCCGCAGGCATAGGTGGAATCCAAGTCAATCCAAACGCCGGAAGCATCACTATAAACGGCGGCACAATTAACGCTACTGCCACAAATGTAGCTTCAGGCATTGGTAGCGGAGATGATGGAGCAGGTGGAAATATAACCATTAACGGCGGAGATGTCACGGCGACAGGAGAGAGTTCTCCCGGTATAGGAGGGGGGTATTTTTCAGGTTACGGAAACATCACAATAAATGGCGGCACAATTCACTCAACAGGGGGCAATTTAGCAGCGGGTATTGGAGGAGACAGATACTGCACCGGGGGTACAATAAAGATAACAGGTGGCAATATCACAGCAATCGGTGGAGCGTATGCAGCTGCGATTGGTGGTGGTTCCAACGGCTCCGGTGGAACGATTACGATATCCGGTGGGGTGGTTAATGCTAGCGCTGACCAATTGTATGCTTTAAGCATTGGTGGTGGTGATGGTGGCGCAGTGGGCACCTTCTCCACAGGCGATAACGGCACTGCATGGATTTATGCAAGCAAACCCATCTCCGATCAATCGAGGAAAGCAAGCTGGAGCGGATTTATATATGAAAATATTGCTACCGTAACGGTTGGAGGGGCTCAAACGCTTAATGAAAACCTTACGGTTAACCTTGGAGCTAACTGGACCCTTTTATCAGGTGCGGTGTTGACGGTTCCAAATGGCCTTACACTTGATATCGATGGTACTATCAATGTCAACGGAACCATTGATGTTTACGGCAGGATGATAAACGACGGCACAGTTCAAAACAACAATGTTGTAAACATTTATAACAACATCCAAAATAACGGAAGCTTTTTAGGGAATCCATATTTAAATTACAACCAACGATCAGGAGATTTATTGGTGTTTGGCGGTTTGATTGATGTGGATTACGGTTACGACAGCGACAGCAGAACCTTAACCATAATAAAAGAAACACCGGTTACAATATCCGGCACGACGACACAGGATAAGGTGGTGGTTCAAGGCGGTGTTTCGGCAAACCTCACCTTTAACGAGCTTAACATCGACCTATCCTCTGCAAACGGTGAAGCCGCCTTTGAGGTGGAAAGCGGTGGTGCGGTTGCGGTTACCGTGTTAAATGACAACAGCTTAAAGAGCGGTAACGGCAGAGCCGGACTAGAAGTGCCAAACGGCGCGACCCTTGTTATAACTGCCTCGAGTAGCGGTTCGCTTGATGTGGACGGCGGAGAAGGCGGTGCAGGCATAGGCGGTGGACAAAACGAGGCGGGCGGAGATATAACGATAAGCAGTGGCACTATAGTTGCAACCACTATCGGCGATGGTAATGGTGTAGGGAGCGAGAGCTCGTCGAGTAGCTTTTCAACGGGAGACGGTAATGCATGGATTGTGTCTGAGAATGGAATGATTTCTGACCAATCGGGCAAAGCAAGCTGGAGCGGTATTATATTTGAAGATGGTGACGGTGCGGTTTATAAAAATCAAACACTGGCACAAAATAGAGTTATACCAACCGGAGCTAACCTAACAGTACCCGCCAATACAAGGCTAACGATACCGACAAACACCACCCTCACAAACAACGACGGAACATTATCTATGCACGGCTGGATTGAGGGGGATGGTCGTTTAGAGGGGGATGGCAACTATGTTGCCAGTATACTGTTAACAGAGAATATCCAAAATATACCCACACAAAACTATACGGGCAGTTCTATAGAGCCGACAATCTACGCTACCGGCACGAGAACATTTTCGGGGGCGGTTTTTAACGGAAAGGTGTTTAATGCTAGCCTTGAGGGATATGAGTTCGAGTATAGGAACAACGTAAATGTTGGAACAAACACAGCCTCGGTGATAATAACAAAAAAAGACGAAATTTGGGATCTGCGCTTAGTAGAAACATTTTCCATCGAATCGCTGACAGAGAATTTTATTGTAGTGGGTGGTGAATACAACGATGATTACAGCGTAACTGAGTATAGCACCTACAGCGTTATAACCGTTTTAACCGATACCCCTCTTGAGATTTACAACGTTAATAAGAGTAAATCAACAGCTGATAGAATTGTGGTGGCAGATGGAGTTATGGCAGATATCACGCTAAGCGGAGTGCATATCGACGTATCGGGTATGCCAAACGCTACCGCCTTTCATACCCTTGGCACAGCAAATATTACACTGGTTGGAGACAACATATTAAAGAGCGGAAACAACAAGGCAGGGTTTGCCGTTATAGGTGATGCGGCGGTTACCTTTACAGCGAATAGCACAGGCACGCTTAACGTAACAGGTGGTGCATTTGGATCAGGCATTGGCGGCAACCTAGGGTATGGCGATGGTCACACAGGTCAGGGCGATGCAGGAACAATTACAATAAACGGCGGAACCATCAACGCTACATCGGGAAGCCAGGCGGCCGCTATCGGCGGAGGGCATGGCGGTAAGCGTGGAAACATAACTATAGCAGGGGGAGTGGTGACAACCTCACTGGATAGCCCGAATGAATACGGCGCTATCGGTGGCTGGATTCATGCAACAAACGATAATGGTACATTCTCCACCGGAAGTAACGGCGATGCATGGATTAACACCCAAAGCGGAGTTATCTCCGACCAAACGAGCAAGGAGGATTGGTCGGGCGTTATTATTGAGGACGGTAACACCACCTTCTATGGAGACAGAGAACTTAATAAAAACTACACCACCCCGGCAGGAAAAACAATGTCTGTACCAAACGCAAGCAAGCTTACTATCCCAGCCGATATCACCTTGACAAATAACGGTGATTTCACCGTGGCAGGCACACTAACGGTGTTAGGGACACTTACCGGCAGTGGCACGCTGGGCGGAGACGGTGAGTTTATCTCAAATCAGCTGTCGCAGGATAATATTGATAGTATTCAAGATGTTACCCACACAGGCGGTGAAATTAAGCCGGCTATCAACCTTATCGGCACGATAGAGATAATGAACACCCAGTTTACCCCAACATATGAGGGGTGGCTCATCTCCTATGAAGATAACATCGCAGTGGGAAGCGGAAAAGCAGTGCTTACCAAAGATGGGCAAAGGTTGGAGAAAGCCTTTGAAATTCTATCCGCTTCATCAAGCTTTACCGTCAGCGGTGGTACGAAGGGAGATGATTACACACTCACCGATACCGTTCTTACCGTTCTGACAGATACTCCTCTTACGCTTTCGAGCGATGGAGAGACCTCAATTAGGATTGTGATAGAGAGCGATCATGCAAATTTAACGCTAAACAATTTAAAAATTAATGTATCAGAATACCCCGGTGCTTCAGCTATATCGGTAGGTAGTGGAAAAGGATTACTTATCCACTTACTGGGAACAAACAGCTTATACAGTGGTCTCGGGGGTGCAGGAATACATGTGCCTAAAGACAGCATCTTAACTATCATGGGAAATAACACCGGAGAGCTTACCGTTACAGGTAGAGCAGGCGGTGCGGCTATCGGAGGAGTTAAGGGCGGAGTGGTAAGCGATAGTGGCGTGAGTGATGGTGTAGGTGATGCAGGATATATTGCTATTGAAGGTGGCGTGATAAACGCAGTCACCGAGCCGGAGGGGCTTTATAATATCGCAGCTACCATTGGTGGCGGATATGCAGGTGCAGGAGGGTCTGTTACCATCACAGATGGAACTGTAACTATCAGCAGTGAGCGCTCATACGGCGCAATAGGCGGATGGGAAGGTGAAGGTGCAGGTATCGGCACATTCTCCACAGGTATTAGCGGTAACGCATGGATTTATGCTAAAAACGGCGCGATCCTAGATAAGTCGAGCAGGGATCGCTGGTCCGGCGTTATCATAGAGAATGGTGAAATGGAAATGTACGGCGACACTGTCACCCTCTCTTCCGATGCGGAAATAAACTCGGGGCAAACACTGACGATAGCTGAACATCAAACCCTTGATATCTCAAAAGTTACACTAACCAACAACGGAACGCTCTACCGAAACGGCACACTAAACGGTAGCTTAAGCGGTACTCCATTTATGGGAGATTTAAACGGTGACGGAACATTAAGCACCGCCGATCTAACAGCCGTTTTAGAGACTGATAACTACAATAAAACCGTAGCCGGTGGCGCAAGCGAACTTGCCGACCTAAACGGCGACGGAAAGGTGAACTTCGCAGACCTTGCTATAGCGAGAAATAGCAAAAATTTTGGGAGGTAGAGTGTCCGTCCGGAGAATTTCGGTGGCTATGACAACGTGACAACGGTGACTGACAACGGGGACGTTGTCAGTCACCGTTGTAATGAAGACTTGTTGCCTACAGGTAACAAGGTGGACAAGTTGAATATTTAGCTTGAAAAAGTTTGTGGCTTGTTGTATAATCATAGATATATATTAATAAAAAATGGGATATTTTTCGGAGGTTGATGTGAGTTTTAAGTCGGCGATAAAATCGGCAGTTTTCTTTTTTATGTTCTTTGCTATGGCAATCTGGTTTTCGTTTATGCAACCGGAGGTTATGGCGGCAACAGGTAGCTGGGGCGATAATGTGCAGGAGGTAACACCAAATTCCCAGGGTGTATATGAAATCTCAAACGGTGCTCAGCTTGCATGGATTGCACAGCAGACAAACCTTTCTGTTGCTGATGGTGGGCTTGATTTTTCGGGCAAAACCGTTAAGCTAACGAGTAACATCGACCTTGCTGACCACTACTGGGTACCCATAGGAAAGGAATGGAGCTCATCAGTGCGTATAACTTTTTTTAACGGAACGTTTGACGGCGCCGGAAAATCGATTACCGGCCTTACGATTAACTCGACAGAGGATTATCAAGGTTTGTTTGGGTATGTTCGTTACGCCACCATAAAAAACTTTACCGTTAGCGGCACCGTAACCTCTACCGGTAACAATACGGCCGGTGCGGTAGGATATGTCGAAAATTCCACTATAGCAAACGTTATAACCGACGTTAATGTTACCGGTGGTGAAAATACCGCAGGCATAGTCGGGGAGGCGGTAGGCTGCACCATATACTATAGTGAAAACCGCGGTGATGTTACCGGAACCCAATATACCGGCGGAATAGTAGGCTATCTTATCGCCATGGATGTAGATGGAACTCCCCCCTCGATTTCAGTTGGGCTGTTTAACTCCGGCAATATAAGCGGCGTGAATAACACCGGTGGAATTGCGGGATATATTTATAACTCCGAACTATCCACCGCCTACAACCACGGCAATGTTAGCGGTGAGAGCAGAACGGGAGGCATCGGTGGTCAGTTATCTTCTTCTGAATCTTACGGAGTTTACAACACCGGCATCGTTACAACCGCTCCGGGAGATTTGGCTATTTTAACCGGTGCTTTATTCGGGCAGGTATCAGTAGGATCAGAAATTTCTGGTGGATATTATCTTTCCGACAATGCATTTGGTGATATTGCAGGTTCTGCCTTACGCGCAAACATATCATCCTTTAATGCACAGCAGGAGCTGGATAGTGCGGCGACAATTAACGGCAGTAGCTACACAACACTTGTGGAGGCACTTAATGCACAAACCGGGGATTACAACCAAAATAGCCCCGTCGTTAAAGCACCAAGGTGGGAGGTTATCGACGGTGAATATCCGTCCTTTGTCGCCGAAGATATAGCACCAATCACCTACTGGGCAGACAATGCAACCGAGGTTGTGCC
>CAYJBH010000067.1:0-6675 GCA_964368625.1 uncultured Oscillospiraceae bacterium
AAGCTCGTTTATGCCACCGGTAGTATCAAAGCTGTAACCGGTGCCCTGCACAACACTCTCATCTGCTGCCTCGGCAGATATGGGAAGGAAAATAGCTGTGAGCAGAGCACAGCTAAATAATAAAAATGATAGTTTGTTTCTCATGTAAAAGCTCCCGGATTTGTGATATTCTAGATATTATTATATATTAAATTCGTATCAAAAGCAATATGTGTTTGATATGTGCATGGCTTTATAGGCAAAGTATTGATTAACGCCCGATAACGTGGTATAATAATAAAGTATATGGCATCATTCTACCGTAGGGGCAATGAAACGACAAACATTTTTTCGATTTTGATAACCCTTTGCTTTATGGCAATCTTTCCGATTAGCGCACATGCGTATGAATTGTGGGACGGTGTTGTGGACACCGATTGGTACGACAGTAACCCGACCACAACAAACTATACCATAACCACGACGGGGGAGCTTTTTGGTTTGGAACAGCTTGTTAACGGGGGCAACAGCTTTGTGGGCAAACCATCACCTTGCGAAACGACCTGTTGCTTGTGAAAGCTACAGACGGTAAGTCTATCGCATGGGAGGCGATTGGTACCGAGGCGACGCCCTTTGAGGGCACATTCGACGGTGCAGGGAAAATGATCAGCCATTTGAGTATCAGCTTACCGAGTGCTGACTACCAAGGCCTGTTTGGCTATGTTGGTAACAACGGCACGGTTAAAAACCTCAGTGTACAGGGAACTGTTATCGGCAACAACTATGTAGGTGGCATTTTGGGGTACAACTCCGGTGACATCATCAACTGTAATTTCAGCAGCTATCTTGCTTACAACTACAAAAGCAGTGTAACCGGTAAAGAAAATGAACCCGTAGATGGTCTTAGTGGTGTTGGTGGTGTGGCAGGGTATGTGTCCTCCACCGGCAGTGTTGTCAACTGCCACAACGACAGCGCAAGGGTCTCGAGTGATGACCTCCTGTATTCTTATAATAAAAACAATGCCGCTATCGGTGGTGTGGTAGGAACTAACGTCGGTATCGTCGCAAACTGTTACAACAGCGGTGAGGTTGCGGGCAACGGACTCTAGCCCTGTTTAGGTGGCATTGTGGGTAATAATAACGGCGGCACCGTTGCCAACAACAGTTCCGGTGCTGCGGTTAGAGGTAATGCCAATGTCGGCGGAGTTGTAGGAGAAAACATGGGAACCATATTTAACAGCTATAATATTGGAACTATCTCGATACAAGGAGGCAAATCACATGCCGGCGGTTTGGTATGAATAAACACGGGAAACATATTTAACAGCTACAACACCGGTAATATAGCCATTACCGATACCGAGATATTAGGTTATCTCGGTGGTGTGGCAGGAATCAACGTTGGAAGTAACCGTGAGTATATTGCAAACTGCTACAACAGCGGTGAGCTTTCGTTTACGGGTAGCGATTCGGAATATATTGGCGGCGTGACGGCGCTTAACGAGTCCGAAATCACAAACAGCTACTACCTAACAGGCAAAGGCGCAGCTGCCGCAGTTTTCGACAATCAACAAGGTATAATTAGCAATGTTGGCTCGTTTAGCTCGGCAGACTCGCAAATTACGCTTGATGCCAACATAGAAAACCCGAACGGCATTCCGCACACCGACCTTTTAACCGCCCTAAATGCGGCAACCGATGCACTAAATGCGGATGTTACGGACGATACAAGTAGGTTTCACAGGTGGCAACGCACCTCGCAGGAAAGCTACCCCAGCCATACAACCAAGCCACCTTTTTGCGATGTTAACGACCTCGTTGTTGACGAAAAGGATTTAAAGGCGATTGCCGCCGCTGTTTACAACAAGGCAGCAACCTCGGCAACCGAAAAACTCGATGTTAACGGTGACGGAATAATAACCTTCCTCGACCTTGCACTGGTTAGAAATAGCAGATACTTTTGAAAAACAGGAGATTTGTCAATAGGTGAATAAGAGCATTAATTTGAGTCATGCGTGTTCAGATTATGCTCTTTTTTATATTAATGTACTTAACGAACAAGTATAATCAGCTGGCTATCCCAAGCGTTATGATGCTAACTTAACCCAATGCCCAACAATTGTTTCGGTGCTCTCACAAACAACTAACTTTTTTTGCAAGCACTTTCTTACTGCGAAGCTTTTAACAGTAATTTCTTCTATGCTAATCTACAACAAAACATAGAAAGCAAAGAAATACACAAATTTTAATTTAAAATTAAAGTCAATGCTATATAATAAATAATACAATATTAAAATTTCGAATATATAGGAGATAGAATGCGAATTTTATTATGTGAAGACGACAAAAAAATTTCAAAAGCATTAGTAAAGATACTGGAGTTTCACAACTATGCTGTAGATAAAGTTTATGATGGCGAGGAAGCTATTTATTATATTGAAACTATTAATTATGATGCTGTGGTTCTGGACATAATGATGCCTAGGATGGACGGGATTTCTGTTCTTAAACATGTAAGAGGAAAAGGGAATGCGGTACCTATTATTATGCTTACCGCAAAATCTACCGTTGATGACAAGGTAGCAGGACTCGATCTTGGTGCTAACGATTATTTAACAAAGCCTTTTGATGCAAAGGAACTTCTGGCTAGAATACGTAACATAACAAGAACACCAACCGACAGCACATCATCTAAACTTAGTTACGGAAATGTTTGCTTGAATCGTAAAACATTTGAACTTTCTACCGAAAAAGCTTTTTTTAAGCTTGCCGGGAAAGAGTTTCAGATGATGGAAATGCTTATGATAAACGAGGGGGTAATTATATCTACCGAGTGCTTTTTAGAAAAAATATGGGGGCTTAACAGCGATGTTGAGATAAATATTGTTTGGGTGTATATAGCATATCTTAGAAAAAAACTAGCTTTGATTGAGGCTGATATTAAGATATTAGCAATACGTAACACAGGATATTCGCTGGAGAAAAAGATTGATTAAAAAGCTTCAAAAAAAATTTGTGCTGCTTACAACAATAATTTTGCTTATTGTTCTGTTTATTATAGCGGTGTTAATTAACGTGGCCAATTATTTTTCGGTAATGAATACATCGGATTCTTTGTTAGAACTGCTAATCGAGAGTGATCTGAAATTGGTGGAAGATTCTCGCCCACCCGACAGATTTCCGAGAGAAATAGCCTTCACTACAAGGTTTTTTGTTCTGCGCTCTGATGAAGATGGTGCTATCAACTATATCGACACAAAAAACATTAGCAGTGTTTCATCTGAAGACGCTATGGTTTATGCTCACACCATAGACGATAACCGCTTATCTAGCGGAACCATAGATAGCTTTAGATTTGTTAAAACTGAAACAACATATGGTCACACCTATATATTTTTAGATATTGAGGCAGAGATAATAGGTTTTAAGCAATATCTTTTATTTTCGGTTTTAATTATGCTTGGTGCAGTTATCTTTATATTTATTTTATCCTGCTTATTATCTAAATGGGCAGTAAAGCCAATTGCAGTAATGCATGAAAAGCAAAAAAGATTTATCACCGATGTAAACCATGAATTTAAAACTCCACTATCTATAATTATGTCGAACTGCGATGTTGTTGAAATTTGTCATGGGGAGGATGAGTGGATTGACGGTATAAAAACGCAAGCGGATAGACTTAACATGCTTGTGGAAAATTTAATCTCTCTCACCAAATTTGATGAGATAAAGGTTCATGGTGTTAAAACAGATTTTTCTTTGAATGAAGCATTAGAAGAAACAATCGATGAATTTTCATCGGCATTTCAACAAAAAAACATAGATATACAAAAAAACATTTGCAGCAATATCTCGCTATCTGCTTGTGAAGGTGACATAAGAAAATTGTTTTGTATCCTTATAGAAAACGCAATAAAATACTCGCCAAAAAATACTGTAGTTTCGATCGACCTACTACAAAAAGGAGGTAAAAGAATTTTATCAATAAAAAATAAATGTGAAAATGTTTCTGTAGGAAAACACGATAGCTGGTTTGATAGATTTTATCGCGAGGATGAAGCAAGAAATGATGAAACTTCGGGGTTTGGAATTGGTTTATCCATCGCAAAATCCATCTGCGAGAGTAACGGAGCCAAGATATCTGCTGAGAGTAAAAGCTGCAACGAGATAGAAATAACGGTTATTATTTAAATTAATAATAATTTTAAAGTAAGCTTAAGGTCGCCATTGTATAATAATATTACGAAATGTATTTTTGTTAAGAGGTTACAATGGCTTTTCAAACAATTTTCAAACGACATGAATTAAAATACAGCCTAACAAAACAGCAGTATAAACAACTGTGCCGATGCATGGAGAAATACATGCTGCTTGATAGGTATGGAAGGCATAAAATTTCAAATGTATATTTTGATACCGATAACTTTAGCATAATAAGACACAGCATCGAAAAACCAAAATATAAAGAAAAGCTACGGCTGAGGGTGTACGGGCAACCTGATGATAACACGGTAAGCTTTATTGAGCTAAAAAAGAAATTTAACGGTGTTGTTTATAAAAGAAGGCTACAGTCTACCCAGTTAAATGCAATGTCGTACCTTTGTAGCAAAGCCGAACTTGAGGATACCTCCCAAATCAAAAAGGAGGTAGACTATTTTAAAGGTGTTCATAGTAGCCTTTCGCCAAGCATATACCTCTCTTATGAAAGAGAGGCATACTACTCGCCAGATGATGAGAATTTTAGAATCACCTTCGATTTTAATATTAAGATGCGCGATGTTGATATCTCACCGTACGAAAGCAATAAAGATGTTAACATATTGCCTGACGACACTGTTGTGCTTGAGGTAAAAACTGTAAAGGGCTTGCCGTTTTGGTTTGTGGAATTTTTAGGAAAAAATGGTTTATACAAAACATCCTTTTCAAAATACGGAACGGCTTACAACAATTTTATTTTGCCCAAATATTTAGAACGCTTTAGAGGGATAGAAAATGTTAAATAATATTTTTTCAGGAATTTTTAGCACCACAGCCACGCTGTCAATAACGTTGCCCCAATTTTTCGCCTGTATGGTATCAGCGATAATTTTAGGGGTGTTTATGGCTAAAATTTACGCCCATAAAACAAGGTGCACAAAGGGCTTTGTAGCAACACTAGCGCTGCTGCCTCTTGCGGTTGCTATGGTAATTATTATGGTTAACGGAAACATTGGAGCCGGTGTTGCTGTGGCCGGCGCATTTAGTCTTGTGCGCTTTCGCTCTGTTCCCGGAACAGCAAAGGAGATAGGCGCAATTTTTACCGCCATGTGTACAGGGCTTACCATCGGAATGGGCTATATTGGTTTTGCTGTATTATTTTCGGTTATAGCCTGTTTGTTTGCATTATTGCTTAACACAACTAACTTTGGCGAACAAAAGAGTAACAGTAGAGCGCTGCATATAACCATCCCTGAAAGTTTAAACTACTTTAACGTTTTTGATGATCTTTTTCTAAAATACACAAACAAGGTAAACCTAGTTACCTCTAAAACCACAAATATGGGAAGTATGTTTAAGCTAAGCTATGAAATAGAACTAAAAAACTTGGCAAGCGAAAAAGAGTTTATCGATGAGCTACGAACAAGAAACGGAAATTTAGAAATCGTTATTACCAAGCAGGAAATATTTGCAAATGCACTTTAAGCCTGTAAAGGAGGCTTGTATGGAAAAGAAACAGGTCATAATTATCCCTGCTTATAAACCATCGTCAGAGCTTGTAAGCTTTATCTGTGAGCTACAAAAAAACGGATTTAAAAAGATAATAGTTATCAACGATGGCAGTGGGAATGAATACAAACAGCTGTTTTTGGATGTTGCAAAAACCGGGTGCAGTATCATAGAGCATTCGGTCAACGAAGGTAAAGGTATAGCGCTTAAAACAGGAATAAAATCAGCTGTTCAAATATATGGTAAAAAAGTAGCATGCATAACAGCCGATGCAGATGGTCAGCACCGGGTTTTTGATATAGTGAAGGTTGCAAAGGCTATGCACTGCAACCCCGATGCACTTTTACTTGGAACACGAGACTTTAAAGCGAAAAACGTTCCCGTAAAAAACCTTCTTGGCAACAAAATATCTGCCCTGCTGTTTAGGCTAACCACCGGGGTGCGTTGTAATGACACTCAAACAGGCTTACGAGGCATACCGGCTAACATGCTTCAGTTTGCAATGGAGGTAGAGGGTTCGCGCTATGAATATGAATATAATTTTTTACAGGAAGCCTCAGCCAAAATTCCTATTGTAAGCGTCCCCATAGCAACGGTATACATTAACAACAACTCATCATCACACTTTCGGTGCGTTCGTGATGCTCTTCGAATATATAAGAGGTTAATAAAATTTATTGCAAGCTCTGCTTTAGGTTCAGTTGTTGATATAACGTTTTTCTACTTTTTCACAGTAGTTCTGCCGTTTGGAGTGTTTGAAAACATATCAATTGCTTCTGTTTTAGCAAGAACTATCTCGGGTGCTGTAAACTTTCTTTTAAACAAAAAGTTGGTGTTTGCCTCATCGGGCAGAACCCTGCACCAATCGCTTAAATACATTACACTATTTTTCGTGATAATGGCTGCAAGTGCTTTGGGCACAGCCGGCCTTTCATCGGTACTGCATAGTCCGATATTATCTAAAATCATTATTGACGGAGGGCTGTTTTT
>CAYJBH010000068.1:0-6544 GCA_964368625.1 uncultured Oscillospiraceae bacterium
CTTTTGCATAGGTTGTGAGTCTGGATAATTGTTTCCATGTATTTGTCTCCTGTTTAAGTTATCATACATTCGGTCGGTATGTATATTTTCAAAAATAACACCTCTCGCTTTCGAGAGGTTGCGCTCCGTGTTAGGAGCAGTTATTTTTACAGCTTTTTAAATTTTTCTATAAACTCATCTTCAAATAATACAAGATTGTACTGAGCTGTAAGTTCGTTTATCATCTTGCATTTATTTGCTAATCTCGTTTTGTCCGAACCGAATATGACAGGGTTTAGCCAAGTGTTTAGAAGTAGTGAGATCAGTTCTGCAAGCTCGTATGGCTTATCACAAGTAATTGAGCCGTCCTCTACACCCTGTTCAATGATGGGGGATATATAATACGGCACAACTTCATTCATCGTGCATTTCAGTTGCGTTGCTAAGAACTTTGGATTATCCAAAAGATTAGGCACTATATCGAGCAAAGTAGCAGAGGCTTCGCTGAATACATTCAGTACCAAAACTTGCTTTAACTTTTCTGCACCTGTGAGCGTGGTATTGTTTTTCATATCAATAAAAAACTGTCCATTAGCTTCACCAAGTTTTGTCGCAACAGCATCGAAAATTTCTTCCTTTGACTTGAAATGATGATAGATAGCGCCTTTAGTTAGTCCCTCAAGCTCGTTTATAATATCTTGCAAGCTCGTGTTATCATATCCTTTTTCAAGAAAAAGCCTTGTAGATACTTCAAGTATTCGCTCGACAGTTTGCTCAGGGTATTTATTTCTCGCCATTCTTTCGCCTCCCATACCAATGGTATGTAAGTATAATATCATACTATCGGTATGTTTGTCAAGAGTGTGTTTTACATTCCACTCATGTTACAACTTCAATAGGGCTAAAAGACCCCTGGTAAGGTACTCGTCATTTTGTTTTGATGAAATATGAGATTTGATGTTAATTGTAAAAATGTAACAACTGGTGATCAATTTTCATCTTAATCACCACTATACCTTTAAATACACACTATTATATTTGATTTTTCTGAACTTTCACTATGTGCTGTGCAAGCTGCCAGCAAAAATACCATACTAAAATAAGAACATAAAATAAACTTTTTTTCATAAACTTGCCTGTTCAGTATTATACAAATACCTTTTACAACAATTATACAGCAATAGAAAATTAAAGTAAGTTTATTTGAAAAGTTGTAACAGAGTGGTAAGCATATTATTTGCATATACGATACTCCGGGCAGTAGCCCATACCGCTACAAACAAAAAAAGACGAATAAGAAAGCAGCTAAAATGGTAATGCTATCTATCCGTCTAATCATAATAATTAAGGTGCCACAAATTCTCTTTATAAACAGCCAACATATACACAACCCGTTTTATATCTTGCGGTATTATGGCTACTCATCTTAAATGGGTTACAACCTCCTTTTTCGAGGTTAGTTCCCTAATAGGTATTTTTACCCTATACTCGATAAATTCGTCGTCCTGCGTTTTAATTGTTTCTGCCGGTATGCCGCTATTTTTCATTATGTCTACCGCACGATTAATGGTGTTGATAAAAAGCCTAACATCCTTAACAACCGGAACAGACTTCTTTTTTTGTAATACCGGCGTAGCAAGATAGCGCTCTACCAATCGTTCAGATTCTTTTACATTCAACCCCTTTGCAACAACAGTTTCTAAAAAAGCTGTCTGAGTTTCTTCACCGTTAAGCCTTAACATAGCCCGTGCATGTCGTTCGGTTAGTGAATGTTCTATACAAAAATTTGTCTGCTGCGAGGTTAGATTAAGCAGTCTAAGCTTGTTTGCAAGGGCTCCCTGTGTCATCTGTAAACGCTGTGCTGCTTCGGTTTGGGTGTAACCAAATAGCTCTATAAACTGTTTTATTGCCGCCGCCTGCTCAAAAGCAGAAAGTTCGCTTCGCATACTGTTTTCTATGTAGGTTAAAACAGCTAGTTCGCTTTTCTCTATGTCATACAGTATTGCAGGTATTCTGCTAAAACCGGCAAGTTTACATGCTCTAAGTCGACGTTCACCTGCTATTAAGCTGTAATCTAGTCCGCTCTTAATAACGCTAACGGGCTGTAATAACCCGTTTTGCTTAATGCTTTGTGCCAAATCTGAAAGTTCAGCCTCATCAAATCGCCTTCTTGCTTGAAACAATGAAGGCTTTATGCGTCCTATAGGCAGCTGCATAATTTCTTTCTTATATTTTATGCCATCGTCAGTTCGTTCTTTTGCCTTTAATCTAAACATTTCGGGCACCTCCTTTATTTTACAATATAATTATACAACGATATGGTAAATATTACCAGTAAATAATATCGACAAATTAACTTCTTTTATCTAAGCTTTTTTATCCTCTCCCAATCTAACAGTTTGAGAAATAATAACCTTTTGTGTTTACATAAAATGACGAAGAAAGTCGGCAAACAATATTTGCATTATCTCCGCCGCAGGCGGAGATAATTAGAAGTCTTTGAGGTTATCATTACGTAAAATTTGTAAGCGTTCCCCCTTTTTACTCAAAAAACTTAAGCTAGCACCTTTAAAAATGCAAAGGTGACCCCTTTACAAATTAAAGATGCTGTGTTATAATGTATCAGTACGTTACCCGATTAAAGGTTCCTCACCTCCTTTCGTGGGGCAAAACTTTGATACGGGCGCATTAAACAGAAAAGGAAAATAACATGCAAGACAAGAAGACATTAATCGAAGGTAGTCGCCTACACGAGGGCGATACAGGTTCACCAGAGGTACAGGTTACTTTACTAACACATCGTATTAACCACCTAACCGAGCATCTAAAGATTCATATTCATGATCATCATTCTCGTCGTGGTTTGTTAAAACTTGTTGGCCAACGTAGAAATCTTTTAGGCTATTTACAGAAAAAAGATATCGGCCGTTATCGTGATCTTATCCGCACATTGGGTCTGCGTAAGTAATGCAAACTGGCTGTGTCGGGCGGCTTTGGTCGTCCGTACAGCCTTTATTTTTTAGCGGAGGGTTAGCAGTGAATTGAGTCGACAACCATTGCCGATTGAATTAATTGCTAAATCCCTCTATCAACTACAAAAAAAGGATGGAAATTTAATGTTCGAAAACTACAGAAAATTTGAAACAATGTTGGCAGGTCGGCCTCTTACAGTAGAAACTGGTAAGATGTGCGGTCTTTCTAACGGAAGCTGCCTTGTAAGCTATGGAGAAACTGTTGTTCTTTGTAATGCAACTATGAGCCAAAAACCCAGAGATGGCATCGATTTTTTCCCACTATCGGTAGATTTTGAGGAAAAGCTTTATGCAGTTGGTAATATCCCGGGTAGCTTTATGCGCCGCGAGGGACGCCCTTCCGAGAAGGCTATTCTAACCTCTCGTGTTGTAGACCGCCCAATTCGCCCCCTTTTCCCCAAAGACATGAGAAATGATGTAGCCGTTGTTATGACAGTTATGTCGGCAGAGCAGGATAATTCACCTGAGGTTACAGGCATGATTGGTGCGTCTATTGCCTTAACTATTTCTGATATTCCCTGGAAAGGACCTATTGCCGGTCTTTTTATGGGTCTTGTAGATGGTGAAATCGTTGTAAATCCAACCGAAGCACAGCGTGAAAAAAGTGATCTACAGCTAACTGTAGCAGCTACACGTGAAAAGGTTATCATGATTGAGGCCGGTGCGAACGAGGTTGACGAGGAGACAATGTTTGCCGCTATCAAAAAAGCTCATGTTGAGATTATTACCTTAATTGACTTTATCGAGGGAATCCAGCGCGAGATTGGAAAAACTAAGAAGGAATTCCAATCTATGGAGGTTGACCACGAGCTGTTTGATGCAATTAAAGATTTCTGCATTGAAGATGTTCGCGCTGCGCTTGATACCGACGATAAAACTGTTCGTGACGAGCGTTTAAAACCTGTTGTAGACAAGGTTCATGAAACTTTTGATCTAACACATCCAGATCAGATAGGCATGATTGATGAATGCCTTTACAAGCTACAAAAATATGTAGTTCGTCGTTGGCTTTTAGATGATAACAAGCGTGTTGACGGACGTGGAATCGATGAAATTCGCCCACTAGCTGCTGAGGTAGGATTGCTTCCTCGTGTGCACGGAACCGGAATGTTTACCCGTGGACAGACACAGGTTTTAACAACGGCAACTCTTGGTAGTTTACGTGATGCACAGCTACTTGATGGAATTGACACCGAGGAAACAAAACGCTACATGCACCACTATAACTTCCCCCCTTACTCGGTTGGTGAGGCACGCGGCATGCGTAGCCCGGGTCGTCGTGAGATAGGACACGGAGCGTTAGCAGAGCGTGCACTTCTTCCAATGATACCGCCAGAAAGTGAGTTCCCATATGCAATTCGTCTTGTTAGCGAGGTTTTAAGCTCAAATGGCTCTACCTCACAGGGTGCTATCTGTGGCTCTACACTAGCTCTTATGGATGCTGGTGTTCCGATTAAGGCTCCTGTTGCAGGTATATCCTGTGGACTTATCACCGAAGGTGAGCGCTTCATGACTATGCTAGACATTCAGGGTCTTGAAGACTTTTTTGGTGACATGGACTTTAAGGTTGCCGGTACTAAAAAGGGTATTACTGCAATCCAGATGGACTTAAAAAATGATGGCTTAACCTATGAAATTATTGATCAGGCACTTGAAAAGTGTAAAAATGCAAGATACTATATTCTTGATGATATTATGCTAAAGGCCATAGAAACCCCTAGAATAGAGCTATCAAAATACGCGCCTAAGATGCGTACACTGCAGATTGATCCTGAGAAGATTCGCGATGTTATCGGTAAAGGTGGCAAGGTAATTCAGGAAATCTGTGCCGATACCGGCGCAAAAATCGATATCGAGGACGATGGTAGAGTTTATGTTCTTGCCATTGAGCAGGACAGTCTTGATAGGGCTATAAATATTATTAAGATGATAACCGAAGATCCAGAGGTTGGCGCTATATATAAGGGTCGCGTTACACGTTTAATGAACTTTGGTGCTTTTGTTGAGATTGCACCTGGTAAAGAAGGTCTTTGTCATATATCTAAGCTTGATAAAAAGCGTGTAGAAAAGGTTGAAGATGTTGTTAGCGTAGGCGATGAAGTTTTCGTTAAGGTGACCGAAATAGATGCCCAAAACAGAATTAACCTCTCCCGCAAAGATGCCTTAGAGGCAATGAATAAAGAATAATTAAATAAAATATTATTATATGGTAGGGGACGTAGTAGCTGCGTTCCCTATTTGTAACAGTATTAAGGAGGAAAAAGAATGCTCAAAGTTTTTATCGGAGGGATAGCCGTAGGAATGGCAAATATTATTCCGGGTGTTAGCGGCGGAACAATGATGGTTATTCTTGGAATATTCGGACGGGTTATGGAGTCTATAAACGGTCTAATAAAATTGGACATGAAAACTTTAAAAAAGAATATTATCTTTATTGTAGCTCTTTTATTGGGGGTTGCAGTAGGATTGGTTGCCTTTGCAAATATTTTAGAATTGGCATTTGCAAACTATCCTGTTCAAACAATGTTTTGTTTTGTTGGCATGGTTGCCTTTTCAATTCCGTTTCTAGTTAAAAAGGAGATGAAACAGGATAAGTTTGAAATAATTCCATTCATTATTGGCTGTGCCATAATATTGTTAATGAGTTATCTTGCGCCCGAAGAAACCGATACGGTTATAACTGATTTTCCCGATCTTGGAATCTTATACCTATTAAGAATGACATTTATAGGCTTTATAGCAGGTGGAGTTATGTTTATACCCGGTGTAAGCGGAAGCATGTTATTGCTTATAATTGGTCAATACTACCTATTTAAATCGTTAGTGGCAAATGTAACTACCTTTGAAATGAATATTCTTATACCTATTGGTTTTATGGCGGTAGGTATTTTGGTAGGAATAGCGGTTAGCTCTAAGATTACGGCATACTGTCTTGATAGATTTCATTCTAAAACTATGAATTTTATTATGGGGTTAGTTGTAGCAAGCACGTTGGTATTAATACCGCTTGGTGCAGCATACAACCTGACAACAGTAATATCATCAATAATAACTCTTGTACTTGGTGGAGGAATAATATTTGTTCTTGAAAAATTGGCAAAATAACAAATTTTTATGGAAGTTATAACCTGCTGTGAAAATTTAGTAACAATGATTGACTTTAAATAGGGGATGATATAGAATTGAGAATGTAAGAACAACTTGTGTTTAAAGAGTTGAGATGCTTTCGACATGAACATGATTATTGGAGGATATTGATTTGGGAAATCTGGGGAAAAGAACCTTGGCTTTATTTTTAGCCATAGCGTTAATGCTTTCCACCTGCACTGTTGCCTTTGCTGATACTGGTGCAACAGGTGAAGTAGGCGCGATACCACAGTCTGAACCTGCGCCGGAGCCTACTCCGGAGCCAACACCGGAGCCAACACCGGAGCCAACTCCGGAACCAACACCGGAGCCAACACCGGAGCCAACTCCAGAGCCAACTCCGGACCCAACACCGGAGCCTACTCCGGAACCAACACCGGAGCCTA
>CAYJBH010000069.1:0-3594 GCA_964368625.1 uncultured Oscillospiraceae bacterium
GTAAAGTATTTCGTTCGGTCTTCTTTCGCTTTGTAAATTCCAGCCTCTGCCAAAGTAGGACTGCCGCTTGTGGGTATGAGTTGATATTCCAATCCATCACTTTGACGTACCCATAGTGCGGGATTGGAATACGGCGGTGTACTGCGAGGAAGAATAAGATTCGATATATTCGGAGTTATGCCATCACCTATAACAACCTCAGTTAAATTGGATACACCATTAAAAATATTTGATACATTGGTTACTCTTGTCGTATTCCAATTCGTTAGGTTTAAATAGCGTAATGCACTGCAATTTTGAAACATGTGATTCACATCGGTTACATTATCTGTCGCCCAACTTGATAGATTTAACGAATCCAAGACCGTACAACCATTAAACATTTCGTGCATGTCCGTTACAGACTCTGTATTGATATGCTCTAAGCCTTCTATTACCTTTAATTTTGCATAACTTTTAAACAAATCACTTAAATTAGACTCCGGTAGAACCTTCTTGCCTTCGCCTGGATCTTCTATAATAACTTTGGTGATAGTACCTGAGTTGCCTGCCGCTGCTATCGACGCTTTAAAGGTCAGCGTGCCACCTGGCTTTACGGTTAAAACACCACTACTTAATGTAAATGTAGCGGTAAAGTATTTCGTTCGGTCTTCTTTCGCTTTGTAAATTCCAGCCTCTGCCAAAGTAGGTCTGCCGCTTGTGGGTATGAGTTGATACTCTAATCCATCACTTTCGCGAACCCATAAAGCTGGATTGGAATACGGAGCAGTACTGCGGGGTAGTAGTTGATTCGATATACTCGGGGTTAAGCCATCACCTAAAACTACCTCCGTTAAATTCGAGGATGAAACATAGCTGAAAATAGAGGTGGCTAAGGTTACTCTCTCTGTATCCCAGTTGGTTAAATTTAAATAGCGTAATGCACTGCAACTTTGAAACATGTAACTAATATTCGTTACATCCTCTGTGTTCCAACTCGATAAATTTAACGAATCTAAGACCGTACAGCCATTAAACATCGCATACATACTCGTTACATCCTCTGTATTGATATGCTCTAAGCCTTCTATTACCTTTAATTTAGAGTAACTTTGAAACAATGCACTTAAATCTGGCTCCGGTAGAACCTTCTTGCCTTCGCCCGGATCTTCTATAACGATTTTCGTTATACTTCCTTGGTTGCCGGCGGCTACTATCGACGCTTTAAAGGTCCGCGTGCCGCCTGGCTTTACGGTTAAGACTGTACCACTTAAAGTGGCCGTAAAGTATTTCGTTCGGTCTTCTTTCGCTTTGTAAATTCCAGCCTCTGCCAAAGTAGGACTGCCGCTTGTGGGTATGAGTTGATATTCCAATCCATCACTTTGACGTACCCATAGTGCGGGATTGGAATACGGCGGTGTACTGCGAGGAAGAATAAGATTCGATATATTCGGAGTTATGCCATCACCTATAACAACCTCAGTTAAATTGGATACACCATTAAAAATATTTGATACATTGGTTACTCTTGTCGTATTCCAATTCGTTAGGTTTAAATAGCGTAATGCACTGCAATTTTGAAACATGTGATTCACATCGGTTACATTATCTGTCGCCCAACTTGATAGATTTAACGAATCCAAGACCGTACAACCATTAAACATTTCGTGCATGTCCGTTACAGACTCTGTATTGATATGCTCTAAGCCTTCTATTACCTTTAATTTTGCATAACTTTTAAACAAATCACTTAAATTAGACTCCGGTAGAACCTTCTTGCCTTCGCCTGGATTCTCTATAATAACTTTCGTTATAGATCCTTGGTTGCCTGCTGCTGCTATCGACGCTTTAAAGGTCAGCGTGCCACCTGGAGAAACAGTTAAGACTCCATTACTTAATTTGGTAGAAACCTGAGTAAGCGTTTGTGAAAACATTGTTACCGATACCAAGAAGGTAAGTAACGTCAATAAAGATTTTAGTTTGTTCATGTTCTTTTTTGTTTAAAAATAACAAGCGAGTTCTAAAAATTGGCAGTTAATAATTTTGAAAATTGCACGTAATGGATTTTCATTTCAAAATTTAGACCAAAAAACCATTCAGTTGCGATATTTCACAGTTTCGTTTAAGAAATTCATAATATAATTAAAAAAGATCAAGATAACCGTAGAACAACATTGTCTTTATAAATTATTTTGTATCAATGAAAAACAGAAATAATTCGCTAACGTTATCTCGAACCTAATTTAAAAATACTTAGTTAGCATTATTTTTATAGATGAATTTCAGGTGAGGGCTAATTTTTCGTTTTTCACTCCAAACTTTAGAACAAGAAGCCATAACACCCTAAATGACATAAATTGCTACCGTTCGGAAATTTGAAAGAAAACTTTCGCTTTACTCACTTAATCGCAATTTTGCAGCATATATCTGACAGCAAAAAATCTGATTAACCAACAATTTTAATCAAACCCTATCTATTCGGTGCATTATTTTAAAATAATTTTCAGTCTCACAATCTGCTCAAATCGACACAAATTGTTAGGTTGATAAGTCAAATATGATTCCTTTAGCTCTTTCAAGTGCAATAAAACGCAAGTGCAAACCCTGCATCGTCTGCTTCATAAATCCAAACCAACGACAAACTGAGAGCAATCAAGCCCCGCTTGAATTACCGATGTACGAAGGAGGAAGACGAGGTCAATACGTGTTCAACTCTCGCTTTAATTTTTGACCTTTCTATGTTCAATGCCTTTTGTCCATCGGTAAGAGTATTATTACGACACCTCTTTTTACAAATCTTGTTTATAAATCTTTATTTATCAATCATTTGCTGTTGATTTTCACCAGAATAGACCCCATCAGCATGAAAATCTTGCCCCATATAATCCTTAGTTGCTAGGACAACTTGATAATTAGCAACAGTATAAAATTTCATCTAGATAAGGAGGGCTAGGTAGTTACAAAAAATCACTAACTTTGTGCTAATTATAATCAAACATATAAACATCATGTGCAAAGATGATAAAGTATTAATTTCTTCTGATTTAACCCATCAAGAAGAATGGATCATAGGGACTGTAATTACTGCTAAAACAGATGAAGGAGATATATTCTTTGGCAAAGAATATCAATTTAAACCTGCTAAAAATTAAAGAATATGTATGCACTAAGTTTTGATATGAACACAACAGAGCTGAAAGAATGCTACCCTAAACGTATCAGTAACGCATACAATGAAATAAAGAAAATCCTATACAATAACGGATTTGAGTGGATACAGGGTTGTACATATATCATCCAAGACGGGGCCAAGAGTAATCTCTTCTCTGTAATGATGAAATTAAAACAAATAGACTGGTTTCGTCAATCAGTACGAGACATTCGTGACTATAAACTAAAAGACTGGTCAAATTTCACAAAACTAATAAAAGAAGAAATATCGATTACCCAAGTTTCAGAAGTAAAACCCACACATGACGAGGAATCTCTGCCACTCTTATCTGAATCTGCATAAAAACAGGTCAACACAAAACCTGTTTAAATATCGTTAATTATTTGTCAATTTCGATGTGTATAATTATTTAAAAATAAATTTGCAACTATAAAAAATAGATA
>CAYJBH010000069.1:3604-4251 GCA_964368625.1 uncultured Oscillospiraceae bacterium
AATCAACATTTTTTATTTCAACAAATGTTAATTGAGCTACCAAAATTATTAATCGTTAGGTATTTTTATAGTAAATACATGTTCATATAAATGTTAAAAACTTCAAGTTTCAAAAATTAAAAATACTTTTCAACCATTTCAACATCACATTATCATCATCATATTTTTTAAAACTTTTACTTCTTTTTATGTTAAATAATAGATTGTTCAAAAACGGATATGGAGAGGAAGATCTCCCACAAGATTTCAATTATGTTTCTGAAATCAATAAATTGAAAAAAGAGAAAAATGCAATTATTCTTGGGCATTTCTATCAGAACCCTGAAATACAAAATATAAGCGATTTTATTGGCGATAGTTTAGCTCTTGCTCAAGAAGCCGAAAAAACAGACGCCGATATTATAGTTTATGCTGGTGTTACTTTTATGGCAGATACTGCAAAAATAATAAACCCTTCAAAAAAGGTTCTGATGCCCGATTTGAATGCAGGATGTTCCCTTTCGGATAGTTGCCCTGCTGATGCGTTTGCTGAGTTTTTGAAAAAATATCCCGACCATACAGTCATAACATACGTTAATAGTTCTACAGAAGTTAAAGCTCTTTCAGATATTATTTGTACAAGTAGTAATGCTGTAAAGGTTATTCAA
>CAYJBH010000069.1:4261-4484 GCA_964368625.1 uncultured Oscillospiraceae bacterium
ATAGAAAAAATGACGGGTAGAAAAATGGTAATTTGGGATGGAGCCTGTCATGTGCACAAACAATTTAGTGTGCCTCGCATTATTGAATTAATGAAACTAAATCCTGATGCTGAATTAATTGCGCACCCCGAATGTCAAAATGATGTTCTTGCAATGTCTAAATATATTGGAAGTACTTCAGCATTATTAAATTATGTTATTAAATCAGATGCACAAAAGTTTA
>CAYJBH010000069.1:4494-5563 GCA_964368625.1 uncultured Oscillospiraceae bacterium
GCAACAGAATCAGGTATTTTGCATCAAATGAAACTAAGCTGTCCAGAAAAAGAGTTGATTCCTGCTCCTCCTGAAGATAGCACCTGTGCATGTAATGATTGTTATTATATGAAAATGATAACTTTAAAAAAAATATATCTATCGTTAAAATATGAGTTACCTGAAATAATTATACCAGAAGAACTACGTTTAAGAGCTCTAAAGCCCTTACAAAGAATGTTAGATATTAGTTTATAATATTCTGCAAATAAAGAGTTTATTATATAAAAATATGGGTCAATTAAAAAAATTAGCCAGCCAAACTGCTATTTATGGTATAGGGTCAGTTGTACCTCGTATTTTAAATTATATACTCTTAACGCCCTTTTATACAAGAGTTTTCGATTCTTTAGTCGATTATGGTACACATACGTATTTGTATTCATATAGTGCATTTTTAATCATACTATTGACTTTTGGAATGGAAACTGCCTTTTTCAGATATGCTAAATCAAAAGGTATTGATAAAGTTTATTCTGTTTCATTTATATTCTTAGCCTTTAATGCTTTAATATTTTCCACAATTGTACTTATTTTTGGAAAAAGCATAGCCGAAATTATTGGGATAATTGAAATAGATTACTTATGGTATTTTTTAGGAATAATAGGTTTAGATGTTGTTTGTGCTATCCCATTTGCTACACTTCGTTTTTTAGAAAAGGCACGTTTATTTGCAATATTAAAAATTTTCAATGTTTGTATTAATATAATTGTCAACCTTATATATTTATTACTGTTACCCTATCTCAACAATAATGGTTGGGATGTAAGTTTTGTGTTTAATAAAGATAATCTATTAGAATATACATTTCTTGCAAATTTGATAGCCAACGGTATCACATTTTTATTTTTATATCCTTATACAAGAAAATTTTATACAAAGTTTGATTATAAGCTTTTTAAAGAGATGCTTATTTATGCAACGCCAATAGTTGTTGCTGGAATATTAGGAATGATTAATGAAGTTGCCGATAAAATTTTGTTAAAATATTTTTTACCCAACTCAAATACAGCATTTGAACAAATAGGA
>CAYJBH010000070.1:0-5350 GCA_964368625.1 uncultured Oscillospiraceae bacterium
TTATCTCCACCGGAGGTGGAGCTATTGGAAATATTGATTAACTCTCTTCGTTCGTTATTTTGCAAGCAAAAACTCAATATTTCTCGTGCTTTTAGGTTCGGGTTGTTTGTGTTATATGAAAAATGTACAATGTCTCAGATGGTTTGTAGGGGCGACCTTTGATCGTCCGCCCACTGATAAAACCAACGTAAATGAAAATGCAAAGATATTATTCATCTGCATTTAATCATAGTTTTGCGAAATGAATTAGACGGCGCGACCATAGGTCGCCCATACAAAATAGAATATATGTTAGCAAAAGCAATTTCTAATAAGAGGTTACGACAAAAAACATGTCGTAACCCCTTTTGTTCTTTATTTAGAAATTAATTTTACAGGCTCTCGTTGACGATATCTACGCCACTTGTGCCATCGGCATCTGTTGCGGTAGCCTCACGTTGTTTTTCTACCCAGCTCTTTATCTCATCCTCGGTCGGGAACTGCAGGCTACCCTGTGTCTTTTCCTGTTCCTCCTGCGGTTTTTGTTCCTGATCCTGCTTTATCTCTTCCATAATCTCGGCACCCGCCTTGGCGAGGGAACTCTCGGCTCCGTCTATGCGTTTGTTTATCTCGTCTAGCTCGTCACGCTTGCTCTCGAGGGCGCTAACACCATCCGACTTAAGCTCTGACTTTATTACGTTCGCTCTGCCCTCTAACCTACTTTTAGCCGAGTCGATTACCTCCATCTGCTTTATATCGCCGGCAATAAAGGATAGGTTTGTAAGCCGCTTTGTTTCGGATTCCTCCTCGGGTTTATCCTTTTCGTTCTTTTTAGAAGATTCCTCGGCGGCCTCCTCCAGCTGTTGTTGCATAAGCTCGGCTATCTGATCTTCAATGCCTTTAAGCTGATCGTTATACTGTTCTAAAATAAGCTCTATATCCTTTATACTGCCACCACCTTCAATGGTTTCACCTATAAGCTCGCTGCGCCTTTCCTGCAAATTCTGCTTATTATTCATAAGTGTCTCTATCAAGGATGTAACACGGCCCTTTTGTGAAATATCAACAACATCGTTGCGCATAACAAAAACCGGTTGCCCCGACTCCTCGGTACTACCGGAACGCGCAGCAATACTTCGATTAACCGCGGCCGCATTAAATAAAGATTGTTGAGCTATAGAGTTAATCATTATAGTTTTTCCTCTCATTCGTTTTGTCGATTTTCACTACTTAATAATATAATCGGTAGAGATATTTTTTTCTTTAGAAATTTTAAGTAAAATATAAAACATCCCACCGACGTAAACCGATGGGATGTTTTTTTATAGGGAAACATGCTTATTTGCAACATTCCTTAAAGTTTTTGCAAAAATGTGGGGTTTCCATTGCCTTTTGGCCGGTTGTTTGGTTTGTTACATGGATTTTATCTAGCTGACAGCGATCGCCTGATGCATAGTGTTCACACTGGGTTACGTTACAGCTTACTCCTGAATTCATCATTGGTTTAATCTCCTTTTTTGTTTACTAAATTCATTAAGGTTATAGCGCTATGGCTAAAATCTTATACAAAGCTGAAAAGCTTTATGAAGATATTGTTAACAAAAGTTTAATATTTATTCGTATTTTTTGCCCTAATTTTTTATTTTTTCTATTGACATCCCGCCGCTTACGTGTTATTATATCCTCAAAAGCGAAACGTTTCGCTTTTGAGGATAGGAGGTCGTTTTGGCTACTATAAAGGATATTTCAAGGGAAACCGGTCTCGGCCTTGCAACCGTTTCAAAGTATCTTAACGGCGGTAATGTTAGACCCGAAAACAAAATTTTGCTACAAAAAACCATCGAGCGACTAGGCTATACCATGAACAACACCGCAAGAGCGTTAAAAACCAATAAAACCCATATTATAGGAATAGTTATTCCAGAACTTTCCAATCTTTTTATAACGACAATTATAACCGAGGTAGAGGATATTCTTCGCAAAAGCGGCTATGGTGTTTTGGTTGCCGATTGCCGAAGCAACCCCGAGCTTGAACATCAATCGGTAGAGTTTTTACTATCAAAACAGGTAGATGGTATTATAAATGTTCCGGTTGGTACAAGCGGAGACCACCTTTCATCTGTAAAGGAAAAAGGCTTGCCGGTTGTTTTGGTGGATAGGAGATTACCGATAGATTATGCAGACTTTGTTGGGGTAGACAATATATATGCAGGCGAGATGGCAACCGAACTTCTTTTATCTGCAAACCCTAAAGATATCGCCATCATATCCGGACCGGAAAATCTTTCTACCGCAAAGGATCGTGTTATAGGCTATAAAAATGCGCTAAAAAAACAAAAAATACTAATTAAAACCGAAAATATAATTCACTCAGATTTCACCATAGAAAGTGGCTACCAAAACATGAAGAATCTGCTAAAGAACCCTAAAGATATTACGGCGGTTTTTACAACTAACTATGAAATAACCGTGGGGGCTATCATAGCCTTAAACGAGCTATCGATAAAGATACCAAAACAACTTTCGGTTGTTGGATTTGATAACATCGAGCTTTCGAGGGTTATAAACCCAAAGCTAACTATAGTTGCACAGCCGATTAAAGACATTGCGATAATGACGGCAAAAACCATGCTTGCAAGGCTTAGCGGCGATGAAGATAGGAAAACCATACTTTTAAACCCCTATGTTGAAAATGGAAAAACGATAAGAAAGCAGTAGATAGACGCTAATTTAGAAAGGATTTTTTATGTCTGATATCCTACTTGGAATTGATGTAGGTACCTCCAGCTGTAAGGTTGCCGCCTTTGATAAAAGCGGATGTGTTGTTGCACAAAGCTTTGGCGATTACGAGGTTTATCACCCACATGTTGGCTGGGCAGAGCAGAACCCGATGGAGTGGTGGTCTGCCATTATTGGCTGTTTAAAGGAGATAACCACCAAGGTTAACCCCGCCTCGATAAAGGGAATAGGTATCGATGGGCAGAGCTGGTCTGCCATTGCCATTAACAAGGATAAAAAGGTTCTTTGCAATACACCTATCTGGTTCGATACCCGTGCTAAAGATATCTGTGAGAGGGTTAAGGCAGAGTTTGGTAAAAATGCCTTTTTTGAAATTTCGGGTAATCCTTTCGAGCCGTCTTACACCCTACCGAAGATTATCTGGTATAAAGAAAATACACCTGAGATTTACAACAACACCTATAAAATTTTGCAGTCTAACAGCTTTATTGTTATGATGCTTACCGGCGAAATTTCTCAAGAGTATTCGCAGGGGTACGGACTGCAGTGTTACGACATTAAAAAGCGTTCTTGGGACTATTCGGTTCTTGAAAAGCTGGGACTTAGAACCGATATCCTTCCTGATTTTTACGAGTGTAGCGATGTTGTTGGACACGTTACCTCCGAGGTAGCAGAGCTAACCGGACTCGTTTCCGGCACTCCGGTTGTTGCCGGTGGGCTTGATGCCGCCTGTGGCACGCTTGGTGTTGGGGTTATACACAACGGCGAAACACAGGAGCAGGGTGGACAGGCAGGAGGCATGAGCATCTGCGAGGATACGCCGATAGCTCATGAAGCGCTTATCCTCTCGGAGCATGTTGTTGCAGGAAAATGGCTGTTGCAGGGCGGAACAGTTGGCGGCGGCGGCGTTGTTAACTGGTTTGAGCGAACCTTTTTTGAGCATGAGCGCGACGAGGTTACTAAAAAGCCCAACTTTAAAAAGCTGGACGAGCTTGCCGCCGAGGTAGAGCCCTGTTGTGAGGGATTGTTATTCCTTCCCTATATGTCCGGCGAGCGTTCACCCATCTGGGACCCCGATGCAACCGGAGTATATTTCGGTGTCGATTTTTCTAAAACCAAGGCACATTTTATCAGAGCCTCTATGGAGGGCGTTGCCTTTTCGCTTGAACACAACCTAAAGGTAGCCGAGGATAGCGGTGCTAAGGTTGATATTTTATACTCTATGGGTGGAGCTGCCAACAGCAAATTCTGGACCCAGCTTAAGGCAGACGTAACCGGAAAAGAGATTGCAATACCAAACTCGGATGCCGCATCAACGCTCGGCGCCGTTATTCTTGCCGGTGTGGGGGTTGGAATATATAAGGATTTTGATGATGCGGTTGCAAACACGATAAAGATAAGCCGCAGACACATGCCAAACAAGGAACTTTACGGAAAATATCAAGAATCGATGAAAAAATATTTAGCGTTATACGAGAACACTAAACATTTAATGAAAAAATAAGGAGTGGGAGCAACAATGAAAGCAGGAGTTTTATTTGCCAACAAGGACATTAGGTATACCGACTTTCCGGAACCGCAGATTGTTAAGGATACCGATGTTAAGATAAGGATACGTGCTACCGGTATCTGCGGAAGCGATGTTCCGAGGGTTCACGATAACGGCGCGCATTTCTACCCGATAGTTTTAGGGCACGAGTTTGCCGGCGATGTTGCCGAGGTTGGCTCGGCTGTAACATCGGTTAAGGTGGGCGACACTGTAACTGCCGCACCGCTTCTCCCCTGCATGAGCTGTGACGACTGTTTAACAGGCCAGTATGCGCTCTGCAAAAAATACAGCTTTGTGGGAAGCCGCGAACCCGGCAGCTTTGCCGACTATGTGGTTGTTCCTGCCGGCAATGTTGTTAAATATGATTCATCGATACCATATGCCGATGCCGCAATGTTCGAGCCGTCTACCGTGGCACTTCACGGACTTTATTGTAACGACTTTAAGCCGGGCGAGGATGTTGCGATTATAGGGTGCGGAACTATTGGCATATTCATGCTGCAATGGGCAAGAATTATGGGCGCAAAAAGGATAGTAGGTTTCGATGTTGGCGAGGAGAGGTTAAACCTTGCTACCGAGATGGGCGCAGACTATGTTATAAACTCTACCGACGAGGATTATATAGAAAAGGCGATGGAGTTTACAGGCGGTAAGGGGTTTAAATATGTGTTCGAGATGGTGGGTCATCCTTCAACACTGCTAACGGCGTTTAAGCTTGCCTCTAACAAGGCAAACATATGCGCCGTTGGAACACCGCATACCGACGTTGTTTTTGGATACAAGGAATGGGAGCTTATGAACCGCAAGGAGTTTAAGCTAACAGGAAGCTGGATGAGCTATTCTGCACCCTACCCAGGCAAGGAGTGGGAGCTAACGGCACACTACCTAAAAACAGGAGAGCTAAAGGTTCACCCCGACTTTATATTTAAAAAGTTCTCGATGAGCGAAATAGACAAAGCCTTCGCGTTGTACGAAAACCCTCGCGACGTAAAAGGTAAGGTAATGTTGATTAACCCTTAACAAATCGTCTTGCATAGCGAGCCGAACATCTTGCTTCGCAAGATACCGTTGCTTTTTGGTTGG
>CAYJBH010000071.1:0-5243 GCA_964368625.1 uncultured Oscillospiraceae bacterium
TTACTCCATCCACACATGAAAAATTCCATTATGTTTGCAACCTGTTTTTTTGCCTCCTCAAGCGATATATCGAGATAAGAAACCTCAAAAAGTGAGCGACAATGGGCAGCGGCAAGAATATATAATGCATCGCTTGATACCTTAATGCTATTTTTTTGCTCTTCACTTAAATTATCGATAAATGCCAGTGTGTCATCCACTTCTATTTTAATTATCCTGTCAATAAAGTTTTCCTGTGAGCTTCCAACTGCGCAGGTAAAAAGAAGCTTAAAGGTATCTTTATCGGCATATATATGTTCAATGAGTGCATTCCCTGCATTAAATTTGCGTTGCCATAGTTCTGCTGGCGAAATTTTCCACTCGGTATCTATTCTTATAAATTCCTCGGAAAAAGGCTCTACAAGTGTTGTAAAAAGCTCGTCTTTAGATGTAAACCTTGTGTACAAAGCCCCAGTTGTTACGCCGGAGTGTTTTGCAATAACCCTCATGCTTGATTTTTCAAAGCCATTTTTTAAAAATTCCTGCTTTGCGACTATTAATATTTTATCGGTCAAAGCTTCTTGGTTAAGCATAAACACCTCAAATAACAGTGTTATTTAGTTTATCATATCGTTATAAGTTTGTCAACACTAATTGAAAATATTTTATAATGTTGTAATTATAATGTTATTATGATAGAATACAGCAAGGGTTATATGAATTGAAGAATAACTTATAAAACATTGAAACTACTATAGCTATTATTAAAGATGTTCTTAATTACTGAATAATTTACTGTTGTAGTTTTACCTAAAGATATAATGAAAATGAAGATACGTTAGGAACTGTAGTTACGCTTATTGGTTGTATCAAAATTTCTGATTTAAATTATATTTATTTTAAGAAGTATAAATTTTGATGATTGGGTATTGTTATATGAAAAAATTTCAAGTAATAAAAATACGTGATAATAAAAATTTAATTGATCAGGCTTCAAAATGGTTTCATTTAAAATGGGGTGTTCCTGTAAACGAATATTTTAAAAGCATGAGTGATTGTGTTCATGGCAATACCTCTGTGCCTCAGTGGTATGTTGTATTCGATCAAGAAAAAATAGTTGCAGGAATAGGTGTTATACAAAACGATTTTCACGATCGTAAGGATTTAACCCCAAATGTTTGTGCTGTTTATGTAGAAAATGAATATAGAAAAAAAGGCATCGCAGGAGCAATGCTAAACTATGTCTGTGAAGATTTTAAACAAATGGGAATAGACACTCTTTACCTTGTAACCGACCATAAAGATTTTTACGAAAAATATGGCTGGGAATTTTTATGTATGGCACAAGGCGACGGTGAGCTACAAATGACCAGATTATATATTCATCAGCAACAATATTTCTAATCATTAATGTGCCTGCTTTTCTAAGTTAAGATATATTATTAGATGGATGACAATGATTTGGTACTATAATGTTATTGAGAATTCTTGCTTGCTAGCAGAAAAATAATTAGATAAATAATAGTGTTTTTAAAAATTTTATATTGACAAACTTTGCTGTTTATAATATATTAGTATATACTAATATATTATAAACAGTATGAGGTAAAGATGTCAAAGAGTAAAAAAAATGCACAGATTCTAAAATTCTGTGTAGCCTGCGGAACATGTTTAAATGAATGCCCATTTAATGCAATATCAATAAATAACGGCATAAAAGCAAAGGTAGATGAAAATAAATGTGTTGGTTGTGGAAAATGTAGTAAGTTATGTCCTGCATCTGCAATTATAATTGTTGATCGTGAGGTTGCAGATGAAAAATAATAAGTGGTATAATTATCTTTGGGTAGTTGAAATAGTATATTTCGGCTTAGGTTTTTTTAATATTCTATTTGCTTGGATAGGTATGATATTCTTTCTTACGCCGCTGCTTACTTCAGTTATTAAGGGTGATAAGGGTTACTGCAATAAATATTGTGGTAGAGGGCAATTATTTGCCAAACTTGGCAGTAAGTTTTCAAGAAACAAACCGTTACCTAATTTTATGAGAACTGTTTATTTTAGATACAGCTTTCTTATATTTTTTATGATTATGTTTTTTTATATGATTTATATTACATATTTAGTTTTTATAGGCGCTGAAAGTTTATCTGAAACAGTTAGCATATTTTGGTCATTTAAGCTTCCTTGGTCATTTGCAAACTTAACTAATGTTACTCCATGGATAACACAGTATGCGTTTGGATTTTATAGTATTATGTTAACCTCAACAATTTTAGGTATCATTACAATGGTATTATTTAAGCCACGTGGATTTTGCGTATATTGTCCTATGGGGACGATGACTCAAGGAATTTGCAAAATTAAAAAGAAAGGAGATTAGCATGGAAGAAATGAAAGAAAGAGCAAGAGATGTTGCCGATTTACTAAAAGTTTTGTCGAATGAAAACAGGCTTCTTATTCTTTGTGAGCTTAGTAAAGAACCTCAAAGCGTTAGTAAACTTCAAAAAAATTTGTCAATATCGCAATCAGGAATTTCACAGCATTTATCAATATTAAAGGCAAACGGAATATTAGATTATGATAAAAAAGCTCAAACTATTATCTATAATATTAAGGATGAGAGAATAGTTAAACTTTTAGATGTAATTAAAGAAACTTATTGCAGATAGATAATTATAAAGTTATTTATTAAAAAAGGGGAGAGTATGAAGTCGGCATTTTTAATTATGGGTGATTTTAATCCCATAGAGGATTGTAGCTCAATAAAAAATGGAGCGGTTACAATTGTTGGTGTAGGTAATGTAGAGCAAGCATGTGAAGTTGCTAAAGATTTAATATCAAAAGGAATTGATTTGATTGAAGTGTGTGGTGCATTTACAGAAACTAACGTTAAAAGAATTATAAGTGAAACAAATAATAGAATCCCTATCGGCTACGTAACCCACTTAAAAGAACAGGATAATATTTTTAAAGAGCTGTTTTGTGAAAAAAACTAATATAAGTAGCGTTAATTTTAATTATACAATTTTAAATAAATTATCCCACAAACTGATAATTGAATGTGGGATAGTTTTCGTTGATTAAGGGTGTAGAAACTCGTTAATTAGCTAGGTTTATGTACTAGATAAATCTATAACTATATTGCTGAGAAGTAAATCGCAAATACCGCAGTAATTTGTTAAATAGTTGAATTTAAATTAAATTTATTAACTAAATTTCGCTATCACAAAAACCACGTTCGCAGATAACACTATGTACAAACTTTTGTACTTCCTTGTGTAATGGATGTGAACGATAATAATCAAGTGCCTCTACATCAACAAACTCAGAGTAAAGACAAAGGTCGTACCCATCTTCTTTAATATTGGGGGTTACCTGTAAACAGAGTAGGCCATCAATTTTCCCAACAAGATTCTCAAGTAGTTCTTTCATTTTTTTCATGTTAGCATTTTTTACATCTGGTGTCTGATCGGCGAGTTTCCACATAACTATATGTCTTATCATTAAAATTCTCCATAAAAATTCTAAGATTAGTTTAACATAAATACAGCAATTTATCAATAAATAAATTTTTTTTAAATAATACTGGACTTAAGTCGAATTTTATGAGAAAATAGAACTATACATGGTATAACGTTTAATGCCATGATAGAAATTCGTGCATAATGAAAGGAGTTTAGCATGATTTATTCACATGAAGTACAGGATATGTGTACGGTTGCACAGGGTGTTAAGCATGGTGCTGCGCCAATTCCTCAAGAGGCAAAATGGGTTAAGTCTAAGCATGTTACCGACATTTCCGGTCTAACTCATGGTGTAGGCTGGTGTGCACCTCAGCAGGGTGCATGTAAATTAACCTTGAATGTAAAAGAGGGTATCATTCAAGAAGCACTTGTTGAGACAATCGGATGTTCCGGTATGACTCATTCAGCTGCTATGGCATCAGAGATACTTCCGGGACTTACAGTTCTAGAAGCTCTAAACACCGACCTTGTTTGTGATGCTATTAACACAGCTATGAGAGAGCTCTTCTTACAGATCGCCTACGGTAGAACACAAAGTGCATTTTCTGAGGATGGTCTTCCTATTGGTGCCGGTCTTGAGGACCTAGGTAAGGGACTTCGTTCACAGGTTGGTACTATGTATGGTACCTTGAAAAAGGGCCCAAGATATCTTGAAATGGCTGAAGGCTATGTAACAGGTATTGCACTTGATGAAGAAGATCAAATTATTGGTTATCAGTTTGTAAGCCTTGGCAAAATGACTGATTTCATTAAAAAAGGTGATGACCCGACTACTGCTTGGGAAAAAGCTAAAGGTCAGTATGGACGTGTTGACGATGCAGTAAAGATCATCGATCCAAGACACGAATAATTTTGAAGGAGGAGTACAATTATGGCACTATTTGAATCATATGAGAGACGCATTAAACTAATTGATGAGACTCTTAAAAGTTATGGGATTGCTTCTATTGAAGAGGCAGAAAAAATCACTAAAGATGCAGGACTTGATGTATATACTATGGTAGAAAACATTCAGCCTATCTGTTTTGAAAACGCTAAATGGGCATATGTTGTTGGTGCTGCAATAGCTATCAAAAAGGGATGCAAAAGAGCTGCAGATGCAGCAGCTGCCATCGGCGAAGGCCTTCAAGCATTCTGTATACCGGGCTCGGTTGCTGATCAGCGTTTAGTTGGACTAGGCCATGGAAACCTTGGAAAAATGCTTTTAGAAGAGAGCACAGAGTGTTTTTGTTTCCTAGCGGGACATGAATCTTTTGCAGCTGCCGAAGGAGCTATCGGAATTGCTGAAAAAGCAAATAAGGTTCGTAAAAATCCACTTCGTGTTATTCTTAATGGTCTTGGAAAGGATGCCGCTCAGGTTATCTCCAGAATCAATGGCTTTACCTTTGTAGAAACAAAAATGGATTATGCAACCGGTAAAGTTGAAGAAGTGTTTAGAAAATCATACTCAACCGGTCTTCGTTCAAAGGTTAACTGCTATGGCGTTGATGATGTTACAGAAGGCGTTGCAGTTATGTGGAAAGAAGGGGTTGACGTTTCTATTACAGGTAACTCAACTAACCCAACTCGTTTCCAGCATCCGGTTGCAGGTACATATAAAAAAGAATGTAACGAAAAAGGAAAAGCATACTTCTCGGTTGCTTCAGGCGGTGGTACAGGCCGAACATTACATCCTGATAACATGGCAGCAGGCCCTGCTTCTTACGGTATGACAGATACAATGGGTCGTATGCATTC
>CAYJBH010000072.1:0-4961 GCA_964368625.1 uncultured Oscillospiraceae bacterium
TCACGGCGCGTTTGATATATGTATCAGACAACTTCTGCACCCTCCTCGGCTATAAAATGTTTAGACGACGAAGAGTTGTAGTAGGGCGACCGAAGAGGAGAATGAGAATGGGATGCTTTACAATATTATTGCCGATTTTCGCTATAATTGGACTTTTGATGATGTTTTTTTAACAACAAACGAAAGATTAAACGATAGCGGTTAAGAATAGCTGATCAATAAATCTAAATTTATTCTGCCAAAAGGCGAGATATAATCTAGGCTATATTTTAAGCCTTATCACGTTCCATGAGGCCTTTTCAAGCAAAATCTTGGCTGTTCCTGCGTCACTTTTTGGCACAATATTGTTTTTTGGTGTGACACTGTTGGGGTTTTGCACCGTGTTCACCGCTTTTAGGTCTTCACAGGTCATGCTGATGTGCTCCACTATCCGATAACTCTCAAAACTGCGCAGATTGCAGTCCATCAACATATCATCTTCAATGTCACGATTGACAGCGAAGATTGTTAGCTCGCTCTCGTCATCGCTCAATACTGCTACAGATACGAGATAGGGGACATCGGTGAAGTTCTTTGAGTCGTATTTCGGCGAATCTACTATCGGATCAATCGCTATTCCTCTGCCGTATGTCGATGCGTGCAGAAGTGGGTAGTATATAGTTTGACGACAGATACCGCCTCCTTTGGCTGTGAAAATCGGGGCGATAACGTTAACGAGCTGTGCAATACACGCCATCTTCAACCTGTCGGCATGTTTTATAAAGGTAATAAGACTGCATCCAACCATCAAAGCATCCTCAAAATTATAAACATCCTCTAAAAGCGCCGGCGCAATCTGCCACGGTTTTTGTGCCATCTCGTAGTCATCACTCTCTTTGGAGTGATACCAGACATTCCACTCATCAAAGCTTAGCATGATATCTTTTTTACCGCGTTTTACCGCCTTAACATAGTCGCAGGTCGAGATTACGGTTTTAATAAAACGGTCTATCTCTAAAGAAAAAGCCAGATAGTCGGCGGTGTCGTTTGAGCTGTTGTTAAAGTATTGGTGCAATGACACATAGTCCACCGCGTCATAGGTGTGCGTCAAGGTCTGTGCCTCCCACATTGGGAAGGTTGGCATGTCGGTACTAGAACTGCCGCAGGACACTAACTCAAGCGTCGGATCAAACGCTTTCATTGCCCTTGCTGTCTCGATTGCAAGGCGCCCGTACTCCACTGCCGTTTTATGCCCGGTCTGCCACGGCCCATCCATTTCGTTCCCAAGGCACCATACCTTTATGTCATGTGGGTCGCTATATCCGTGTGCTATTCTTAAATCGCTCCAGTATGAGCCCTTTGCATGGTTGCAGTATTCCAGCAGGTTGAGCGCATCATCCACTCCGCGCGTACCTAAATTAACCGCCATCATGACTTCAGCATTAGCCTTTTTTGCCCAACTGCAAAATTCATTGGTGCCGAATTTGTTGGTTTCGGTAGTACGCCACGCAAGATCCAATCTTTGGGGACGATTTTCTTTAGGGCCAACGCCGTCCTCCCATCTATAGCCTGAAACAAAGTTACCGCCGGGATAACGCACGATCGGAATATTTAGCTCTTTAACAAGCTCGATAACATCGACACGAAAACCATCGATATCTGCGAGCGGGTGAGACGGCTCAAAGATGCCATCATACACACATCTGCCCAGATGTTCAACAAACGAGCCGTAGATACGTTTATCTATCCTGCCAATGCTAAGCTCTTTTTCCAATAAAAACTTTGATTTTTTCATGTTGAAACTCCTCTCAAAATTAATATTTTAGGTTTATATAAAATATTTCGTTTACGTCTAAATCATTATGGTTATATTAACACTATAAAACAGTTTTGTCAATACATTTAGATATCTGTGTTGTCATGTTTTGCAAAAAAGAGTATAATGTAACTAAGTAATTGAAAATGAGAATAATATATGTTGCATATAAAATCATTGCTCTGTGGTAAATCGTTATTTGATGCCTTGAATTCCGACGTACGTATCGGAATATTGGAAATATTAACCGAAAGAGGCGAGGTCAATCTGAATAGCATCGCCAAAGAGCTGGGACTGTCCAACGGAGCTATCACTCCACATATTCGCAAGTTGCAGCTTGCTGATCTGATTGATGTTCGCGCGGTAGCTGCAAGCCGTGGCTCACAAAAGTTCTGCACTTTAAAATGTAGAAAAGTCTTAATTGATTTTTTTGAAGAGATTGAGATAAGTGAGCGGGTATACACCTATGATATCGACGTCGGTCATTATACCGACTACAAGATTCGCCCCACCTGTGGCATAGTTACACCGAGCGGAATACTGGGTGCATTTGACGACCCACGCTATTTTTCTTTCCCGGAGCGATTCAACGCCGGGCTTGTTTGGCTTGGTTGTGGCTATTTAGAATACGAAATCCCAAATAACCTTAAACTTTCCGAGCGAATGAGCGAGCTTCAAATCTCTGTGGAAATATCCTCCGAAGCTCCGGGGTTTTCTGAGCATTATCCATCCGACATTTACTTTGAAATAAATGGTTGCAATTTGGGAATGATCACAACACCGGGAGAGTACGGAGATCGAAAAGGTATGTTAAACCCTGATTGGTGGTATTCATATCTCGGTCAGTACGGCAGACTAAAGATGATTACTGTTAACGAAAAAGGTACCTTTGTGGACGGACTTCAAATATCACCCACCACCGCCCATGATTTAAATATTACAAGTGAGTCTAAAATAAAGCTCCGCATAGGTGTACATAAAGATGCCTATCATGTGGGAGGTTTAAAGTTATTCGGCAAGGAGTTCGGCGATCATGCAACCGGTATTTTAACCAAAATGTTTTTTGAGGAGATACCGAATGGTAAAGGAGTGCTACTTGAATAAAAACGCTTTTTCTATATATTGTTAATTAATGTTAGCGAAAACAGAACAATTTTTTTAAGAGAAGAAGAGTATATTGAAAAAGAATATTAGTTATAGCCAAATTAACTAAGCCAATCGATTTTTTCGGTTGGCTTAGTTTTTAGTTGTATTATAGAGCATAACGATGCAAAAGGCAAAGAACGCTATTACCTTTAAAAGATATTATCAAGTAAAAGATATTATCAAGGCACTACCATTAGAGGTAAACAATGACGGAGTAATGTTACAACCACTTCAACGCTTTTTATTTTTGTCGTAGTCTCAAAATAATTGATGGCAAAATATATGAAAATACAAAAATATTATGTTAATATTTTTTTGAATTGTATTAAAATTGTGAAATAATGTTGTAATTTTTGCCTAGAATGTGACAGTTTTTAGGTTTTGTTGACAACATTATATTATCGCTTTATAATAGAAGATAGGAAACTATTATATGTTATTTAAGCTATGTGGACGATAACTAAAGGTGGAAAATCAACACTAGTTAAGAAATATGCATGAATGTTAGTTACACTCTTTTTAGCAGATCACCTTTTTCATCATAATTCTCACCGTTGTCTAATCTTAAAAATACAAAAAAGTTAATGAAAATACGAAACAGTCGTTTAACGACGTTACGCTTAATTTTGAATATTTTTACAGCTGCATATCAAACACCATCATCCAGATAGACTAGCACACCAAACTACATATTAATATATCTCGAAGCGATTATGAAGAGTGAAAATTTCTTAATTTTGAGCTAGAGATGATGAGATTTATTACGCTGGTTTCCTCTTTTATCTACGCATAGGACTCACAGCTGATGTTGGTTTAGGTGCAGTTCTTACCACCGCAAAGGAACTTGCCCTAAAGCAGGAAAACGAGGGCAAAACATTCAGATGAATTACAGCTGTCAAAAACTCTATGCACAACTATAAATAGCTATTGTCGATCTTGTTTTTAAGAGTTTACCCCTTATGATAATTCCGATATATTGTTAACCCAATTGCTATAAATCTATATAATGGCAATGTCTACGCAGGTAGTAACGAGAACGAAATATAAACAATTAAGTCACTGGTCTCGAAAAGGAAAGGTTAGTTGCTTATTCTGTAAAGGGGTATGTTCTAACGATACATTTGCATTCTATAACAAACTGCATCATCATTGTTGTTAGTATAGTTATTCTATTGATAGCTATGTGTTCTAGAGTGCTACGTGGCACTGCAAAACCAATCTGGTTGCTTTTTAAATATGTTAAATACTAGACTAACGGTAATAACACAGTCGGTGCAAACCTTAAAGGTTACAGTGAGGTTGTGGATATTCCGACTTCTTTAATTTGTTGGAAGCTACCATATATACGAGCCGGAATGTGGGAACAAACAGGTAGGGCCGAATTGAAATCCTAAATATATAGATACAATCACATTTTTTGTGCAAGATTTTTGCAAGCATAAAACGCTGCTTTGTATTAATGACAAGAAGTAGATATAGGATATGCTTGATGAACTGCCCCACATTAGATATCTCTCTCCATGCTTAAATAATAACACTTAAGATTGAAAGTACAGTTAAGGGGCTGCTGAATACTTCTGCAGTGCCCTCCTTCGGCGGTTATATCTAATTATTTATGCAGTCGACAAGCTTTAAAGCGCTCAAAAATATTGAGCATAGGTTAGCCGATAAAATACGGTAGATCGATAATTACTATGTGGCGATTTCGCCGCCGGGTAGCTCGTTGTATGAGCTACTCTAAGCAACGCAGAGATTAAACAATATCGAATTAATGGATTGTTTTATGTTACCTTTCATTAACTTATATAAAACTATTAGTAAAAAAATTTAAAAAAGTACTTGATAAATTTATCACAATGTAGTAAAATAAGCGTGTGGAAAGTTTGATAATTTTTTAACAAATATAATTTTGGTACATTTTTAGTCAGTTTTATGTTTGTTGATTATAAAATATAAAACAAAAATTTAAGGAGATAGCAATGAGAAGAAAAATTACTATTATTGGAGCAGGAAGTGTTGG
>CAYJBH010000073.1:0-4762 GCA_964368625.1 uncultured Oscillospiraceae bacterium
GTTTAAAACAAGGTTTTAACCAAAGTTTAAAACAAGGATTTAACCAAAGTTTAAAACCTGAGTTTTGTGCTTTTCGGTCAATACACCGGCCAAAATTTTGCCTTCTGAAAACCGGTGTGGCAAAATCACACAAAACATCAAGAAAGGATTTGGCATTAGAATGAATAACTTAACCTTAAAGGCATATATCGGCGCAACCCTTTTATTTGCAGCTAACGTATTTTTAACATCGCTAAACCTTAACCCACTCTATCCGGGAACGGCGTTTTTCTACTGCGTGGTTATCACCGTTTATGTGGGTATCTGGGCTATAAGCAAGGCAGGCAGAAACCTGTTTGTTCAGGATGCCTCCGGATCGGTTAAGGTAGACTATGAGGTTAGCAAAAAGATGGGCAAGCTACCCTTCATCATCGTTGGTGTTGTTTGGGCGGCATATTTTATAGTTAACCTTATATCCTCGCCGCTGTTTAACCATGCTGCCTACCGTGACCAGATGGAGGAGTATGCCGTGGGTGATTTTAACGAGAGCATCCAGGCGATAGACACATCACAGATTCCGATTGTGGACGAGGAACTTGCCATGGTTCTTGCCGAGAAAAAGCTTGGCGAGCGCCCCTCACTCGGCTCTCAGGCAGAGCTTGGAACCCCAACCATTCAAACGGTAGACGGAAAGCTTATGTGGGTTGTTCCGCTATACCATTCGGGATTTTTTCAGTGGTTAACCAACATGGAGGGAACACCGGGCTATATAACCGTATCGGCAACCAACACTCAGGATGTTGAGTATGTTGAGGATTTTAACGTTAAGTATCAGCCAAACGCATACTTCTTCGATAGCCTAATGTTCTTTACAAGGTTTACAGCCGCCCTCTTTACCGGAGTTACCGATTTTAGCTTCGAGCTAAACGACGAGGGTGTTCCGCACTGGGTTATTACCACCTATGCTAACCGCTGGGGCTTTGCCCTGCCGGAGGCAACCGGCGTTATAGTTATGAATGCCGCAACCGGTGAGAGCGAACAATACGGGCTAAACGATGCACCGGAGTGGGTAGATCGTGTTCAGCCGGAGAGCTTTATTATCGATCAGATTAACAACAAGGGACAGTATGTCCACGGTGTTTTCAACTTTTCAAACAGGGATAAATACCAAACGTCAGACGGCCATATCATAGTTTATAACGATGGACGTTGCTACCTCTTTACCGGCATAACCTCGGTAGGTGCCGACGAGAGTGCAATAGGCTTTGTTATGGTGGATATGGTTACCAAAGAGCCGATAATGTATCAGATGGCGGGTGCAACCGAGTATGCCGCACAGGGCAGTGCCGAGGGTAAGGTTCAGCAGTTTGGATACTACGCAACCTTCCCGGTTATTATCAACATGGATTCCGTTCCCACCTATTTTATGACCTTAAAGGATCGCGACGGTCTTATTAAGCAGTATGCAATGGTTTCGGTTAAGGATTTCTTGGTGGTAGGTGTAGGCGAGAACATAGACGAGGCAAGGCAGAACTACCGCGAGGCGCTTGCCCAAAACCCGAATGCCGACCTATCCGAGGGCGAGCCGGTTGAGATGCAGGAGCTAACGGCGGCTGTGCTTCGTATAGCACAGGAGACCGACACCCAGCTATACTACCGCATGATACTGGAGGGTAACGAGGAGCTGTTATTTAACATTGCCGCCTCGGTATCCGCCGAACTTGCAATAACCGAGCCGGGGGATAGGGTAAAGATTGTTTACAGCGATAGCCTATCCGGTATAAACAGCGTAGAGGAGTTCGACAACCTTGAGTTTGATCAACAGGCTGAGGAATAACGACATTCCTAGATGGATATATTTTTTAATCGGTGCATTGGCTATTGGGGGCAGGTTAATTCTTGCCTCGGTTCAGCTTATCTATCTTGCACTTCCCGCCCCGATAGACGATGGGCTGATGTACGAGGCGGCACTTGCCCTAACCGAGGGTAGATGGCTTGGCGATTACGGACATCTAACCCTGAGCAAACACATGGGCTTTGCCTTCTGGGAGGCCCTGCTACATACCCTAAACATACCAATACTAATCGGCAACCAGATTTTTGTTATAGCCGTTTGCCTGCTATCGGTAACGGCACTCTCGCCGATTATAACAAGGCATTGGCAACGGCTTGCACTGTTTGTTCTGCTGTTATACAACCCGGCAACGGTGGCGGAGTTTACCCTGCGCCCGTATAGAGACAGCATCTTTGGCTACCTTTGCCTTGCCGCCTTTCTCTGCTTTATTGCGGTGGCGATAAGAACAAAACAACCGATAAAAAAAAGCCTGCCCTATCTTTTTATAGGCGGCTTTGCTATAGGCTTTGCATTTTTATCGAGGGAGGATGGATACTGGATTCTGCCCTTCACGGTGGTTGCCGGTATAATTACGATAATCTATCTTTTTTGCGAAAAGCAAAAAAATCTTGTTAAAAGGGTGCTTGCGCTTGCAATACCGTATATTATTATGGCGGCGTGCATCGTTTTTTACTGCGGCATGAATCTGCGCCACTATGAAAGATTTATAGTAAGCGATTTTTCGTCCGGCGAATTTTCGGCGGTTATCGGCGCCATGACGAGGGTAGAGCCGACCGAAAACCAAGATTTTTGGAGCGACGAAAAGATAAGCGTACCCTACTCGGTGAGAGCTCAGCTCTACGATAACATCGAGAGCTTTGCCCCTTTTGAAGAATATCTCGAGAGCGAAGATTTTTTTAACAGATACGGCTATGTTCAAACAAACCCGGAAACAGGCGAGCAGTATATCGATTACTCCTCGGGCGGTTTTTACTGGGCACTTAGGGATGCCGCAGACCGACTTTTGATATATAGCGATGCCATAACGGCGCAGAATTTTTGGCAAAACCTTGCCGACGAGATAAACAGGCTGTGCGACGAGGGCACGCTCCCCTCACGCTCTGGCGAGAGAAACTCCACCATGCCACCGATAAGAAGTAGCTATGTTTTGCCGGTAATTGCCGAGGCGGCATACGGCTTTTGGTATACCCTAACCTTTCAGGATACCTCCTGCTATATAGCAGAACACCGAAGCTTTGGTGAGCCTGCCGATATAGTTGCAATAGAAGAGTTTTTGCACAGCTCGGCAAACATTGCGGCGGTAGCAGGAGAAAGCACCCCATACTACCACCCAATATCGTTATTGATCTATAAGGTTATGGATGCTTTAAGGCTTTTATATATGTTTTTAACACCTGTAGCCTTTATTGCGGCGGTTATATTCCAGCTTAAACGAATAAAGCATTTAAAAGATGGTTTAAATAAAGACACAATGCTGTGGCTTATCTCCTTTGGAGTAATAATGATGGCAATTTTACGATGCTTTATCATCGCCTTCGTTCAGGTGGCAAGCTTTACCATAGATACCTACGTTATGTATCTCTCCACCATCCATCCGCTAATACTGCTCTATATAGCATTAACCTTTTTTGCGAAAACAGATTTTACAAAACAGGTTTTACCCACAAACCTTTCTTAAAAATGCCTCGCAACCGCAAACAACGTCCCGATAGGTAGCATCAAAGTCGCCGGTATACCATGGGTCGGCAATGTCTCGATTTTCGCCGGCAAACTCTAAAAGCAGTGAAATCTTGTTTTGCGGGTCGGCTGTTATTATTCTAGCTAAATTTCGCAGGTTGTTTTTATCCATGCAGATAAGATAGTTGTAGCCATCATAATCGCCTTTAACAACCTGAACAGCACTTCTTTTTTCAAAGGGAATGCCCTCTTTGCGAAGTTTGCTTTTGGTTCCATGGTGGGTATCGCTACCAATTTCATCGCGGCTGGTTGCAGCCGAGGCAATAACAAAATTATCATCTAAACCACGCTTTTTAACCAAATCCTTTAAAACAAACTCCGCCATGGTGCTGCGGCAAATATTGCCGTGGCATATCATAAGAACCTTTATCATGTTAAAACTCCACTATTCAATGTTGATTTGTTGTATAAAATGCAACTATTTCTCACTCCAATATTATCACAAAAACGGATTTTCTGCAAGATTTTTAGGGTATACCTTCTAAAACAGGCAGAGTCTTAATATTTCTTCTGCTCTACTAGAGGCTCCTATTGATTTTTTGCAATGTTCCAAAGTGGCAGAAGTAACTAGCAGAGCAGAGGTGAGATGAACACACAACATGCAATAGCAAAGAGCGATAGCGAACTTTGTTTTTATGGATTGTTTTAATCGCTCGTGAGCGTTCAAACGGCTTGAGCTTTCCAAGTCGTTTGCTAAACGCTCTCTATCTGCGTACCCGTTAGGGAATCGCTCGGGGTCCGGGGGAATCGAAACCCCCGGCTTTTGGTTACTTTTGGAAAAAGTAACGCGCCGCAGGCATTTATGAATATAACATTGATGCAGGCAACGAGCATTAATCCGACCACTATTTTAAAAATGCTCTGTTGCCGTAGGCATTGCCTGTTAAGGCAATAAAATAACCGGCGACGTTGCCGCAGGCAACAAGCCTATACCTATAAAAACAAAAAAATATTTTACAAGAAATTTCACAAAACCCCTTGACATTTGCAAAACTTTGTAATATAGTAATATATTACAATGGCTTTGTGTGCCTATGTAGCTTTTTTTGTGCTAAAAAATCGTGATATTATCTACATAGATTCATAGTTAATTGTATAATTTCCACAAATAATAGGATACTCAATCGTCGAAAGTAATTCCCGTTAGTGTGAACAGCAAAGAAAGGACATTATTTAATGGTCAAGGACAGA
>CAYJBH010000074.1:0-4753 GCA_964368625.1 uncultured Oscillospiraceae bacterium
TACCGACACAGATAACATTGGCAGAAAAATAGCAAATTTATTAGAAGTGCCCCCGAAATATGATTTGGTTTGCCTGCTTCCAATAGGAAGACCGGCTCAGCCACTTAGACGACCCACCAAGAAGCCTATTGAAAGCCGAGCATATTTTAACAAGTTTGGTGAAAACGGCTAAATTAGCAAAAAAACAATTAGGCAAAAGAACAACAGGGAAAACACCCTATTGTTAACTTTTGTCTTTTTTCATTTTGTTGTAAACATTATAATAAAACAATAAAATTATACTGTTTTGTTGAATTTACTTTTTTGTTTATGGTATAATCACAAGGTAGTTTTATTAACTAAAACAGAAAGGTTTGTGTGATGATGAAAAATCCAAAAAGTATTTTTGTTCTAATTGTTTCGGTGATTGCGTTGACAATTTTTAGCACTGCAGTTTCTGCTGAGCCTGTTGTAACAGAGAGCTGGGCGCAACATGCAGCCGGTGGGTTTGCAGGCGGTAGCGGAACCGAGAGTGATCCCTATCAAATAGCCACAGCAGAACAGCTTGCCTACCTATCGTCGGTGGCACCTAGCAACCGCAATTATCTTAGTAGCCATTATGTTTTAACAGAGAATATCACCATTAGTGCTCACAACTGGGTGCCGATTGATAGTGAGTTTTATGATTTCAGTGGCAGTTTTGACGGTGGAGGCAACACCATAACCGGCCTCACAATAAAGGATATAGAGGGAAGTACACCCGTTGGGCTTTTCTCCTCATTAACAAGTGGTGCGGTTATTAAAAATCTTAAATTCAGCAATGTGGATATAGACGTATCCTCTGAAAGTGTTGGAACTCTTGCCGGAAAAGTAGAATATCTTGATAGACCCGTTACAGTGTATAACGTTGAGGTTTTGAGTGGATCAGTTAGAAGTGATAAGGCCATACCTCAAGTAAGCAAAGACGTAGGAATCGGTGGAATTATTGGCGGTGCCCGTTCAGACCTATATATTAATCGTTGTTTCAATGCCGCCACCGTATCTGCAACCGTAACCAAGGGTGTGGATGAGTCTCAGCTGATATACAACGTTGGTGGAATTATTGGCGGCTCGTACTCCTCAATTCAGGATTGTATAAACGTCGGAGATGTATCGGTAACAAACACCCTTAAAGATAATGTATATATTTCTATTAATGTTGGTGGAATTACCGGAATAGGCTCAACAATCGCAAACAGCTCAAACAGTGGCAGTATAACTATTAATGATAATTCTGTGCGAGGAGAGGAATATGTCGATCTTTTGATGGGTGGCATCTCTAATAATGCTATGGTATCAAACAGTTATAACGACGGAACTATAACCTACTCCGGCGTTACTGTTGAAGATAGAGGAGCCTATTTCGGTGGAATTTCGGGTGGACTGGGTGATTCCGGGCTTCAAATTATAAACTGTGTTAACACAGGAGAATACATAACCAGTATTGATTCAGAATTGGATGATCGCGTTAAATTTTTTGCAATTTCATATATCCCAACCCACAACAGTTATTGGACAGACAAAATTTCGGGTGGAAATAGGCCTGCTTATTCTGTACAAAATATTGTGGAACAAAGTGGAAGCTTTGATGCTGAGGGTAATATAACTAAGCCAAGCTATAGCTCGGGTGCACTCCTTGGTAACACCTTGAACACAGCTTTAAACCAATGGGTTAGCGATAAAGGCACCAAAGATAATCTGATGTATATTAACTGGGAAGTAAACGGTGATGAGGTAGCACATGTATCGCCAAAGGACGTAGCAGTGACGATTACCGACGAAAATGGTATGGTAGACGGCGCAACCATTAAGCTATACACCGAACAGGGACACCACATTGAAACGGCAACTACTGTTAACGGTGTTGTAACCTTAAAGAACATTTCTGATGGTAGATATCGCATAGATGTATCCGCTGAGGGTAGGCTCACGCTAAGTACTCTGCTGGAAAATAACGGTGCTTTATCAAAATCTTTTAAGCTTATCAATCTATCACAACCTACTCTTTTAAACGGCGAAGTTTTGGTAGACAGTATTGGCGACCTTGCCTATGTTTCACAGCAGGTGAACAGCGGTGCTGACAGCTATGAGGATAAAACGATTAAGCTGACAGATAACATCAGCCTTTTAGGATACGACTGGACTCCGATAGGCTTCCTCAACCCATACGACAAGGTAACATATAAAACCTTGCGTCCGTTTAAAGGGATATTTGACGGCAACGGAAAAACAATATCCGATATCACAGTAAAATCTTTAATCAATCCTATAGGACTGTTTGGATACATAGAGAACGGAACGGTTAGCAATCTCACCCTTGATGGTGTTTCTTTAAGCGGATATAGCCTTGCGGCCGGCGCCGTGGTAGGTGTTTCTGTAAACACCGATGCTAAGAACCCGGTTGAGATAAACGGAATTATCGTTAATAATGCAAATATAACATCCTCGTTTGGCAATTCCTCGCTTTATAACGATTTACCGGATAGCTATTTAGGTGGCATTGCCGGAAAGTTCATCGGTGGAATAATGGAGGACTGTACGGTTAACTCCGGTAGCATCTCCAACTTGAATGACCATAACTCAGCAGTTGGGGGAATGATAGGTGTAGTTAGAGAGATGTGGCAGTATGCCACACCCTACGGCAGCAATATGACGATTCAACTTAACAACCTCACAAACAAAGCTGAGGTTACATCAAACAATATTGCAGCGGGAATAATCGGCTTGTTTAACCCCGCCGATAATACGCTGGAAAACAGCATTAACCATTCAACAAATCACGGCACAATAACCGGAGTATCCTCGGTTGGTGGAATAGCCGGTTGGGCAGAATATATGGCTGGGGACATAAACTTTTGCACTAATAACGGTAATATAATCGGTAGCGATAGTGCTAATCTAAGCACCTCATCCGCAATAGGTATAGGCGGAATTGTGGGCAATCAGAGAAGCCCAAACACAAGCATTAATGGTTGCGTAAACAACGCTGTTGTTCATGCAAAAACGCTCCAGTCTTTTAACGTTGGTGGAATTACAGGTTATATTAGTGACGGATCGGTTATTAATAATACAAACAATGGTGACGTTACAGGTCTTGTTACTTTATCTAATATAACCGCCGGTGGTATTGCCGGTAGAATATCAGGTGAGAGTGAAATAATTAATATAATAAACAATTCTAACACCGCAAGAATCAGTATCGACCAAAATGGGAAAACCGGCGATGTTAGTGTTGGTGGAATAGCCGGTCATGCATCCGGTAGAAACAGCAGTCGCATCATGAATTTAAACAACAACTACAACTACGGAACTATGGGTGTCTCAAATACAACCGACAGTGGGGAGAACTATGTAGGAACCCTTATCGGCAGAATAATTAATTTTGTTTCTATATCAAACAACTACGCTATAGCTCAATCAATAGTCGACTTCATAGATGCAGCAGAACCCGATTGGGGTGATGTATATATAACTTTATCCGGAAATGCAACCTTTACATCTGCAAACAGCAGCTTAACTGCCTTAACCGGAACTATTCCCGGCTTTGCAGATGGAGTGTATACTGGAGCTTTGTTAGATGATGAACTCCTTAAGGCGTTATACATATATGTTAACGACTCCACACATAACCCCAACGGCGAGCTTTACGGATGGAAGGTCGTAAGCGGTCAGAATAACGGATATCCGATTCTCGACATACCGATACCTCCAAACTATGATGCCAACGGTGACGGCGATGTTGATGTTGAGGATATTAAGTTTGTTTTAAAAAGCGAAAACTACAATAAACCGGTGGCCGATGCCGCAAACCCCGAAGCAGACCTAAACAAAGACGGGTATATCAACTTTTTAGACATAGCCGGTGCAAGAAATTTCAAAAATTTTAACGCAGGCTAATGGTACATTGCTGTAAACTGTTTAGTTGAAAACGTTTAGCATGGCTAACTTTTTAATCAATAAAGAAGGTTTTCCCTATTAAAAGAACACTTTTTAAAAGCTTCTTTTGGGAAAACCTTTTTTTTGTTAGCATTTGTTTTAATCAAAATTCTTAAACAAAAAAAATCTCTGCAATATTGGAAAGCAGCTTAAAAACGATATGTATACTCGTAATCAAGATTGTAGTTGATAATATCATATGGCATACAACCTTTGCCAGTAAGCATAGCTTAATTTTTTATTGAATAGCTGTTCTTTTGATGTTGTTATAGGTTTATGTATTAATTTTTGTTGGGTTTAGGTTAAAAGTATAAAAATAATAACTCAACTGTTCTACTTAAACCAAAGACACCTTGTGATTGCATCGAATTTTCGTTTTCACTCATTTCTACGCTAATCGCGGCAGCCTCCTCCGCTTTGCTTCCTCTGCCACCGGCGGCGCTCAGCTCCTATGTTGTTTCTTCTTCGGCCAACCAACATCCCTTTGCAGATGCACCGCTATTTCGCTCTCGCTCATATTGGCACTATCTGCGGCAGCCTCCTCCGTTTCGCTTCTTCCGCCACCGGCGGCGCTCAGCTCCCTCGACCCTGCACTTAACAGCCGGGGCGACTGTTATTATTGCCACTGAACCTTTAGCTTAAGTTCAATGGGGAAAACAAAAAAACATACCACCGTTGGTGGTATGTTTTTTGGCTCCCCCTGTTGGACTTGAACCAACGACCCTGCGGTTAACAGCCGCATGCTCTACCGACTGAGCTAAGGAGGATTATGGTGCACCTTCAGGGACTCGAACCCGGG
>CAYJBH010000075.1:0-1007 GCA_964368625.1 uncultured Oscillospiraceae bacterium
TTTGTGATAAGCTAAAACTTATACAAATCTGCAACGATTTGATGATAGAAAAATTTTCACTCTGCATTCCTGTCACGGTTATAAGTGGTGAGGAAATTTCCGACGCTTTAAGTCATGCGCCAAAGTGGTGGGATAAGCCTAGCGAAACAGAAATGGTGCATCAGGCGATTTTTCTAATTCCACCTATAACTGCCGAGGAGGTAATAGCCGCTGTCGGTGAATCTAAGCCGGAGGTGGAACAGGTAGGATTTTATAATAATGTGATATTTTGGTCGGCACCGAGGGCGACATTTGGCAAAACAAAATGGAGCAAAATTTCCTCGTCACCGGTGTATAACAATGTGACGATACGAAATGCCAACACATCGAAAAAGCTTTGCACCCTGTGCGTTGATTAAAGGCGATAAAATAAATACGGTTGTAAAGATAAAGTTCGAATTCACTTGGAAGCTCTAATTATTCATGATATAATAGCAACATGTATAGTTAGCAAACATTTTAGATAATTCATTATGGCAGGTTTATGATGTATATTTTACTTGTTTCAACATTAATATTGATGTTACTAATTATTTTTGTTATTATTTTCAACCTAGATATTAAGTCTAAAACAGATAGGGATACATTAAATGCAAATAATGATTACAGAGGTGTGATAGGTGAACTTCAACTATATGACCGCCTTAAAACGTTAAGGTTTGAAAAAGAACTATTTAAAAACATTCGTTCCGGCAATGCCGAAATTGACATTGTAATGTTAACACACAAAGGACTTTTTGTTTTTGAGATGAAAAATCGAAGCGGCTCTATATTTGGCAGTGATAATGGCGAGAACTGGAAACAGTTTCTCGGCAGAGATACAGAACATTCTTTCTACAACCCGATAAGCCAAAATGCAGGTCACATCAGAGCCTTGAAGTATAACCTTAGGTGCAAAAATAAAATTAAAATGTTTTCTTACATTGTTTTTGGTTATAACTGTGAACAGTTAGATGTGCAGATATCGG
>CAYJBH010000075.1:1017-4106 GCA_964368625.1 uncultured Oscillospiraceae bacterium
CAAAGGTTTTATTGATACAGGATGTTAGCGGTGAGCTGACCTCTCATTACCATTCGTTAAAACAGTGCATAAATGAACAGGAGTATAACCGCCTAAAACTTGAGCTAAGCGGTTATGTGCAATTTCCGGAAGAGTTAAAGCAAAGGTATAGTGTCAACGGGTAGAAAGACTAAAATCAAGGCGGTGAAAAGTGCAGGGATATAATTTAGTTGCGGTATATAGTACCACGGCAGATAAGATTTTAATGTGTAAAAGAAGCAAAAACCCTTATCTAGGGCTTTCAAATTTAGTCGGCGGGAAGATAGACTCCTGTGAGGATAACCTTGCTGCAGCTTACAGGGAATTATGGGAGGAAACATCCATCACCAAAAACGACATAACCCTGACCCATATGATGGATTTTACATACTATTGCGAGCCTTGCTACGTGGAGGTTTATGTAGGCAGACTCAACAAAGAGGTCGAAATTTCGGGAGACGAAAACGAGCTGTATTGGTCGGACTTAGAGCAGGATTTTTTCGATGTGAACCTCTACGCCGGTGAAGGCAACATCGGGCATATTGTCGAGCAGGTGAACTTGTATAAATATAGGTTGTTGAAATAGGTTACACAAAAGGAGGACATATTATGAACTTAAATTTAGAGTCAATAGTATGTTTTGCACTGGCAGCAGGCTTCTTCATTTTAGGTGTGACACAGATATTGGGAAAAGGTGAGGTAATATTCAATCATTATTATTTAATAGATGAAGAAAAACGCAAAAACATGACCATGAAACAAAAAAGACGATACTATTTGCAGGGTGGCACACTATTTTGCTTTACCGGAGTATTTTGTGTAGTTGCCGGTTTTAGTTCAATTTATGATGCGGTGTGGCTTTCGATACTTGTCCCGGTGTTAGTTATATTATTGGTGCTCTATGCCTTTGGCTCAATGATATATTTTTCGATTAAAAAGTAGTTGTATTCTTTTGGAGGGGTTATCCTTTGGATTTTGTAGGGCAATATAAAACTGCCGAGATAGATGATTATCTAATAAGTGACACCGAATTTTCTAAAGAGTCTTACGAGGATACCGACTTTTATGGTGTCGATTGCAGAAACGTAACCTTTACAAACTTCAACCTAAATAAATGCAGGCTTGAAAACTCTACATTTATTAAGGTGAAGTTTATAGGGTGTGATTTGTCCAACTCAAATCTGGAAAATTCATATTTTAAGGACTGTGAGTTTAAAGGTTCAAAATGTATTGGCACAAACTTTGCCGAAGCTCGTGTACTAAACTGTGAACTTGATGGCTGTCTATTTAAATATTGCGTTTTTGAAAAAATCAGGTTCGAAAAGGTTGCTAGCGAGAACTGCGACTTTACCGAGGCAAACTTTAGTGAGGTTAATTTCAAAAAGTTTAAAACAGGCGGCTGCAAATTTATTAAGACAAACTTTTTTAAAACTACGTTAAAAGATTTAGATTTTTCAAATGATGAATTTATCGCCCCGATACTATCCGACGGTCTCAAAGAGCTTAAGGGACTAAAGCTTAACACCGCCCAGGCGGCGGACATTGCAAAACTATTAGACATTGTTATAGTTTGAGGTTAAAATGAAAAGAAAATATTCACCCGACGAGGTTAGGAAAATAATGACAGGAAGGATTTATGCAAATCTCGATGATACTAATCTCTTCGTCCGACGAAAATCTCCCGGAGCGTGGACTATGAATCTTGGCAACCCAGTCTCATGGATTATTATGGGTGCAACTGTATTAGTGATTGCCGCGGCGTTAATGCTACTCTAATAAATTGTATCTTTTAACCATACCCTCACAATGTTCAAATTAAACTATCTTAATGTTTTTAAAGAAACCATGCCTTTGTAAAGAGCATTCAACCGCACCACATTTCTCCTTACTGCACACAATTTTCCAAGCTTTTTGGTGTTTATAGCTTGAACATCGATACGGCAAACCACCTTTTTCATTATTGTGATAACTATACAATCTTGTAATACTATTTCAACTAGATTTAGCTGTTATCTTAACTGTATTAAATAATTTATGGGGAAAACAAAATGAGCACGCATAACATTTACACATTTAAATGGAACGAGATGAGAAAGTTATATAAAGCAAAAGCTGAGCGAAAAAACAGGACGTGCGCCGAGGTTGACGAGATAATCTGCTGGCTTACAGGCTACACAAATAACACACTCGATACTATCAATGGTGATATTGACATGGCAAATTTCTTTAAAAATGCACCAAACCTAAACCCAAACAGAGTGCTTATAAAAGGGGCTGTCTGTGGTGTGAAAGTTGAAACAATCACCGATACAACTATGAAAGAGATTCGCTATCTTGATAAGCTGATTGATGAACTTGCAAAAGGCAAATCGATGGAGAAGATTTTAAGGACGCAGAAAGAGCAAAGATGAGTAATCTCAAAAAGACACTGATTTTTAGCGCGATATTAATCGCATTGCCGATAACTTTGATTACAGGCACTATAGTCTACCTTAACACAGCCTACTCGCATATTTATGAAGATATGCGAGTTATGGGCTTTATTTCGGATTTGCTGGTGAACTTTGACGATGCAGAGGGTCTTGAAAATTTAAGCAAAAACACACCTACATTGCCGACGGTGCTTAGTGATGATATTTATTTAGAGGAAGTTTGGATAGATTCAGGTAACGATGGCGAACTGCGTATTTTAGTCATGAAACCGCAAAATCAAACCGAGGTCACCAATGCCGTCATCTGGCTTCACGGTGGCGGCTATGCAATGAAATCTCCGGAGGACGAGCTCGTTTTAATGCAGAAGTTTGTAGAGCACAACGGAGCAGTTGTTATCTCGCCCGACTATACACTCTCGGTTGATGTGCCATACCCTGCGGCACTCAATGATGCCTATCAGACTCTGCTTTGGGTGAGGGATAATTCGACAGGACTCGGCATAGATAAGGAGCAAATTTTTGTAGGTGGTGGCAGTGCCGGCGGCGGGCTAACTGCGGCGCTATCGCTTTACGCAAGAGATAAGGGCGAGGTGAACATCGCTTTCCAGATGCCACTCTACCCGATGATCGACCATAGAA
>CAYJBH010000076.1:0-4098 GCA_964368625.1 uncultured Oscillospiraceae bacterium
AGCGTTAGCGATCAAAAATATGTTTGCTGTAACGCCGACGAGGGTGACCCGGGCGCATTTATGGATCGTTCTATTTTAGAGGGTGACGCACAAGCACTTCTAGAAGCTATGGCTATTGCCGGATATGCTATCGGTGCCGACAAAGGTTACGTTTATGTTCGTGCCGAGTATCCAATTGCAGTTAAACGTCTTGAAATTGCGCTGGAACAGGCTCGCGAGATGGGACTTTTCGGCAAAAATATTTTTGGAACAGATTTTAACTTCGACCTTGAAATTAAGCTTGGTGCAGGCGCATTCGTTTGTGGTGAGGAAACAGCACTTCTAACCTCTATCGAGGGTAACCGTGGCGAACCTCGTCCCCGTCCTCCTTTCCCGGCTGTTAAGGGTCTTTTCGGCAAGCCTACAATCCTAAACAACGTTGAAACCTATGCAAACATTCCGAGAATTATTCTTCTTGGTGCAGATTGGTTTGCAGGAATGGGAACCGAAAAATCTAAGGGAACAAAGGTTTTCGCACTTGGCGGTAAGATTAACAACACCGGTCTTGTTGAGGTTCCTATGGGAACTACTCTTCGTGAGGTTGTTGAGGTTATCGGCGGTGGTATTCCTGATGGTAAGAAGTTTAAGGCTGCCCAGACCGGCGGACCTTCCGGCGGATGTATTCCGGCACACCTTATCGATACCCCAATCGACTATGATAACCTTATTGCCATCGGTTCTATGATGGGTAGTGGTGGACTTATCGTTATGGACGAGGACAACTGTATGGTTGACATCGCCCGATTCTTCCTCGACTTTACCGTTGATGAGAGCTGTGGTAAATGTACTCCCTGCCGTGTTGGTACGAAGCGTCTTTTAGAGCTTCTTGATAAAATTGCCGACGGTCGCGGTGAGGCCTCAGACCTCGACGATATCGAAGAGCTTGCAGCCTTTATTAAGGACAACAGCCTTTGCGGACTTGGTCAGACAGCTCCAAACCCGGTACTCTCCACTTTGAAATATTTCCGTGATGAATATGAGGCTCATATCTTCCAGAAAAAGTGCCCTGCCGGCGTTTGTAAAAATCTTCTTAACTTCTCTGTTATCGCCGATAAATGTAAAGGTTGTACCGCTTGTAAGCGTGTATGTCCTGTTGCTGCTATCAGCGGAGAGGTTAAACAGGCTCATGTTATCGACACCGATAAATGTATTAAGTGCGGCGCCTGCATTGAAAAGTGTAAGTTTGACGCAATCATCAAATCTTAAGACACCTTGGAGGAAAAAATGGCTAACGTAAATATAAAGATCAACGGTGTTGATTATCAGGTAGAGGAGGGTATTACCATTCTCGAGGCCGCCCATACGCTCGGCATTGAGATTCCTACCCTATGCTACCTTAAAGAAATTAACGCCATCGGCGCCTGCCGTGTCTGTGTTGTTGAGGTTAAAGGCGCACGCACACTGGTAACCGCCTGTGTTCACCCTGTAAGCGAGGGCATGGAGATTAACACACAGAGCCCACGCGTTCATAACGCACGTCGCACAAATCTACAGCTCACCCTTTCTACCCACAACCAGGATTGCCTTGGCTGTGTTCGTAGCGGAAACTGTGAGTTACAGCATCTATGTCAGGAATACGGAATTACAAAAACCGACCGCTTTGCCGGCATAAAGAACGAATACATTACCGATGATAGCGCCGTTCATATGAGCCGCGACGATTCAAAATGTATCCTTTGCCGCCGCTGTATTGCCGCCTGTAAGAGCTGGCAGAATGTTGGCTGTATCGGCACTAACGACCGTGGATTTAAAACCCATGTTGCCTGTGCATTCGAGGCTAACCTTAACGATTCAACCTGCGTTTCCTGCGGTCAGTGTATCGTTGTTTGCCCAACAGGTGCTATAACCATGAAGGACGACACCCAAAAGGTATGGGATGCTCTTGCAGACCCAACCAAATATGTGGTTGTTCAAACAGCTCCCTCGGTTCGTGCTACCCTTGGTGAAGCATTCGGAATGCCTATCGGAACAAATGTTACCGGCAAGATGGCAGCTTCACTTCGCAGACTTGGCTTTGATGGTGTTTTTGATACCGACTTTGCTGCCGACCTTACTATTATGGAGGAAGCAACCGAGTTTTTACACCGTTTCCAGAACGGCGGAACTCTACCTCTTATAACAAGCTGTAGCCCGGGTTGGGTAAAATATTGCGAAACATTCCACCCCGACTTTATTCCAAACCTCTCTACCTGTAAATCACCTCAGCAGATGTTTGGTGCAACAGCTAAAACCTACTATGCCCAGATGATCGGCAAGGATCCTAAGGATATCTTTGTTGCATCCATCATGCCCTGTACCGCAAAGAAGTTTGAGGTTGGACGTGAGGATCAAGCAGCAGCAGGCACCGGAATCCCCGACGTTGACGTTGCACTAACAACCCAGGAGCTTGCAAGAATGGTTGCACGTGCCGGTATTGATTTTGTAAATCTTCCGGACGAGGACTTCGACCCTGCAATGGGCGAGGCTACCGGTGCAGGCCACATCTTCGGCGCAACCGGCGGTGTTATGGAAGCCGCTCTTCGTACTGCGGTATTTACCCTAACAGGTAAAGCCCCCGAGAGCTTAGATTTCCATGACGTTCGCGGAACAAAGAACATTAAGGAAGCAACCTTTGATATTAACGGAATTAAGGTTCGCGTATGTGTTGCCTCCGGCCTTGCAAACTGTAACGAGGTTCTTCGCCGCATTAAGGCAGGAGAGGCTCAGTACGATTTCATCGAGTTCATGGCATGCCCCGGCGGCTGTGTTAACGGTGGTGGTCAGCCTGTTCAATCGGCTACAGTTCGTAACTTTACAGATCTTAAGGGTCTTCGTGCATCTGCACTTTATAGCGCAGATATCGGTTCTAAGAGCCGCATGAGCCACGAAAACGTATCGGTTAAAAAGCTCTACGACGATTTCCTAGGCGAACCCGGAGGACACAAGGCACATTCCATCCTACACACAAAATACTCCGAGCGCGTTAAGAGATACTAAATTATCCAACAAAAAAGATGCAAACATTAATGTTTGCATCTTTTTTTTGCCCGTAAAGCTCGCCTGTTAAGGTGATTTTACCAAAAGATATGCTATTTGTATTGGTGTAGAAGTGTTTACCGAAACCCGTAATGCGGTAACATAATAATAGCGGTTAAATAAGCGTTTTGTTTCTAAGATAATGCTTTAGTTGAAGGCAGATGATAAGCTTGGTTGCCCGATTAAAAATATGGCCTATGCAAATATTAATACCAGCAATTTACCCACCGTAATAATATTAAAAGCAATATTTGTTTTATATGATTGCTAACATAAGCAGTTAATATAAGTTTGTTATAACACAACGCCTACCGAATGCTTAACATATGTTTCCCTATCTTCCTTGTGTGTTTTCTTTTTCTTCTTAACACGCAAAAGTGAGTTAATAATGGTTAATATACCTAGAAAAGCAAAGTAGATACTATAAGAATCAAAGATGATCATTGGGGTTGTGAAATCCTGTGTTATTATTAGCAAAACAAATGTTACAACAAACAATATAACAGCCATAACACAAACGGTGCGCTTTCTATTTTTAGCCTTTTTAATCGCCTCGACGTCATCAATGTCGAACTCATGAGTTTGCCAAGTTTCCTTCTTCTTACGTCTTTTCCTACTTTTAAGTAGAACGGCTATCATTAGGATGAATGTTAAAACTGTTATAAGCAGATCGAATAAACTCCAGCTTGCACTAAGTATTCTAGCGCTGGTTGGAACACCATCATCAACTATAATTTCGCTCTCTAAAACTTCACCATCATATGTGATTTTAATATTATGGGTTCCATCTCCTAACGGAATTATAGCTTCCGGAAGTATCGTTACTGTTCCACCTTCAATTATGTAATCATCAGGATCAACAGGGTTTCCGTTAATTGTTACCTCCAGTGGGGACTTTGTTGGATCGCTTGGTGTTATTGTTACCCCACCTTCAGGTGTTGGTTTAATCTCCGGTGTTCCGCCACCGGTGTTACCATTGTCTGGGTCGGTGTTATCACCATCGCCGCCGGTAGTTCCGCCACCGGTACCACCACCTGTGCCACC
>CAYJBH010000077.1:0-2394 GCA_964368625.1 uncultured Oscillospiraceae bacterium
ATAGTTCTAGATTCTTAGGCAACTCTGCAACAGGCAACGGTGGTGCGATTAATCATAAATCAACTCGTGCATCAGACGTTTTAACTGTCAGAGATGGTTTGTTTGAAGATAATTCTTCTACTGAAGGTCACGGTGGTGCACTAGCTAATGCAGGAACAGCTTATATTATTGATTCAAACGTCAGAAGAAACAGCGGTAAATACGGCGGAGCTGTATACAGCCAATCTGGACATTTTGGAACAGAAAACACAGTTTATGAATACAATAAAGCAACAAATGCTGGTGGTGCCATTGCTAATTCTTCTATGTCTTCTTTGCAAGTTATCAATGGAACCTTTACCGGCAATACTGTTGTAAATAATATAGATAAAGCTTCAGTTAGTGGTGGGGCTATTAATAACGGTGGATATTCTTATGGTATTGATGGCACATTTACAGGAAACTCTGTAACAAACTACTCTTCTGCTTTTGGTGGGGCTATTTTTAGCACTGGACCAAAAGCACACATTAAAAGCATTACTGGCGAATTCACAGGCAACTTTGTTCAAACAGAAAAAGGTTATGCTTATGGTGGTGCGATTGTAAATTACAATCACGGAACTGTGATTGGTAAAATAGATGCAGATTTTACAAATAACTATGCAAAATCAACTGGAACTTCTTCGGCTATTGGTGGTGCGATTTTCAACCTAGGAACAATTTCTGAAGTTTCTGGCTTGTTTCAAAATAACTATACTGAAAGTGGAGGAACTTCTATAGGTGGAGCAATCTATAATGGAACATTATATGAAAATGAAACAGAAGGTTATTTAAAAATTGTTGACTCTACTTTCCTTCAAAACGGGATAAGAGCAGAAGACAACGAAATCATGACCAAACAAGGTGGCGCTATCTATAACAGTAAAGATGGGTCTACTTTGAAAATTGATGCATCTACTTTTACTAAGAATGCGGCAACTCTTGCTGGTGGTGCTATTTACAGTAATAATAGTGACTTCACTGTTTATAACTCTACTTTTGAAGAAAATACATCAAAAGGCGATGGCGGTGCTATTTATAACGTTGGAACTGAATATCTTCCTGGCGAAAAGGGATCTTTCTTGTTTGGAAATACTTTCTTAGCAAACACGGCTACTAATGATGGCGGAGCTTTATTTAATGCTGGAGGAACAATTGAAATTCAAAAAACAGCGTTTAATAATAACAAAGCTCTAAACGGTGAAGGCGGTGCTATTAAAAATGAAAAAGGTGCAGAAGTTCGTTTATTCGGATCAACATTTGATGGCAACCAGGCACAAGGTAGCGGTGGTGCTATTAATAACGCTGGCAAACTTGTTGTTAGCTCTCACGGAAATGGCGCAACATATTCACTTTTTGAAAATAACGCTTCTCTAACTGGAAGTGGTGGTGCTATTTATAACACTGGTGATCTTTATGTTCAACAAACTGTTTTCAAAAACAACTCAGCTGCGGTTAATGGCGGTGCTTTAAATAACTATTTCACTAGTGGTTTAACTATGAGAGATTCATCCTTTGAAGGCAACACTGCAGAAGGTTTGGGTGGTGCTTTCCATGACGCTTCTACTACTACCCATATTCTTGGTTCTACTTTCACAGGAAATGAAGCTAAAGAAGGTGGTGCTATATATAAACGTAACGGTTACCTAAACATAGAGGCTTCTGACATATCAGATAAAACAGCTGTGTTTACTGATAACCATGCAAGAACATTGGGTGGTGCTATCTACTCTTCTAGCCTATCTAAATTAAATGTAGAAGGTGCGTTATTCGCAAGAAACTCTGCTGTAAGTGGTGGTGGTGCTATCTATAATGTAGGAAAAGCTACTAACATCATTGGTGAATTCACTGAAAACTCAGCAGTTGGCTATGGCGGTGCTATTTATAATAGAGGCAACGCAGCAATAGTTGACTATATAGGCGGCATTTTCAAGGGCAACTTTGTGCAAAATGATACTGGTTATTATGTTTATGGTGGAGCAATTGCAAACCTAGCTGATGGTGCTGTAATCAAGAAAATAGATGCTGATTTTGTAAATAATTATGCCTCATCTAGTGGAACAACTACTGTAAAAGGTGGCGCAATTATGAACCAAGGCGAAATTTCTGAACTTAGCGGTGCGTTTGTTCATAACTATACCGAAAGTAACGGAGTATCTCAAGGTGGAGCTATCTATAACGAAAAATCGCATGTGTATATAGTAACAGAAGGTTATTTGAAGGTTACTGATTCTGCTTTCTATAAAAACGGTATCAGAGAATCTGATGATATGGTTATGACTAAACAAGGTGGAGCTATATATAACAGCAATAATGGTAGTGTCATAGAAGTTGAAGGTTCTTATTTCCTAGGAAATGCCGCAACTCTTGGTGGTG
>CAYJBH010000077.1:2404-3950 GCA_964368625.1 uncultured Oscillospiraceae bacterium
GCAGGAACAGCGACTATTGTTGATTCATATTTTGTTGGAAACAAAGCTACTAATGGTCTTGGTGGTGCAATTTTAAACGAAGGCGATTTGACTATCAAAGCTCTTAACGGATATGTTGGCTTCATAGGAAACAACGATACCCAAGACGGAGGCAACGCAATCCATAACTCAGGTGTTGTTAATCTTTTAGCAGCAGAAGATAAAGTGATTTCTATTGCTGATAGAATCACTGGTGATGGTGCGCTTAATATCGGAACAACATCTTCAACTGATGGTGTAAATTATGATGGTTGGGTAGTTCTTAACAAAAACACATCAGATTACACAGGTGCTGTGACTTTGAATAGTGGTACTTTAAGATTGACTGGGTTATTAGGTGAAAATACAAATGTTTTCTCTAACTTTACTGTTTATGGCGGAACATTGGATACAACTAACTTGCTTAGCAATAGAATAGATGCATCACAATGGAACGTTGTCGGTCAATTAAACGCAGCTATTGATGTTAACTTATTTACTGGAACAGCTGACTATTTCTCAGGTGCTGGCAACAAAAACATTGTAATCTCTGATATCAACATCATAGGTGATTATTATGGCATATTCTCAGATAAAGTGGATATTGCTGTTACAGATAAAAATACTTCAATGACCCTTGATCAAAACGTATCAGAAGTTAATGGATTAATCTTTGCTTATGACGTAACTGATGGTAATTTGCAATCAGAAGGTAAATTGACGTTCAAACGTAATGGAAGACATAACCAAACAGTGCTTAAAACTGGAGCTGCTCTTAGTGGACATCTTACTAATATCTCAGATGCTATTAAAAATGTGATTGCTCCAAAAACCAGACAAGTTCTTAACTTAGCATCTGGTGAACAGTCAACATCTCCATTCGTATCAGCTTGGGTAGAAAGCTACTATGCGTCAAATGATATTGATCTAGAAGGTGTAGAAGTAAACAGTGATTCTTACTTCACAATCATTGGTGGCGACATCAAAGGTTCAAACCTTGGAGCATGGACATCATTGTATTCTGTTTACGCAGGTTACATGGGTTCTCACCAAACACAATCTAACTACAGAATTGATCAAGATGGTGTCATTCTTGGTGGAAGCATGACTTTGGAAAAAGACAACTTGTATACAATTGTTACATCTAATGTATCAGCAAGCTTTGCTAATTCTAAAACAAGCACAGGTGATGATAGCTTTAACATCTATACATTCTCTGTTGCAAACAAATCAGGTGCTAAATTTGATGTTATGGACAAACTTGTGACAATAGAGCCTAGCCTATCTGTTGGATACCACTATATCCATACAGAAGATTATACAGCTGAAAATGGCGTTATAATTGAATCAGATGGTCTAAGCATTTTCAATCTTGTGCCAGAACTTAAGTTTGCATTAAACCTAGAAGGAGCGATTAAACCTTATGTTGCAGCTGGATATAACTGGAACATAGATGCTGGTGGTGATGTAACAGCTAATGGCTTCTTGCTTCCAACTCTTTCTGTTGATAGATATGCAGAATTCAGAT
>CAYJBH010000078.1:0-3588 GCA_964368625.1 uncultured Oscillospiraceae bacterium
ATAAAATTTGGTAATTTTACTTTGTTGTTCAATTTTCAAGGTTCCCGTTGCTGCCACTCTCGGCTGCCTTATTATAATAACATATTTGCTGTTTGTTGTCAAGACTTTTTTTTAATTTTTTTGAATTATTTCGTCTTTCTTTGTCGAACCGTTTCTTCGCGACAACTATTTCATTATAACCGATGTCGTTTGTTTTGTCAAGACTTTTTTTAATTTTTTTTAAATTATTTTGTCTTGCCTGTCGAAGCGTTTCTTTGCGACAACTTCTTTATTATAACAGATGCAGTTTGTTTTGTCAAGAGTTTTTTTCAATTTATTTTTTTGAAGTTTGTTCTCTCGTTTGGCTGCCTGATTATAATAACACACCATTTTATTAAAGTCAAGCATTTTCTATTATTTTTTTATTTTTTTTTACTTTTTTCTTTGTCTTTAATATATCTCTTCCTATATATATATAAATATGCAGTTGAATTTTTAGTTTTGTTTTTATTTTAATGCGTTGCGTTTTAATCCAATACCTTTAATATTATTAACTCTTTTCACCTCTTAAGCATATATTATCATAGTCAGCTTCCTTGCTATTATGCTACTTATATATAATATTTGTGTTTTTTTTGTTTGTTTTTACAAATATTGGATATTTGTTGACATGTACTCTCGATAGCTGTATAATTTTATTAACAGATAATGCTTTTACGGAGTGTACTATGAAAACCAATTTTAGAGCCTCTACAATGCAAATTTTTAGAATTATTACTATTTCTGTTCTCTTGATTTTACTTATTATCACCTTTATCAACACCGTTGTTGTTAGCATGGATAGCCAGAAACATAGCAATGACAGAACCGAGCTTGTTATCAATCTAAATAGATTTATGGATGGTTCGGCATATCTTACATCTGAGGTTCGAGCCTATGCTGCATTAGGAGACTCCTCTCATTATGATAACTACTGGAACGAAGTTAACAACCTTAAGAACCGTGATATCGCAGTATCAAATATGATTGAAATCGGTATTACAGATGACGAGGCCGCTATTATTACAGAGATGCAGTCCATTTCAAATGAGCTAATACCTCTAGAAAGTGCTGCAATGGATTCTGTTGATGCTAATGATATTGATTCCGCTATCGCCAGTGTTTTTGGTGATGAATATGAAAGTGGTCTCCTACGTATTAGTGTGTTACAAACAGAACTTAGCGAAATGATTAACAATCGAACCGAGCTTCTTGTTGCTGCCGATTATGCCATGAATAATGTTCTTTATATTATTATGGTTGTACTTCTGATTTTAATAGTTCTTGTTCTATTTATCTCTGAGCATATTATTTCCAAGAGATTAATAAAACCAATAGATAGCTGTTCTAAGGCTTTGCATGAAATTTCTAAAGGCAATCTTGATTACCAGCTCTCTTTAGAAAGTGATTCCACAGAAATTGGTGTGCTTGTTGCCTCAACAAAGGAAACTGTTTCGAACATTTCGCAGATTATTCATGAGTTAAGCTCCGGTCTTTCCAGCATGGCTCAAGGCAATTTCACCTATAATAATATAACGGACACCCTTTTCGTGGGTGACTATAAGCCTCTTATTGATTCCTATAACTTGATGAACACCGACTTACCTAACACCTTAAAACAAATACAGCAGTCATCCAATCTTGTACGTGGCGGAAGCGAACAGCTTGCCGATAATTCACAGTCGTTAGCTCAAGGTGCTTCTGAGCAGGGTTCAGCAATTCAGCTTTTAACCGAATCTATATCCGAGATGTCTTCCAGGATTAAACAAACAGCCGAGGATGCTCGCAATGTTAAACTTGCTAACAACTCAACTAGAGAATCTTTAAGCATCAGTAACAACCAGATGCAGGATATGATGAGAGCCATGGAGCTTATTAACTCTAAATCACAGGAGATAGGCAATATTATTAAGGCAATCGACGACATTGCGTTCCAAACCAATATTCTTTCCCTTAATGCTGCCGTTGAAGCTGCCAGAGCCGGGGTTGCCGGCAAAGGCTTCGCAGTTGTTGCCGACGAAGTTAGGAATCTCGCATCAAAATCTGCTGCATCAGCGCGCGATACCGCAACCTTGATAGATGAAACTCTTGCGGCAGTAGCAGAGGGAAATAAGGTAGCCGACAGCACGTCTGACTCTATCTCTGCCATTTTTGAAGAAGCTTCTAAGCTTAGTATGTTAGTGGATGGTATTGCAGAAGCCGCAGAAGATCAGGCTATATCTGCCGAGCAGATCAAGACCGGTGTAGATCAAATATCTTCGGTAGTTATAACAAATACATCTGCTGCCGAACAAACTGCCGCAGTTAGTGAGGAACTTTTGAGCCAGGCTCACACCTTAGAATCCGTTACCTCAAAATTTATATTTTCAAATTAATAATTAGTATAAGAAAAGTATTGCCTTTTAAACCGATAAAGGCAATACTCTTTTTTTGGTTTATTACCTTAACTATGAGCATTGTATTTTGATTTAACCTGCTTTTTGGTATTGAACTTAATGCAATATTATGTTAAAATATGATAACGTATATGTAAGCCGTATGCTTACTCATTAATATTAGGGGGAATATTAAATGAACAAAAGTCAGATACAAGACTTAACCAGATTGGGTTTGTTGACAGCACTCACTATAATTTTAGCTGCCACGCCGTTAGGGTATATCCCTTTATCACCGGTATTGAGCCTAACTATAATGACGGTTCCGATTGCCGTTGGCGGATTGGCCGTTAAGCCGTATGCCGCAATAATACTTTCGGCAGTTTTTGGCATTACCAGCTTTATTCGTGCACCACTAGAGCCGCTTAGCGCCCTTATGTTGCAGGAAAGCCTGTTTTCTACCGTTCTTATAGTTGTTGGGGGAAGGTTATTAGTTGGTATTATTATATTCTTTGTCGCCAAAGCTCTTAAGAAGGCGAATAAAGGTAACCTACTTATATATGCCGGTGTGGGAGCACTTACCGCACTACTTAACACCGTAATATTTTTGTCGGGTTTATCGTTTCTATTTTCTGATATAGTAAGCAATATGCTCGGAACCAATGGTTTTTTGGCTATAATTATTGCATTTACTCCATCAGCAGCCGGAGAAGCTGTTGCAGGAGCGGTTCTCACAATGCCACTTGTTAAAATACTTAAAAGATAAGATTGAAAGGATATCAAACAATGAAGTACAGCGAACTCACCTCTAAACCCGAAGTTACTAAAATGCAATCCGAGATTCTGCAATTTTGGAAGGAAGAACAGATATTTGAAAAATCGGTTGAGGAAAAGAAGGGTGAAGAGATAGTTTTTTACGACGGCCCTCCATTTCCCACAGGTAAACCTCACCATGGAACGGTTCTTGTTTCTTTTATTAAAGACATGATAGCAAGATATCACACCATGAAGGGATACCGTATACCCCGTACCTGGGGTTGGGATTGCCACGGCCTTCCCATCGAGAATCAGGCTGAGGCACAGCTTGGTATTAACGATAAAAACATCATCGAAGAATCTCTCGGTATCGATAAGTTCAATGAAAAATGTTTTGAGATAGTATCATCTAATAACGATAGCTGGAAAACATATGTTG
>CAYJBH010000079.1:0-3358 GCA_964368625.1 uncultured Oscillospiraceae bacterium
CCTATTGCCGTTGCCTCAACCGGGCCTGCAACAACCTTTTTGCCTGTAATCTTTGCGGTTAGCTCGTTCAGATATTCGTCCTTACAGCCTCCACCAACAATATTAATATTTTCGTATTTACGGCCAACAATTTCCTCAATGCCCTTTATTGTTTTTGCATAATATGCTGCAAGCGAGTTGTATACCACCGCAGAAACCTCGCCCGGCGTATTTGGAACCTGTAGGTTTTTCTCTACACAATAATCTTTTATTGCACCAATCATAGAGTCAGGAGCAAGAAAACGATCCTCGTTACAGTCTACTATAGTTTTAATATCAGCCTGCTGTGCCATGCTACAAAGAGCATCGAAACTAAACTCGTCGTTATATTCCTTTTTAACGTTCTGAATCATCCAAAGACCCATAATGTTTTTTAAGAACCGATAGCGGTATTCTCTTCCGCCCTCGTTTGTCATATCCTTTTCATGTGCCGCTGGAGTGCATATTGCATGCTCACTTTCAATCCCCATCAAAGACCATGTTCCGCTACTGATATAAACCGTTTCCTCCATGGTAGGAACTGCAACAACGGCTGATGCGGTATCATGCGATGTTGTTGACACAACCTTACAGTTAAAACCAACCTCATTAATAATTTCCGGCAAAAGCTCACCAAGTTCGGTTCCGGGAAGGCTTAGCGGTAAAAATATGTTTCTCGGAAAACCGCAACCGGCAATTATCTCATCATCCCAATCCTTATCCGCAGCATTTAGCAGATTAGAGGTGCTAGCCATGGTATAATCGCAGTTCTTTTTACCTGACAGTTTATAAAGAAAATAATCTGGGGTAAAAAGCAATGTTTTTGCCTCATTCAGCTGCTCGGGGTAGCTTTCCTTTAATGCCATTAGCTGGTATATTGTGTTAAATCTTGTTTTTTGAATACCTGCTTTGCTATACAGCTCATCCTCTGAAATGCAGGCAAACACCTTTTCTTCCATGCCCTCGGTTCGTTCGTCGCGATAGCTTACGGTGTCTCCTATCATTTCATCATCTTCGTTTAGCAAAACAAAGTCAACACCCCATGTATCTATCGAAACCGATGCAGGAATTTTTCCTATCTCTTTGCATTTTTTCATGCCGTTAATAATCATAGAAAAAAGCTCGTCATGATTCCAGCATTTGTGTCCGTTACGGGTGGAGTATCCGTTTTTAAAGCGAAAAACCTCTTTGGTAACAAGCTTGCTATCTTCAATCCAACCTAATATATGTCTTCCGCTGGAGGCTCCTATATCAATCGCAAGAAAATACTTATTATTTTCAACCATCACACTACACTCCTTTTAATACACACTATCCAATCGCTATGTTTTTATATTTAAGAACCACTTTATCAAGGTTAGAAAAATCATCATAAATTATAGCTTCTGAAAGATCTGTCTTTGCTGCTTTTTCGTGCCCTATTAAGGCATATGTAGCATCAACTAAATGCGAGAACTGTTTATCGGTAAGCTTTTCGCAGATAAAGCTCTGGCTAGGCATATTTATATCCTCGCCCGATATCTCAAACATGTTATGCTTACGGCAAAGTTCCTGAACCCTTGCAAGCTGTTCAGCTGTGTTTCGTGCAGGCATATATGTTACCGCCTTTACACCGAGATTACTGATAATCTCAAAGAGCTGTTCTATAAAGCTATCCTCAAACTGCTGTGCCTTTTTATCTCCGGTTACACTGTTACCAACATCACCAAGATACGGATACGCCAAGATAATTCCGTTATCGTTACAAAGCTTAACAAGCTCGGTAATATCAGGCAGTTCTTCTGTTGCCTCAACATAAATACTAGCTACAAGGCTTGCCTTAAACACTCCTAGAAGAATATATAAAATGTCCTTTGGATCTGCCTTAATCTTTGCCTTAACCGCATCACCTACGCTACAGCCTATCTTTTCTAAAAACTCTATAGATCCATCAGCTCCAAAGGTTTTATACACCTTTATGGCAAGAGCGTATAGCAGATGTCGCTCGGTAACACTACCACCATCGCAAAACATGGAAAGCGGTACAACATCGCTATCGTAATCGATGGTTATTCCATGAGATGAAGTTATGTTGTTTATGTTTTCAACCATCTTGCGATTACGCCTTCCACGTGCCTCACAAACAGGCTTAAAAAACTCGGCTACAGCATCGATGCTTCGCTCAGGAATGCCATGCAACGCCATATATGCAACCCCTGATTGATCGGGGTTGTTGACATGTTTATCTGCAAAGGGAGTGTTTTTAATCGATACGCGAACCTCGGCACCAACCGTTACACCAAGACCGGCAATCTCACCTGCCTTTAAAAACTCTCTTGCGCCGCCAACGCTATCGTGATCCATAATTCCAACCGTATTAAGGCCGGCAAGCCACGCCTGATAAACCGCCTCGGTAGGAGAATAGGGTGAAAACGAATAGGTTGTGTGAACATGATTGTTGCAGTATTCAGGGCGTTTTGCAGGCATAGATTCGCTTGCAATTATCTTTTCAAGTGCGGCAAGCCTTTGTTCGGCAGTGCCACCATGTAAATCAGACATAATATAAGTCCTCTCCTTAGTTTAACATTATCTGGCCACCACTAACCGGTAATGCCTGACCTGTCTCATAGCTCTGCTCAACCAGATAGAATAATGCCTTTGCAACATCTTCCGGAAAACAGCCTCTGCCAAGAGGAACCTGTGCCTCATAAAAACGTCGCACCTCCTCTATGGTGGTTGCACCCGCAACCTTGCCGGCCTTTAGGTATTGAACAAACAACCCCTTTTCAGGGTCGCACCACAGCGGGCCATCCAAAAAGTTTCCGGGGCAGATGGAGTTAACCTTAATGTTAAACGGTGCAAGTTCAAGAGCAAAGCTCTGGGTAAGCCCAATTCCGCCAAACTTAGATCCGGCATAGGCGAAGTTCTTTTTACTTCCGGCAAGACCGGACTTTGAGTTAACCTGAACTATATCCCCCATCCAAGCCTTATCGGCCTCATGCTGTGCCTTCATAACTGCACCAACATATTTAACGGTTAAAAAATATGCCGAATAGTTAACCTTGGTTACAAACTCGAACCTATCAAACTCCAGCTCATCAATGCCGCCTGCAACCAAAACTCCGGCATTACTTACAAATAAATCTATACCGCCAAACTCTTCAACAACGGCGCTAACCATGTCGGCAACGCTCTGCTCGTCGGCAACGTTAACCTTAACGGCAAACGCTCTCTCGCCAAGGCTGTCGGCAACCTCTTTCGCAAGGTCGTAGTTAAGGTCGGCGATGGCTACATATGCGCCCTCTTTTATCATGCACTCGGCAATCCCAAGGCCAAAGCCCTGGGCACTGCCGGTTACTAT
>CAYJBH010000080.1:0-312 GCA_964368625.1 uncultured Oscillospiraceae bacterium
ATATCTACGATCTTAATGAAGAGCCAGTCTATAGGTCTAAAATATTTGAACCTATATTTGACACATTGAAGGGGAGCGAAAGGAATGTCGTTATAACGGAAGAAGAGAAGCTTAAACAAAATGTGGATATTTTGTCAATATTTATTGCAGGAGGACTTGCTCATTAAAGTAATTTTGCTCTGTAAATCTTGGAAATCCACACTATAAGTAATATGAAAAATTTATTGAGACTTTTTTTGTCATATCGTACTTTTTCGTGCTCGATACGGGATCTGGAATCTTATGCAATATTCTGAAAATAAGAAGATTTAG
>CAYJBH010000080.1:322-3286 GCA_964368625.1 uncultured Oscillospiraceae bacterium
ATGACAGTGTGGGATGTATAGTATATCGAATGTAAATATAGAAAGTAACAATAATTATTTTGCACCACTTAATAAATGCAAAAAACATATAATATTGGCAATATCAAAAGAATTACTAACTTTGACATTGATTACGTAATGTGGAATATGAGAGGAAAATACAACTATACATATGTTTACGATGAAGATTTCCGATTAGATTGGTCAGAAGGATATTTTTCGCCACATAATTTGCCAGATAAAACATATAATCTAACAATGCAGTATTCATCTTCAGGCAATATCACGAAAAAGACCTTAAGTGCAAGCACTCACATAAATGGGTCTAATAGCTCGCTTTCGTATAGCAACCATTATATTTACGATAATGGCCACAAGCCTCACGCCGTAAGGCAAACTCCACAAGCCGAATACGGATGGGATTTAAATGGCAATATGAAGTATCGAAGAAACGAAGAAGGCGACCGATTTATGTCATGGGACGAAGAAAACCGATTGGCATCAGTTCGCGATGTAGGCGCAATATCTCAAGCCTCTGTGTATATGTATGGAGCAGATGGCGAACGAGTGTGGAAATTTGCAGGTTACGAAACCCAAATGCAAGTAAACGCACAAACCGTTTATTCTAACATACAATTCAGAAAAACCCTATATGTAAGTCCATTATTAGTAATGACCGAAGGCGACTATACCAAGCATTATTACATAGAGGGCGAACGAATATGCTCAAAGCTAGGGGGCGGGTTTGGACTAGTGTCAGATTTACCAGCAGCACAAAACTCGCACCTAACAGCATTAGTAGACGATTTATCAAGCATAGGTCATGGATTAGGTAAAATTGTGGATAGTTCGTTATACAGAGTACAGTACCATGGAAATTGGGATATAAATACAGAATTACAATCTGCGTATAATCTCAACAACGACCTCGAAGAAAAACAATTTTTCTACCATAGCGACCACCTCGGCAGTAGTTCGTTTATAACAAGTACAGAAGGGTATGCTGTACAGCACTTACAATATCTACCATTTGGTGAAATATTTGTATCGCAGCGCAACGATTGGTTCGATAGCCGCTACAAGTTTACTGCAAAAGAGCATGATAATGAAACCAACTAATCCTAAATTTGCAATTATATAAATACTCGTTTCGTCTTCATGCCAGACAGGCACATACTTTTTCACAACGAAAAAAGTATGCAAAAACGTTTGCCGCTGAACCGTCTTTGTCTAAAATTTACTTCGTTCTGCTGACGAAAAAGAATTCGCTTTGCTCAAACAGCTTTTTCGCTTAATCGCTACACTAAGCAAATTTCTTAACGCCAATCCGCTGATGCGGCTAAAGCGGTGAATGCTTCGCATTCGGGTTGATTATTTTGTATTGTGCATGCTTTGGAGATTGCTGCGTCGCTGCGCTTCTCACAATGACGGCACGTTTTTTCTTAACGTCAATCTACTGATGCCGCTAAATCAGTGAATGCTTCGCATTCGGGTTTATAATCTTCTATCTTAGCTTTTTTGTTATCATGATTTTTGAGTGTACAAAAAATCATTTTAATCTTAATACTACACATATTAAAACTTATCGGTTTATAAACATTATATGTTGAAAACAAAATATCCTATATGTTTGTGTAGCCAAATATTCAAACTATCTTGTCAGACCTTTTAAACAAAAGATAATATTTTGAATAGAAACAACATAGATAAAAAATCACTAATAATATGTCAGAAGAAATAAACGGTTCTAGGATTCTATCGATAAATATCGAAGATGAAATGAAATCGGCATACATTGATTACTCACTGTCTGTCATTGTATCAAGAGCGTTGCCAGACGTAAGAGATGGCTTAAAGCCAGTACAAAGAAGAATATTGTACGGAATGTCGGAGCTAGGTCTTTTGTCAAACAAACAACATAAAAAATCGGCAAGAATAGTTGGAGAAGTACTTGGTAAATATCACCCACATGGCGATTCAAGTGTTTATATGGCTATGGTTCGTATGGCTCAATCATGGTCATTACGTTATACTTTAGTCGATGGACAAGGTAACTTTGGTTCTGTTGATGGCGATAGCCCAGCAGCTATGCGTTATACAGAAGCTAGAATGACAAAAATTGCAGACGAAATTCTTGTTGATATAGATAAAGAAACTGTAAATTTTAGCTTAAACTTCGACGATTCGCTTGAAGAACCAACAGTAATGCCAACAAAACTACCTAACTTAATCGTAAATGGAGCTAGTGGTATTGCAGTAGGTATGGCTACAAATATGGCCCCGCATAACTTAGGTCAAACCATTGATGCAACAATTGCATATATCGATAATAATGAAATAACAACAACAGAACTCGGCGATATTGTTCAAGCTCCAGATTTTCCAACAGGTGGTATCATTTATGGTATTGCTGGCGTTAAAGAAGCCTACGAAACGGGTAGAGGTAGAGTTGTTATTCGTTCTAAAACAGAAATCGAAGTAGACGCTAACGGTAAAGAAAAAATAATTGTTACAGAAATTCCATATATGGTTAATAAAGCTGAGCTAATTATTAAAATAGCTGAACTTATTAACGATAAAAAAATTGAAGGTATATCAAATATCAACGACGAATCAGACCGTACAGGTATGAGAATTGTAATTGATATTAAACGCGATGCAGTTGCAAATGTAGTGCTAAATAAACTTTATAAATACTCTGCAATGCAGTCATCGTTTAGTATTAACAATATTGCATTGGTTAAAGGAAAACCTGAATTGCTCAATATAAAAGGCTTGATTAGTAATTTTGTAGAACATCGTCACGAAATAGTTGTTCGTCGTACAAAATACGAATTAAGAAAAGCCGAAGAAAGAGCGCACATACTAGAAGGGCTTATTATTGCAAGCGATAATATAGACGAAGTAATCGAAATAATTAAAAAATCTCCAAACCCAGAAGTTGCTAGAGAAAGATTAATCGAG
>CAYJBH010000081.1:0-3112 GCA_964368625.1 uncultured Oscillospiraceae bacterium
TACAAAACCTAGAATACCGGAAGAATTGACGTAGTCAATTCTTGGGCGTCTCGCTCTTCGAGCGAGACGTTTTATACCCCGTACTTATTAGTTGCTAAACGAACACCGGGGCCCATTGTGCTTGCTACCGATGCACTGCGGAAGTACTGGCCTTTTGCGGCAGATGGCTTTGCCTTGGCTACTGCCTCCATAACAACTGTTAGGTTATCACAAAGTTTTTCGCTTCCAAAGCTTGCCTTGCCAATCGGCACATGGATAATATTAGCTTTGTCTAAACGATACTCAATCTTACCTGCTTTTGCCTCGGTAACAGCCCTGCCAACATCCGGAGTAACTGTTCCGGCTTTTGGGTTAGGCATAAGGCCACGCGGTCCTAAAACTTTACCTAAACGGCCAACAAGACCCATCATGTCGGGTGTTGTTACCAGAACATCAAAATCTACAAAACCTTCGTTTTGAATTTTTGCAACAATGTCATCGTCTCCTACTAACATTGCGCCTGCTTCGGTTGCAGCCTTTGCAGCATCACCTTTACAGATAGCGATAACGCGAACGTCCTTACCTGTTCCGTGGGGTAGTACTACAGCTCCACGAACCTGCTGATCGGCATGACGGCTGTCAACACCAAGCTTTATGTGAAGTTCAACAGTCTCGTCGAACTTAGCTTTAGCAGTCTTGCAGATGATATCCATTGCCTCTTCATTTTCGTATTGCTTTGTGCGATCGATAAGCTTTGCGCTCTCGTTATATTTTTTTCCGTGTTTCATATTAAATAATCCTCCTGTGGTAATAGCGGAATGTTCCTCCCACCTCAAATATTGTTTATTGATTTATAAAGCATACTTAATCTGCTACAGTGATACCCATGCTGCGTGCCGTTCCTGCTATCATAGAAACTGCTGTTTCAAGGTTAGCAGCATTAAGATCCGGCATTTTTAGGGTTGCAATTTCTTCTAGCTGAGCACGTGTAATGCTTCCAACCTTGGTGCGGTTAGGAACGCCGCTTCCGCTCTCAATACCTAGAGCCTTTTTAATTAAAACTGCTGCAGGTGGAGTTTTTGTAACAAAGGTAAAGCTGTGGTCTGCAAAAACGGTAATAACAACCGGGATTATAAGACCTATGTCCTTTTGAGTTCTCTCGTTAAATTCTTTTGTAAATGCCATAATATTAACGCCGTGCTGTCCTAGAGCCGGACCAACAGGCGGAGCCGGTGTTGCCTTACCGGCGGGAATCTGTAGCTTTATATAGCCAATCACCTTCTGTGCCATCTTTATATTCTCCTAAAGTTTATACTGTTAAATCTAATTATAGTGGTTTAATCTCGGAAAGGCTGAGTTCTGCCGGTGTAGCTCTGCCGAACATGGAAACGGTAACCTTAACCCTGCGATGTTCCATGTCGATGGAGTCAACAACCCCAACGAAACCTTCCATAGGCCCTACGGCCACAACCTCAACGCTATCACCAACCTTATAGTCGAGTGCTGTTTCGGTGCTGTCGAAGCAAAGTTGATCAACCTCTGTTTTGGTAAGCGGTACCGGTTTTGATCCCGGTCCAACAAATCCTGTAACACCACGTGTGTTTCTAACTATATACCAGGAATCGTCGGTCATATGCATCTTAACGAGAACGTAGCTTGGGAACAGCTTGCGCTCAACCTGGCGCTCCTTGCCGTCCTTAATCTCGGTCATCATGGCGGTAGGTACTCTAACCTCCTCTATCATGTTGGCAAGACGTTTATTCTCAATAATAGTCTCAAGGCTTTGTGCCACCTTATTTTCATATCCCGAATAGGTGTGTACAACATACCATTGTGCTTCTTCCATGGATTAGCCTCCCATCAATGCAAGGTCTAACAAAAGCTTCATAATGGTATCGAAACCAAACAATAAAAGCCCCATTATAACCACCACAACCAAAACTATAGAGGTATTTTTAGTTACCTGTTTTCTTGTGGGCCATACAACCTTCTTAAGTTCGCTCTTAACATCGACAAAGAATTTAGCAAAACGTTTAAAAACAAGCTTAACCCTCGTGCCAAATCCAACCTTAGTTGTTGTTTGCTTTTCGCTCATTTTTTTACTCCCTACTTCGTTTCACGATGAGCGGTATGTTTTTTGCAAAAACGACAGTACTTCTTAAGCTCCAGCCTATCAGGGCTGTTCTTTTTGTTTTTCATACTGTTGTAGTTGCGCTGCTTGCAATCGGTGCAGGCAAGTGTAATCTTTACTCTCATAGTATGTCTCCTTTTTATAGCGGTTTGTTACCGTGCTTTGTGCCGGTACTACTCCTCCCTCTCATCACTATGCCTTTGGATAACGTTTGTTTATATAACGTAAAAACAAATTTACGCGTTAAAACAAATTTACGCTAAAAAAGACCACCCATAAAGAGAGGTAGAAATACTATACCATAAATTTGCAGCTATGTCAATACCGCAGGGTGAATTTTACTAATTAGCATTAGTTAAAGCTAAACTATATAGATAAAGTTGTTGTAAAAAAAAGCCGAATAATATATAATAGTTAATAACCAAAAAATTATAAAGTTATTTTATCATCTATAGATTAATAAAGGAAAAAACGTTATGTATAAATATGAATTCACAAAAGAACTTGTAACCGGCAACAGCATTATTGACGGGCAGCATAAGCGGTTAATAGAAGCCACAAACGAGCTTATGATGGCATGCTCTGTAGGCAAGGGTAGGGATAGCATTAAAAAAACGAGCAGCTTTTTAAATAACTATGTAAACGAACATTTCAGCGATGAAGAAAAATTGCAGTCAGATTATAAATACCCCGATATAGCAAAACATAAAATATTTCATGCAGAATATAAAAAGAAACTTGCTAATACATTAATTGAGATAGAAAAAGAGGGCGCAACAATTAACACCCTCTCTAGGTTAAATACCGATATTGGCGTTTTAATCTCTCATATCCGCAGTGAAGATAGGCGGGTGGCGGCGCACATCAGCTCGTTATAACGGCAGAATCGATAACATAGGCTCTTAGCGGATACCCGCCGTAATCAAAGCTTGTAAATCGATCTAGGTTTAACAGCCGCTGTACCATAAGCGTTCTGGAATTATCCAGCTCTACCGCAAAGTT
>CAYJBH010000082.1:0-2986 GCA_964368625.1 uncultured Oscillospiraceae bacterium
TTTGCCTAATGTTTCGCCGATACAACTAACAGGGGTTGGTTGGTCGGTTTTTACTATGAGAAGTTATGAAACGCAAGGCGGCTTGTAAAGAAATTGTCAACAATATTGACAGGAGGCAGTTTAATGGCGGCAAAAGAAAAAATTAGAGTACGTCTAAAGAGCTATGACCATAGCTTAATCGACACATCTGCAGAGAAGATTGTTGAAACAGCAAGACGTACCGGTGCAAGGGTTTGCGGACCGATACCGCTCCCCACCGACAAGGAAATCGTTACTATTCTTCGCGCAGTTCACAAATACAAAGATTCCCGTGAGCAGTTCGAGAACAGAACACACAAGCGTTTGATAGACATACTCAAACCTTCACAGAAAACAATAGAAGCTTTGATGGGTCTTCAACTTCCGGCAGGCGTAGATATTGAGATAAAACTTTAATATTTGTCTTCCACCGGTCATGTTGATTAGTGGCTGCAATGCAGACATAGAGATCAACCAATAACTATAAGGAGGAATTTTCCATATGAAAAAGGGAATTATCGGCAAGAAGGTCGGTATGACACAAATCTTTGATGAGGCTGGAAAGGTTATTCCGGTAACAGTCATAGAGGCAGGACCATGCACAGTGGTTCAAAAGAAAACAATTGAGACAGACGGATATGAGGCTGTACAGCTAGGTTTTGGTGAGGTATCGGTAAAACGTCTTAACAAACCTGACAAAGGACACTTCGCTAAAAATGATGTAGCACCTAAGAAAACACTTCGCGAATTTCGCTTTAACGACATTTCAGAAATGAATGTAGGCGATATCATTAAGGCAGACACCTTTGAAGTTGGTGAGCACATTGATGCTGTAGGCATCAGCAAGGGTAAAGGTTTCGCCGGTACCGTTAAGCGTTACAACGGACATACACTACGTGAGTCACATGGTACAGGTCCGGTTTGGCGTCATGCAGGTTCTATGGGTGCTTGTTCTACTCCTTCACGTGTTATGAAGGGTAAGAAGCTTCCAGGCCATCTCGGAAGTGAGAGGGTTACAGTACAAAATCTTGTAATAGCAAAGATAGACGTAGAAAACAATCTTATTGCCATTAAGGGCGCTGTTCCGGGGGCTAAAGGCTCGATAGTCTGCCTCACCGACAGTGTCAAGGCATAAGAGGGGGAGGAGATAACATGGCTAAATTTGACGTAGTCGATAACAAAGGCAAGAAGGTCAGTGAGATTGAACTCTCCGATTCGATTTTCGGTATTGAGCCTAACTCGGTTGCAGTACACTCGGCAATAGTTAATTATCTGGCAAATCAACGTGCCGGTACACAGAGCACTAAAACAAGAGCAGAGGTTTCCGGTGGTGGTAGAAAACCATGGCGCCAAAAGGGAACAGGACGTGCTCGTCAGGGTAGTACACGTAGTCCTCAGTGGACACATGGTGGTGTTGCATTAGGTCCAAAACCACGCGATTATAGCTACCGTATAAACAAACAGCAGAAGCGTCTTGCACTTTTCTCGGCATTATCAGAGAAGGTTGCCGCAAATAACATGGTTATTGTTGATGATTATGGAATTAGCGACTATAAGACAAAGAATGTTGTTGAGATGCTAGCAGCTCTCGGTGTTGGTAAGAAATCATTAATTGTAACAGCTGATCTACAAAAAACACTTGTTAAGAGTGCTTCCAACATTGTAAACACTAAAACAACAATGGCTACAACACTCAATGTATATGACATTGTGAATGCTTCAACATTAGTATTGAGCTTGGATGCCGTTAAGAAAATAGAGGAGGTATTTGACGTATGCTAAATAACGATATCATACTCTACCCGGTAATTACCGAGCGTTCAATGGCCGGACATGCTATGAGAAAATACACCTTTAAGGTTCATCCATCAGCAGGAAAAATTCAGATTGCTCAGGCGATTGAGGAAATTTTCGGTGTTAAGGTTGACAAGGTAAACACAATTTCTGTACGCGGACGTTTTCGCAGAAGAGGTCGTGTAGGTGGATATACATCTGCAGGTAAGAAGGCTATTGTAACACTTAAAAAAGATTCTAAGGGTATTGAGTTTTTTGAGTCACTCAATTAGCTGATAGTTTAATGGTGTGGTCGCATGACCCCATTCACAACATTGAGGAGAAAAAAGCAAAATGGCTATTAAAAAGTATAAACCAACAACACCCGGTAGACGTGGAATGACGGTAACAGACTATTCCGGTCTTTCAAAGGTAAAACCGGAACGTAGCTTGTTGGAACCTATGAAAAAACACAGCGGACGTAACAATACAGGCCGCATCACCGTTCGTCATCATGGTGGCGGTAACAGAACAAAGTATCGTGTAATTGATTTCAAGCGTAATAAGCTTGATATACCTGCAAAGGTTTTAACATTAGAGTACGATCCTAACCGTAGTGCTCACATTGCATTAATTCAATATGAAGATGGCGTAAAATCTTACATCATTGCACCAAATGGATTAAGCGTTGGCGATACAGTTATGTCCGGTCCTTCTTCTGACATTAAACCGGGTAATGCACTTGCATTTACAAACATGCCTGTTGGTACGTTAGTACACAACATTGAACTTTACCCAGGTAAGGGTGCACAGCTGGTACGTGGTGCCGGTGTTGGCGCACAGCTAATGGCTAAAGAAGGTAAGTACGCTCTTCTTCGTCTTCCATCCGGTGAACTTCGCCGTGTTCCTCAGAACTGTATGGCAACTGTTGGCCAGGTAGGAAATACCGACCATGAGAATGTAAACTATGGAAAAGCCGGTCGTATGCGTCATAAGGGTTGGCGTCCAACGGTTCGTGGTAGCGTTATGAACCCCTGCGATCATCCCCACGGTGGTGGTGAGGGTAAAAGCCCAATCGGTCGTCCGGGTCCGGTTACTCCTTGGGGTAAACCGACACTTGGTTACAAGACTCGCGATAAGAAGCACAGAAGCGACAGCTTAATTGTTAAGCGTCGTAACGGTTAAGGGGGAAGTA
>CAYJBH010000083.1:0-2523 GCA_964368625.1 uncultured Oscillospiraceae bacterium
TGAGTGAGAGGCAGACGGAAGTATGCCGGTGAGCAAAGCGAACGAACGAAGGACGGCAAGCCAATATAATAAAAAAGGTAGTAGAAATAAATCTACTACCTTTTGTTTAGTTAACTATTCGCAAGTTCTTCTTCGTCAAGGAGAACGTCGATATAACTATCACGATACGTGACCATTGCCTGTGTCACCGCTCGTTGAGAGATATCGTAGCGGTTAATAAGGGTATAAAATCCATCACCACCAGAGTTTCTTACATACTGATTATTATCGCAAGTGTTAACGATTGTCTTGTCGCTATGTTCACCATAACAATGCCAGCCATCACAAATCATTTCCTGTATCAATCCAGACAGTTCTTGAGTGCTTGATGCACTAAGGACTATATGCCCTGTTGGAAACGGATGATCAATAGCACCAATACCCGTATCCTCAAGGTTGACCCCTCTAGATGAAAATTCCAACTTATGTCTCTCTATTTCATATGGTGAAAGACGGGTTTTAGATAAGAGACGCTCCAGTTTTTTACGAGCAATTACATCATCTAATGTATATACTCGTTTAGGGTTTTCAACAACCTCAGAAATTTGAGGGAAGTCTTCTAACAAAAGAACTTCGTCTTCAATATCTCTTTGAAGAATCATATCTCTTACTTTTAGCGGTAGATTTCCTTTGAAATTTTTGATTAAAGATATAATCACCTTTGTAAGACCCATTTCACAAAGTTCGGCAGCAATGTTCTCATCTTTTGTGAACTCAGCCAACACCAACAACTCTTCACTATCATTTCTCTTGATTATTTGTTTAGAAACATAATGGCTTAAATTGCTAGTGTTAGAGCACATGGCACGCAAACAATCAACATTACATTCTCTAAGAATGCGCAGTTGAGTTTTGTTGTCATCAACATTTAACGCACAAATTAGATCTGGGTGTTTAATGTCGAATATTGCCTCTTCTTTTTTGGCATTAGACCATCTCACTAGATTATCTTTTGCATATTCATTAAGAGCAACAAGGCTTTTTACAAACCTTTTTTCCAAGCATTCTTGAAAAACGTCCTCGCAAATGATAGTTTGTTCACTAATGTAATTGCGTTCAATGCTTTCTGCCCAGTAGTCACGCAGATCGTTATAGGTTCTTCTTTTACAATAATTGTAAAAAGTCACCTTTGCAGATATCATCAAACTGATTAATTCGTCATCCTCTGTTTGCAAAATGATTTTCTGCTCTTCCTCTTCTAGAGGCGTCGCGTAGAATAATATTGCCCACAGATTTTCGCACTCCTTGTTTTTTAAGAATTCTTTTATTTGGTCTCCAGTCAGCGTTGCTTTCTGATTGCACATTAATCTTAAAAACACAGCTAAGAGTTTTTTGCGTTTCATTAAGCTATTCCAATCTTTATCAGATAGGGTTATCTGATTTTTTTGATAAAATGCAATATCGCTATCATTAGACGAGCCTATCTTTTCAAATAGCACTTTTAACGCATTCACATTGTCAAACATCAAGGCAACTGTGCTAGAATACACCTTTGTTGTTTTGGCTAATATAAGGTCTGTCAGACCTTTATCTACCCAAGACAACGTGTCACTCAACTCATCTTCCTTAAACGAGATACTATAGTTCTCTAGAAGGATTCTCAACGCGTCGCTCATTTCCTTGCATGCCAAATAGTTTAATAAAAACTCTTGACGGTTAAGACGGTTACTTTCCTTATTATATAGCTTTTTGTACAACCTCACTATATCAATATGTTCAGCTTTCTCTAATATGAGAGAAATTGTCTTTAGCGGAAACTTCGTAGAATTTACCATATCCAGTAGTTTTTCCATTTCACAATTCGATCCTAAGGAAAACAAAAAAGCTTTTTCAGCATTTGCCACCTTGATGAACTCCTTGTATACAGTTATTCTATTAAATGAAATACCACTCGCAGTAGTAATCAGACCGGAGGTCTCACTCACAATGTCAACTTTTTGTTCTCTTTGATAGTTAGATAGAGTTGACTCTACTTTGTTTTTTTCTGCAAGAAGATGTGTGTTTACAAACTTCTCAAATAATGTTTTCTTTCCCATTTTTTCAATTTTTAAAATAATAAATAAGTTAATTTAGTTAAGAATCGAACTATACCTCACTTGTTTTTTTTGTCAATATTTTTTTAATTTTTTTTAAAAGTGTTTTTTATTCCACAAAAATATATAGTTTGGATAATGAGCTTTTAATGCAGCACCATCTATTTTTAATACCTTCCTAGTGAGTTTTTTGTGCCTTAATCAAAACCCGCTCCTGTCATCCTCCTGCCTGAGCCCATAGGGCGAAGAATAGACAGGGTGATCCAGAAATAATTTAGCAAATTGTTTGACTGGATGCCGGATCAGGTTCTGCATGACACAAAAACAAAACATTCCACACAAATTATGTCATTGCGAGGAACGAAGCAAACCAATCAAAAAATTCTGCAATATAAAAAGATTGGATCGCCACCTGCCACGCAAGCCCGCAGTCGCGATGACAAAACCCACT